>CAVQOL010000013.1:0-70663 GCA_963714415.1 uncultured Ignavibacteriaceae bacterium
AATCAAAGTAATGGTGAAGTAACATTCTTACAATATGCAGAGGAAGCAAATCTTGGAGTGCTGGTTAACCGGCCTTTAAATTCCATAGTCAAAAATCAATTAATAAGATTAGCTGATTTTCCTGTTACAGAGAATAGAAGCGAAAATGAAATTTCAGAGTTAATTGAAGATTTGTCTGAACAAGAAAAGACTTTGCTAAATAAGTATGTTAACTTTATGGGTATATCAAAATCAGAACAAAATAATTTATCTGATTGCCTTACATTAGCACATATTTTAAAATCGAACAGAGAAAGTTTTACCAGTCCCGGTAATTTTAGGGAAATAAAAGGCAATCATTTAATACCGCGTGCTAATTATGCAATAAATCAGATTGGCCAATTCTTTGATGATGATAATGCTGTGCGATCTTTAAGAAATTATGCTGTAACGACAAACATTTTACTCGAATCTATTTACAGTAATCTGGCCAAAAAGCAGAACGAAAAGAACAGGCATATCCATCAAAAATTAGAGAAGTATTTGAGTGAAAATCAGAAAAACTTATCACTTTCTCAAAAATCAGTTTTGATGATAAACTCTTTACCGGCTGTAACTTCCACTTTGGTTGGTATGCGGAACGAATTATATGTTGATGATGTTATTGGCTCAATTCAATCGGATTTTATTGGAGATCCTTCCAAATTCTGGGGAAAGGATTTTATTAATAGCTGAATCGATTCATAAATATTGAATCTAATAGCTTGTGATTTTATTATTGTTTCTTAGATAATAAATAGTTAGGTTAATCGAACTTAAAAAGGATATTTTGATGTTTTTACTGGCAATAATTGTAATACTTTCATACTTAGTAGGGTCAATCCCGACAAGTATTATTGTAAGCAAAGCGGTAAAAGGAATTGATATTCGTGAACACGGAAGCGGTAATGCAGGCGGAAGTAACGTTATGCGTGTACTCGGCTGGAAACATGGTCTTATGGTTATCATTCTTGATGCACTTAAAGGTGTGCTTGCTGTTGTTGTTGTTGCCAGACTTCATTACGGCGGACTTCCATTTGCCAACATTTCTCCTTTTGATGATTTCACCTTGGTTCAGATTATAGCCGGTATTGCTGCTGTGGCTGGGCACATATGGACAGTATTTGCCGGATTTAAAGGCGGTAAAGGAATTGCAACTGCACTTGGAATTATGATTGTAATCGTAACAGTTGATATGCTCATAGCACTTGGAGTTTTTGTATTAGTTGTCACGTTCTCGCGATACATTTCACTTGGATCAATATTCGCTGCTGTTTCTGTTCCTGTTGCAATGGTTCTCAGAGAAAATGTTTTTCACGAACACATTGTTGGATATAATACATTGCTTCCATTTGTTATAGCGGTTTCTGTTCTGGTTATATTTACGCACAGGAAAAATGTGATCCGTCTCCTTAATGGAACTGAAAACAAACTTTCATTCAAAAAGAAACTTTCTTAATTCAAAATGAAAATTTCTGTACTTGGCGCCGGCGGGTGGGGCACCACTCTTGCTATTTCTCTTCACTTCAATGGACATCAGGTTACGCTTTGGGAATATCATCGCGCATATGCCAAAGAGTTAAATAAGAAAAGAATAAATTCCCAATATCTGCCCGGTGTTAACATTCCAAAAGAAATGATCATTACTCACGATCTTGAAGAAGCAACAGATAATAAAAATTTAGTAGTGTTAGCTGTTCCTTCCCAGTTTTTACGCGGTGTAGTTGAAAAGATTAAGCATTTCGGAATAAGAAATTCAATTCTTGTCAGTGTATCAAAAGGAATCGAAAACAGATCGTTGATGACAATGTCTCAAATGTTGAAAGATGTTGATCCTTATTTAAACGATTCTCAGATAGCAGCTCTATCAGGACCAAGCCACGCAGAAGAAGTCAGCCGAAGAATTCCTACAGCTCTTGTCGCTGCTTCAAGTGACCATGAAACTGCTGCCTCTGTTCAAGCGGCATTTATGAATTCTTACCTTAGAGTCTATTCTTCCACAGATATTTTAGGCGTTGAGCTTGGCGGTGCATTTAAAAATGTAATAGCTATTGGTGCGGGAATTATTGATGGTGCCGGATTTGGTGATAATACTAAAGCGGCTATTATGACTCGAGGCGTTGCGGAAATATCAAGACTTGGCTTAGCGATGGGTGCAAGACCGGAAACTTTTGCAGGACTTTCAGGAATGGGTGATCTTATTGTAACTTGCATGAGCAAGCATAGCAGAAACAGATTTGTCGGTGAACAAATAGGTAAAGGTAAAACACTTAAGCAAGTTTTAAAGTCTATGGAAATGGTTGCTGAAGGTGTTGAAACAAGTCGATCTGCATCGCAACTTGCAAAGAAGCTTGACATTGAAACACCAATTACAACAGAAGTATATAAAATCCTTTTTGAAGAGAAAGACCCCATCAAGGCTACTACCGATCTTATGGCGCGTGATATGAAAACAGAAGGCGATATTTAGGAATTAGAATTTGATTATTCCGTAATCTTCGAGCCTGGTAAAGAGATACCCTTAATTTTTCTGAATAAAGATATAGCAAACGAATCAGTCATCCCTGAAACAAAATCAATTATCATTAGCAGTCGCTCATAAATTTCTGTTTCCTTATTTGAGGAGAGCAATATTCTTTTCGGAAGGAGGTTAACCGTTGTTCTGTTTTTGAGACTTAGATTTCCATCAAGCCATTCATTAAATGCAGTTATGAATGAATCCAGTAATCCGCTGAGGACTTCATATCCTGCCGCTTCTCTTTCAACAACGCTGCGATGGCGATATATTTTTTCAATAGAAAGATGTTCAATTTCTTCCAGACCTTTTGCGCCTGGAATGAGTAAAATAAGTTCTTCCTCAAGCTTTGCTGAAAGAATATCATCTTCATTATCAAGAAAAACTTCTGCAAGCTCTTTGATAAGTTCGTTTATAGATTTGGCACGCAGATAGCCTATCTTATCAGATTCATCTCTTTCATTATAATCCGAAACAATATCAACACGGATAAGATTTTTTAGCAGCTCTTCAGTTTCTTTGAAAGAAACGAGTCCAAGACGAAAACCATCTTCAAGATCCATTATTCTGTAGCAGATATCATCTGCGGCTTCAACAAGAAAGCTTAAAGGATGACGACACCAGAAATTTTCCTCGTTGTTGAATTTAATAAGTCCCGTATGCTCAGCAATTTTCTGAAATATTTCTTTCTCGGCCTGGAAGAATCCGAACTTTTTATAAATCTTTTTTTGTAATGCGTTGTTATTATCAGAGTTTGTTAGAGACTCTTTTGGATATTTTGTTAATGTAGCTAAAGTGGCGTGAGTCAATCGCAGCCCGCCATTTACTTTTGGATTCTGAAGCCTGGTTATAATTCTGAATCCCTGAGCATTACCTTCAAACTTTGTCAGATCGCTCCATTTCTTTTTATCCGTAATGATACTCTCAAATCTTTTTCCGTTTCCACTTCTGAAATATTCAGATATTGCATCTTCACCGGAATGACCAAAAGGCGGATTACCGATATCGTGAGCAAGGCATGCGGCGGCAACAATTTCTCCAAAGTGAAATTTTGTAAAATCATTTTTTAATGAAGAATGGCGTTCAACAATTTTTTCACCGACAAGATTGCCAAGCGATCTTCCTACAACAGAAACTTCAAGACTGTGAGTTAACCTCGTATGAACAAAATCACTTTCCGGTAGAGGGAAGACCTGTGTTTTATCCTGCAATCTTCTGAAAGCGGGAGAAAAAACTATCCTGTCAAAATCTTTTTGAAACTGACTTCGACCATCCGGTTTACTTGTTTGTAAAATTGTCTTCTGTCCCAAGTTGGATGTCTGATAAGAGTTTTTGCCAATTCAATTCAAAATCCTTTAATAAATGATTTAAAATTTAATTAAAAATCATTCATTATCCATAAATGCTTTTTTATTGCTTATTGAGTTTGCCCATCACTTCAACTATTTTTCAATCAATGATTTCCCCAAAAGAGAAAATACTCGACAGTTCGGTTCAATACATTAAATCGGTTGGACCAAAGCGTGCAGAATCTTTTTATAAAATAGGAATTAAAACTATCCGCAATCTTGCTGTTTTACTTTCCTTCGCGTCATCTCGATCGAACAACAGTTCTTAATGCCGCTAAAGCTTACGGTTATGTAATGAATGGTTACAAAGGTGAAATTACAATTCTTGGGAAAGTTGAAGATGTTGAAAGAATAAGATTAAGAAAAGAATTACTCAAAGTTCACTTCCGTGATGAAACGGGATTTTTCGAATGTGTCTGGTTCCAGGGAGTTAAATATTTTGAAAAAGTTTTTAAAACGGGAGATATTTTTGCAATATCCGCTAAACCAGATATAAGTTATAACAAGCTTCAATTTATTCATCCTGATTTTGATCGTATAACCGAGGAAGAATCTCAAAACTTTATAAACACCGGGAAGATCATACCATTCTATCGTATTCCAAAAGAATTAAAAGCAAGAAACATAGGCGATCTTTCTTTACGCAGAATAATAAGCAATGCAGTTGAAAATTATGTCGATCATCTTGAGGAAACATTACCCCCGGATATAATTAAAGATGAAAATCTTATTGATATAATATCAGCAGTAAGAAATTATCACTTCCCCGAATCAAAAGAACTTTTTGAAAAAGCCAAAAAACGATTCAAGTTTGAGGAAATGTTTTATATAGAAACTCTTGTAGCTCTCCGTAAACACAATTACGGAACAAAACTTTCAGGCAATGCGCTGACCATAAAAACAAAACTTGTATCGGATTTCCTTAAAACACTTCCGTTTGAACTTACAAAAGCTCAGCTAAAAGTTTTGAGTGAGATAAAAAAAGATATGATGTCAGATAAACCAATGAATCGTTTGCTCCAGGGAGATGTTGGAAGCGGTAAGACAATTGTTTCGCTTATTGCAATGTTGATTGCAGTTGATAATGGTTTCCAGGCAGCAATTATGGCTCCAACAGAAATTTTAGCCGATCAGCATGCAAAAAACATTTCTGTAATGATGAATAAGCTTTTTGAAATTCATAAAGACAAAAAGATTAAAGTAAGCTTATTACTTGGCGGACAAAAGAAATCTGTACGCGATAAAAATCTTGAAGCTATAGAACTTCAGGAAGCAGATATTATAGTTGGCACTCACGCACTTTTTGAGGAAAAAGTAAAATTTAATAATCTCGGGTTAGTTGTAATTGATGAACAACATCGTTTCGGTGTGAGACAAAGATCGCAGCTTCAAAGCAAAGGAAAAACTCCCGATGTTCTTGTTATGAGTGCAACTCCGATTCCAAGAACTTTATCAATGACGATATACGGCGATCTTGATATTTCTATAATAAATGAAATGCCAAAGAACAGAAAACCTATCAAAACAGTTTTGCGTGGAGAAAATAAACTGCCGGAGATTTATAAATTCATAGTTGATAAAAGAAAAGAAGGTTATCAGTCGTTTTTAGTTTATCCGTTAGTTGAAGAATCCGAAAAGCTTGAACTTAAAGCTGCCACAACTTTGTTTGAAGAACTAAGCAATTCTCATTTGAGAGAATTAAAGCTCGGACTGATTCACGGAAGAATGTCGTGGCAGGACAAAGAAGAAGTGATGATCCGTTTCCTTAAAAAAGATTTTGATGCTCTCGTATCAACAACCGTTATTGAAGTAGGAATAGACATACCGGACGCAAACATAATTTTAATTAATGATGCTCAGCGTTTTGGACTATCACAGCTTCATCAGTTAAGAGGAAGAGTTGGTAGAAGCGACAAACAAGCTTACTGTATTCTTGTTGCGAAAGATTCTGTTGTGTCAAGAACAAATCAGAGGGAACTTGAGTTAGAATATCTTCCGCCGGTTCAAATTGAAAAATATAAATCAACTGTCCGTCTTCAGACTATGGCGAAATACACCGATGGTTTTAAAATTGCTGAAATAGATTTAAAACTTAGAGGTCCGGGAGATATCTTCGGAACTGTGCAAAGCGGTTTCCCGGAACTGAAGTATGCTGATATTATTAATGATTCTCAAATTATAATTGATGCGAAGCAAAAAGCTTTTTCCATTGTTGAGAAAGATCCGGGCTTCGAGTTTCCTGAAAATCAAATCATAAAACAAAACCTCCTTAATCACTACAGCGAAAGTTTGAAGTACGCAACGATAGCTTGATCGAAGGCTATGGACAATGCGCAAAGAGCATAGTACAAAAAATTTCACACGCCACATTTTATTCGGAATCCTTTCAATCATTCAGCTTGTCTCCCTTCGTAAGGGTAGCCAACTAATAAATTAATCATGTAAACACGCATCATATATTCATGCAATTGAGCTATAATTTATTTTTAGTTCAATTAAAATTTCTTGATTTAAAATATTTTCATGAAATATCTTTGAATAAACACCTAAAATTTTTTTTTCATTGAAGTCGCAAACAACTTGCAAATGAATTTATAATAATTATATTTGGTAAAAAAAAATAAAAAATATTTTAAAGGACCAGTTATCCTATTCCCTTTGTTCAATGTAAGACTTAATGTGGCGTTAACATTCAACGTTAAACCAGAAAGTGAAACAACTTTCCCCGCAGTCGTACCCCCTAATCAGAAGAATCCAATCTCTAACACTCAACCTTCAACTGATACATACGCCGAATGGGATACATGGGAAACTATAAATGCTCTTAAAGATTCTTTAGAACAATTTCATAACGTTACTTTGGTTGAAGCAAACGAAGATGCGTTCAACAGATTCAGAGAGTTGCAGCCTGATATCGTTTTCAACATAGCAGAAGGGGCTTACGGTGTTAGTCGTGAAGCACAAATACCTGCAATGCTTGATATGCTTCAGATACCTTATACTGGTTCTGATGCACTTACTTTGGGAATTTGTCTCGACAAAGCACGAACAAAAGAAATTCTTTCTTATTACGGAATACCGAATGCAAAATTTAAGGTTGCAGATAATATTGAAGATATAAAAAATCTTTCATTCGATTTTCCATTAATGGTAAAACCTGTTTGTGAAGGATCGAGTAAAGGAATTTATTCTTCATCGTTCGTAAGAAACGAAGATGAACTGTATAGTGAAGTGAACAGAATTACGAACGAATATAATCAATCAGCCTTGATAGAGGAATTTCTTCCCGGAAGAGAATTTACAATTGCAATTCTTGGAAACGGTAGCGATACCAGAATACTTCCGATAATTGAAATTGTCTACGATCGTTATCCTGAAGGAATTGTCCCGTTGTATTCTTATGAAGCAAAATGGATTCTTGATACTAAGGAAAGTGAATTCGATGTTTTCGATTGTCCGGCGAATATTGATCCTGTTCTTGAAGAGAAAATAAAAAAGATAGCGCTTGATACTTATAATGTTCTTCGGTGTAAGGATTGGAGCAGAGTTGATGTACGTTTAGATAAGAACGGAGAGCCAAGTGTTATTGAAATTAATCCGTTGCCCGGCATTATTCCGGATCCAACAGAAAACTCGAGTTTTCCTAAGGCAGCAAGAGCTGCAGGTATGACCTATGAAGATATGATTAATTCTGTTTTGTATGCGGCTGCACAAAGATATAGTATTGTAAAATGAAAGAAACAAAAATACTGGTTTGTTATAACGCACCCGTTAGCGTGTTCTCTTTATATAATGGACGACCCGAAGATAAAGATAAGGGCACAAAAGATCTTTCTGAAGAAGGTTTCGCTACGGAGATGGAAAGCGTTATCAGAATTCTGAAAGAATATTTCAGCGAGGTTAAAGCCTTAGCTGTTGATAAAAGAGTTCAAAGAGTTATTGATGAGGTGACAGCTTTTAATCCCGATGCAATAATAAATTTTGTTGAATCGGTTGAAGGTATTTCAGCTTATGAATATTGCATGGCGGCTTTGTTTGAATTGCTTGGTTATCATTATACCGGAAACATTCCGTCTACTCTGGGCAATTGTTTAGATAAAGAAAAGACAAAAAGTATTTTACGTTCGTTTGGAATTAATACGCCGGGTTCTTTGACATTGGAACCGCACCGGAGGTTTTCTGAAAAAGATATTGATCTTAATTATCCTCTTATAATGAAATTGCTCGATGAAGATGCAAGTATCGCTATTTCGGAGTATTCCGTTGTTACAAACTATAAAGAGTTGAAGAAGCATTATAAGTTTCTTTCCGAAACTTATAATAAAAATATTCTTGTTGAAGAATACATAGATGGAAGAGAACTTAATGTTGCAGTACTTGGCGATAAAGTGCTTCCGGTATCCGAAATACAGTTTACGGGTTTGCCGGATCATCTTCCTAAAATTGTTACTTATGATGGCAAGTGGACAGAAGGAAGTATTTATTATGATTTTACAAAACCCAAATGCCCGGCTGATCTTCCAAAGAGATTGAAAAAGAAAGTTGAAGATATTGCATTTACATCTTTCAAGGCTCTGAACTGCAGAGATTATGCACGAGTTGACGTAAGATTAGATCAGAAAGGCACGCCATTTGTTATTGAAGTTAATCCGAATCCGGATATTTCAAGAGATTCGGGTTTTGCTAGAGCAGCTAATGCAGCGGGAATTTCTCATCCCGAACTGCTGTTTACTTTAACAAATTTTGCGTTGAACCGGAAAGACAATGATAAGAAGACTAAAGCAAGCTGATGTAGATCAGATTGAAAGAATATTAAAGAAAATTTCTGCTTTTAATGAACAAGAAGTAGAAATTGCCATGGAACTGATAAATATTACCGCTTTCAATCCTGAACAGAAAGATTATCACATCTTTGTGCATGAGGATGAAGGAAAAGTAATCGGGTATCATTGTACCGGTAAGAGACCATTAACGGATGCTGTATATGATCTATATTGGATTGTTGCTGATCCCTCTTCGGGAAAAAAAGGAATCGGCAAGAGTTTGATAGAGCACGCAGAAAATTTTGTTATAGAAAATAAAGGCAGATGGCTTTTGGCAGAAACATCATCCAAGGAAAGTTATGCTGCCACAAGAAATTTTTATTTGCGGAATAATTACAGCATTATTTCTGAAATAAATGATTTTTATTCAATAGGCGACAACTTGCTGGTGTTGGGGAAATATTTTAACAATAAGAATAATTGAGGACTCGTTATGGAACTCTGGCAGCAAATGATACGCGATAGTGTTCACACAGTCGATCAACTGGTGGAAAAGTTCAACATAGACCGCAAAGTTGCGGAAGATTTAGATGAATTTTTCCAGGCACGTATCAATCCATATTATTTAAGCTTGATCCGCTATCCCGGTGATCCGATCTGGCGTCAATGCGTTCCGGACAAAGCAGAGCTGGAAGATTTTGATGCAGAAGAAGATCCATTAATGGAAGATGCGATGAGCCCTGTTCCGAATATTACTCATCGTTATCCGGATCGTGCACTTTTCCTTGTTACAAGTCAGTGCGGACTTTACTGCCGCTTCTGCACAAGAAAGAGAAAAGTTGGCGATTACGAAAAAATTTCCATGAAGGGATTGGAAAGTGCATTCAAGTATCTTGAACAGCATACAGAGGTCCGTGATGTGATTTTATCAGGCGGTGATCCTCTAATGCTTACAGATCAAATGCTTGAAAAAATATTAAAGCGCTTAAGAGAAATTCCGCATATCGAAATAATACGGCTTGGATCAAAAATGCCCTGTGTACTTCCACAGCGAATTACTCCAAAACTTTGTAATATGCTTAAGAAGTATCATCCGATTTATTGTAATACTCATTTCAATCATCCATGGGAAATTACTCCGGAAAGCTCTAAAGCATGTGAAATGCTTGCCGATGCAGGTATTCCGGTTGGTAACCAGATGGTTATTATGAAGGGGATAAATGATGATGCCGCAGTAGTTAAAGATCTTGTTCAAAAGCTTCTTAAAATCAGAGTTCGTCCTTACTATATGTATATGGCTGATGAAACAAAGGGCGCAAATCATTTTAGAACTTCAATTGAAACAGGGTTGAAAATTCTTGAAGGATTAAGAGGACATACAAGCGGACTTGCAATTCCTCAATTTGTTATTGATGCTCCGGGCGGAGGAGGAAAAATTCCTCTTGTTCCAAATTATGTTCTGCATCAGGATGAAGACAAAATAATTCTGAGAAACTATAAGCATAAGATTTATTCTTATAAAAATTACGCAGACCATAACAATCCTGATGGTTTTGGTTCAAAGAATAAATCAAACGGAAAGGCAAAGAAAAAAGAAAAGGAAATAGTCAAACCAAGAAGAGTTAAACTTCGCATTCTTGAAGAAATAGAAAATTAATTTTCAGTTTTACTTGTGATGATTAAGCGCCTGTCTTTAAAAGGATAGGCGCTTTTCTTTTTAATTTTCAATCAGGATTTACCACTAAAAAAGCCATAAGTATTGTTCAGTGTCTTATTGATGACTATATAAGAGTTCAAATTTTAGTCTAGACTATAACGAGCAACAAATTTTCACTGCAATATTTCTTATATTTCGCATCATTCAGAAACAAATTTAGTATATGGATCCAATAAACATTATAATCGGATTAAATATTATTGCTACTTTCGGAGCAAATTATTCCGGAGCTAAAAAAGGATTTAAATCTAAAGTTGGGGCGTTCAAAGATAAACCAAAGACGTATCTTCAATGGCTGCCGCTTTCATTTTCTACTTTAACCTTATTGCTGTTGATTCTTTCTGTTTTTCAAATAGGTACTTTAGAATATGCTGAAGAGTATCAAACCATTCGTTATATAGGATTAGCGTTTTATTTGTTGTTTTCCTGGCTGCAGATATGGTCGTTTAAGACACTGGGAGAAAATTATTCGCAGGAAATTTTGATAATGAAAAACCATCAGTTGGTTACAAAAGGTCCGTTTAAAGTTATCCGTCATCCTCAATATCTTTCTCAAATGCTTTTAGACCTTGGTGCTTCGGCTGCAACTTTAAGTTTTATTTTAATGCCAATAGCTTTAATTCAAATTCCGTTTTTATTTATGCGTGCATCAGTTGAGGATGGACTTCTTGAAAAACATTTTGGTGACAGTTGGAAAAGCTATAAACAAAAGACAGGATCAATTCTACCGTTCATCGGTTAATTATGCTGAATAGTCTTACAAAAATATTTTTTTTATCTATTCTTCTTTCAATCTTTTCGGGTGCTTCTGTTTCCTTATCACAGGAAATTATGAATCTTTCTGTTATAACAACTGAGAGGACAAAATCCGTACCTGCTTTCAGAAGAGAAGGGACAATCTATATTTCGCTTAAACACCTGGCCGAAGCATTATCGGTTAACTACTTTCAAAACGATCAGACGAATAAAATTGAACTTAAGTTTCAGAATTATCTTCTCAAGGCGACCGGGAAGAACCCGTATGTCATTCTCACAAATAAAAACGATGGTAATCAGAAAATATTTCAACTTCCAACATCCACTTATGTTGTGGATTTCCGCGTATACGCTCCTTTGGAATTCATTCTCGAACCGCTCCAGTTAGCTTATGGAAAAGAACTTAAGTTTAGTTCGCCATCACAATTATTTGTTGGTAAAGAAGTTCCGGTTGCAGAGGATCAAAAAATTCAGATAACATCAACAACTTTTAACATAACAGGATTCTCAGTTGATGAAAGAGCAAACGGAACTCTTGTTAGAATTAACTCAAACAAAAGAATTCCTTCTTTTGCCAGTTCGTTTAAGGATAATGTTTTAACTATTGTCTTTCGGCAGGTTAGTATTGACAGCTTGAAAGCCAATTTTTCTGACGGCAAAGGCTTAATAAAAAAAATTGAGGCAAAAAATGTTGGAAACGATACTGAAATAAAATTAACTGTTGGAAAAGAATACACCACAAACGAAGTAATGAATGTGGATAACAGCAATGATATTCTCATTACTCTCCATAATCGTATATTCAGTAGAAGCGAAACTGTAGATAGAATGAAGGACAAATGGAATTTTGATGTAGTTGTAATTGATCCCGGTCATGGCGGGAAGGATCCCGGAGCAATTGGTGTTAACGACGTTAAAGAAAAAGATATTAACCTTTCAATTGGATTGAAACTTGGAAAGTTAATCGAAGAAAATATGAAAGATGTAAAAGTCGTCTATACAAGAAAGACAGACACTTTTGTCGATTTATACAAGCGAGGAAAAATAGCAAATGAAAATAATGGAAAGTTGTTTGTTTCAATCCATTGTAATTCAACTCAGAAACGCCCAACTGATGCCAACGGATTTGAAGTCTATCTTTTACGGCCTGGAAGAACAAGAGAAGCCATATCTATTGCAGAAACAGAGAATAGTGTAATTAAGTTTGAGGAAAATCCCGGTAGATATGAAAAACTGACAGATGAAAATTTTATTCTGGTCAGCATGGCTCATGCTGCGTATATGAAGTATTCCGAAAAATTTTCCGAACTTCTGCATAAAGAATTTGACCTACATGATGAGCTTAAATCACGCGGAGTTAAACAAGCGGGATTTTATGTCTTAGTTGGTGCATCAATGCCGAGTGTTTTAATTGAAACAGGTTTTTTAACAAACCTCAAAAGACGTAAAACATCTTTCAACTAAAAAAGGGCAGCAGAAATTTGCAGAATATACTTTCAGTGCTATCAAAAAGTATAAAGAGCATTACGAATTGATGATGCAATCCGAATAAAAATTACAAGATTGGGTAAGTGAAAAGAAAAAAGCAAAGCACACAGACTAATTCCTTTACGCAATGCACTTTGCTCTTAATACCTAACTTTATTCTTGAACCTACTCAAGTTTCTTCAACTCTACATCACCACCGGAAGTACGGGCAATAAGTTTTTCACCACCTCCGTTTATTTCACCAAAAATTTTAGTCCTGCTCATTTTTGTTGCGTTGTTAATCTTAACACCGGAATTACTAACATGACCACCGGAAGTGGACAATTCAATAGAAGCTCTAATGTCTGACGAGACTTTAACTGTAATGTCACCACCGGATGTTTTAAGTTCAATTCCTTTATTGGCTCCGGAATATTCAAGTTCAATATCTCCGCCCGAGGTTCTGGCAATAACGGGTGAATTTGAAGTATAAATATTTATATCACCTCCCGAAGTCTTTAACTCAATAGAGCCTGTGCAGCGATCAGTCCAAATATCTCCGCCTGAAGTATTAAGAAGAATTGTTCCACTCACTCCACCTGCCTTTATATCACCACCAGCAGTCGAGATATCAATATTAAAATTTGCCGGAACCTGTATCTCATATTTCAGCTCCATATTTGAGAACCAGCTCCATCCGCTCCCGTCTCTTTTTCCACTCACTTTTATTTTATTATCATCTGCATCAAAGGAGAATTTCATTCTCTCCCTGGCTCTTTCATTGCCAAGAATTTTTACTTCAACCTCATTCTTTTCCCATGGAGTGATAGTAATATCACCGGATTCAGTGTCTAAGAGTAAATTTTTACCTGCAGAAATTTTAAAGGTTCTGTAATGAAGAGTTTCCAGTGAATACTTGGTCGGTGAATTTATATTAGCAAATAATGGAGATGTAAGAATTAAAAATGTGAGTAAGTGAAAAAACAAAAATTTCATTTTATACCTCGTTATTAATGTAAAATCATTAATTAGACTCCCAAATTAAATTAAAGGTTACTTAAGAATATGATAATTCTACTTTAAGGTAACTGGGCAGAATTTATTTCCCATGCTTGTTCATTATTTCTGTCCACTCCTCAATGCTAAGTTGTTCTGATTCTTCAATCAGCATAATCGGTATATCATCTTCAATACGGTATTTTCTGCGCGTTTCTTTATCAGTTGAAATGAGATAATTACCTTCAAGTACAAGATCTGCCTTTGTTTCCGGGCAGCAGAGAATATCCAATAGTTCTTTGCTAATCATATTGTTACCTGTTTTTGTTTCAAAAATAAGGGAGTTTGGACTAAAGAAAAAGAGAGAATAATAAAGATTGGAAAATGCATCAAATCATTAAACAAAAAATTGCTTAAATCATTTCGTAAATTTGAATAGTTAATAATTAAAATTTATGCAAACTTTTACATATCCTTTTTACGCTAAGTTGATTTATCGCTTTGGAAATGTTTTTGCAACTATTTTCCTCGTATTACACCAGATTCCTCTTGTGTTGGGAGCAGATGAAAACTTATATCTTCTCATACCACTAATCATTTCGTTGTGGCTGCTTTATTATGTTAATAAAAAATATTTAGCGCTTTACAAGGTTATGCCATATAAAATTGAAGCTGATGATGAAAAGATAATCTGCACAGATTTTATATTTTCTGATAAAGAAGTAATAATTTACTTCAAAGATATTGATTCTTTGTCTGGTGGAATATTTGAGGCAAAGATCCGCGGCGTAATGAAAGTATGTGATGGTAAAAATAAGATTTGTATAGGCTTCTCTGAGAGAATGAAAGATTCAAAAACTCTTATGACACTAATTCTGAGCAAAGTAAGAAAAGAAATTTATAATGAAGTAATTGAACGTCTGTCGGCATTAAAAAAAGCAAAGAAAAAGTAGTGTATGAAGATAGCTATTCTATTATCAGGTGGTGTAGATAGTTCTGTTGCACTTCGTCTTCTAAAGGAAGCAGGACACGATGTAACAGCGTTCTATCTTAAAATTTGGCTGCAGGATGAATTTTCTTTTCTAGGCGATTGTCCCTGGGAAGAAGATCTTGAATTTGCAAGAGGTGTTTGTGAACAGGCTGAAGTTCCTTTGGAAATTCTCAATCTTCAGACAGAATATTGGAATACAGTTGTTTCTTATACAATCGGTGAGATAAAAGAAGGCAGAACTCCAAATCCAGATATGTATTGCAATACCCTAATTAAGTTCGGTCAGTTTTATGATAAGATAGACTCATCTTTTGAAAAAGTAGCAAGCGGTCATTATGCGAGGGTGGAAAAATTAAATGCAAAGTATTCACTCAGAACATCTCCCGATCCCGTAAAAGATCAGACATATTTTCTTGCTTACTTGGCACAATCCCAGCTTTCAAGAGCGCTATTTCCAATTGGAAATTATACAAAAAAAGAAATACGTGCACTTGCTAATAAATACCAACTTTCTAATAAGGATAGAAAAGACAGCCAGGGGATATGTTTTCTCGGGCAAATAAAATTCAATGAGTTTGTGAAGCATCATTTGGGTGAATTACCGGGTGATATTGTGGATATCGATACTGATAAAACTATGGGTAAACATACGGGATATTATTATTATACAATCGGACAAAGATCGGGACTTAAACTCGGCGGCGGGCCCTGGTATGTTGTTAAGAAAGATGTGGTTAATAATATCATTTATATCTCCAGAGAAAATATTACTCAACGAGCAAGAAACGAATTTTATGCCGGTAAGTTCAACTGGATAGACCAAAAACCAAATGATGGTGAAGACTTAAAGGTGAAAATAAGACACGGTGCAAATTATTACCACTGTAATTTATATTTTGATAACTGTGATAAAGTATTGGTTAAAATGAAAGAATCAGATCAGGGAATTGCTGCCGGTCAGTTTGCTGTTTTTTATAAAGATGATGTTTGTTTGGGTGGAAGTGTAATTCTGGAATAAGAAAATTTCAGGATTCAAGAACAAGGTGATTTAATTCGATAGATTCCTTTTCCTTTTTTAAACTGATTAATTTGTTACACTCGATACAAATGTAAGCATAACGAATGCCGATTACAGAATCCAGACGTGCTTTCCATACTTCCCGGATTTCCTTTCCGCAGCCGGGGCATTTTAATTTTGTTTTTATTTGTTCGATTGATTTTGTCATTTTTTGAACCTTGAAGTACTTATTAGACTACATTTGAAACTAAAATGTTACGGTTTAAAAAATTATTTTCTTCTGTTTACCAAATAAACTCCAAATATAATAAGCCCCATTCCCACTAAATGTAATGCAAAAAAGTTTTCACCATCAAGAATTCCCCATACAACAGCCATAATTGGAATTAAGTATGTAACTGACGAGGCAAATACCGCTGTAGTTCTTTGGATTAAACGGTTAAATAAAACCAACGCAAATGCAGTTCCAATTGCACCTAGTAAGAATAAATATCCTAAAGAAATCCACGCACCGCTATCGAACGAAAATCTGGAAACAAAATCTGTTGAAAAAAGCAAAATAAGGGAAAGAGGTCCGACTGAAAACATTGCAAGTGCTGTTAAAGTAACAGGATGGATTACCGTTAAATGTTCTTTGATAAAATTTCCGCTAAAACCGTACATTATAGTGGCTAGAACAACGAAGAGGGCATAGTGATTAAATTCTCCAAGTCCGCCAACACTATTAATAAAACTTAAGGCAAATGATCCAATAAAACCAATAACCAGACCAAGTAATTGTAAACTTTTTATTCTCGTGCTGAAAAAAAGCACTCCTGCTAATAAAGTCATAATAGGAGTTAGTGCATTAAGAATTCCTGCAAGTGAACTGTTAATACCTGTTTCCGCAACTGCGAAAAGAATAGCCGGAAAGAAATTCGCAAAAAAGCCGATGATCAAGATTTTCTTCCAGTACATTTTGTAAACAGTGCTCAAAGTTTTGATAGCGAATGGCAGCATCACTATAAAAGCAAAAGATATTCTGATTGTTCCGACCTGCAGCGGTGTAAAGGAATCCAATCCCTTTTTTATCAGAATGAATGAACTTCCCCAGATGAATGCAAGAATTATTATCAGAACCCAGGAAAGTAATGGACTTTCGTTATTTAGTCTATCTTTTAGTTTTTTCATTATACGGAATATTATCAGACGCAAAGATAATGGAATTAAACCGATTATATTTTAATTAAATATTGTCGTGTAAGAGAAGAGTTAAAATTGACATAGGCAAAGGCCAAGAAAATATCTAAAAAAATTATACACAATTAATCTTTTTAATCTCCTAGCCTCAGCCTAATGCTTAGCCATTACATCTCAATTAATCTATTCTTCGTGCTTTGTCTTAAATCCTTTTATCATCCATTTGCGTGCAAGTAATAATCCAAAAGGAGAGATCATAGCAATTAAACCATAAATGAACCACATCATTTCGGTATTCATTTCGGAAGGGGGAATATCTGCCGGACAGTAATTCATTAAAAACCATCCTGAATAAAGGCTTGTTATAACTTTAGTTAAGAACCATGGAAACTGCCCGATTCCCATATAAATTCCTGTCATATTCTTTGGGGCGATTTCAGCAACCCATTGTAAAAATCTTGGCTGCCACATAGCTTCACCACAAGTCATTATAAAAAGAAACGCAAGCAACGTATAGATATTCGGACCAAGGACAAGTAAAAATGTTGGAGCGGCCATAACAAACGTTCCGATTATCATCATATTATAGGTATTCTTTTGCGATGTTAAGGCAGTTACCATTGGAGCAAGAATAAAAATTAGAATCGGGTTAAGGTTTACAAAAAATTCAAAGTTGTCCTGAACAAATCCTTCAAAAGCTCTGCTGGTATAAAGCGGAAGAGTTAACCAGTTATGCGCAAATAATGTTTGAACAAAAATTAATATGAAAATGAAGTATAAAAATCTTAAATCTTTTAGTGGGAAATTCTTAATGTAAAAAACAAGTTTTTCTTTCGCAGTCATAGCAGCTTCTTTTTCTTTATCCTCGGCAATCTTCTCTTTTGTTTCCTCACTACATTCATCTATTGCTTTCTGTACAACTTTTTTGGAAAGAATGAAAAAGACAACAATTATTCCAACTGCTGTTAAAACAACATATACCCAGAAAACTCCTGTTATACTGGTAGCTTTTCTCACAGGTGGAGAAATCAAACCGGGAAGAAATCCGCCAAGATTCATAATTGCATAAAGCATTGCATAACCCATAGCCGCAGTTGCAGGTTTTGTGAATTTCTTTACTGCGGTATAAGCAGCAGGCATATAAATTCCGTAACCAATTATAATTCCAAGAATGCCCAGCATTGAAAATATATGAGCCGTGTTCCATAAGCCTGTTGGACCTATTTCAGGCGAAATTGTCAACAATGTCCTGCCGACCAACATAATAGAAAGAGAGATAAGGAAAGATTTTCTAATTCCAATCCAGTCCACAGTTGCACCTAGGAAAAGCATTGCAAGAGTTATTCCTGCAGTTTGGAAACCAACCATTCTCCCTGCATCAATATCATCGAGCCCAATAAAATCATTGAAGAAAATGGCAAGCAATCCTACTATTCCAAAGTACGTTAATCCTTCAAGCAGATATGAAAGATTAACACCCCATAATGCTCGTGAGGAATGAAAAAGATCTATAAAGGGTTGTGTTAATTCTTTAGTGATATTTTTAATTAGATTTTTATTAGAGTCAGGGGTTTGTTCCATAGTTGAACCTGGGTTTATTGATGATAAAAATTATTTAATGTTATTTGGTAGAATTACTTTAAATGTACTACCGGAGTCCATTATGCTTTCAACAGAAATTTGTCCGCCGTTTTTTTCAACAAACTCTTTGCATATGGCTAGTCCGAGTCCGGTTCCGGCTTCATCAGCAGTTCCTTTTAGCGATAGTTGCTGATCATAATTAAAGAGTTTTTGTTGATTCTCAACCGA
This sequence comes from uncultured Ignavibacteriaceae bacterium, assembly GCA_963714415.1. GTDB lineage: Bacteria > Bacteroidota > Ignavibacteria > Ignavibacteriales > Ignavibacteriaceae > JAGXRK01. The sequence goes on from CAVQOL010000013.1 coordinate 18,579, forward strand.
AATACCAATACCGTTATCGGATACATATATATAAGTCAGATCGCCAATATCTTCAACTGACAAAGTGACGCTGCCGCCTGAATTTGTAAACTTTATTGCGTTTGATACAAGATTGCGAAGTACTGTTTCAATCATATATCTATCGGCAAGTATAATTTTCTCTCCTGAGAGTTCATTGATGAGTTTTATTTGTTTCTTAACCGCAAATTCACGGTGAAGCAAAAGAACATCGTTGAAAAGTTCATATAAATTAATTTCAGTTTTATTTACTTCAAGCTTTCCGGTCTGCACTTTTGACCATTCAAGAAGATTGACGAGTAGATTGTATACATTTTTTGCAGCAGTGTGAATGTTAGAGGCGGTTTCTTTAAGTTCTTCAGATGAAAGCTCTTCACTGTAAAGGGAAAGGTATTCAGACGCGCCAAGTATTGAATGAAAAGGATTTCTTAAATCGTGTGAAATGATTGAAAAAAACTTATCCTTTGCCGAATTACTTGATTGTAATTCATCAGCGTAAATTTTTAACTTTTGTTCAGCAGATTTACGTTGCGTTATATTTTGAAATATCATTATAAAATACAGAGGTTTCTGCCTAGAATCTTTTACAAGAGAAATGGATGTTGAAGACCAAATAATTTCTTGCGGTTTACTTTTTAATCTAAACTCAATTTGCTGGGGACCCGTAAGTTTATTTTCCAGAGTTCCGTCAATTATTTCTTTAACTTTTCCGTAGTCTTCCAATAAGGAAATATCATCGAGATAAAGTTGCAGAAACTCTATCGGGGAATAACCGGTCATATCACAAAATGATTTATTGACCTTTGTAAATCTTGTGTCAGGTCCTATTATTGCCATAGCAATTCCAGCACTTTCAAAAGTGCTTCTAAACTTCTCTTCACTTTTTTTAAGTGCCTGCTCGGAAAGTTTTCTTTCAGTAATATCAGTAGAAGCACCAATTACACGATCATATAATCCATCTGAAGATCTAACAAGGTTGACTTGGGTTGAAATCCAACCAACCGTTCTGTTTTTCCTTATCATTCTGTATTCGAACTGGCGAGAGAATTCACTTCCTGACATTATCGAGTTTATTGTTTCCTGTGCAAAGGCTAGATCATCAGGATGAACAAGGTAGAGCCAATCGTTGATGTTGTTAGATAATTCATGTTCCTCATAACCAAGAAGAGATTTAAGATTACGATCATAAGAAATCTCCTTTGAACCGATGAGAACCTCCCAGATAGCGGTGCTTCCCGCTTCAAGTGCTTTTTCATATCTTTTTGTCGTTTGTTCAAGCTGACTCTTAATATTATGATTCATCATGGTCAGATCAAGTACACGTTGAAGCTGTTCCCCGTCAAACGGTTTCTGAATGTAAGCAAACGGATTAGTTTCCTTTGCTTTTTGAAAAGTATGTTCATCATTATAAGATGTGAGATAAACAACCGGAATATCAAAGAATTTTCGTATTTCTTCGGCTGCCTCTATCCCTGTCATTTCACCCTTAAGCTTGATATCCATCAATATAAGATTGGGAGCAAATATGTGTGCAAGTTGTATGGCTTCTTCACCTGTTGAAGCTACACCAACGACATTATATCCGGCTTTGGTTAAACGGTTTTCAAGACTTTTTACTATTATAGATTCGTCTTCAACTATTAAAACCTTAGCGTTTTCGTGCGGGCTTATTTTCATCAATTATTAAAGCAAATACTATTTTAACAACACAAAATGTAATAAAAATTCGGAATATTATACGGATAATTTTGAGATAAGAGAAATTATTTATGTAGTATTTATTGATTTTTTTGCCTTTGTTTCAAACCCTCTAAACCCTGCAATCCTCCGGAATGGACAGCAACGATAGTAAATCCTTCCTTAATACAGCCTTTTGTAATAATGTACTATATCCTTCTTCATAAGCTTTTATTAGGTTGTATTTGAGTTTATGGAGTTTATTACCAGAGAGTTCCGGATCGTTCAGATCTTCTCTTTTAATAAAAAGATTTATTCCACGCTGTGTTAAGAATTCATCTTCGACTTTTTGAAGTGGTGTTGAGGGTAAATTGAATAAGCTATGCAGGTCTTTCAAATGACTTTACTATAAAAACTTTTTAATGTTAATTCACTCGCTAAGATAAAAAATAATTATATTTAGATATAATATCATAACTTTTCAATACAACTACTGGTATTTATTAGTATGCATAAAGAAGAAATACTCAAAGAAATAGATGCTCACCTTGCTGAAGTAAATGAATTCGGTATTTCAATTGAACAGATTGTTAACCAGTTGGAAATTTTTGAACGCGGAGCTTTATTTGCAGATGTAGTTAGACCCTGTAAAAAAGGCGATGGGATTTTTGTGATTGATGAGGAAAAACATCAAGAGCTTCTGGAAATTCATACCTTGGCTGCAGCATCAGGTCGTTTGACAAATTTTGTTCCTTCTTCAGGTGCGGCTTCACGAATGTTCGGTAAAATTCAATCTTACCTAAATGAATCTGCATTCATTCCTTATTCTAAGCTTAAAGATGATTCTGCTAAAAATTCCGATGCTAAGTTAGTTTATGAGTTTATAAATAATCTTATACATTTCGCATTTTACAATCAATTAAAAACAGTTCTGAAAAATGAAAATATAGACTTAGAGAAAATTAATGATGAAGATGATGTGTCAATCATTCTGAAAAGAGTACTGGATAGTAAAGGACTCAATTATTCGTTTTATCCTAAAGGCGCAATTCTTTTTCATAGATATAAAGATAAAAGCAGAACCGCGTTTGAAGAACATTTGTTTGAAGCTGTTAATTTGGTTGCAGATAAATCTAATAGTGTAAAAATTCACTTTACTATTTCTGACGAACACACAGACCTATTCTCTAAAATAATAAATAATTCTACTAAAGAGTTTGAAGGGACGGGGAATTAAGTTAAAGGTAACTCATTCTTTTCAAAAAAAATCAACTAATACAATTTCTGTAACGCCTGATAATAAATTTTTTAGAAACAGTTGCGGCAAATTTGTTTTCAGACCCGCAGGACACGGAGCCTTAATAGAAAACCTGAACGAACTCGACTGTGATATTGTACTAATTAAGAATGTTGATAACATTCTTCCTTCGACAAAGAATGATGAGTCGATTAAGTATAAGAAACTTATGACAGGATTTCTGGTTTCAATCCAGGAAAAGATATTTAATTATTTGCGAATAATTGAGAGTAAGGAAGCAAACAATGAAGTGATTTCTGAAATAACAAAATTTGCGTCTGAGTTTCTTTTAATATCTCTTCCCGGTGAATTTGATAAGTCAAACCACCGATGAAAAAGCGGCTTATTTATTTTCTAAACTAAATCGTCCTCTCAGAGTTTGCGGAATGGTAAAGAATGAAGGTCATCCAGGTGGAGGTCCTTTCTTTGTGAGAAATTCAAATGGAGATATTTCAATTCAGATAGTTGAGGAATCTCAGATCAATAAAAACAATTCTGAACAACTGGAAATCTTTAATGCATCAACACATTTTAATCCGGTTGATATGGTTTGTGCATTAAGAGATTATAAGGGTAAAAAATATAATTTAAAAAATTATGTCGATGAATCTTCGGGTTTGATTACGACAAAATCTTATGAAGGAAAACTTCTAAAAGCATTGGAATTGCCGGGTCTGTGGAACGGCGGAATGGCTTATTGGAACACTGTTTTTGTAGAAATACCCGCAGAAATTTTTAATCCCGTTAAAGAGATAAATGATTTGTTAAAACCCGCGCATCAGGTTAAAGTTGATTGATTGGTTTTTACATTCCCTCTTTTTATTTCACCTAAAACGCTTTTTAAGAAATATAGGATAAAACCCCATAGCCCCCAAAAGTTAATGTTAACTACAAGGTATTATCTAACCCGAAATTCATTCTGTGCTTTGAACGGCAATTGTTTTTGGCGGATTGTGAACAATCTTTCTAATAGTATCGAACTGGAGATATGGATATTCTTCTCTTAGCGCATCAATAGCATCTCCGGTTCTAATTTTTTGTGCACGGAGCATTTTGAATTTTTTACGTATTTTGTAATCCCGGACAGAACGTTCGTTAATCAATCCTTTGCTTTCAAGGATTTCATAAATCTCATCGCTGATAAGATCTGATAAGGGATTAGATAGTACTTTTTTTCGTTCAGAGAGTTCCATATTTCCTCCCGTTCTTCTAATTAGTATTGATATTCAAATTACTATTTACCCTGTTTTTTAATTCTAAACAGTCAGAATATCTTCACTTGTAAAGCTATAAAGTTATGTCAGGTAATCAACCGCATAAATATGCGGTTATGGAAAAATGCGGGTATTTTTAGTTATGAGAGTTGCATATCTATGCAGTATTCAGGCTATATTATTTTCTTTCTTATTGCCTTAGCAACAGCTTCGGATTGTGAATGCACATGAAGTTTTTTGTAAATGTTTCTTATGTGATGTCTTACAGTATCAACACTTATAAACAATGAATCAGCAATTTCCTGATAGTTATATCCATCTGATAAAAGACTTAGCACCTCTATTTCACGCCGGCTTAATTCATAAACTGAATTATTTACAGAAATATTTTTTGTCTCTTTAAAAGCTGTAATAACCTGTCTTGCGACGTTAGAACTCATCGGTGAGCCGCCTTCGTGAACATCTTTAATTGCTTCAAGAAGTTTTGAGGGCGGAGTTTTTTTAACTAAATAACCACAGGCACCGGCACACAATGCATCAAATACTTTGTCGCTGTCTTCATAAACCGTAAGCATAAGCACATTAAGTCCGGGTTTTTTATCAATTGCTTTTTTTACTCCCTCAATTCCACTCATACCGGGAAGCCCGATATCCATCAGAACAACATCAACCGGCAGGCTATCAAGTTTATTTAGAAAAGCTTCGCAATTTGAATAAGCACCAGTACATGTATAACCAGGAGTTCCATTGATCAGTGCAGCAAGCCCTTCTCTAATAACGTTATTATCTTCAACTATTACAACATTAATCATGATTCTTTACTGGGGATTAATATTTAAAAAATGATTTAAATTTTGTTAAGCCTGATCGTCTTCCCATGAATCTTAAAGATGTACCATGATTTGGAGATGATTTCCACTTAACTCTTCCCCCTATAGATTCCGCACGCTGTTTTATATTTTTTATTCCATTACCTAATTCAATATTATCTTCATTTAATCCTATTCCATCATCAGTTACAGAAACCTCAATAAAATCCTGTCTAGCATTAGCATCTAATTGAATAACACTGCATTTGCTGTGTTTGATTGCATTATTTATTGCCTCCTTAAGAATTAAATACAGATTCTGTTTGAAATCTATAGGAAGTTTTATGTCTTTTAACTTTTCAAGATTAGAAACCCTGAATGAAATGCCAAGCGAATTAAGAGCATCACTGTAAGAGTTTTTAAGTCTCACAATCAGATCGTGAAGCGAATCACGCTGTGGATTAACTACCCAGACTATATCGCTCATATTATCAACAAGGGTACGGGAAAGTTCACTTATTATTTCAAGTTCTTTATTAGACTCCGCATTTTTAGAATTGGTTTTAATGGCAGCAAGCTCACTTAAAATTGATATTTCGGTTAATCCTGAACCAACATTATCATGTAAATCGGCTGCAATTTTTGTTTTTAATTTTTCAATTGCCAGCAAGTTTTTGACTCTTAGAGTACTGATATAATAAACGAAGAATCCTATACTAATTGCTGAGATAGCAAAGAACCACCATCTGTTCCAAAAAGGAGGAGAAATTATAATAGATATGCTGGCTTCTTCGGTGCTCCATACTCCATCACTGTTTGATCCACGAACTCTAAAAGTATAGGAGCCGGCAGGAAGATTTGTATAATTTGCAACTCTTCTTTCCGCAACAGTTTGTTGCCATTCATCATCAAAACCTTCAAGAATGAAGTAATAATTATTATCCATAGGATCACTAAAATCCATTGAAGCAAATTCAAATGTTATAAAATTATTTTTATAATTAAGTAACAATTCGGATGGATTGCCTTTAATATTTTCATTCATAATTTTTATTGATGTAATAACAACAGGAGGCAGATAAGGATTGTTTTTAATGCTGTCGGGATAAAAATAGTTTAAGCCGTTGATACCTCCAAAGAATAATTCACCGCCCGATGATTTGAAATAACTACCGCCGCTGAATTCGCGAGATTGTACACCGTCGAGTATATCATATCTTCTGAATTTTTGAGTTTCATAATTTAACCTAAAGATTCCGTTATCCGTACTTAACCAGAGATTTTTATAGTCGTCTTCAAGTATCCCATAAACAGCACCGCTTGTTAATCCGTCCTTTTGTGAAAATCTCTTAAACTTGCCAGTTGAAGGATCAAATTTGTTTAATGCCCCGCCGTAGGTTCCTATCCACAAATACCCTTCTGAGTCTTCTGAAATTGACAGAACCTTATCGTCACTTATTGATTCATCATTAAAAGGATTATGACGAAAGTGTTCAAATGTACCATTGCTTTTATTCAGCTTATTTAATCCACCCCCGAAAGTTCCAACCCAAATAATTCCTTTGCTATCCTGAAACACTTTATATACTCTGTTATCGCTTAGTGAACCTGGATTTGTTGGATCATTGGTATAGTATTGGAAGTTTATTTTTTCATAAAAAGGATTGTCAGAACTTTTAAAATAATTTAAACCATTGCCGAATGTTCCAATCCAATATTCATCATCATCAATTAGTATTGATTGAACCTGGTTTGCACTTAATGTTCCGTTAATAGAAAGATCGCTCAATAATCTTCTTACTTTTAAACTTGTCTTTTCTATTATATTTAATCCTTCACTGTAGGTTCCAACCCAAAGATTACCAAATTTATCTTCAGAAATGGCTCTAATATGATTACTGCTTATCGAGTTGTTGTTATTTTGATAGTGCAACAGATGAGTGAATAAGTTTTTTGTTCGATCAATTTTAGTTATTCCCCCACGATAGGTTCCTACCCAGAGTATTTTATCTTTGTCTTCGTAAATAGACCAGACAACATTGTCAGATAGACTATTCGGATTATCAGCTTGATGTGAATACAAATTAAATTTTGCTCGGCAGAACTGAATTACAGTAACTCCAGCACCTAAATGAGACCCTGCCCAGATAATTCCTGACTTATCAACGCTGAGAGAGAGAACATCATTATCGGCGAGTGAATTTTGATTTGTTGGGCTATATTTAAAATTTAGAAATTTTCTGCTCACAGGATCATACTTGTCTAATCCACCTCCAAAAGTTCCAATCCAGATATTTCCAAGTTTATCTTCGCATAAAGCCATAACTGTGTTATTAGATATTGAGTTCTTTCCCGTGTCAAGTTTGTATTTCGTGAATTTTGTTTTATTAGGAGCTTTATTTTTATCTTCCCTCTTTAAAAAATTTAATCCGCCATTATAACTGCCTATCCAGAGATTAAATTCCGAATCGATTAAGAGAGTAATTATCCTATTATCGGTTAATCCATTTAGATTACTTGCAGAATAAGAATAAGTAATAAAAGTGTAATTACCGTTTTTATCTTTTAACGATTTACACAAACCACCACCAAATGTCCCGATCCAGATAGTTTCATTTTCATCCAGTAATAGTTTCGATACTCTGTTTATTGGTAATAAATTTTTATCTGAACCATCATAGTAAAAATGATTTATTTTATTAAGTTCTTTATCGATAACAACTATACCATTTCCCCAGGTACCAACCCAGATATTTCCATCTGAGTCTTCAATCATTGATGTTATAGTAGAATTTTGATTTCTGGAAAAGGCAATTGGATAATCATAATAATCTGCACCAAATCCGGGTTCTTTTTCAAAAAGATTGGAAATACTTATGTGAGAAAATGAATCACTTAACCGGTCATATTTGTTGATGTTTCCTTCAATAGTACCTATCCAAATTGTTCCGCGGCTGTCTTCTAACAGTGAAATAATTCCGTCATCAGAAATCGATGAAGAATCGTTTGGATCGTTGCTGTAAATTGTAAGGCTATATCCATCATATTTGTTTAATCCGCTGGCAGTTCCAAACCACATAAATCCGATTTTATCCTGAAGCGAAGCAAAAACAGTACTTTGTGAAAGACCGTCTTCGACTCCTATTCGTCTGAATTTATAATCCTGCGGATTTGGGAGGATCATCTCAGAGAAGAGAATAATTAAAAATAAAGTAGTTGCGTATTTAATTTTTGTCATTTACCAGCCGGAAATAAAACTCATACTAATTATAAGCTAATTTCAATATAATATCCACAACAGAAATGAGTGTTTGTTTCTTTTTTTATTCTCAGGGTTAATTTGAAGTACCTAATAAGTTAGCTGTTATATTTTTACAACAAAAAATAAATTAAATGTTTGCACTTTTAATCATATCTTTAGCTTCTTTTAATCACACAAATTCATCTCTACAATTCAAAATTAACTTCTATCTCAAACGCAATAGTTATTTTTAACTTCTTGAAAAAAGTACTTTTTTATTGGGGGAAATGAAAAACAAGAAAGAGAAATTATGGATAAATTACTATTACTCGGTGCAGAAGCCATAGCACAAGGTGCAATCGACGGTGGAATGTCAGGTGTTTATGCCTATCCCGGGACACCATCCACAGAAATAACAGAATACGTTCAGAATAATAAAACTGCGATTGAAAGAAATTTACACAGACAATGGTCTGCTAACGAAAAAACCGCAATGGAAGCCGCACTCGGAATGAGTTATGCTGGCAAGCGTGCCATGGTTTGTATGAAACATGTAGGATTAAATGTTGCTGCTGATGCTTTTATTAATTCAGCAATAACCGGTGTTAACGGTGGATTGCTGGTTACAGTTGCAGATGATCCCTCAATGCATTCATCACAGAACGAACAGGACTCACGTTTCTTCGGAAAGTTTGCTATGATACCGATTCTTGAACCATCAAATCAGCAGGAAGCTTATGATATGGCTTATGAAGGATTTGAGCTTTCTGAAAAATTTAAAATCCCGGTTATGATAAGAATTACAACTCGACTCTCACACTCGCGTTCCGGTATTCAAAGACAGCAACTAAAAGAAGAAAATAAGCTAACTTATCCTGAGGACCCAATACAATTTGTTTTACTTCCAGCCAATGCTAGAAAAAGATATAAAGGATTACTTAGTATTCAGTCTTCTTTGGAACAGGAGTCAGAACTTTCAGTTTATAATTCATACTTCTCTGCAAGAAATAAATCACTTGGTATTATTGCCTGCGGAATTGCTCATAATTATTTGCTAGAAAATTATCCTAATAGGAATTGTCCACATCCGATTCTTCAAATCTGTCAATATCCTCTACCATTTTCAAAAGTTGAAAAAATAGTTAATGAATGTGAGCAAGTTATTGTGCTGGAAGACGGATATCCTTTTGTTGAAGAACAGTTGAGAGGATTTTTAGAAGTGAACACTAAAATCAAAGGAAGATTAGATGGAACAATTCCCCGTGATGGTGAATTGAACCCAGATATCGTTGCAAGAGCTTTGGGTATCGAAGCCCGCTTACCTGGAGGGCAGGTAAAAACCAGAATGAAAATTCCGGCAATTGTTAAGAACCGCCCGCCTGAATTATGTGCCGGATGCAGTCACCGCGATATTTATAATGCTCTTAATGAAACAATGAAAGAATTCGGAAAGCAGAAAGTTTTTTCTGATATTGGCTGTTATACACTTGGTGCCTTGCCGCCGTGGAATTCAATTAATTCATGTGTAGATATGGGAGCCTCTATAACAATGGCAAAAGGTGCTGCAGATGCTGGTGTTCGTCCTGCTGTTGCAGTGATTGGCGACTCAACTTTTACTCACAGCGGAATGACTGCTTTGCTTGATGCAGTTGTTGAGAATACTCCTATCACAGTTATTATCTCGGATAACGGAACAACAGGAATGACAGGCGGACAGGCTTCTCACGCAACAGGAAGATTGGAGGAAATTTGTATAGGTCTTGGTGTAAAACCAGAACACGTTAAGGTTCTTACTCCGTTACCAAAGTACCACGATGAAATGGTAAGAGTTCTACGGCAAGAAATGCTTTATGAAGGTGTTTCAGTTGTCATTCCTAGAAGAGAGTGCATTGTACAATTAGTAGCTAAAAGTAAGAAGGAACAGCATGCCTCGTCGAAAGACGGGAAGGTTAAAGTTGAGGAGGTAGTAAGATGAAATCAGACATAATCTTATCAGGTGTGGGAGGACAGGGAATCCTCTCAATAGCTGCTACAATAGGAATGGCAGTACTTCGAAATAATTTATTTTTAAAACAATCAGAAGTTCATGGAATGAGTCAGCGCGGCGGTTCTGTGCAATCTCATCTTAGAATATCTGAAAAAGAAATTGCCAGTGATCTTATTCCTGAGGGCAGTGCAGATATAATAATTTCTGTTGAACCGATGGAATCACTCCGCTACCTGCCATGGCTGAAGGAAAAAGGATGGCTTGTAACAAATACCACTCCGTTTGTAAACATTCCGGATTATCCGGATATGAAAGATCTTATTGCAGAAATTGAAAAGCTTCCTCATCACATTGCAATAAACGCAGATGAGATTGCAAGACAGGTAAAATCTCCGCGCTCTTCAAATATGGTAATGCTCGGTGCTGCGTCTCCTTTTCTTGATGTTCCTTATGAAAGTCTTGAAGAGGGAATAAAGAAAATCTTCGGAAGAAAAGGAGAAAAGATAGTTCAGCTTAATATAGATGCGCTTAAAGCGGGACGTGAGTTCGCTGAACAGCACAGGAATTAATTGCTATTTGTCGATTATCCAATAATTGATTTTAATTTTTGTGATTTTATAGTAGAAAAAAGGCGCATCACAAAAGGTGATGCGCCTTTAATATTATAACTTGAAATAAATAGAAAACGCAACCTTTTTTATTCTTCTACTTTTCCTCTTAATGAATCCCAAATCATATAAACACAAATAACTTGCAAACATTACAAGTCCAAGAAGTTCTGCTGAGTGTGATTCTGCCCATTCAGGATTGACCCAGTTGAAACCCTGCCATCTGAGTATTGCACTTATTACACCCATCAAAGCACCGCCTGCAATAAATCCTGATGCAATTAATGTTCCTCGTTCTCTTCTTGCAGTATTTAATTTAGCATCATCGCTGCGTGTTGAAACAAAATGAGCAATCAATCCACCAATTAACAAAGGAGTATTTAACTCAAGTGGTATATACATTCCGAGAGCAAAGGCAAGTGCAGGAACTCTTATCATAGTTAATACTGCGGCAAGTATTGCTCCGACAATATATAACATCCACGGTGCAGGCTGCTGATCCATTAAGGGCTGAATAACTGCAGCCATTGCGTTTGCCTGCGGTGCAACGAGTGAGCCTTCACCAACAAATCCGTATGTTTCATTTAATATCATAATTACAAATCCTACCGTTACGGCAGAAACAAGAACGCCAAGAATTTTCCAGCTTTCCTGTTTACGTGGAGTTGAACCGAGCCAGTAACCGATTTTAAGATCTGTAATAAATCCACCCGCCATTGAAAGTGCTGTGCATACAACTCCGCCAATTATTAATGCTGCAATCATTCCGGATTCACCTTTCAATCCAACAGAAGTAAGAACGATTGAAGAAAGAATCAGCGTCATCAAAGTCATTCCACTTACGGGATTAGTTCCAACAATAGCTATTGCATTTGCAGCTACAGTTGTAAATAGGAAAGAAATGATGAGTACAATTAATAATCCTGCTAAAGCCCAGCCGATATTATCAACAACACCAAAATGGAAGAACACAAGAAGAAGAATTGCAGTTGCTACAATTCCAACAAGGATTGTTTTCATTGAAACATCAATCTGTGTTCTTAACTTATTGTTATTAGCGCCTTTTTTATCAAAGATTTCTTTGAAGCCGAGAGAAAAAGCTGATTGAATAATTTTTGATGAACGAATAATTCCGATAATCCCTGCCATTGCAATTCCGCCAATACCAACATGACGAACATACTGCCTGAAAATTTCTTCAGCAGACATTGCTGATATTAATTTTGTTGCTCCTGTTCCGAAGGGTTCTGTTAATCCGGCACCGATATATGAAACAACAGGAATTAAAAGATACCACGACACAAAAGATCCGGCAGCAATTATTGCGGCGTACTTCAAACCTACGATATAGCCGAGTCCCATTACAGCGGCACCAATGTTCAATCTGAAAACAAGTTTAAATTTATCGGCAAGCATTTCACCAAAACCGAATACTCTTGTTGTGAAAACTTCACTCCACCATCCGAAAGTTGCGATGATGAAATCGTAAATACCGCCAATCAATCCGCTTACGACAAGCACGAGCGCCTGCTTTCCACCTTTTTCCCCTGCGACAAGAATTTCTGTTGTAGCAGTAGCCTCGGGGAACGGAAATTTACCGTGCATTTCTGCCACAAAATATTTTCTGAATGGAATCAGGAAAAGAATTCCAAGAACTCCACCAAACGCAGATGCAAGAAATATCTGGTAAAAATGTGCTTCGAGATTAAGAATATATAAAGCCGGAATTGTGAAAATAGCTCCTGCTACAATCAGTCCGGAGTTTTGTCCAATGGATTGAATAATCACATTCTGACCGAGCGAGCCTTTTATTTTAAGCACAGTTGAAACACCTACTGCAATTATTGCAATGGGAATAGCTGCTTCAAATACCTGTCCGATCTTTAAGCCAAGATAAGCCGCTGCCGCAGAGAACAGAACAGCCATTAACAGACCCATTATAACAGAGTATGGAGTTATCTCTGCAGGTGATTGATCAGGAGGCATTATAGGTTTGTATTCTTCACCCGGCTTTAGTTCGGAATACGCATTATGCGGAAGTCCTTTTATCTGAGTTGGTGTATGTTCACTCATAGTACATTTTCCTTTTGGAATTTGAAATAAATAGGAAGTTCATATTCGGTTTTTTGTGGTGAGAAAATTTGACATGAATTATATCAGTTGCTTCATAAGCCTGAATTTAATTATAAAATTTATGATTAAATTTAAGCACAAATAACCAGAGTTTTCAAACAAATTATTAAGTGTTTTCTTCCGTCATTCTGAGCGTAGCGAAGAATCTGAGTATCAGCACGTAATTAATTGTTAAGATATTTCGCTTCACTCAATATGACAAAAATAAATTTATTATGAAACCTAAACTTTACATAGTATCTACTCCCATTGGAAATTATGAAGACATAACTCTTCGCGCGTTGCGCATTTTAAAGGAATGTGATTTTATTATCTGTGAAGAATTTAGAGAAGCACGCAGATTATTATCTACATTATAAAATTCAGAAAGAGCTTTTTTCACTAAATGAGCACAATGAAAATGAAAGTGCGAATGAGTTAATACTTAAATTGCTTGAAGGAAAATCTGCCGCATCTGATTTCCGATTGCGGCACTCCGCTTTTTTCTGATCCCGGACATTTATTAGTTGATCTTGCTTTACAAAACAAAATTGAAGTTATTCCTATTCCCGGTACAAGTTCGCTGCTGACTGCTTTAGTTGGAAGCGGACTGGACTTTGAAAAGTTCTATTACTATGGCTGGCTCTCACCCAAGAAAGATATCAGAAGAAAACAGTTGTTGGATTTGAAGAGAATAAAACAGAAACAATTGTGTTAATGGACACTCCTTACAGATTAAAAGCTGTTTTAGAAGATATCGTAAAACTTCTTGGTGCAAACATTCCTTGTGTACTTGCATTTGAACTGACAAAAGAGAAAGAAAAATTTTATCGCGGCAACGCACAAAACATTTTTAAAATTGTGGAGAAGGAAAATCTAAAAGGGGAGTTTGTGCTGATAATTAAAAATCAATAGCACCCGGATTGATCGGGGCAGGCTGCGGATGACACAGATTATTTGGATATTCACGGATCTAAATCTGTGGAAATCAGTTCGATCAGCGTTATCTGTGTTCTATTGTATTAAGAGAGCAACATTCTCTGCATAGGAATGAGGAAATATTTCTTAAGTATAAACAAAACAACGAATTATATTAACCCAAATTTTTATAAGTAACCAAAGAGTAACAGAAAGGTAATAAAGACGTAGAGGTTCTTTGCTAATTGGTTCTTCTTGCTAATCGTGTAATATTATCTTATTGACAATGATAAATAATTGATGGATTTTATATCCACATAAATTATCTCTCTACTCCGAGAGGGCTAAACTTTTGAGCCATTTTATTGTTCAAAGTCCGGAGATGATATCTGCGATAACTTTCCCGAAGCAGAAATGTTGATAAACATTTTTATTTCATTGGAGGTGCGCTATGAAGAAAAGAATTACATTTTTCTTTTTTATCTCTTTTTTTATTCTGAGTTCTATCTCAATCGTTCAGGGTCAGGTTGATACACTCTGGACGAAATCCTTTGGGGGAGGTAGTTATGATTATGGATATTCAGTCCAACAGACCACAGACGAGGGGTATATCATAACTGGAGGGACAAATTCGTTCGGTGCTGGTAGCGCAGATGTTTGGCTGATAAAAACAGATGCTTCTGGTGATACACTCTGGACGAAAACCTTTGGGGGAAGTGGTTATGATTTTGGTCTATCAGTCCGGCAGACCACAGACGGGGGGTATATCATAACTGGATTGACAGAATCGTTCGGTGCTGGTTACTCTGATGTTTGGCTGATAAAAACAGATGCTTCTGGTGATACACTCTGGACGAAAATCTTTGGGGGAGGTGGTTATGATTCTGGTGAATCAGTCCAGCAGACCACAGACGGGGGGTATATCATAACTGGATTGACAGAATCGTTCGGTGCTGGTTACTCTGATGTTTGGCTGATAAAAACAGATGCTTCTGGTGATACACTCTGGACAAAAACCTTTGGGGGAAGTGGTTATAATATTGGTGAATCAGTCCAGCAGACCACAGACGGGGGGTATATCATAACTGGAGGGACATATTTGTTCGGTGCTGGTTACTCTGATGTTTGGCTGATTAAAACTACTCCTGATGTAAATACAGTAATACAAAATAATGATATACTCACTTTAGATTTTTCCTTGCACCAGAATTACCCGAACCCATTCAACCCGACAACAACAATAAAATACTCTGTTCCAAAATTAAGTTTTGTAACCATTAAAATTTATGATCTATTGGGAAGTGAAGTAGCAACTTTAGTAAATGAAGAAAAACCTGTTGGCACTTATGAACTTAAATTGGGACGCAAGCAATCTTCCAAGCGGAGTTTATTTCTACAGATTACAAGCGGGAAGTTTTGTGCAAACAAGAAGATGATTTTGTTGAAGTAGATACATTAAATTCATTTGGAAAATAATAAGGGATAGAGCAATCTATCCCTTTTTTATATTGTTAAAACAGTATAACCATGAAGCATTTATTTCGATACAGAATTAGTTACTACATGGTTACTTTAAGGCAATTGATAAAACATTAACTCTATTATATTATCAAGACTTAATAACAAAGCAACATTCTCAATATGAAAAGTATGTGGAAACATATCAACAGGTCTTATCTTGATTAACTTATATCCTGCTTCAACCATCATCTTAATATCTCTTACTTGCGTTGTCGGATTGCAGCTTACGTAAATAATTTTTTGTGGAGAAAGTTTTATTAAATCATTAACAGTATTTTTATGCATTCCACTTCTTGGTGGATCGACAATTATAACATCTGGCTTCGGAATGCCTTCACTTTCAACAAACGGAATAAATGAATCATACAAATCAGTAACGAAACACTTTACATTTTTAATGTTGTTCAATCCTATATTTACTTCCGCATCATTAACTGCCGATTTCTCTGATTCAAATCCGTAAACCTCTTTACAATAATCTGAAACATAAATTGCAATAGTTCCGGCGCCGGAGTAAAGATCATAAACAATTTCATTTCCTTGCAAATCAGCATAGTCCAAAGCTGTTTGAAAAAGTTTTTCTGCCTGTAAAGTATTTGTCTGAAAAAACGAATTTGCACTTATTCTGAATTTATGCCTGCCAATCATATCATAAATAAATCCCGGTCCGTAAATAACATTCTCATAATCCCCAATTGCAACGGCAGCTTTCTTTTTATTGATATTGTTAATAATAGTTGTAATCTGCGGAACAGCTTTTAATAACTCACTGTTGTATTCGTTAATTAAATCATCATCCTGGTAAGACGTAACCAGGTTTACCATCAGATCATTTGTGTGAAATGAATTTTTTATTACAAGATTTCTTAAATAACCCTGATGAGTTTTTGTAGAATAGATGGAAGTGTTTCGTGATTTGAAGAAATCCCGTGTAAAATTTAGAATTGTGTCGTTAATCTCAGGTTGAAGAAAACATTGTTCAATGTTCACAACCTTATCATAAACTTTTGGAACGTGGAGTCCAAGTGCGAAAAAATTATCCAATTCTTCAGACGAATTAATCTCCTCAGAAGTAAGCCACCTTTTTTCAGTGAATGAAAATTCCATTTTATTTCTGTAATGGTAAACATTATCCGATGGGATTATATCGGCTCAATCATCAATATTCGGAAACACCCCCAAGCTTATCAAAAATTTCAACGACCTGCAGCTGTTTGTATTTAATTTGTGATTGGTAATCTAAATCCTGTTGTTTACATCCGCCGCATGTTCCGAAGTATTCACACTTTGCATCAGTTCTTTCAGCGGACCTTATAATTATTTCAACGGTGTCAGCTTCCGCAAATGATTTTTTAATTTTCTTCAGACTTGCCTTTACTTTATCACCGGGATAAGCTCCGCTTACAAACACCACATAATTTTCATCTTCATCTGGCGCATCAATTCCCGTCAATTTACTTTTTGAAACTTTTGCAATTCCTTTTCCTTCAAAAGCGTACTTCTCTATTTGAAGTTCTACTATATCGCCTTTTTTTGTATTCATTGTATTCTGTCACCCTGAACTTGTTTCAGGGTCCTTGAAATATTAAGAAGATTCCGAAACAAGTTCGGAATGACGGTGATTATGTTTTCTTCAAGTATCAGCATCTTAAATCCAATAAACTTATCTGCACCAAGTTTTAAGTAAGCATTGGATTCGTGACTTATCTTGTTTAGTAATTTTTTATAATAACTTTTTTCTTTGTCAGAGAGATTGTCGATAACTTCATTTAATGATTGTGCGGCATTCGTATAGAAGTTCTGAAGAGATGAAGTTAAATCTTCTTCATACAGAACCGAAAATTTTCTTTCTATATAGTAATCCTTACAATTTTCATGTTGCAGAGGTAAGATATCTGATGACTCAAAGATGTCTTTAACAAACGCAGGATAATTTTTGTTAAGTGCTGTTATTTCGCCAACACACAAAACACCTTCCGGTTTAAGAATTCTTTTAATTTCTTTTACAATTTTATTCCTGTTTGAAAGAGAAATAGAAGCTTGTGCATAAACAAGATCGAATTGAGAATCAGTAAAATCGGTATTGTCAAAGTCCATCATCTTCACAGAGATTTTACTTTCTTTTGATAAGCCAAGTCTTGCATTTATTAAAGATTCATAATCATTTACAATCATTACGACAGAAGCAGCATCTGCCTCAATCATTTTGATTGTAACTTTTTCACTTCCAGAGCCTAAAATAAGAATTTCCTTGTCTTTTAGAATATATTTGTTCTTCAAACTGCGGAATTGCCTAAGCCCACCAGGAAGAAAAACTAACGTGTTATCGTGCATATTTATCTCTTATTTTCTTATCAAAGTTAACCATTAAGAAATTAATATAGAATTTAATGGTGGTATTCTGCTTTAAATTGCCTTTCGCTTTAACAAGTCGTATTTTTTGAATAATAATTTAAATATTCTTCCGAGGCAACGATGAAAAAATTCTTCTTATTACTTCTCTTTATTTCCATTACAGTATTTCCACAAACAAAAAGAGCAATTAATGTTGATGACCTTTGGGCGATGAAGCGCATTGGTGCGTACGATATTTCTCCGGATGGAAAAACTCTAGCATTCACTTTAACTAGCTACACTTTTGAAGCTAATAAGGGAAACACGGATATTTATTTAATTGATTCTGATGGTAAAAATCTTAGATCACTAAAAAATTCTGAAAAAAATGAAGGCGAGCCAAAATTTTCTCCTAATGGAAAAACAATCGCATTCACTCGAGGTGGACAAATCTGGCTCTGTGATCTGGATGGTTCAAACGAAAAACAATTAACAAACATTTATACTGGTGCATCAGGATTTGAATGGTCGGCAGATGGAAAGAAAATTTTGTTTGTTTCTTCTGTTTATCCTGATTGTAAAACACAGCAATGTAATGAAGAGATAGATAAAGTAAGAGAGGAAAGTAAAGTAAAAGCAAAAATTTTTACAGAGTTAATGTATCGTCATTGGAATGATTGGCGTGGTGATAAACGCAGTCATTTGTTCCTGCTTGATATTGAAACCGGAAACTTTACTGATCTTACAGAGGGAAACAAAGAAGATGTTCCCCCTATGGCGTTGGGCTCATCAAATGATTACAATTTTTCTCCCGATGGGAATGAGATTGCTTACTCACTAAATTCTGAATTCACCAAAGCAACAAGCACTAACATTGAGATTTACCTTCTTGGTCTGAATCCTTCAAATACTCCTAAACTTATTTCAACAAGCAAAGGCGTTGATTGTCAGCCTGTTTATTCTCCCGACGGAAAGTATCTTGCCTGGACTTCAATGAAGCGAGCAAAGTTTGAAGCTGATAAAAAAGATTTGATTTTGTTTAATCGCAAAACAGGCGAAGTAAAAAATCTTACGGAAAAATTTGATAAATCCGTTGATGAAATTATCTGGACTCCCGATTCTAAAACAATTTATTTTATCGCCGGTAATGAAATTTATAATTCAATCTATAAGCTTGATGTAAAATCCGGCAATATAAATTTATTTCATAAAGAGAATTACAATACTAACATTCAACTTTCTAAGGATGGAAAAGCTCTTTATTTTCTAAAGCAAAGATCTGATTTACCAAATGAAATTTTCGCACTCAGCACAGATGGCAAAAACAGCTTAAAAAGAATTACATTTACAAATGAAGAAATTCTTTCACAACTTGAAATGAATCCTGTTGAAACATTCTGGAGTGAAGGAGCTGATGGAGCTAAAGTTCAATCAATTATAGTAAAACCTCCATTTTTCAATCCAAATAAAAAATATCCTATGATGTTTTTAATTCACGGCGGACCTCAAGGAGCCTGGGAAGATAATTTTCATTATAGATGGAATCTCCAAATGTTTGCAGGAGCGGGCTATGTTGTTGTAGCACCCAATCCACGAGGCTCAACAGGCTATGGACAAAAATTTACTGATGAAATTTCTGGCGATTGGGGAGGCAAAGTTTATATTGATTTGATGAAAGCTTATGATTATGCAATAGAGAATTTCTCATTCATTGATGCTAAAAATACTTTTGCATCAGGCGCATCTTACGGCGGATATATGATAAACTGGATTGAAGGACATACAGATAGATTTAGTGCTCTTTTCTGCCACAATGGAACTTTCAATCTGGAAAGTATGTGGGGAACCACAGAAGAATTATGGTTTCCGGAATGGGATATAAGCGGCACTCCGTGGGAAAATCCTGAAGCATATGAAAAATGGTCGCCGCATCGCTTTGCAAATAATTTTAAAACACCAATGTTAATTGTTCACAGTGCTTTTGATTTTAGATTATCTGAAGAACAAGCATTTCAATTATTTACGACTCTGCAACGGCTGGGAGTTGAAAGTAAGTTCTTGTATTTTCCTGACGAAACTCATTTTGTTTCCAAACCGCAAAATGCAAAGTTATGGTGGAACACAGTATTTGATTGGTTTAAATCGTATCAAAAATAGGAGAGATGATGAAAGAAAGAGATTTTGAAATTGTAACTCCCGACGACGAGATTTTTGAAAACTTAGGTGATCTTGGCGCATTTAGAACGGGTGGTAAAACTGAACGGGAAGTCGAAGAAGATTATAGTGAAAGAAGCGGATACGTTGAAGAAAACTTCTGGAGTAAAGTTGAAAGAGTAGGTAAGAAAATTTCCTTTGCAAAAGATATTCTGGCTCTATACAAATATATGAAAGACCCATTTATTAGTTGGCACCGTAAAGCCATAGTTGTAATGGGATTGGTTTATTTTATCTCACCTATTGATACAATTCCTGATATTGCACCATTTATCGGGTATCTTGATGACCTTGGCGTTATAACTGCAGTAATTAAATTTCTTGGTAGTGAGCTTATTCCATATTACGATGCTAAATACAGGGCTTAGTGAAACTTAGTGCTCTTATGTCTAAGTGGTTTCAACAGCTTCTTTTCACCAACTAAGACTCAGAGAACATTTAGAAACGACTTAGGAGTAGAAACTTATAACTACCATGAAATTACAAACTTCTCAAATCAGAAATTCGTTATAAAGGTAAAGTGTTCGATCATCAGGTTGATGAAATTGAATACGAAAGCGGGAAGAAGGGAATCCGTGAAATAGCAATTCATCCCGGCGGTGCTGTAGTTATTCCTGTTAAGGATGACGGTAAGTTAATTCTTGTTAAACAATTCAGATATCCTTTGCAGAAGTGGCTGATTGAATTTCCTGCCGGCAAACTTGACGCAAATGAAGATCCTTTAATTTGTGCAAGACGAGAATTAGAAGAAGAAACAGGGTACAAAGCAAAGAAGTTTGAAAAACTTGGTGAGATTCTAACCGCTCCTGGATATTGCACAGAAATTTTACATATTTACAAAGCAACAGAATTAATACCCGGAAATCATCAATCATGAAGAAGGTGAACTTGGAATGGAAATCCTTGAGTTTAGTTTTGAAGAAGTTGAAAAAATGATAAAGCAGGGTGAAATTACTGATGCGAAAACGATAGCGGGAATGTATTATCTGCAAAACAATTAATTATTATAAAATGTCCTTTCTTTATTCTATAAACCAAAATTCCTATATTGACTTAGCATTTCATCATTCATTATGAAGACATATAATTATTTACAAAATATTGCACGGGAAAAGGGCGCAGCATATTTAATATTGCTCGATCCTGATAAACTTTCGGAAGAAAAACTTATTCCTTTTGTTAAGCATTGCGAAAAATCAGATGTTGATGGCTTTTTGGTTGGCGGAAGTTTGATGATAAACAGCAACCTTGAATTATTTTTAGAAAAAGTTAAAAGCTCCACTTCATTGCCAGCAATAATTTTTCCCGGAAGTGTTAATCAGATTTGTTCTGCTGCAGATGCAATTTTATTCCTTTCTGTTGTAAGTGGAAGAAATGCAGAGCATTTAATTGGCAAACATGTTCTTGCAGCACCAATTATAAAACAATCTGGAGTTGAACCAATATCAACCGGATACATTTTGATTGAATCAGGATCAACAACAACAGCAGTATATATGAGTGGAAGTTTACCCGTTCCGAGAAATAAACCTGAAATTGCCGCATCCACTGCTCTGGCTGCTGAATATCTGGGAATGAAATTAATTTATCTTGAAGCTGGCAGCGGGGCAGATCAGCCGGTACCGAATGAAATTGTAAAAGCAGTTAGCAGTCAGGTTTCTATTCCTGTAATTGTCGGCGGTGGAATAAGAAATCCGCAAACAGCAAGAGAAAAAGTTGAGAACGGGGCTTCGATAATCGTAACCGGTAATTTTTTTGAAAATGAAAATAATTGGAATTTGATTAAAGATTTTGCTTTAGCAGTGCATGTTAAACAAAATATTTTTGTTTAAACACAATGGCACACTGATGACACTGATTAAGCAGATTTGCTCTGATCAACGAAAATCAGTCATATCTGTGTTATCAACGTGCTATTTCATTTAAGGATAAAAATGGACACTAAAAAGTTTATCATCGATTCACTGAACGAAAGTTCGGAAACAAAACTTAAAATAAAAGAAGAATGTTTTGATGATATTATATCCGCAGTTGATGTATTGGTTGACTGTTATAAGAATGGAAATAAACTTTTACTTTGCGGTAATGGCGGCAGTGCTGCAGATTGTCAGCATATTGCAACAGAAATGATGATACGATTAAGTCACCATATTCAGCGTCCTGCATTACCAGCAATTGCACTAACAACAGATACATCCAATCTTACTGCAGGCGGAAATGATATTGGTTTTGAAAATGTGTTTGCAAGAAATGTAGAAGGACTCGGTAACAATGGAGATGTTCTTCTTGCAATATCAACAAGCGGTAACTCGCCGAATGTTATCAAAGCAGTTGAGATGGCTCATCAAAAAGGAATGAAGGCAATAGGATTTCTTGGAGGCAGCGGCGGTAAATTAAAATCAATTGTTGATCTTCCAATTATTATCCCTTCGTCAAATGTACAGCGGATTCAGGAGGGACATATTACTATTGCTCACATAATTTGTGAATTGGTGGAAGATAAGCTTTATGGAAATTGAAACTTGTATTGTCATTACCGCGAAGGCGGGAATCTTTGTGAATTATTAAATTCCGTGTTGCGCTTCGCTTGCACGGAACGACATCGACGAACCAGTTTATAATCCTATTTTTGTCCCCATCCAATTTATCTTATCACCAACCTGAATATTGTGTCTATCGGTAAAACCTGCAATAACTTCCACTACATATTGTGAGGGTGAAGATGATGGATAGCTTTTCTGAGCAAGGGGAGTAGTGTTTTTATGAATTGTAACAATTTGCTTCTCAGAATTTACAAAAATCATATCAAGAGAAATCAGTGTGTTTAACATCCAGAAGGATTGAAATCTTTCTTCAGAAAAAATAAAAAGCATTCCCTGATTTTCTTTCATTTCTTTTCTGTTCATCAAGCCAAGCTGTCTTTCATATTCGTTGTCAGCAATTTCTAAATCAATTTTTGTTTTTTGGTTATCAAGGCTATCTGAAAAAACCAATTCGCCTTCTTTTGTGAATGTGTAATATTTCACTTCCGGATCACTCTTTTTAATTATGAAATTATTAACAACAAAAAACACTGCAACTGCTATTACTAAAATTATAACTCCAAACTTTTTTATAAATGCTTTTTGATCCTTTGCAGGAGTTTTACTTTGAGTCTTTTTCTTTTGAACCATTTTTTATTTTCCGATATTTGTGCAGGACAAATATAAACAAAACAGATTATTCCAGAGAGGTAATATCTTTCACCAATAATTATTTATCTGGTTATATATTGAACTCATCAACCACCCTTCTCTTGAGAAGAGAAGGGAGAAAAAAATTTAAAAGCCCTCCTCGTCTTGGTAGACGAAGTCGCCAGATCTTTTTAAGAGAGGGATTTAGGGTGAGTTTGTTTAACAAATGAGTGTTCAGAAAATTATAACTTATGCCAAAAATTATTGAACGGGAAATAATTAAGTTAAGCGATTCTCAGCTTAAGATGACAGCAAGCGGTTGGGGAAGTGATGTAATTGAAAAAACAACAGTTGAAAAAATTACATACGATTCTGACCTGCCTGCCGGCCTGTCTGCCGCCAAGGCAGGCGGATTAAAAGTAAAAGGCTATATAGCTTATCCGAAAGATGACAGTAAAAAGTATCCGTGTATCATCTGGTGCAGAGGAGGAATTGGTAACGCAGGAGCTATTGATAAATTTACTGCACGCGGAATTTTCGGGCAGCTTGCGAGTTGGGGTTATTGTGTTTTTGCATCTCAATACCGCGGAAATGACGGTGGTGAAGGATATGATGAATTTGGTGGTGATGACTTGAATGATGTTTTAAATCTTATTCCTCTCGCTGAAGAAATACCGAGCGCCAATAAAGAAGTCTGGGGTATTGAAGGTTGGAGCCGCGGTGGAATGATGACTTATCTTTTGCTTACAAGAACCGATATTTTCAAAGCTGCAGTTGTTATGGGTGGAATAGCAAATCTCCGTTGTAATTCTGATGAAAGCAAATTTATGCGTCGTCTTTATGAACATACTATGGGCAAGTACAATCAAAAAGAATATTTTGAAAAATGTGAATCCAGGTCAATTATAAATTTTCCAGAAAAACTTTCTAAAAATACTCCATTATTGATATTACACGGTAACGCAGATAAAAGAGTATTGCCACACGATTCAATAGATCTTTCCTACAAGCTTCTTGATTTGAAATATCTCTTCAGATTAGTAATGCTTGAAGGTGGCGATCATTTTATGAAATCTCACCGCAAAGAAGTTGATGAGATGAGAAAAAACTGGTTTGAGAAGCACCTGAAATAGATATTCGTTATTTAGCAAATCCAGCTATTTTTGTCTCGAACACTTTTACATTAGTAAAAAAATCCATTAAATTAAAACACGTAAAATCTTTTCGACTGATTCTGAATATTATTTGTCGATTTCTTATTAACATTTATAGGAGTTAAGTATGAAAACTTTATTAAGTATTCTTTTTGCACTTATTGTTGTGTGGTTCAACTTTTTCACAGTTCAAGGCTGACATGGTTCAAACCAGTGAGGGAGTTACCACAACCAGTAAGCTCTATGTTGAAGGTGCTTTTTATTGTATCGAGCAGGAAGAAGGCGGTGATGAGGTACGTGTAATTGTCAATAAAGATGATATGGTCACACGTGTTTTAAAGCCTTCAGATAAGATGTACATCGAAATGAGCAGTACTGGAATGATGAGCAAAATAAATGATGTTTTTATGAGTGTTGAGGACCTGCAAGGATCAACAGATGCTAAACTTTTAGGTAAGGAAGATGTGAACGGTTACAGTTGTGATAAATATGTTGTAAACCGTGATGGAAAAGACGTAATGACTTTCTGGATAAGCCCGGACTTGGGATTTCCGATAAAGGTTGTAAACATGATGGGAAACAAAATGACTATGGAATTGAAAAATATTAAAGTTGGAGATATTGATGATTCAGTGTTTAAGATCCCTGATGGGTATATCAAAATGGAAATGCCGGGAATGAAATAATTGAGACAATATAAATAGAGGAAGAATACTTCTTCCTCTATTTATTAATAAAAAAGAATTAAGGAATTACTACCAGATATAATCCCCAGGTAACACTACCTTGCGCGGTCACTACCTGAATTATTGAACCATTTATTACCGCATCATCAATCGAAAAAGCCAAACCACCGTTCCATGTATTACTGATATTTTCATTAATTACTTCAACCCAGGTCTGACTGTTATCATCCCAGTAATAAACAATCATATTTTCATTGATGGTAGTATTCTCATCGACGCCTATATAATCCTCACCGCCGTTATCAAAATAATAGCCGGTAGGATTAAGCTGAAGTGTTCCGTTTCTTACTATTCTTGATTGACCGTTATTATCATCTGCATTATAAGTTAAAGTACCGCTTCCAAATGTCACCACACCATATTTGTTTATGTCTACATCTACTTGTGTAGTTTCATCAAAGTATGGAAATTGATTTGTAAAATTTAATCGAAGAAAGCCAGAGTATTCATTAGAAAGAACCTGACCTAATGCTACAAAGCCCGAATCCGAAAAATCATATAAGCTACTGTCCAACACGCTCGAGATCTTTACCTTGTAATCCATTCTAGACGGAAGTGTATCTGGTATTGTCCATAAATAATTTCCCACATTCGATGTCGAGCTTACAATTGTATAGAAGAAACTCCCTCCCCTATATAGCTCTATCTTTACATCTTCACTTATATTACTTGTCCACGTAATTGTATTCGATGTCCCTGCCAACCAGCTCTCTCCACCATTTGGACTTATTACCATTATCTTATTAGATGAAGACGGAGCAGCCGATTCATCTTCCGAGCACGATAATTGCAGAAAACAGAATCCTACAATGATAAAAACAGATAATTTAATATTATTCATTTTCCGCCTCACATTTTATGAATTAAAAATTTTTATTTAAATATCAACTAATTATTTACTAAAATCTTTTAGATTATCGCTCAACAAGTTCAACTCTTCTGTTAAGCTGTTTGCCCTCGTCAGTTTTATTTGTGCTGACTGGTGATAAAGGACCAACTCCCTTACCAATTAATCTTTTTGCAGAAATTCCGTAATCTTTTACTAGCGCATCAACAACAGCATTAGCCCTGTTTTCAGAAAGCTTCATATTATGATCAAGGTTACCCGTAAAGTCAGTGTGTCCAACAACGTAAACATTAAGACTGCTTTTGGTTTTAAGTAATTCTGCTATGGCTTTAAGAGTAGGCTCCGATTCCGGTTTTATCTTGTAGCTGTCGGTATCAAAATAAATTCCGTATATAGCAACGCGACCAGTGCGCTCTATATCATCACCCATTGCTTTAGGATCGGCAACTATATCTTGCTCCATTTCTTCTTCTTCAATGATGTAAACCTGGTAACTTCCTGCATCTTTGTACGAATGAACGCGAATCCACGTAAATCTGTTATTCTTTATCAATTTCAGGTAAACATCGCAACATCCATCTTCATAAACCACAGTACCACCAGCCTTTTTAACTGCATTCATATAGTTTCTTAATACCTGTGGACCAGAAGCAGCTTTAGCGCCTTTATTAATTCCGTAGTTGAAATAGTAATAGCGACCCTCTGCACTAAATTTCTTTCCATTGCTGTCAAAAAATTTGTTATAGACATCAAATTCCTTTTCCTCATATCCCATTATTCTATAATCAGGCATGCGGTTAAACAATGGATGATCTTTACTGCCTTTAACATCCTGTGCATTTAACATACAGCTAAGGATTATTACAAAAGTTATTATGAAACAAGTTTGTGGTTTTAGTGTTTTCATTTTATTTCCTTTATTTAGATTAGTAAATAAATTATCCACTTATTCATTTTTAGGAATAAATCTCATTGTCCATTTTTGAACTTCTCCTTCATCCTCATAAATTGCACCTACTTCAAACTCCTCACCTTTCATTAAACTTTTCCAGCCGACTGAAAATGTAATCTCAAATCCTCCAAAACGTTCACCTAGTTTTCCAATGCCAACATTGCTTTGCCATTCCATGATAGTTCCTCCATCTTCAGCAGAACCGGTTTGAAAATATAAAAGCAAATGTTTGCCGGTATCACCGGTAATGCCTGAAGGAGCAATATCTTCCATTCCGGCAATTCGAATGGAGGGTTTGAATGGTTTTGGTCCGAGAGTAACAGAGTTCAGCTGCTCTTCTCCATCATAGTCGGGACAGAGTGAGAAAGACTGAATATCACCTTCGCCCCAAATCTGCTGCTGCGGAATTAAATAACCGTCTCTGTAAAATCCCCAACTGGATCCGAATTCTTTAACTGTATATAATTGAAAAGAATTAAAACCCGCCTCAAGTTCGCAATTTTCAAACCAGCCGCTGTTTGTTTCTGGTCCGCAAAATCCCTGTTGGTTCATTCCAATAAAAACGGAGTACATTGGAGTAATATCCTTAACGGTGTAATTATTTTGTGCAAGAAGGGAGGAGGCTGCCAATAAGGTAATGAACAACTTTAGCACTATGTTAAAATGTATTTGCATCATATTCTCCTCACTATTTTTATTACCTCAGTAAAATCATCTTTTTGGTTTCAACATATTCTTCCGATTGTAAACGATAGAAATAAACTCCACTTGCAATAGAACCAGCATCAAACCCCACTTCATATTTTGCCGCTGGTTTGTATTCGTCAACAAGAGTTGTAACTAAGTTTCCTAAAACATCGTAAACTTTGAGCAGTTTGCCAACTGCCGAGGAGTAGATTAATAAAAACTTCAGTGCACATAATTTAATATAAAGATTGGACGAGGCAAATAGCAAGAAAATTAAAGTTGATGATTGTTCACTATAAACAATAAATAATAAGGATACGTAAGAAATTTACTATTATAGTTAGTATTATATATTACTATTGAAGTAAAATCATTTTCCTCGTGTTTACAAATTCTCCAGCTTTCAATTGATAGAAATAAACGCCGGACGCTGGACTCTTGATACTTGATTCTAGATTGAACTCTATCTCATAAGAACCTGCATCTCTATATTCATTTACAAG
The DNA here is from genome assembly GCA_963714415.1 of uncultured Ignavibacteriaceae bacterium. GTDB lineage: Bacteria > Bacteroidota > Ignavibacteria > Ignavibacteriales > Ignavibacteriaceae > JAGXRK01. Next base: position 46,591 of record CAVQOL010000013.1, read on the forward strand.
AGTAGCAACTTCATTTCCAAGAATATCGTAAACTTTTAAAGTTTGCCAACTGCCGACTGGAGATTGCCAACTGATTTTTGTACTTGGATTAAATGGATTTGGATAATTCTGAAATAGAGTAAAATCTGTTTACGTAATATTTCTTCATTCTGAATATCGGTTGGCAAGTCCATAGACTTCATTAACATTGCACCAGCCGATTTTATAACTTCAGAGCAATAATTCATATCATAATTTGTTATTATATCATCAGTGGTATGATAGTAAGGACTGAACTGATCTTCCTCAAAATAAATTGCAGGAAATCCTTCTGCATAAAATGGCTGGCTGTCTGAATATTGATTTAATGTCCCGTTAACGCCTGTTATTAAACTAAATTGATCAGTTACATTTTTGGCAATCTCAAGGAGATTTGTAAAACCGGAATAATAGTTAATTGACTTACTTTTGCCTGTTCGAGCGGCAAAGTATTATGACTTATCATATCACAATTTATCATAAGCTTAATATTCATACTTTCGTCAGAAGCTTTTTGTGCATAGTGCTCAGAACCAGCATCACCAAAAAACATTAACTCTTCTGCGGCAAAAGCAATTAACCTTATGGTTGCTTCCGGTTGATAACCGGATTCCATTATAACTCTGGCAAATTCAAGAGCGGCGGCAGTTCCGCTTGCATTATCGTCCGCACCGGGTGCGTCTGTCATTGGAGAGCCATATGCAAATGAATCATAATGTCCTCCAATTATATAGATTTCATCTGGCCTTGTCGTCCCCGGAAGTGTAGCCACAATATTAACCTGCAATGTTGTTCCGGTATAATTAAGTCCGCCGTAATCAATATTTGTATAGCACATAAACGAATCTCGCTCGACATTTGTAAAGCCCAAAGAAGTGAACCTGTCATAAAGCCAGTCGGCAACTTCAAACCGGTTATCATTAAGCTCGAGCCTTGTTTGAAAATCCTGGAGACTTTGAATAACATATCTTACAGAATCTGGATTGACTCTTGAAGTAATTGATGAGATGAGTGAATCAGAATTAGATTGCGCCTGTACACTTATGTTGAAAAACACAGATATAAATAAGAAAATTAATAAAGTAAAAAATTTATTAGACATTATATTCTCCTTAATAAGTGTATGAAAGTACAGATAAAATCATAATTCTTATCGGCACAATAAAATGAGCATATGATATTATCTAAGTCAAACCATTTTTTTAGTTTTTAGGTGATGAGCGGGATGATCGTGACTTTATGTTTTTGAGTGATATTGCTACAAATTGGTGTTAATCTTGGTCAGGGAGTATCCTTGTTATTCTTTGCTATTTCTATTATTTTCTCACTCCGATTTTGAGCATAGCTTCCTTTAAATATTTGTTTATCCTTTGGGAATGTTATCAGTAAAATCATTGTTTTTATAGAAAAAATAAACTTTCTGTCATTATACGAGTGTTATGGATCTAGTTATAGAAAACAGATTCCTCCCTTCATTCGGAATGACGACAAAGAATTAAGGAAATTTTTATGAGTGATGATATTAAAAAAGATTCAAAGACTGAAGAACTAGAAACCAGCGAATGGTTTTATTCATTGGATTATGTACTTGAGCACAGCGGACCGGAGCGTGTTGTTGAACTTCTTCAACAATTACAAATCCGTGCACATAAATCCGGTGTTCATATTCCGTTTAGCGCAAACACACCTTATATAAATACTATTCCAAGAGAAAAACAGTCGCCGTTCCCCGGTGATAGAGAAATTGAAAGAAGAATAAAAAGTCTTATCCGTTGGATTGCTATGGCAATGGTGGTTAAAGCAAACATGCAGGAAGGAAATGTGGGCGGACATATTTCAACTTATGCATCTGCGGCAACTTTGTATGAAATTGGTTTTAATCATTTTTTCCGTGGCAAAGGTAAAGGTTATGAAGGTGATCAGATTTATTTTCAGGGACACGCTTCTCCCGGTGTTTATGCACGAGCTTATCTTGAAGGAAGAATTACTAAGGAACAATTAATTAATTTTAGAAGAGAATTAAAACCGGAAGGCGGACTTTCATCTTATCCGCATCCTTATTTAATGCCAGACTTCTGGGAGTTTCCAACTGTATCAATGGGATTGGGACCACTTCAGGCAATTTACCAGGCAAGATTTAATCGTTACTTAGAAGACCGCGGATTGAAAAAACCCGGAGGACATGTTTGGGCATTTCTTGGTGATGGAGAAACAGATGAACCTGAAACACTCGGTGCAATAACACTTGCTTCAAGAGAAAAACTGGACAACCTGATTTTTGTTATTAATTGTAACCTGCAAAGATTAGATGGACCAGTGCGCGGCAATGCAAAAATTATCCAGGAACTTGAAGCAATTTTTCGTGGTGCAGGATGGCATGTTATTAAAGTTATTTGGGGTAGTGATTGGGAACCATTGCTTGAAAAAGATGTAGACGGAAAACTTGTTAAGCGTATGGGTGAAGTTGTTGATGGTGAATATCAGAAATATTCTGTTGAAGGCGGCGCATATATCAGAAAGAATTTCTTTGGTAAAGATCCTGATCTGTTGAAGATGGTTGAAAAGATGACTGACGAACAATTGTTTAAGATGAAACGAGGCGGTCACGATCCGGAAAAAGTTTATGCTGCATATAAAGAAGCTGTTGAATATACAGGCAAACCAACTGTTATACTTGCAAAGACTATAAAAGGATACGGACTTGGTGAGGCGGGCGAAGGAAAGAACATTACTCATCAGCAGAAAAAGCTGAATGAAGAAGAAATGAAAGAGTTTAGAAGCAGATTCGGAATTCCGATTGCTGATGATGATATTGTAAGTGATCCATTCTATAAACCAGATGAAGATAGTCACGAGATAAAGTATCTTAAAGAAAGAAGAAAGCAACTTGGCGGATATGTACCATCTCGCAAAACAGATGTTCGCCCGATTAAAGCACCACCAGAAGAAATTTTTGAAGAATTCTATAAAGGAACCGAAGGAAGAGAAGTATCTACAACGATGGTGTTTGTAAGAATTCTCGCTAAGCTTTTAAAGGATAAAGAACTTGGAAAATCTGTTGTACCAATCGTTCCCGATGAGGCAAGAACTTTTGGTATGGAAGCATTATTCAGACAAGTTGGAATTTACTCCCACGCAGGACAGCTTTATGATCCTGTTGATAAAGATTCTCTTCTTTACTACAAAGAAGCAAAGAACGGACAAATACTTGAAGAAGGAATTACGGAAGCAGGTTCAATGTCATCTTTCATTGCGGCTGGGACAGCTTATCTTTCTCACGGAATAAATATGATTCCGTTCTTTATTTATTACTCAATGTTTGGAATGCAAAGAGTTGGTGATTTGGTTTGGGCAGCTGGTGATATCGGTGCGAAAGGATTTATGCTCGGCGGAACTGCTGGAAGAACAACACTTAACGGCGAAGGATTGCAGCATCAGGATGGACACAGCCATTTACTTGCTTATCCGGTTCCAAATCTTGTTACATACGATCCTGCATTTGCGTATGAACTTGCGGTGATTATTCGAAATGGAATAAAAAGAATGTATGAAGATCAGGAAAATATATTCTACTACATAACTTTGATGAACGAAAATTATCCTATGCCCGAAATGCCTAATGGTGCTGAAGAAGGAATTCTTAAAGGGATGTATAAGTTTAAGACATCTGATAAAAAGAAATTAAAATTAAAAGCTCAGTTATTCGGCAGTGGAACAATTCTTGAATGAAGTTATTAAAGCCTCACAAATTCTTGAAGATGATTATCATGTTTCGACAGATGTTTGGAGTGTTACAAGTTACAAAGAATTAAGACGCGATGCACTTGATATTGAAAGATGGAATTTGCTCAATCCAACTAAAAAGGCAAAAAAGAGTTACATTGAAAAAGTTCTTGAAAAAGAAAATGGAGTATTCGTCTCAGCATCTGATTATGTGAAGGCTTTACCGGATTCTGTATCCAAATGGTTTCCCGGAAGATTGTACTCGCTCGGGACAGATGGATTCGGCAGGAGTGAAACTCGTGAAGCATTGCGCGACTTTTTTGAGGTTGATGCAAAGCATATTGTTTTTGTAACTCTTGTTGCTCTGTTTAAAGAAGGAAAAATTCAGGATAAACTTTTAGATAAAGCAGCAAAAGAATTGGGCATCGATCCCAAGAAAAGAAATCCAATGAATTCATAAGCGTTATTGTGAGGAGTCTTCGAGGAAGCAATCAGTTGTAAATGATTAAAATAGCCCCGAGCTTTAGCTCGGGGTTTCTTAAAAAACTCACTAATTGGGCTTCAGCCCGACATAGTATTTGGCTAAAGCCAATGCTTTTATTTTTATTCTTTCCCACGACCTAAAGGTCGTGGCAATAGAAACTAGACAAAAATTTGATTTAAGGTTTAACAATGGCAACAGAATTTAAATTACCTGAACTTGGCGAAAATATTGAATCAGCCGATATAGTAACTGTACTGGTTAAAGTCGGTGATTCAGTTACAAAAGATCAGGCAGTTATTGAGATAGAAACTGACAAAGCTACAATTGAGGTCCCTTCATCAGTGGAAGGAAAAGTGACTAAACTTTTAATAAAAGTCGGCGACAAAGTTAAAGTTGGTGCAACGATTCTACTTGTTGATGAAGGCGGTAGCGATGAGAATAAGATTAAGAGTGAGAGCAAGAGCGAAATTACGAAAGACAGCAAAACTTCTGAAGTTAGAACAGAACCGGAAGTTGAATATAAAGCAGCACCGGTTACCAAATCGTCTGGTAAAAAAGAAGTTGTAGATTTTGTTCTTCCTGAACTGGGAGAAAATATTGAATCGGCCGATGTGGTTAATCTTATGGTTAATATAGGCGATGTGATAGAAAAAGATCAGGGCATTCTTGAAATCGAAACGGATAAAGCTACAATTGAAGTTCCCTCAAATATTTCCGGTAAAGTTGTTGAGGTTTTAATCAAGGCGGGAGACAAAGCAAAAGTTGGCCAGGTAATTATTAAAGTTGAAACAAGTGAAGTTAAAGAAGAGAAGGAAGAAGTTAAAAAGACAGACACTGAGGCAAAGACTGAGGAAAAGAAAGAAGAAAAATTAAGTTTAACAGGGGAACGAAAATCAATTCATCCTATGGAACTTGATGAACAACCGCCAATACTGCGTGGTGCTGCACCTGCGGCTCCATCCGTAAGACGAATCGCCAGAGAAATTGGTGTTGATATAAACAAGGTTCCAGGTACCGGTCCAAATGGTAGAATTTCTATGGATGATGTGAAAGCATATTCGAAGAAACTTCATGAATCCCGAGGTGAAAGTGTTGGATTAGGTATTAAGACTGAATCACTTCCCGATTTTTCAAAGTTTGGGTCCATAAAAAAAGAACCAATGACAAATATCCGTAAGAAAACTGCGGATCATTTAAGCTATGCCTGGGCAACAATTCCTCACGTTACGCAGTTTGATAAAGCAGATATTACAAATCTTGAAAAGACAAGAAAAGAACTAAACAAAGAAGTAAAAGATTCTGGTACAAAACTAACTGTCACTGCCATTCTTGTTAAAGTTCTTGTTGAAGCATTAAAGGAATTTCCTCAATTCAACTCCAGCATTGATATGGAGAAGAAGGAAATTATATACAAAAATTATTTCAACATCGGAATTGCTGTTGATACTGAATTTGGTTTGATTGTTCCAGTCCTTAAAAATGTGGATAAAAAATCTTTAACTGAGATTTCGGTTGAAATGAATGAGCTCGCTGAAAAAGCACGCAATAAAAAAATTGGCTTAGATGATTTACAAGGTGGATGTTTTACGGTTACAAATCTTGGCGGCATTGGTGGAACATACTTTTCTCCGATAGTCAACGCTCCTGAAGTTGCAATACTAGGTGTTTCACGTGGTTCGATTGAGCCGGTTTGGAACGGACACGGAGTTTTTGAACCAAGATTAATGTTGCCTTTATCTTTATCTTACGATCATAGAATAATTGATGGCGCCGATGCGATTAGGTTTTTGAGATTCGTTGTCGAGGTTTTGGAACAACCTATGAAAATATTGTTATAAACCAATAGAACACGGATAACGCTGATAATGCAGGTTTTCGCAGATCAGTGTAAATCAATTAAATCTGTGTCATCCACGTTCTATTTTCTTAAAGGAATTTTTAATGAAAGATAAAATAAAACTTACAGTTATTGGCGGTGGGCCTGGTGGTTATGCCGCCGCTTTTTTAGCCGCAGATCTCGGGATGGATGTTACATTAATTGATCTTGAGAAAAATCCCGGCGGTGTTTGTTTATACCGCGGATGCATTCCGTCAAAAGCTCTTCTTCATGTTGCAAAACTTATTCACGAAGCTGAAGAAGCAAAAAATTGGGGAATTGAATTCGGTAAACCGAAAATTGACATAAATAAACTTCGCGACTTTAAGAACAACGTTGTTAATAAACTTACAAGCGGACTTGGACAGATTTCGAAACAAAGAAAAATTAATTTCATTCAAGGGAGAGCCAGTTTTATTAATTCATCAACTTTAAAGATTGAAAAAGTAGGTGAAGATACAATCGAACACAATTTCGAAAAAGCTATCATTGCAACAGGATCTGTCATATCAACTATTCCATCTTTAAATATTAAATCTAAAAGATTACTTAACTCAACTTCCGCACTCGATCTTCCGGAAATTCCCAAATCTCTTCTTGTTATTGGCGGCGGATACATCGGATTAGAACTTGGTTCTGTTTATTGGGCACTAGGAACAAAAGTCTCTGTTGTTGAAATGCTTCCGGGATTATTACCCGGTGCGGATAGAGATATAGCAAATTATCTTGTAAAAAGAATTAAAGATTCTTTTGAAGAAGTGATGACTAACAGCAAAGTTATGGAGATGAAGGAATTAAAAAACGGAATTGCTGTTAAGATTGAAGATGATAAAGCTAATGTGATAGAAAAAACTTACGATTATGTTTTGATGTCTGTAGGCAGAAAGCCGGAAACAAAAGGTCTTGGATTAGAAAACACAAAAGTTACCCTAACTGATCGAGGATGGATAAAGGTTAACAAGCAACTGCAAACTTCGGATTCTAATATTTATGCGATTGGCGATATTGTCGGCGAACCGATGCTTGCTCACAAGGCTTCACACGAAGGTAAAACAGCAGTTGAAGCAATTGCCGGACATAAAGTTGCCTTCGAACCACTGGCTATCCCGGCTGTTGTGTTTACAGATCCCGAAGTGGCTTGGGCCGGATTAACTGAAGAGGAAGCAAAGAAACAGGGCATAAAATACGAAGTGGCAAAATTTCCATGGGCTGCAAGTGGAAGAGCAATTACTCTTGACCGGAATGATGGAGTTACAAAATTAATAGTTGATCCTGATACACAAAGATTAATCGGAATTGGAATTTGCGGTCCCGGTGCTGGTGAGTTAATTGCGGAAGGCGTTCTTGCTATTGAAATGGGTGCTAATGTAACAGATCTTAAATTAACAATTCATCCGCATCCAACTTTATCAGAAACTATTATGGATGCGGCAGAAGTTTTCTTTGGACAGAGCTCACATTATTATAGACCGAAGAAATAAAAAAAGCGGATCAAATTGATCCGCTTTTATGTTAAATATTTTATTCTATTTCTTTTTCGGTAAGAACTTTTTAAATAATCCTCCAAATCCTTTTTTCTCTTTCTCCTGATCTTCTGCCTCCTGTTTATCCTTAACTTTATCTTCTTCACTGTGCTCACTTATATAATTTTCTTTAAATTCCTCTTCAGATTTTATTCTATAAATGCTGGTGAGCGCCTGTTTAATAAGACTTGTCTTTGGAATAAGATCGACCTTAATTCTTTTTATATTTTCTGCAAGATTTTCTTTTGAAGTGATATCCGGATTTTTTGCCGTTACCATTCTTTCTCCTTCTTCAAGGAATATTTGTGCCTCGTTATTTCGTATTGCTAAAAGATCAGCTACTTCATCAACGCTATATTTTTCAAAGTAATGCAGGATAAAAGAGATGCGTTCATTTTTAGGCAAATCTAAAATTGTTTTTTCCAAATGATCTTTTGACGGCAGATGAGCAACATCCAGATGTTTTGGATTTTCATTTTCTCTTAAGTATTTCAAACATTGATATACTGTAATGCTGGAAATCCATGATGTGAAAGTAGCATCATCTCTTAAATAACCTAATTGTTTCCAGGCTTCCACTAAAACATCTTGAGTAAGTTTATCGGCTGTTTCTGCATTAGCCGTCAGTCTTAGTGTTAAAGTATAAATTTTGGGCAAATTCATATTATAAAGCTGCTCTAAAGAGGAACTATTTCCCTGAAGAGAGCTTTGAATTAAAGAACGAACAAATTTATTATCGCGACTCAATTTGTCTCCGAGTTGATTTAATTAGTACATCAAAATTAACATTATATTGTAATAAATTCTATGGCATCAGGCTTTATTTATTATTAAAAGTGCTTCGTCAACAGAATGAACCGGCATATTACACTTAAAATTTTCACAAACATAAATAGTTAATTGATTTTTAATCGTTCTATTTACAGATAGATATGGAATTATTTTCAATAATTCCTCATCTCCTTTATTATATATGAAAATTTTATTTGGCAGGAAAATACTTCTTAATGTTTTTATTGCCCCTGAAACTTCTTCTGATTTTTCTTCTCCCGCTATAACTATTTCATAAGATTGATTGAGAACCCAATCCAATCCTGTTAAAAACTGTGAAAATACAGAAGGATAATCGTCAATTTGTTTTGAGAAAGTATTTATCATCTTTTCAGCAGTTTCGTCATACTTCTGGTTAGCGGTAAATTTTCCAAGTCGTATCAGATTTGAGAGAATAACAGAATTTCCTGAAGGATAAGCACCATCATAAAGATCTTTCTGTCTGGAAATAAGCTCTTCACTTTCGTCTGAAGTAAAGAAAAACCCACCGCCATCTTTATCAAGAAAATGTTTAAATAATATTTCCTGAAATTCAATTGCTGTTTTCAAGTGTTCGGGTTTGAAAGTTAATTCAAATAAATCAAGAAGAGCTTGAATGATAAAAGAATAATCATCAATGTGCGCGGGAAGTCCGGCTTCTCCATCTCTGAAACGATGAATAAGTTTACCGTCGTTAGTTCTAAGTTTTGTTAAGATGAAATTCATTGCCTTTTCAGCAGTGAGTTTGTATAAGTTGTTATTAAAAACTCCCGCCGCCTTGCAGAAAGCAGAGATCATCAATCCATTCCAGTCGGTTAATATTTTATCATCTTTATGCGGATGAATTCTTTTTTCTCTTTCATCAAATAATTTTCTTCTCGTTCTTGTAATAAATTCAATTAAATCAATATGCTTAAACTCATCAGTTTTCTTGAGGTTATCAATTGAATTTTTTAAATGAAGAATGTTGGTTTCCGTCATCATTGCTTTTGATTCATCAGTCCAGCCTGCCTCGCCGGCAGGCAGGTTGCCGCCGTCATCAATATTAAAAAGTTTTATAAAGAGTTTGGCATCATCTGAAAGTACATTTCTTATCTCTTCAATTGTCCACAAATAAAACTTTCCCTCTTCTCCTTCGCTGTCTGCATCTTCAGCAGAAAAAAATCCTCCTTCAGGATGAGTCATATCTCTTAAAACATATTCAAGAATTTCTTCTGCAGTTTGTTTGAATAAATTTTCCTTCGTTATTTGATATGCTTCCGTATAAGCCATACAAAGCATTGCCTGATCATAAAGCATTTTTTCAAAGTGAGGAACGAGCCATTCACGATCTGTTGAATAACGAGCAAATCCAAATCCTATGTGATCATAAATTCCGCCAAGTCTCATTTGAGTTAACGTGTGGCTTACCATTTCTAAAGCGGATTCATTTTTAGTACGGTGATAATATCTAAGCAAGAACATTAAGTTATGAGGCGATGGAAACTTTGGTGCGCTTCCAAATCCTCCGTTAACCGAATCGTATCGCTGCCGATAATTTTCAAAAGCTCTGTCAAAAACTTCATTTGTCAGTTCTGCTTTCTCATTTGAAACAGTTGATATCTTTAGAGAATTTGTAATATCATCTGCCGATTTATTTATATCATCGCGTTTGTTGAGCCATGCTTCATTTATTTTCGGAATAAGTTCTATCATTCCAATGCGATTGAATTTATTCTTTTTCGGGAAGTAAGTTCCTGAGAAAAATGGTTTTTTATCCGGAGTCATAATTATTGTTAAGGGCCAGCCTCCGCTGCCTGTCATCATCTGGCAAACGGACATATAAATTCCGTCAATATCCGGTCGTTCTTCTCTATCAACTTTAATTGAAATGAAAGCATCGTTCATTAAAGCAGCAACTTCTTCATTTTCAAACGATTCCTTTTCCATCACGTGACACCAATGACAGGTTGAATAACCGATTGATAAAAATATTGGTTTGTCTTCCTGTTTTGCTTTTTGAAATGCTTCTTCACACCAGGGATACCAGTCAACAGGATTGTGAGCGTGTTGAAGTAAGTATGGACTTTTTTCTTTTATAAGTCTGTTGGTTTTTTTCATAATCTTTTGATAATTAATTTTAAAATAAACATTTGAAATGAAGAATAGTACTCTGATTATTCAGATACTTAATGATTTTTATCTCAATAAATCATATTAAATCAGCGTACTGCTTGACTTCAAATTCAGTTGTTAAAATTTCGCTTTTTTGATATGTTGTAACACAATTTACCAAAGGAATGTTTAACTATATGAATAATAAAAATAACTTAGTAATTCCATTTTTAATATTGGGATTAAGCTTCGTAATTGGAGTGTTCATTTTCGTCGGTGTATGGAAATCAAATCAAAATGCTAACCAGACAATAACAGTGACAGGATCTGCAAAAAAGGAAATTGTTTCCGATCTTGGATTTTTAAGAGGAACAATAACTGTTCAGGCTGTTTCTCCGGAATATGCTTTTCGTGAATTGAACAGGCAAAAACCAATCCTGCTTTCATATCTTCAGAAAAAAGGTTTTCCTAAAGATAAAGTAGAATTCTTTACAATGAATAGTTATCCTGTTTATGAAAAAAATGCCAACGGTTACAGCACAGGAAGAGTAATTGCTTATGTTTATAATCAGAGGATGGAAATAAGCTCAACTGATGTAAATAAAATAAAAGAAATTTCTCTTGATATTGCTTCACTTGTTGAAAAGGGAATCAACTTTAGTGTTGAAATGCCCGAATATCATTATACAAAACTTGCAGAACTGAAAATTGAAATTCAGGCAGAAGCTGCTAAAGATGCGATGATCAGAGCACAGAAAATTGCTGAAGCAACAGGGAGAGATCTCGGTCCGATGCGAACTGCAAGAATGGGAGTTCTGCAGATTACTCCGAAATTTTCAAACCTTATTTCAGACTACGGAATTAACGATTTGAGTTCGATTGAAAAAGAAATTATAGGCGTTGTGAACGCATCATTTGAAATAGAATAATTAATAACAATTACAGAAAAACAATATGACAAAACCTCAGATATGGGTAACGGCAATTTTAATTTTATTTATTGCTTTATTCTTGCTTGCTCGATTAACAAAGAAAGATGAAGTGCACCAAGATCTTTCCGGAATGAATAATATGCCAATGACTGAAGAACCAGCGGTTGAAATAGACGGAGCATTATTATTGAAGAATTTCGGATGTTTAAACTGCCACGGTGCAGATTTGGAAGGTTCTTCAATGGGTCCAAAATTAACCGGACTTTCAGAGTTCTGGAATAGAGACAGACTTATAAATTATTTACGCAATCCAAATTCTTTTATGGATTCAGATCGGTTTAAAGAATTTAAGAAGATATTTCCGAATATGATTATGCCCGCTTATGGAAACAAAGATGTTAAAGACTTAGGAAAAATTGCTGATTATTTATTAGGACTATAATAGAACAGAATTTTGTATTAATAAACAAGAGGGAATTTAGTTTTTAGAATATAAATCAAACTCATCCCCTTCCCCCTTCTCTTAAGAAGAGAAGGGGTGAACATTCTAAAAGTCCCTCTCTTTTCAAGAGAGGGATTTAGGGTGAGTTTTTATTTTAATGACAGAACTTCTTAATTAATTTAATTAGGAGTAAATATGAAAATCCTGAAGCTTTCCGTACTGCTATTTTTTCTTCTATTGTCCTGTACAAAAATATCCACCGAAGGAACAGAACTAAAACGCTATCCGATTGATAATCTCGAAGGAATTGTTTCTCAAACCGGAGTTGAGATTGACGAGGAAATCTCCTCAGATGGAAATGGTTCATTAAAAATCATTTCTGAATCCCCGACAGTTATTCAACTTTATGAAACTGGCGACTTAGATGTCGAAGATGCGACACTCATTTACAATGCAAAAGTTAAAACTGAAAATGTGCAGGGACAGGTTTATCTTGAAATGTGGTGCGCTTTTGAAGACAAGGGAGAATACTTTTCGCGTGGGCTTGATAAAGCAATAGCAGGAACAAATGATTGGAAAACACTTGAAACGAATTTCTTTCTTAATTCAGGTGAGAATCCGGATAACGTAAAATTAAATCTTGTTGTTGCAGGCACCGGAACTGTTTGGATTGACGATATAAGATTGGTGAAGAGATAATCGTTTCTAAAATTTTAGTTTAATAGATGAGAAAATATGGGCAGTAAAATAAAATTCCCGTTTAAGTTCTCACTTGTTCTCCTGCTCTTAATCGCACTCTATGTAGCAAGCTGCAACACCACAGAACCACCCGAACCACTGCCGCCTTATGATACTATTGCTAATACGATTGTAATTACTGTCGAATGGACAGACCTTTACCGAATAAAACTTAAATGGAACAAATCCGCAATAGATACATCCACACCTTATACTTATAGTTTATCTCAACTGGATGAAGCAGGCAACCAAACCACAAAGGACTTTACAATTACAGGTTCAGATACAAGTTACATAATTGGAGAACCTGACAGTTTGCAGCCGGGAGCAAGATTTTGGTTTAAAGTAGAAGGATATAACCCGGAAAATAAATTAAAAGATACAAGCCAAACAATAACTGCGCAGACCCTGCAACCAACCAGCCACAACATAGTATGGACGATAGACACACTTGGGCAGCCGGGAAATTTACTATACGATGTATGGGGTTTGGATGAAAATAATGTTTATGCTGTTGGCGGAGTAAATTTAGATGGAGAAGTTTCTGGAATTATTAAGTGGGATGGAGTAAAATGGAATTTGTTTCCTTCTTTTGATGGAATTAAACAGGGAATATTTGGATTTAGTTCAGATAGAATTTTTGTAGTAGGTGAATTTTCAAACAGAGGCGTCATTGGAATTTGGGATGGCATATCTTGGACAGAATAAAAAGCGTCCTTTTCAGCAAGAGACACTTTTTATCCTTTGCGTTCAGTTTGGGGCAGCAGTCCGGATGATGTGTGGGCGGTAGGGGATTTAGGTACAGTAGTACACTGGGATGGAAGTGAATGGAAAAAGATGGTAACGCCATTGACCTTATCATTAAATGATGTTTGGGGAACCTCATCAAATGATATTTATATACTTAAGACGCAATAATACTTCTTATTGGCTCATTGTACTTTAATAATAAAAGTTGGATTAAAAAAAGGCGAGCTAACAACTCGCCTTTTTAATATTATTATTTTTAGAAATACTTACGCTACAGTAACTTCCTTAGTAAGGTAAACATCCTGAATTGTATTAAGCAGTTTAACACCTTCTGCCATAGGTCGCTGGAATGCTTTACGACCTGAGATAAGTCCCATTCCGCCAGCACGTTTGTTTATTACAGCTGTTTTAGCAGCTTCTGCAAAATCATTTTCACCGGAAGCACCGCCGCTGTTTATCAATCCCGCACGACCCATATAATTATTAATAACCTGGTAACGTGTAAGATCAATTGGATGGTCGGTTGTTAAATCGGTGTAGACTTTTTTGTGAGTTTTTCCATAACCCTTTAATGAATTATAACCACCGTTATTTTCAGGAAGCTTTTGTTTGATAATATCGGCTTCGATTGTAACACCTAAGTGGTTTGCCTGACCTGTAAGATCAGCAGAAACGTGGTAATCTTTATCAGATTTGAAGGCTGGATTTCTTAGATAGCACCATAAAATTGTAGCCATTCCCATTTCGTGTGCATACTGGAAAGCTTCGCTAACTTCTATAATTTGTCCGCTGCTTTCTTCTGAACCAAAATAAATTGTAGCTCCGACTGCAGCCGCTCCCATATCATAAGCCTGTTCAACGCCTGCAAACATTATCTGATCGAATTTGTTCGGATATGTAAGAAGTTCGTTGTGGTTTATCTTAACAATGAAAGGAATTTTATGTGCATATTTCCTGGCAGTCATTCCCAGCACACCAAGTGTTGATGCAACTGCATTACATCCACCTTCAATTGCAAGTTCCACAATTTTCTCGGGATCAAAGTAAATAGGATTCGGTGCGAATGATGCACCGGCACTGTGTTCAATTCCCTGGTCAACAGGAAGAATGGAAACATAACCTGTTCCGGCTAACCTTCCATGATTCAACATCCACTGAAGATTTCCAAGAACTCGATTGTTTCTGTCGGTCTGCATAAAAATTCTATCGACAAAATCTTTTCCCGGCAGATGCAATTGTTCTTTCGGGAATTTGGCTTTATAATTCAATAAGTCGTCTGCTTCTTTGCCTAACAGTTCTTTTATTTTACTAATCATGATAACTCCATTGTTTATAAATAATAAATTTTTACTTTTTAATTATTGCTCAAAAATACGGCAGGCAGGAATGGTATTCAATGTAAGAAAGTGACTTATAGAATTTTTTGTTTAGTTTTTAAGTAGGAAAACGCCATTATGTTCTGTACTGAGGCTGCAGGCGTGTTCTTACAAAAAAAGCGGCACCAAATGATGCCGCAGTAATAACAACAGTTACAGAAATTTATCTTCGTATAATTTCAATCAACGCACTGGCCACAGTTCTATCTGCGTCATCCAATAGGAAAACTCTATAGAAGCCCGGCTCTTCAAACTTCAAATCGCTTTCATCATTCTTTGCGAAAAAGACATAGTTCATATCAGGTTCAATAACGTAAGAGAAATTCTTATAGTACTCAAACTTTCCGGATCTTTCGTTGTATTGATCAAACTGAATTGATACGTCTTCCAGATCGAGTGCATAATCACATTTTACCATAACAGTTAAATAACCGGTTGTAAATCTGTCACTAACGCCAACCTCACCATTTCTACCGTATTCTTCACAAAAATATAATACCGGCTCAGCCTGTGCAAGAACAGATGAGTTCATCATAAAGAAAGCAGTGAAAAGGAAGAAAGCAAAAAGTAAATGTAATTTGTTCATCAAAGAGCTCCTTTTAATAATTGTTTGATAAGTTGATTGAATGTTGATAAAATTTAGTGCCAGTATTTTTACTAATGATTTAGATTCTGTAAATGTAGATATCACATCCAAAAGAGATAAATTAAATGTTCTATCAATTGCTGTTATTAAATTGCAGCTTTTCTTGGATAAAAAGCAAGCTGTTATGAAAAAAATATTATCGGTAAATTAGTAATATTATTTGTCGACAGTAAAATTTCTTAATCAGCTTAAAAGCAATAAATCTGACACATCATAAGAATCTAAATTTAATGCTATATTTTTATTGCGAATAAAAATCTCAAAGAAATAAAAAATGAGGATACTAATTGAAAATTAAGCACTTCTGTTTCGACCTTGACGGAACTCTTGTCGATTCGGGTCAGACAATTTATAAATCGACAATTAAAACTTTAGAACGGTTAAACATTGAATATAGCTTTACGAAAGCTGATTTAGACAAAAGAATTGGTCAGCATTTTGTTGACATCTTTGATGAATTTAATGTTCAGGTTAATGATTTTGAAGGCTTTATTGATGTGTATAAATCAATTTACTTTGATTTCATTGATGATTCCGTTCTTTATAACGGAGTTTTTGATTTTATCAAAATGATTAAAGAAAAAAATGTTAAAGTTTCACTACTTACAACCAAAGCTCAAGATCAGGCTGATTTAATAATAGAACATTTCAATCTGCTTCCGTATTTTGATTACATAATGGGCAGAAGAGACGGGATGGCTCATAAACCTTCACCTGAACCCCTTTTAATGATATGCAAGCAGCTTAATGTTTTACCGGAAGAAACATTGATGATTGGTGATACAGAACTTGATATTCAATGCGGGAAAAATGCCGGAACTAAAACTTGCGGCTTGACATATGGCTATAGGACCAGAAGACAGCTTGAAGAAAATACACCGGATTATGTTATTGATTCTATTATCGAGTTACACGATTTGATTTACAATGAAAAGTCACTTTAGCAATAACATCTTTATGGTTGTTTAGTTTTAGAATCGTCTCGTCACTTTAGCATAAATTCCCGAATATTTTGTTACGTCGTCAAGTAATTTGCGATTGTAATTTTCATAACCTAGCGATATCTCGATTTGTCTGAAAGTAGTTAAGTATTCTATTCTAAATGTTCTAAGATTAAGATCAATTAAGCGACCTTCTTGAAAAATGTAACTTCCTTCAAAACTTATTTTGGAATTTCTTCCCAGCAGATATGCCAGCATTAATGAAAAATCAGCAAAATTTTGAGTCGAGTTATCATCAATTAAATTATAAAATCTATAATTGCTCGTAATCGTTCCAATCAGATTATCGCCGGTTTGTCTGTAGACTCTAAAAAACAGTCCTGCTTGAAGTATAAGGCGTAATATTGCTTTGATAATCTTCATATTCAGCACCGACATCAAGATAATCATAAGAAATTCTGATACCGTAAATTTTTTGATTTAAAGTTTTTAAATAATCGGAATTTATCACAGATATATTTGAATAACTCTGATCTGTTCCATTAAAATATAGTTCTACAAAATTATTCAGCAGTGTTATACTTGCGCCATATCTGTTTATTCCAGTATTAAAACTAAGTGCCGGTTGCTGCTCTGCTTTATAAGAGACAAGAACAATTTCTCCATCTGTTATCTGACCGCCGGGAACTCTTTGGATTTCCAAATAGTTTCCTCTTTGAATTAAAACATAATCGAAATTTTCCTGATAGATAATTGTTCCTGAAGAATTCTTTACAACCACACTGTTCTTGTCAACATAGGGATTGTTAAGAAGCACTACTGTTCCGTCAGAAAGCAATTTTGATTCATCAAGAATATTAAAAGCACCTCCAGTATTAGCTCGATTTTGATAGCTTAATGAATAGTTATAGTTTAGTCTAAGAGTACCTGTGGGAATCTTTTTTGTATAATTAAAACCAATTTCGCCCCTACTGATTTTCTCTTCATAAAATGTTTGTGAAACCGTTACATAGTTATACGATAAATGCGATCTTAAACTTTCAAATAGTTGATGTTCAATCCTTGCCTCAGCATCATGTTGTCTGGATTCCATCTGGTCCTGAGTAATCTGATAATACTGATAGCGTCCGGAAGTACTAAAACCAGAGGTTAAGTCTGAACGAATATTTTCATTAACTAAAAATCTATTTAGTGGCTGGCTGCCTGTTTGATTAATTACTGAGATTAAAGAATTAAAATAAAAATTATTGGATCGGCTAAATATAAAATTATTACCCATGCTCCAATTCATAGATTTATTATGTATAGTAGAACTTCTGGAATAATTTCTTCGGTAATTAAAGTAATCGATGTTTAATCTGTTTTTACTAAAATCGCTTATGGACTTATTAAATTCTGTATTGATTGTAAACTGATTCGTGTAAAAATTCCTGCCTGTCTGAAACTCATTTTGTTCCCAATTATTCTGAGCGATGTTAAGATTGAAGGGTAATATTGAATTGGGGCTGAAGAGCCTTGTCCCGTAATTAGTATAATATGACTCAAGATTTGTCGTGTATTCTCTCCGGCTATATGTATGATTAAAATTGAAATAAGGATTGAGAGATATAATTCTTTCTGAAAAGAAAATTCCGTTTAAATCTATTCTTTCAGTTGTATTTATTTCAGAGTTGTCAGGGGAAATAATATACTGATCAAGATTTCTAGCAGGGCTATAAGAAAAATTTGCATCAAGTTGAAAAAAGTTCGGATGCCAAAAAAAGCTGGATGTATTCAAGTCCAATCTGCCGGTAAAGAAAGTAGAATTTCTTTCATCATTAAAGGAATCGGATAAATTGTATGTTCCGGAACGATAATTACCTTCAAGAGATAAAAGTCCGGAAATGGATTTCAAATTCCAGAATCTAAAACCGTTTTCATTTTTCTTAAGTTTACCTGCTGGAAGCCCAGCGCCGGAAAAGAAAATTAAAAACAAAAATATGTATGTAATAACTTTATTCATTAAATAATTTATTTATCTCATTAATGAACTATCATTTGAGCCGTGCGGATCATGACAATCCGTGCAATCGGTATCTTCAATACTACTATGCATATCACCCGCAAGAAGTTCGTCAAGATCATGACAATCAGCGCAAAGTTCTCTCACAGGCTTTAATAAAAGTCTGGCAAATTTAGCTTGATGAGGATGATGACATGCATTACACTCTCCCGACTCAATAGGATAATGAACGTTTTTATAAGTGGATTGGAAATTATCGTGGCAGTTATAACACAATTCAGGCAAACTCATTATCTTCTTGTATGATGAATTGATATCGTGACAACTTTCACAAAATTCTTTCTTCATATGGCATATGATAAAAGAACTTCGGAACAATTAGTTTCTTTCTCTCTGAAAAATTAACTGTTGAATCCTTTAGAGTTTCGGTTCCTGATTGCGTAATCAATGAATCAGATTGTGGAACACCGTCAAATAAAAAATTAAGAATATCATTAGTTGAGCTTGAACTGCAGGATTGCAGTATAATCAGAAAGAAAAGTAAAACACCATATGTAATTTTAACTTTCAAAAGTAAACCTAATTACTTTTTTTAGATATAAAACCATAAACATTTACTTTATCCGGTCCGTATTGATTTGTAACAAAGATCAGATATTTTAATTCATAAGACGAATCAACATAACTCCTTGAAGTAATCTATATTTTTATAATCGATAGTTACTTTTGCAGGCAGCCACATATCACCGGGCTTACTATAGCTTCCGCCAAAGAACATTAATAATTTACCTTCGGGATTAAATATTTGAACATTCTCAAATCCTGCGTCAACAACATATAAATTCTCATCTTCGTCAAGAGCAATTCCTTTCGGTCGTGAAAATTTGCCGGGAGTACTTCCAATTGTGCCAATTGTTCTGATGTAATTACCATCTAAATCATATACTTTTACTTTTGAATCGCCCAAATCACTTATGTAAATTTTATCCTTAAAAACATAAATATTAGTTGGAGAAAATAGTTTATTTTTTCCTTCTGATTTCGATGGAATACTTTTAACATACTTCCTGGTAAATCTGTCATATACTTCTACGGAATGTTTACTGATATCATTTATAAATATTTGTTCATCAGTAACAAATACATCTGTTGGTTTTAATATTGTGCTGTCACCAATTTCACCCACATAATCAAATTCCTTATTGAAAATAACAACCTGACCTCTTTCAGTATCAGCAACATATAAAAAACCCAAATCGTCGATAAAACAATTAATAGGTTTTTTTAATTTTCCCCGACCTTCCGGAATAAAGTACGCAAATGAGCCATCCAGCATATCCAGAACTTCTAAACCACCTAACTGTGTATCACAGATATAAATTCTTTTTTCTCCTACTGCAATACCATAAGGTTTTAGAATAGGAAGCTGCTCTTCTTCTCCGGTTATAAATTTGATAATTGCTGATTGTTCACCACTAAAATCTGTTGATTTGCTGAATGATGTTAAATACTGAATTCTTGGTTCATCGGGTGGTGAAGGATAAAATACTGGTTCTTTATTCTGAGAAAGTTCTTTACTACCGGAGCAAGCAGTTAAAAGAAGCAAACTGAACAAATAAATTATTAAAAATATTTTTTTCATTTAATATTTAATCTTAGTATAGAGAGCAGTATAAACTGCTCTCTATAAATTATTACTTTTATTTATCGTGACAGGTTAAACAAAGAACACTTGCATCATTATCAATTTTTAGCAGGCTTGTATTATTATATTCGTTATGAACATCATGACAAGATGCACACTGAAGTTTACCACCAATTAAAAGATCGTTGGAAATAGTTCCGCCTAAAGCGGTAGTTGCTGTTGCAGGATCAAACAAGCCGCCGTCTGCAGTAGCAAGTGCGGTATTGTATGTAAATGAAATTGGATGATCATCAGTAAGTGTCGTTCCAAGATCACCTGTGCTAATGAAATTAGTACCGGTAGTCGTACCACCAAAGTTTTCCAATGCCACAGTTCCATCGTGGCAACTCAAGCAAAGTTTTGATGAAGCATCGGGCTGTATAAGATCTGCTGCATCCAGCGTGGAGCTAGTGTACAGTGTAAAAACTGTTGTCGTGGTTTCATGGTTCCACAATGGCGCATCTGCTATGGATGCATCAGCATTGTGAGGTGTATGGCAGGGTTGACATATTTCCGTTGTCCCCCAGCCCTGACCGGAAAAATCATGTGCTGTTCCCGTGATCTGAGAAAAGGATAGTGGTCCAATGGCAATAATAATTGCCAGAACAAGAAATAGATTTTTCATAATCTCTCCTTTTGATTAATGAGTTCTTAGTTATTTATAAGATTTAGTAATTATGTAATCACTTTTTAATAAAAACTTGGACTATGATTTCGACCATGACAAATCAGATAACATCTGCCACTAAAAGTACCGGTGTCTTCAAAGCGTAATCTTCCCAATCCATCCGGACTAACAATAGATGTGTTGAAATTAATTAAATGTGTGTTGTTAGTTGAATTTCCCTGAGAACTGCTAATGCCATGCGGATCATGACACACATTGCATGATGTGTTATCCGTAACAATGTGCCTTCTATGAATTTTCTGACCAAAGCTTCCTGTACTGTTTATTATTGTATTTCTGTTATGACAAGAATAACACAGAGCATAAGCTGCGGCTGATTCAGGTATATTATCACCCTTCAAATATTGCATTTTTAAAATCTGTGGATAAATCGATCCATGCGGTCCTTTCGGTGATCCGGTTCCGTCACTCGCGTGACAGTTACTGCAATAAATTTTACTGCTAACAGTATAAGGTGAAATTAAACTTGGTACATTTGGATTTACTCCTGCTCCTTCAACCGGATGAAATGACGGATTACTTAGATCAAATTCCAGTCTTACATTGTTTTGTACAATTTGTCGAACTGTAGGGCTGCCTGGTTTATCAGGGCTATCTGCATGACAGCGATAACAAACCTCATACTCGTATTGTGCAGGATTTACTGCAGTACCATTAGTATTAACTCCTTTAACACCAATAAGAAAACCATTTACAGCAGGCGCTAATGCAGTTTGGTTATTACTTGCATGAGGATTATGACAATCTTCACATTCAACGTGTTTTGTCTGTACTATATTTGGCTCTTCAGGATCGTGAATCTGCAAATAACCAGCTACATTATGCTTATAAAGTTTTGTGAATTGTGTTTGAATATTTTTTGCTGCAACATTACTATTGTGACAGCTATAACAATTATTTTCTTCCTGCTGATAGTTCATCAGTCTTTTTTTGCCGTTTGCACTGTGCGGATTATGACAATTTTCGCAAGCATTTTGTGAAACTGTAGTAAAGTCTGTATGAGGCCAGGGATCTGTTCCACTTCCATTCCAAATCGAATTAGATAAATTGTGACTTGTTGAACTCCAATATGTTCTATTATGGCAGTACTGACATAGTACGGAATATTCATTCGTTGCTGCCAAAAAATCACCAAAAATATTTTTATGTGGATCGTGACAGGAAATACATTGCATTTTTTGATTCTCAAGTGTAACAGGCCCGGTGAGTGAAGATGGATTTTTCAATTGACCATCAATAGTAACTAATGTTGAATTATATACAAAAGATATTGGGTGATCATCAGAAATATCTTTTGTCAGATTTGAATTTCCCGATGGCAATGTTGTTATTCCACCGGTCATAATAATTGGAGTAGATCTGCTTAAGACATTTCCTAAAGCAATTGTTCCATCATGACAGGAAAGACAAAGTAAAGATGAACCATCGGGTTGTCCTATCGTAGCATCTGAAGTTGTACTAGTGTAAAGAGTATAGCTTAAAGCCGGATCTTCTCTGTTCCACAATGGTTTTTGAGGACTGCTATTATGTGGCGTATGACAGAAAATACAAATTTCACTTTCACTTGAGGCTTTTATTGTTCCCGGTCCGGAAACAGATAGATTGTGTTTAGAATTAATGATAGATTGAGCATGAATATTTGATGTGATAATAAAAAGAATAAAAACAATTTTTATAAAATTTGTATTCAATTCAATTCTCACATCTTAGTTGAAAAATTTGAATTCTCGAATTGAAGCTGTCAGCAATGTATATCTTATTCTCTTTATCTATAAAAATTCCGGTTGGAATCCAGAACTTTCCCGATTCAGTACCTTGTTCACCAAAAGAGTAAAGTAATCTTCCACGCTGGTCAAATATTTGTACATTATTAAACAGTGCATCTACTACATAAATGTTATTATATGAATCAGTTGCTATTCCTTTAGGTCGGGCAAAATCTCCGCTTCCATCACCGGGTTTTCCAAATTGCCGGATAAATTTTCCGTCGCAGGAAAAAACCTGAATTCTAAAATTCATACTGTCGTTAATATAAATATTGCCATTTCCATCTGTCCATATAAACGTTGGAAAATTAAATTGTCCTTCATCTATACCTCTTATACCAATGTTGCCAATGACATCACCATCTTTATTCAATCGGGCAATACGATGTTGCTTTGTTTCACAAACCCAAAATTCCTGAACGTCTTCTAAATAAATAATGCCTGTAGGTTGTTCGAGTGTTGAATTTAAGATTGAGGTTTCGTCACTATCCAAATTATATGTATAAATTTCATTCAGTTCTGAGTCTGTAATTACCAGATTTTTTTCACTTAAACACATTCCAACCGGTGATTTTAATATGATATCGTCATCCAATAAAGAAACTAACTCATTTTCCGTGGAAGAATATTTGAGAATGTTTTTATTATCCTGATCAATAAAATATATCGTCTCTTCCAAATCAGTAACTAAATTAAAAGGTTTTAGAATTAGCAGATCATCCTTACCAATAATGAAATCAAGAAGAGATTTAAAAAATCCCTTATCTGAATTGTTGATTAATTCGGAAGATATCTCTTTTATCCATTCAATTTTTGGATTGTTACATATTTCAGAATTTAATTTTGCAATATTTGGTTGAGCAATAGAAGTAAAAGGAAAGCTATATATGATCAGTAAAAAAAGTATTGCGAAAAGATGTATTCGTTTTTTTATCATCAATTTAATTTTAAGATTATAAATCTTTTTTTCACGGGTCTGTGGACATGCATAATTCTTTACATCAACAATTAAACCAAGTTTAAAACAATGCTAATATTCATTAAAAAAGTTTAATTAGAACATATTTCCTCTGGAAAATCGATTTTTTCTTAGATTTTAGAACTAAAATTATAAATATCGATAACGAGAAACAATTAGATACTCCTAATATTTGCCACTAAAATATATTTACATATTTGCTTAAAAAATACTTGAAATAGTAAAATAATTGTGTTTTGATGAGGAATGCTTAATCCCATTCTATTAGAATTAACCATTAGGAATAAAGAATATTTGTCTGAATAGTAATTATAAAGTAAAATTATGATCATTTATTCTAACTCCTGACTTCTATCTTTAGACCTATTTACCCATCTTTCACAAATAATTCTTAATTTTATTTAAGTTGAATTTAAATTGAGGAACAAAATGAATCTTAGCCGTTTTTTAGTCAAACCAAATTCAAAATTAGAATTGGTAAAAATTGATACAGCCTTTACTGCCAATTTTCATTCAAAGAAGGAAGCAAAAGAACAATTAAAAGAAAATGTAAAACTTTTAAGAGAACTTCAGGCAAAACTATATGCACAGGACAGATATT
>CAVQOL010000014.1:0-112117 GCA_963714415.1 uncultured Ignavibacteriaceae bacterium
TCATTTACCAGAGCGAAAATATTTTCTCCATCAATTTCATATTTGCCCGGCTCTATTTTGGAGAAATTAGTATTTTCTTAAATAATCGAATGCCTTATTAATTCTTTCGCTTAATCTCGAATAAAGATGCGAGTTTGAGAGTTTATCTATGATCATATTCAGTTGTAATAATTTGAATGGATATAAATTAGGAAGAGTTATCGGTTCGCGATAACTCTTCCAGGAAAATATTTACTTTAATAATCTTCTTTTCTCTTAGAACAGTTTCAATAGTTATAGCACCAATTTCCTGTAAATCATATTTTACACGTGTGCTTGGTTTCTTAATATTGATATATCTGCTAAGATCAATCGGAGTTCCGATAACAACAGCATCACATTTTGTGTTGTTGATGGTTGTTTCAAGATCTTTTAATTGTGCTGCACCATAACCCATTGCAGGAAGAAGCACGCCAATGTTAGGATATTTTTCAAAAGTTGCACTGATAGATTTTACTGTAAACGGTCTTGGATCAACAAGTTCTTTTGCACCAAGTTTTTGTGCTGCAACAACTCCGGCACCATATTTCATTTCACCGTGAGTTAGAGTTGGACCATCTTCAACAACAAGAACGCGCTTGCCTCTTATCAATTCAGGTTTCTCAACTGTAACAGGAGAAGCACCTTCAATAATTGTTGCTTTTGGATTTACTTTACGAGTATTATCTCTTACTGTGTTTATTCCTTCAACATCAGCAGAATCGATTTTGTTAATCACAACTGCATCAGCTAATCTTAAACAAGTGTTACCGGGATAATATCTCATTTCGTGTCCTGCTCTATGCGGATCAACAACTGTGAAAGTTACATCAGCTTTATAGAATGAGAAATCGTTATTTCCGCCATCCCACAAAATAACATCAGCTTCTTTTTCAGCTTCGCGTAAGATTGCTTCGTAATCCACGCCTGCATAAATAACTCCGCCTCTTGCTATGTGCGGCTCATATTCCTCAATTTCTTCAATTGTACATTTATGTTTTTTAAGATCGGCATATGTAGCAAAGCGCTGTACTTTTTGTTTTACCAGATCGCCGTAAGGCATTGGGTGACGAATGGCAACAACTTTCTTTCCTGCCTTGGTCAGAACTTCTACAATTTTACGTGATGTTTGAGATTTGCCGCAGCCGGTTCTAACTGCAAGAACAGCAATTAAGGGTTTTGTACTTTTCACTTCAGTTTCGGCAGCACCAAGCAAACGGAAAGAAACTCCGGCAGCATTAACTACAGAAGCTTTTGTCATCACATATTCAAAAGGCACATCTGAGTATGAAAAGACAACTTCATCGACTTTTAATTTTTTAATTAAGGATTCTAATTCTTTTTCTTCATAAATCTTTATTCCTTTAGGATAAAGTTTTCCGGCAAGTTCTTTCGGGTAAGTTCTTCCTTCAATATTTGGAATTTGTGTTGCGGTGAAAGCGACAACATTGTAATCTTTGTTGTCTCTGAAGAAAACGTTAAAGTTATGAAAATCGCGTCCTGCTGCGCCCATAATTAACACGTTTTTGCGAGCCATAAAAATACTCTCCTTTATGCTTTTAGTTTTATTTATATAATTTTTTGATGAATCCGTATTCTGAATTAATTAAAAATTACGTGTAAAATTAAGGGTTTTTATCCAGAAATAGGAATTAATTCGGTGAAAATCGTTTAGAGTTGGTAAAAATTAACTTAAACGAATAAAAAGAAATTCTTGAATTTGAAAAATTGATCAAGTATATAATAAAAAAGGTTGTCTCAAAAGTCCGAATTTCCTTGTCATTCCCGTGAAAACGGGAATCCAAAATCCATAAAACAAAATGGATTCCCACTTTCGTGGGAATGACAAATGAGTAAAATTTACTTTTGAGACAGCCTCTTATAAATACTGAACTATACAAGATTACTTTTGAAACCTTCTTCACTTGTAGCCTCAAACAAAACGTATACAACTTGCGGAGGGCCGTATTTTGTGTATGCAACTGCTTTCAAAATTCTTCCTCCAGCCTTTTATTCTTTGCTATTGTGTCTTATAGTTATTACTACTTTTCCCCGGGCGTGACCTTCTTCAAGATACCGGATAGCTTCAGGAATTTCACTTAACGGATAACATCTGTCAATAACTGGTTTTATTTTGCCAGCCTCAAGAAGATCTTTGAGCAGAAGCAGATCTTTTTTGTTTGATTTCGCCGCGCCTAATCCAATTATTTTCTTGTTCCCGGTCACTGAAATCAGTTGTCCCAGGAACATCTGCTGAAACATACGAGACACAGGAAGAAAATCCGACTATGACACAAATCCCATTCGGACTTAACGCACGTTTGAGATTATTAACCGACCGATTTGCAACATTATCAATTATCAGGTCATAACGCTGATTGGTATTGGTAAAATCTTCTTTGGTATAATCAATAGCTTTATCTGCCCCAATCGAGCGCACCAAATCCAGATTCCGCGCACTGCATACGCCGGTCACCTCTGCTCCGAAATATTTTGCAAGCTGCACTGCAAATGTTCCTACACCTCCTGATGCACCAATAATTAAAACATTTTGTCCGGAATGAATCTTTCCTTTATCGCGAAGAGCCTGGAGTGCGGTGATTCCTGCTACTAATATAGTAGAGGCTTCTTCAAAAGAAATATTTGCCGGTTTAAGTACCAATCTATTTTCAGTAGCGCAAGCATATTCGGCAAAGGCACCGCCCCAACCGCAGTCTCCGAATACCTCATCTCCCGGACGAAACTCTTTTACATTTTTGCCAACTGCTTCTACCTTACCTGCAATGTCAATCCCGGAATTACATTTTTTGGTTTAGAAAGTCCGAAAGCCAGGCGGGCAAATTTGGGTTCTCCTCTTATCATATGCCAGTCGGCTGGATTTGCAGATGCTGCAATAATTTTTACCAGCACTTCGTTGTCTTTGGGAACAGGTTTTTCAACATCTTTGAGTTGAAGAACTTCCGGTGGTCCGTATTTTGTGTAAGATGATTGCTTTCACGAATGAATGACAATTATTTTTGAGTTAATGGTTAACTACTATTTAAACTCTTTAAAAAATTCCTCATTAACTTGATAAACTGTTTTTGGATTAACACCAAGATTCAGCCTCTCAAACATTTCAACAAGTTTTTCGCCGTCAACAAGCTCTATAGGTGGAGCACCATCTCTCCTCGCTTCTTTTTTAGCGTCACTAGTAAAAGATCCAGTAGTTATAATAATTCCTTTATCAGCTCGACCTTGCATAGCACCTCTAAAGTCTCTCACTTGAGAAGCAGATACAGCACCTTTATATCGTTTGCTCTGAAAAAGTACATTAAAGCTAACAAATGGATTTACTTCTAAAATACCATAACCATCAATACCACCATCACTACTCTTACCTGTTACCTTGACTTCCTGAAATCCAGCTTCTCTCAATAATCTTTGACAAATTCTTTCAAATCCATCTGGAGGAAGTGACAATAATACTGATAATAATCCTTCTTCAGGGAAGAGATTCGGTTGGTCTTCAACGTCTTCTTTTGGTACCTTAACCTTTTTTGAAGTTTGTTTAGAAAGACGGTATATCTTTCTCTGCTCTCTGATTATGGCCATTGCCTTATCTTCAGTGAGTGGCTCTTCGAGACTCTTTTTGGTTAGTGTCCAGATTCCTCTTCCTGATGCTGATATATAACCACCTTTCGCCAAATAAAGTCTTGCCCATTGAGCTTGATTACGAACACGCGATTCTCCGTTTTTAATTGTCTCTTGCTGTTCTTTTTCACTTATCCCGAGTTTATCAATCGCCAAATCTATGACTTCAGAAGCGGTACCTGAACCACCTAAATCTTTTAAGGATTCAACGATAGGAATAAAATATTTCAGAAATTGAGGTCTGATTTCATTTTTCATCTTAGCCTCTTAATTATTAATTAAAATGACTCTTTCACATCTCATCATAAAAGATAAAGGTCGAATTCGAAAAGCTCTCCCATAATTGCACAATAAACTTATGCCTGTTCAGAGAGAGAATCAAGGTGAGGAAAGTTGATTATTGCTGTCACGGGATCGTCCATGACAGCCGTGTAAAAACAAAAAGGGCATCGTGGAGATGCCCTTTAATAGTTTGTATTTAGAATCCGAAACGTCACCTTCGACAGGCTCAGTTGACAATGACTAAATGTTATACTTACTTCAAATCGAAACGATCAAGGTTCATTACTTTGTTCCAGGCAGCAACGAAGTCACGCACGAATTTCTCTTTTGCATCATCCTGTGCATAGACTTCTGCAAGTGCACGCAGCTGCGAGTTTGATCCGAAGATCAGATCGACTCGTGTGCCTGTCCATTTGACTTTTCCTGTCTTGCGATCACGACCTTCGAAAGTATCTCCTTTATCTGAAGTTGGTTTCCAAACTGTTCCCATATCAAGCAGGTTGACAAAGAAGTCGTTTGTTAGTTTACCAACCTGGTTTGTAAACACACCGTGTTTAGACTGACCAAAGTTAGCACCAAGCACACGCAAGCCACCAACGAGTACTGTCATCTCTGGTGCACTTAATGTTAGAAGCTGTGCTTTGTCAACAAGCATTTCTTCAGCAGAAACTGTATAAGCTTTCTTTGAGTAATTGCGGAAACCATCTGCTTCTGGTTCGAGAACGGCAAATGATTCTACATCAGTCTGAGCTTGTGATGCATCCATACGTCCAGGAGTAAATGGGACTTCAATTTTATAGCCAGCATCTTTAGCCGCAGCTTCAACCGCAGCACATCCACCCAGCACAATAAGATCAGCCAGAGAAACTTTCTTGCCGTCTTTGCGATTGTTAAACTCTTTCTGAATGCTTTTAAGTTTTTTCAGTACCTTTTCCAGTTGTGCTGGTTGGTTTACTTCCCAATCTTTTTGCGGCTGCTAAACGAATGCGAGCACCGTTAGCTCCACCGCGTATATCCGAACCACGGAAAGTTGATGCAGAAGCCCATGCAGTTGAAACCAGTTCTGCATATTGATAATCCTGAATCTAAAATTTTCGTTTTGAGACCTGCGATATCCTTTTTATTGATAAGCTTATGATTGACTGCAGGAATTGGGTCCTGCCATATCAAATTTTCTTTCGGAACTTCGGGTCCGAGGTAACGAGCCTTTGGTCCCATATCGCGATGAGTAAGTTTAAACCATGCTCTTGCAAATGCATCAGCAAATGCTTTTGGATCTTTGTGGAATCTGTCGTGAAATAGGTTCATAAATCGGATCGAAGCGTAAAGCTAAATCAGCGGTTGTCATCGTAGGCGGATGCTTCTTTGATGGATCGTGAGCATCCGGAATCATATGTTCCGGTTTAACATCTTTTGCCTGCCATTGCCATGCACCAGCCGGACTTTTAACCTTTTCCCACTCGTAACCGAAGAGCATATCGAAATATCCCATATCCCATTTTGTTGGGTTTGGTTTCCACGCACCTTCCAAGCCGCTCGTAGTTGTGTGAGCGCCCTTACCGGTTCCAAATTTATTTATCCAGCCTAAGCCTTGCTCTTCAATTGGAGCAGCTTCTGGTTCAGGACCAACTAACTTTGGATCACCTGCACCGTGCATTTTACCAAATGTGTGTCCACCGGCAGTGAGCGCTACAGTCTCTTCATCATTCATAGCCATACGTTTAAATGTTTCGCGCACATCACGACCCAGAAGCAACAGGATCAGGATTTCCGTCAGGACCTTCGGGGTTAACGTAGATAAGACCCATTTGAACTGCTGCCAGCGGGTTTTCCAGTTCGCGGTCACCGGAATAACGGCTTTTGGGCTTATCACTTGTGGCAAGCCATTCTCTTTCAGCACCCCAATATATGTCTTCTTCGGGCTGCCAGATGTCAGCACGTCCTCCACCGAAACCGAATGTTTTAAAGCCCATTGATTCTAGTGCACAATTGCCTGCTAAGATGAAAAGATCGGCCCAGGAAATTTTATTTCCATATTTTTGTTTGATTGGCCAAAGAAGACGGCGAGCCTTATCAAGGTTACCATTATCAGGCCAACTGTTGATAGGTGCAAAACGCTGGTTGCCGGTTCCGCCGCCGCCACGTCCATCAGCGGTACGATAGGTGCCTGCACTATGCCATGCCATACGAATAAACAGACCGCCATAGTGACCCCAGTCTGCTGGCCACCAATCTTGGGAGTTGGTCATTAGTGCATACAGATCTTTCTTGAGAGCTTTAAGATCAAGTTTTTGAAATTCTTTTGCATAGTTAAATTTTGTACCCATCGGATTTGAAGCCGGATGATGCTGGTGGAGGATTCCCAGATTTAATTGGTTTGGCCACCAGTCTTGGTTTGATGTTCCTCTGACAGCAGTGCTGCCTGTTACGGGGCATTTACTTTCATCACTCATAAATTTTTCTCCTTTTAGTAAAATGATTTGATAAAATTTAAAATTTTCTTAGATCTCTTGAGTTTTGACCATTAGTAAGATGAATCGTAACTCCAATAGCTATTGCTAATAAGAGTAACTTGATAAAAAGTTCTTCTGTGAAGAAGTAAGCTGAACTCATAATCATTATCCAAAGAAAAGCTACGTTAAAAACTTTTGCTTTAATTGTTAAACCTGATTTATCCTGATAATTTTTTATGTAAGCACCAAGAAATTCTGTGATTACGCAGCCATTCATTAGCTCTATGAGAGCTTTTCATAAAACAGGCAGAAGCAAGAATTAAAAATATTGTTGTAGGAAGCAGAGGAAGAAAAATTCCAAGCACACCGATTCCCACAAGCAGGAAGCCTGATATTAAATAAGCATATCTATAAAATGTCGGTATTTTTATTATGTCTATGTTTGATT
This sequence comes from uncultured Ignavibacteriaceae bacterium, assembly GCA_963714415.1. Lineage (GTDB taxonomy): Bacteria > Bacteroidota > Ignavibacteria > Ignavibacteriales > Ignavibacteriaceae > JAGXRK01. The sequence continues at coordinate 6,835 of CAVQOL010000014.1, forward strand.
TAGAAGCCATAGCAAACTCTAATCAGTTTTAAATTAATACTTGTGACTGATAAATAAAATGAGGAATTTTACACTACAAGTCAAGTTGATAATTCTACTTCTTTATCTTGCAAAACAATATATTAAGGATAAGAAAAAACTTAATTAGATAAAAGAGTTTACTAATCCTGTTCCCAAAAGACAGATTGGATTGGTTTACAGTAAAACTTTTGTTAAGAAATAATTTATTAAAAGCTCTTAAAACGAAATACTAAATGCAATTCCAAAAGAATTAGAAGAAAACAAAGAAGGATTGATAATACATTGAAAACATTCACAGTAAAAAGAAGAATCAATTTTTTTGATTGTGATCCTGCCGGAATAATTTTTTATTCCAGGGTTTTTGATTTTGCACACAGCGCTTATGAGCAGCTGATTCAATCACTGGATAAAGAGAAAAATTACTGGAATAATGACAAATATGTAGTTCCGATAATCAGAAGCGAATCAAATTATCTTAAACCTATGAAGTATGAAGATGAGATATTTATAAAGGTTAGAGTTAGTGAACTGAGATCTTCATCTTTTGAATTAAGTTACAATATGGAAAATGAATCCGATAAGCTTTTATGTAGTGTTAAAACAATTCACGTTTTTGTTGATAGAAAAAGTTGGGAAAAGATGGAGATTCCCAATCATATTAGAGAAGGATTGGAAAGATTGATTTAAGAAAGGCCACGAATGGGTGAAAATTCATGTAATTAGAGGCAGAAATTTTCTTTAAATAATTTTTAATAGTTACTTATATTATCCAGAATATTTCTTCTTCAATTTTCCTCTCTCAACCTTTCCCAAAGAAGTTTTTGGTAATGAATCCTCAATAAAAAATTGTTTTGGAATTTTATACGGAGCAAGTTCTTTCTTTAATAAGTAATTTTAAATCACTAATATCAACTTCAGTCGAAGTTACGATAACTGCACAGACTATTTCTCCCCATTCAATATCATTTATCGGAAAAACTACCGCTTCAATAATACCCGGATATTTTAATATAACTTGTTCAACTTCAAATGGATTTACATTTTCTCCACCGCTTACAATCATATCATTTTTTCTTCCGGTTATGTAATAAAATCCATCGTCATCATAATATCCAATATCACCGGTGAAGTAAGAATTCTTTAGTAATCTTTCATTTGTTGCTGTCTCATTATTCAGATATTTTGTGAACAGTGAATCACTCTGAACAACAATATCAGCCTGAACGTTTGAAGGACATTCATTTCCATTTTGATCAATAACTTTTATTGTAGTATTACTAACTGGTTTACCAATTGAATTACCTTTTAAGTCTATATCATTTTCATTTAGTGCAGTGATAAAAGAAGCTGTTTCAGAAGATCCGTAAACTTTAACAGGATGCCATCCTGCCTTTTTAGCTTCAACTAGTAAATCTTTATCAACAAATCCACCACCGATGAGTGAAGATTTAAATTCACTATTTGGTTTGCATCCAGCTTCCATCAATCTTTTCAATTGTGTGGATACAAACGAAGCAAGTGTTGGTTTTAGTTCTGTTATTACTCCAATTAAATCATTTGTTTTCAATGATTCGGGAATGATAATACTTGCACCATAATATAGAGCACGACAAACAATTTGAAAACCACCAATGTGATAAAAGGGAAGACTTGCCAACCATCTGTCATTTTCAGAATGATTAAGAACTTCATTTCCATTTACAACACTGCTTAGCAAAGAATGAAAAGTATGGACTACTCCTTTTGGTTCGTCTGTTACACCGGATGTGAAAATAACCACAGCTTCATCAGTTACAGTCAAATCGAAATCAGTAAACAGCTGAAGAGTTATGTCGTTATTGTTCTTCTCGTTCTCTAAAAAAATAATTTCAACCGTTTTAACGGCCTTAACTTTTTGATATAAAGTTTTATTGGTTATAATATGTTTTATTTCTGCAAAAGAAATAAGTTTCAACAACTCCTCATCAGTTGCTAAAAGATTTAATGGAACAGGAACCGCACCAAGTTTCCACAATGCAATTACTGCAACAATAAACTCAGGAGAATTATCTAAATAGATTCCAACATATTCTCCTTTAAAAATTTTGTCTGATAGTGTTTCAGCATAAGAAGACGACAACTTATTAAGTTTATCATAAGTGATTATTGAATCCTTTGTTATTACAGCAGGATTATTGTTCTGGTGTGATTTTAGATTTAGCAAATATTCCAATTTAAATTTCATCTTTGCTCAAAACTGTTTTGTCATTCCTCATAATATCAATTGTTATTTTAAACATTCTCATAACAATATTCCGATTGAGAATAGTAATCCGAATATAGCAGAAAATTTTGCTGTCAGCTCAAGCGTTTTGTTTAATTCTGATCCTTTATACTCAGATAACATTTTAATGAGAGTCACTGCTATTGGTAAAGAAATGTAAGGAAGGAAAATCCAGTAAGAAAAATTATAAAATGAGAAAAGAAGTAGTGGAACAATAAATGAAATTATTAAAAGCACTATGAATTCTATCTTAGAAAAGGTATTTCCAAAAATTACAGCGAGAGTTTTTTTACCTGTACTTCTATCCTCTTCAATATCACGAAAATTGTTTACGACGAGAATATTGGTTATCAATGCTCCGACAGGAAGTGAAATTAAAAATGATAACAGCGTGAATTCATCATGATGAAGATAATAAGTTCCCATTGTTCCGACTATGCCGAAAAAGATAAAAACAAAAACATCACCTAGACCATTATAAGCCAGCGGGAAAGGACCGGCAGTGTATACTAATCCTGCCAATATTGATATAATTCCGATTAGAAGAATTACCCATCCTGCAGCGTAGACAAGGTAAAGACCTAACAAAAATGTAATTAAAAAAACAAGAAAAATTCCTAGCTTCATTTCATTGACAGAAATCAATCCTGATGAAAGAACCCGAAGCGGACCTTTCCTTTTTTCGTTATCAGCACCTTTCAGGTAATCATAAAGGTCATTTGTGTAATTGGTTCCAACCTGAATGAGAATAGAACATAATAAAGCAATTAAAGAATACAGCGGAAAAAACTTTTCTGAATAAATTGCGAGGGATGAACCAACTATAACCGGAACCACTGCAGCGAGCAGAGTTTTATGTCTTGCTGCAAGAAACCAGGCTTGGGCTTTTGAAATATTTATTTTTGTATTATTCAATGTAGGTCACAAAATATTCTATATATTATATAACGTCACCCTGTTTCCCTCTCCTTACAAGGAGATGAACTAAGGTAACTTAGGAAATTTTTTGAAATCCGGTTTACGTTTTTTCAGATAAGCATTTTTACCCTCCTGAGCTTCCTCACTCATATAGTAAAGAAGAGTAGCGTTACCGGCTAACTCCTGAATTCCTTGCTGTCCATCAAGTTCTGCATTGAATGCAGATTTTAACACACGTAAAGCCATAGGACTGTGCTGAAGCATTTGTCTTGCCCATTCAACACCTTCTGTCTCAAGTTGATCAACAGGAACGACTTTGTTAACCAATCCCATTGCTTCGGCTTCCTGTGCATTGTATTGTTTGCAGAGATACCATATCTCACGGGCTTTTTTCTGCCCGACAATTCTTGCAAGATAGCTTGAACCGAAGCCGCCATCAAAGCTGCCGACCTTTGGACCTGTTTGTCCGAATATAGCATTATCTGCTGCTATGGTTAAATCGCAAATAACATGAAGAACATGTCCACCGCCAATTGCATAACCCGCAACTAATGCAACAACAGGTTTTGGAATGCTTCTAATAATTTTTTGAAGATCTAAAACATTTAATCTTGGAACGCCATCATCTTTTCCGACATAACCTTTATCGCCGCGAATTCTTTGATCGCCCCCAGAACAGAATGCATATGTTCCATCTTTGGCTGGACCTTGACCGGTTAATAAAATAACACCAATTTCTTGATCTTCTCGTGCGTCTACAAAAGCCTCAATCATTTCTTTAACTGTTTCAGGACGAAATGCATTGCGTACTTCCGGACGATTGATTGTTACCTTAGCAATCCCTTCACCATCAAGTTTTTCGTAAATGATGTCTTTATACTCTTTTACTTTTATCCATTGGAAAGGCATAATTATTCCTATTTTTATTATGTGTTCAAAAATATTGAAAATTAAAGAAAGTTAGAACGGATTAACAAAACTATAAACAATATCAGCATATTTCTTAGTTTCTTCGAGGTGAACATTATGCCCGGAATTTTGAATAATTGAGAGTTTTGAGACGGGTATCAATCTTTTCATGTGGGAATTTATATCAACAAATTTTTTATCTAACTCACCGCAGATAAGCTGAACAGGCATTCGGATTTCGGAAAGTCTAGCAAATAAAGGTTCCATAACTCCTGTTCCAAATCCAAGTAAAGAATTCGCCAAACCAGTTCTATTACTTTGTAATTTTCGATTTCTTATTTCTTCTAAAACTTTTTCGGAAAGATTTCTTTGAGTTTGAAATATTTCTTTGTTCATCCAATCATCCACAAAACTTTCTATCGGATTTGATAAAATATATTCTGCCAGGTTTTTATCAGTTCTTTCCCTTTCAAACTTAAGGGAAGAATTATTTATTCCCGCTGAAGCACTTTCAAGAATTAATCCTTCCAGATCATATGGTAAACTTAATGAGTAGTTTAAGGCGGCTCTTCCTCCCATCGAATAACCAAGCAGGAAAATTTTTTTGCCTGTTACATGCTCTTTAACTTTTTTTATTTGACGGACAATTGATTCGATTGTATAGTAATTCAGATTTGATGGTGAATCACTTTTGCCGTGTCCGATTAAATCAATTCCAACAAGATTAAAATTTACCGGAAAATATTTTTCAAATGTAAGCCAATCTTCGAGCGAACCGGTAAATCCGTGAAGAAGAAACAGGTAAAATTATTTTTTATTTCAGGACGCAAAAATTCATAATTTATTCTTATCGACTCAAATTCAATAAACATTTTCAGAACCTTTTAACCATTCATCGACTTCTTCAACCAGATTATGCCAAAAATCTCTTCTTTTCTTAAGTGATTCCCGGGCATTTGTTTTAACTTCAATTACTAAAGGAATATCTGAGCGTCTATTAAGGGCAAGATTCAACTGAGTCGAAGTTTTAACAATTTTGTAATCAATATTCATCGCATTAATAATATTTTCAAAATTCATTTTAGTGGATGCAAGAAAATATTTTTTCAATTCATCTTTCTGGTCTGCAATAGGAAGGGAGTTAAATAATCCGCCGCCATCGTTATTGATTAAGATAATAGTAAGATTAATATTTTTCGCTTTAGCAATATGTAAAGCTGTTAAGTCATAGTAAAAAGCCAGATCACCGGTTAACAGAAAGGTGCGTTCTTTTGTCGCTTCAGCAATGCCTAAAGCTGTTGAAATAATTCCGTCGATACCACTTGCACCACGATTTTGATGAACAGTGAAATTCTTATTTGTCTTTTGTAAAAAGAAATCCAGATCACGTATCGGTGTGCTGTTTGAAACAAATAAGACTGATTTATCAGGAATGTTTCTTGAAATATGAGAGATGATGTTAGGCTCATCAATCAAATGGGAATTGTTAATGTATTCAACTTTAAGCCATTCACACAGATCATCAAGCTTGAGCAAAAATTTTATCCAGTTAGAAATATTCTTTTTCCTTGAAGTTCCAATATTTTTTATCAGTTTATCAGTAAATGTGTAAACATCTGCTTTAATTAATTTAGTTGCATTACGCGAAGGATCATAACAATCACCGAATTCATTAATTATAAATCTCGAAGTTTTGATTTTTGAAAGATAATTTTCCAATGATGCAGAAGTTGGAGTTCTTCCAAATTGCAGGATCAAATCCGGTTGAACTTTTTTTACAAATTCATTCGACCGCAAAAATGCATCATAGTTTGTAATGATTAAATCATTTTCTTTAACTCCGGTTCGGAAATTTGAAGCACCATCGGCAAGAATTGGAAATCCAGTTAAGCCGGATAATAATTTAATTTTATTTTTTAGCAGCTTATTAAAATTTGTCGGACCAACTATAATTAAACCGTTAGAAGACAGTCTGATTGCATCATAAACTTCGTTTAACTCTTTTTCCTTAAATAAAATTTTAGAGCAATGAAACAATTGAGCAGCAGAGATCTCATCAATCTCACTCAGCTTTGATTCAGTTAGTTCGTCCGTATGTAAATGAGGTTCAAGCGGTTTTTCAAAAGGAAAATTGATATGAACCGGACCGCGATCGGTAATCAAAGCAATCCGGAATGCTTCATTTGTTTTCTTTAAAAATTTCTCAATTGATTTTTTACTTAGATTGGGTAATCCTGCATCGTAAAAAAATCTTATATGATTTTTATATAGATTATCCTGATTTATAGTCTGATTTGCCCCAGTATTTCTTAAATCTTCAGGGCGATCAGCAGTACAGACAATCATTGGCACACGATTTTGATAAGCTTCTGTGATAGCCGGATAAAGTTCAACTGCCGCTGTTCCCGATGTTGTTACTACTGCCACTGGAAGACAGGTTTGTTTTGCTAAACCTAAAGCAAAGAAACCGGATTGTCTTTCATCAACAAATACATGCTTTCTTATTTGTTTATTGTTTGCAAATGCTGAAGTAAGCGGCGTGCTTCTTGAACCGGGAGAAATACAAACATGCTTAAGTCCTGATTCAGCAAGCTGATTAACGAACTTTTCAGCCCAGATAAAATTTTTGTTAACTTTTATTTTCATTGTTGAATAAAGAAATAATTGCTTCAGCTTTTAATTGTGTCTCTTTAAATTCTTTTTCAGGATCAGAACCGGAAACTATGCCACATCCTGCATACACATATAATTTATTTTGATTTATTAAAGCGGATCTTATAGATACTATTAACTCAGAATCCTCTTTAAGATTCATCCATCCTAAAAAACCTGAAAACATACCTCTGTCAAAATCTTCAACTTCATCAATAACATTGATTGTCTGTTTTGTAGGATAACCACCGACTGCAGGAGTTGGAAAAATATCATCTAATATTGAAAAGATTTTTGAGCCGCTTTTTATGTTTCCTTTAAGTCCAGTATATAAATGTTGAATATTTGATAATTTTTTTAATGAAGGTGATGTGTCAATCTTAACATTACTGCAATATTTATTAAGAATATATTTAAGATGATCTATAACAAAAACATGTTCATCTATATCCTTAGAACTCTCAACAAGAATTGATTCAAAGTGCTTGTCCTCTTTATCACTATTTCCTCTTTCTATAGAACCGGCAAGTGCTTCAGTATGAAGTTCACTATTTTTTATCACAAGTAATTTTTCCGGCGATGCACCAAAGAATATGGATTTTTTTACTTTATAAATGAAATTATAACATTCAGGATACTTTTTATCCAATTTAAAAGCTAAATCTGCCATACTCAAAATTATCAATAAGATTAAATTCAGTTTTCCTGGATAATACGACTTTAGCAAATTCTTTATCATCTATTTTTTTAAGTACCTTATTAACTTTATTCTGCCAATCAGAAAACACTTCACTCTTTGAAGATTTTATATATGTTTTTATTGATTTACTTTGAAATGAGAGACTTATTTCTTTTTATTCGTTCATTTATCGAATTAAACTTTTTTATTAAAGAAATTTTATCATTAACTGAATTGGAATTGATATTAATTACAGAATAAGCTTGTTCTCCATATTTAATAAGGATCAACTCCGGAATAAAAAGTTTTACTGGTTCAAAATCCTTCCATTCCTCTGATGTTTTATCTGAGGGAAACTTTGCGGCAAAGAAAAATATAGGAGGATAATAACCTGTTGTTTCAAAATTGTGGTGTAGATTATTTTTTATGAGGGAAAAATTATTATAGAATTGTTTCAGTTCATTAGTGTTTTTAAAAGAATGACTAAATGACTCGCCGGAAGTGAGAATATAGAAATTCTGTTCGGGAATAGAATAGTAAAATAGGTTATCCTGATTTTTCTCAAATAATTTTATTGCAGAATAAAGATTTATTTCATCTTCTTTGGATACATAACTAATAATTGAAGGTTCACTAGATTGATTATAGTCTAATGAATCAACAAACTTCATTAAAATTTTCATTATCAATATTAATTTTATCGGCAATAATCATATCTAAAAATTCAAATCTTCTTCTATTGAATCCAATATCCTTAAATAACTGTCATATCTTTCCATCGTAATTTTTCCTTTCTTCAACGGCTTTTATCACTGCACACTCAGGTTCATGGTGATGTGTGCAAGTATTAAACCTGCATTCATTTATGATATTTATTGAACTCTTTAAAGTAATAAGAAAGATTTTCTTTCCTTATACCATAAGGATCAATTTCCCTTACACCGGGAGTATCGATGATGTAAGTATCGTTACCAACATAAAACATAGGGCTTGTAACAGTGGTATGGATTCCCTTTTGAGAGTATGTACTAATTTCGCCTACCTTTAATTTCAATTCAGGAAAAAGTTTATTTAGTATAGAAGATTTTCCCACGCCTGAATGTCCCCAAAATAAATTTTTCTTTCCTTTGATAAGTTCATCAATCGCATTAATTCCTTCACCAGTAATAACACTTGAAAGAATTACATCATATCCAATAGACGTGTAAAGCTCTTTCCAGAAAGTGTAATTATCGTCTTCAATCAAATCTGCCTTATTGATTACAATGTGTGTGTTGAGATGAGAACTTTCGCAAGCAACAAGAAAGCGGTCAACAGATTTATAATTAAATTCCGGTTCCTTAATACTTGCAATAACAAAAACATTATCAATATTCGCCGCAATAACCTGTTCAAGTCTTTCACCGCGATAACTTGATCCACGGATCTTAGGAGCTTTACGTGAAAGATAATTTTTACGCTTCAATATTTTTTTTATAACACCGCTTCCGTCTTTATTCAGATCATATTCAACAAAATCACCCACAACTGCTACGTCTGTCGCATATAATTTATCTTTCTTAAGATTAAAATCCTTTTTGAATTTTCCCTTAAGTGAACATCTTATAGTTGAATGATCTTCAGGCGAAAATACGTAATAATCCTTGCTTTCAGTTCTGTTAACTAAGCCTTGAATGATAAACTCCGGTATAAAAATAAAAAAGCGTCATAACGAAAATATGACGCTTTGATTGCTTAATCAAATTGAGTGAGATGATTAAAATCGATATGTAGTGGTAAGCATAAAATTATTAACTTTTATATCCTGGGAAGTCCGGGATAAATTCGATCCGTAATTATCTCCAAAGTCTTTCCACCAGCCATAAGCATAGCCTAAATCAATACCAATAGTTCCGTCAATAATGTAACCAATACCAGCAGTGAGATATTTTCTATCATAATCGGAAGGATCACCATCAAAAGCAGATGGCTGAGTAAAATATCCGCCTCTTAAACGCAAACTTGTCTGTGGTACGTTGTATTCCAGACCTAAGTTGTAATTGAATACTGTAGCAAGTAAATCTTTAATATCTTTGTTCATAACAGAAATGTCTTCAGGAGATATTCCTTCAGCATTATCAAATTCCATTTGAGAATAATCAATCATAGTTGCTTCTGCACTAAAAATCAAACCGCGAAAGTTAAATGAAAAGCCTGCACCAATTTCAAATGGGGTTATAATATCGTATTGAACTTTATCACTATAATCTTCTGAATTGAGATCGACTATCCAATTTGCAAACTCGCTGCTTCCGCTAACATTAAAATCTTCTTTGATTGTATAATATTTTGGAAATTGAATTGTTGCCCCAATGCGAGCAATATTTTCAACCTGATACAAAAATCCAATTTTTGCATTCCAACCGGATAAATCCCAATCAATTAATTGATTGAGATAAAAAGTTCTGAAATCAGTAGTAAATGATTCTCCAGTAACAGTTTCTCCCTGGTAAATATTTCTTGTATCATCTTCATAATAATCATAATCGGATTTGAATCCGCCGGAAACAATATTAAGGTTAGCTCCGACAAATAAGTTTTTATGAACTTCAATTGCTCCTGAGAGAGTCCAGTTGTTGATTGAACCGCTATTAAGAATGTTTCCACTTTGATTTAGCAAACCGTTAATTGGGGTGTTAAATTCCTCATCAGTCAGATAGAGATCATAAGGAATATATGTTCTATCATTTAGGAATTGAATTCTTGAATGATCTTCTGAATTGAAACCGTCAAATTTTACAGTGCTGTTAAAGTCTTTGGTTTTGTGATATGATAATCCAAAGACTAAACTTCCTCTTATTGTCGGGAAAGGGAAAGCAAAACTTATCCTGTCCAAATTTGTGCTGTTTGAATTATCATCAATAGTATTGTTAAATAAAGTAACATCGTTATTGAATGATGAAAATCCAAGACCACCGGAGAATTCCATTTTTTTCATCAAACCAAATCCGGCAGGATTAAAAAAAGCCGCCGATGCATCATCGCTTATCGCAATAAAACTATTACCCATTCCTAAGGCACGTGCATTTGAACCTAAGCCTGGAAGACCTAATCGTAATGCATCATTATAATTTTGAGCGAATGATGATGTAATAGATAGTAAAATAATTACTAAAGAAAATTTTATAGCTTTCATTATTTTCTCTCATTTCCTGAATTTCTACTTCCTGAATCGTTCCTGGTATCCGAACTTCTGGTATTACTTGAACCAGATGAACTGCTGCTTGATGATTCCGTTCTGGATACACTTCCGGAGCTTCCGGTATTACTGTTAGAACTTGTAGATGTATTATTAGAATCACCGGTACTTATTGTAGGCGGTGGTGTATTTAAGATTTCGGGGATTCTTCCGCCTGTATTTCTTCCACCGTCATTATTTCTAATATCTTTTGTATCACCGTCTCTTGAATTATCTCTATCCTTTGTTATAGAAACATTACCTGAAGTTGGATTATATGGATAGTCAACAATTATAGGAACAGTAATACCACCAGGGGATATCATAAAAATCAGTTTCGTAACCGTAATAATGAGATATCGAAATGTAATCTTCAGTTATTTTTTTATCTGGTGTCCAGAGTATTGTATAACAACCTTCTAAACCAAAAAGAACAAAAGTAATCACCAATATTTTTAATAATGTTTTCATTATTTACCTACCTTGTCCTGGAGTCTCTGTCACGAGATCCACTGCTGCCACTTCCACCACTATTTCTTGATGGCGGGGGAGAAGAGCGTGGCGGACTGCTTGGTCTATTGCTGCTTGGAGGGCTTACAGTTCTGTTAGGTTGATTATTTCCTCGAGGTGGAGTATTAACATTTGGTTTTCGATTAGAATCCGTATTTGGTCTTCTTTCAATTCTCGGTGGATTATTATTCTCTTTCCTAGTATTTACATCACTGTTTCTCTTAGTATTTTCATTTCTTCTAATTACAGGATTTTTATTTTCTTTGCTTTCCCTTCGTCCTTTAACATTTTCTTCACGCTGTTGATCTCTGGGATCTTTTCTAACTTTTCGATCTGTAGTAACTCTTTTTTGTTTGTCTCTATCAGTCTGAACATTTTTCCTTCCCTGATCTTTTCTGCTATCGAGAGTTTTGGTTCTCTCACTAGTTCTTGTGCTTGTTCTGGTATCGAGTATATTTCTATCTCGTAAAACATCTGTTCTTTTTTCGGTTACATTACGATCAATATTTGCTAAAGAAGTTCTTTCTCTTTGTTTAAGCTCACTGCGTAAAAGATCGGATGCGGATCGGTCTCTGGTAACCAGAGGATCTCTATCTCTAAGACCACTATTTCTTAAACCCGAATTATTTCTGACAGCGTAAATATCATTAGTTCTGTATTTATAAGTGGTATAATTCCAGGAACCATAGTACGGATAATACCAACCGGAATAATAAACCGGATAGTAATAAACAGGGTAAAAAAGAATAGGTCTGTAATACCAGACAGGGTAGTAGCAGTAATAATCCCAATAGAAAGGATCATAATAATACCAACTGTATCCGTAGTTCAATCCTATTGTAACAGAAGGATAATAGTTCCAGTAATATTTGCGGTACGTTGGATAATCGTAATTATAATTGTCATTGTTATATTCATATTCATCATTTTCAGTGTACGATTCAGTATCTTCATAATCGTCGTAATACTCACTGCTTTCTTCGTAATATTCTGAAGTATCATTTTCTACATAATCTTCATAATATGGTTCATCGCTATAGCCGCTCCATTCATTAGTAACGACTTTTGTATAGCATCCTGTTAAAAGAAACAAAGCAGGAAAAATTATCATCGAGAGGGTTAATATTTTTTTCATCTCATCCATCCTTTTTTTAACTGCTTAAAAATGGTCAAAAATCAAGCCTAATTAAAGTCGGAAAAACATATCAGAAAGTGGAAGAATAGAGATAAAAACCCTTTTTTTTGTATAATAATTTAAACTTTAGTGTCTATTCAAATGTACACAAAGAAAAATTAAAATATACTTTGAATGAACTCCATTGTTAATCCTCTATCAGCAGCAGATGGATTCCATTGTTTATTCGTTAAAATATCTCTTAATTCCAATCCAATGGTAAACCCATTTCCCACACCCCATTTTACAGCAACATTTAAATAACCTGTTCCTTTACCAAAAAGATCGGATGAATTATCGTTAAACCCAAGGTCATATTCTCCAAGAACGGAAAAATTTGGACCTAATGTTTTTTCAACACCAACAATAAGATTTATAAAACCATCACCATCTTTGTTTTCAATAGAATAATTAATTACTCCATGAAAACTTAAGTAACCCAGCAACTCAAAATTCTTGCTTGATGCGGCAAAAAATCCGGGTGACTTAATCGCATATCTTCCAAACTCATCGAAGTATTCACCTTTACCTTGTGAATCAAATCCAAGAGCAATTGCAGGAATTAAAGTTGTTTCATTAATTAACCTTACCCGAAAGTTGACACCTGGCCACTTATACCATTCAGGAGATCCAATTCCAATAATATTTGTTCCACCATAAGAAATTCCAAAACTTACATTATCGAACACGCCGACTTCTATTTTTGCCACTAATACTCCTAAAGGCAGAATATCTGTCGTTATGCCTACATTTCCTTTGTCAAGAATTCCTGCAGTTGGCATATCAATTAAATATCTGTATTCATATTTTGCAGATGTACCAGCAGACCCTTGAGCAAAAATTGGGCTGACCTGTAATATGAAAGCTGCGGTAATTATTAATAAAGTTCGCATAATTCCTCGGAGTTTTATTTTTTCATATTCAAAATAAAAAATATTTTAATTTATTGCACTATAATAATTTAGCCTTATCCAGTTAAAGCTAAGATTTCAAACCTTATCAGGTTAGGGAATAGTGAGAATTGAGATTTAATAGAAATTTCTACCTTGCCAGAAGTGCCTTTAGAACGAAGAATGATAAATCCATTTTTTTGATCTAGTTCAACTATTTCAATTAAACTTTCGCCTTCCAAAAAAATAAATTCTGCAGTTGAATATCTGAAAGGAATTTTCCATCCAAAAGCGTTAACCGGAATAACTTCAATTTTTATTGTTGAAGAGTGATCGGCAAATAAATTCTCAGGATGTTTTTTAATGACGTCTCCATAAACATTAAAAACATACATCGAAAAGAAGATCAGAATAAATATTGAAACTGAAATCAGAATAATTAAAATATTTTTTCTCCTATTCATAAGATAAATGATTTATTTTCTGTTTTTTAAGTTTCTGTACATCAAGTCTTAAAAGATGGATTATCTGATTAACAATTTGGTCAGGAACACCATCCTTATGAACAGATTTTAATCTCATATCGCATTGATCATTAACATAATCAATCACTACAAATTTTTTCTCCGGTGTTAAAACAATTTCGGTAGAAAAAAAATCTAAGTGAGTAAGTTGTACAATTGTTTTTGTAATTTGATTCAGTTTTCTTAATCCGAATTTTTTAATTTGTTCAGCGGTAAGAATTTCATAAATATGAGTCTGATCATCCCACCACACACAAATTGGCTTGCCGAAAGCCCAAAAGCTACGGAACCAGGCACGTTTACCTTCAAGATCGCCTGGAATTATTTTTTGTTGTATAAGATATTTATCCGATTTATTAGTTCGTCTTTCCAAAAGAACTTCTTTTAGTGTTTCAGCGCCGGTAACAACACCTATTCCGCCGCCCGTTGTGATGCATGGTTTAATAATAAATGGTCTTCCTAATATTGCAAGATCATCAACAGATATGATTAATTCCTCCTTTTCTTTAAGCGGAGGAATTATTATTGAGTAAGGAACATTTATTCCTGCAGATATAAATTCAAGGTGCATTGTTGCTTTATCGATAGCATGTTCAACATTTTTGTAAGGATTAAATATTCTGCAATTTCTTCGAGTTAATATTTTTGCAAGTTCGGTGAAATCATCATCAACATCGGATGCTCTGTCAAGATAAGATCTAAACCAAAGTCTTTTACGTTTTACCAGATCTGTTATTTCGAAGAATATTATTTTCTGTAATTACAAAGGTTGAAAGTCCGTAAGATTGAAGTGTTTTTTCAATGAGATCAACAAAATCTTTATCGAATTCCCAAACAAATGATATGGCTAAATCAAATGTGTTAATCATGTAAAATTTTAACTTTTATTATAAAACTTTATAATTCCTTTATCTTTGTAAGTAAAGGCTGTTAATCAATACCGTAAATATAAAGAAAGAAACCGGCTCCTATAATTTATAAAATACCTTGTTATTCCTCAGCGCTAATAATATATTTTCTTTAATGAAAAGACTAATTATTACAAACCTGTTAATGGTATCTGTTCTGCTTCCAATAATTATAGCTTGCGGCGGAAGTGATACGGTTATCCAACCAAAAAATACATCTGTTGCTTTATCAATCTCTGAAAATCAAAGAAAGAAAAAAGCTTTAGACCATTTTGTAAACGGAACAGTTCTCGAAGCTCAAAACAACTATAATGCTGCTGTAAGCGAATTTGAGAAAGCCTTGCAATATGATACGACTGCAGGAATTTACTATTCACTTTCAAAAAATTACTTCTTAACAAACAAACTTATTCAATCGCTGAATAGTATTAAGAAGGCAGTTGAACTTGATTCAACCAAAATTGAATATTATGATTTAATGGTTGATGTATATTCTGCGGCAAGAAATACATGACTCTGCTCTTACTGTACTTGAAAAAGCTATGGTTCTTGAACCGAATAATGTAAACCTGTATTACAAACTCGCCAGATTGTATGAAATATCAAAACCATTGGAAGCGATTTCTGTTTATGAAAAATTAATTGAGTTAGTTGGTCCTGATTGGAACTTGCTTGTTCGCATAGCTGAGTTATATGAAAAAACAGGAGATACAGATCTTGCCTTGGATGCAATAAAGCGTTTACTTGAAATTGATCCTTCGAATAACCAAATAAAAATTTTGTTGATTGACTTAAATCAACGAGCCGGTAAATATGATGAAGCAATTCAAATTACAAATGATCTCCTGGAAATAACTCCTAACGATATTTTAGTAAGAGAAAAGAAGGCTCTTGCTCTTATTGCAAAAGAAGATTGGGAAGCAGCTTCAAAAGAATTTAACTTTATAATTGAAAATGATAGTGTTAATCTTGACGCCAAAATAAATATAGCGGCATCTTATTACGAGAAATCGATGTCCGATTCGTCACTTCTCCCAATCGCAAAAAATCTTTTTGAAAGAATTGATAAAGACACACTTAACTGGCAGGTGAAAATGTATCTTGGTGCAATTGCATTTAGTGAAGGTAAGGATTCTTTAGCTATAGAAAATTTTAAATTCGTTACGGAAAATGCTAACTGGAATGTTCAAGCGTGGATAAGACTTGGCGGACTTTTATACGATAACAGGAAATATGATGAAGCATCAAAAATAATGTATGAAGCTGTGGAATCTTTTCCTCAGGATTTTGCAGTGAACTTTATACTTGGACTTTCTTTAACACAGCTAAATAGTCAGGAACAAGGAGAGGTTTATCTTAAAAAAGCCGTTGATCTTAATCCTTCTGATTTAAATGCACTGTCTGCTTATAGTTATACACTCAGCCAGTTAAAGAAAAATGAAGAAGCAATTACTTATTTATCAAACGAGCATTACAAATAGATCCGAATGATGTAAATCTTATCGGGACACTTGGACTTATTTATAATTCAATTCAAATGTATGCTGAGAGTGATAGTACATATGAAAGAGGATTGGAACTTGATCCACAAAATGCATTAATAAATAATAATTACTCTTATGCTCTTGCTGTAAGAGGTGAACAGCTTGAGCGGGCATTAGAGATGGTTAAGATTTCAATAGCTGCAGATTCATTAAATTCATCGTACCTCGATACTATCGGCTGGGTTTATTTTAAGCTTGAAGAATACGGTCTTGCAAAAATATATCTTGAAAAAGCAATTGAAGTCGGAGGTGAAAGTGTTGTTATGTTAGACCATCTTGGTGATATAGAGTATAAATTAGGTAATATTGTACGGGCAAAAGAACTGTGGAAAAAAGCAGTCGAACTTGAGCCATCGAGAACAGAAATTCAGATAAAAATAGAAAAGGGAGAACTTTGAAAAAATATTTAGTCTATTCTGGCGTTATCATTAATAATTTTTTTAACTTCATTTTATGGATGCGTACCTTCACAGCCAACAGAAGATATTGAACTGCTTCCATCTGAAAGATTGATAAACAGACTTGAAGTTAATCGAAGAAAAATAAAAAATATTGAAGGAATCGGAACTCTTTCTGTAAAAACTCCTCAGCTTGATAATAGTGCCACATTCAGAGTGATCTTACAAAAACCGGATTCATTACAGCTTACTGTTCTAGGTCCCTTCGGTATCGAATTGGCTGATGCTGTTGTTTCAAGTAAGGAATTTATTTTTTATGATGCTCTTCAGAATACGGCTTATACCGGTCAAACTGATAGTGAAGCACTTCAGAACATTTTCAGAATTGATTTAAACTTCAGCGATATTATGGATGCATTTGTGGGCTCCGTTAATCTTACTGAAAATCTTTATAAGACGCCTGATGTTTATGAAGTTGAATATGATAAATATATTCTCACATATTACGATTTGGACAGGCAAATAATAAAAAAATATAAGGTTGATGTTCGTCAGCTTGGAATTACGGATTTTGAATTATCCACATTAGACGGCGAAGTTAGTATAGAAGGAAAATATTCAAAGTTTGAACTGATTGAGAATGTGGCCGTACCATTTCGTATAGAAGTTTCCAACAGGAAGCAGAACCAACAAATAAATATTGAGTATAAAAAAATTACAGCCAATAGAAACAGCATTAATATTGATTTTTCTTTACCTGAAGACGCAACTATAATTAAATGGTAAACAGATTTAAAATATTGCTTTCTCTTCTAATTGTATTTTTGTCAATTTCTGGTATTGCACAAGAAAAACAAATCAACTCCAAGCGTGTTGAATTAGAGAAACTTAAAAATGAAATTCAAACCATTGAGTCTGAACTAAAAAAAAGTACAACAAAGGAAAAACAATCGCTCCAGACTTATGATAAACTGAACAGGCAGAATTTTTTAATTAATAAAGTTGTGCTGAATCTGAAAAAAGAAGAAGAGCAAAAAGCAGACGAAATTCAACTTAGTGAACAAAAAATTTCTTCTATCGAAAATGAAATTGAAAAGCTTAAGAAAAATTATGAAAAATACGTTGTTGCAATATATAAAGGCGGTAAAGTAAATGAGTGGGAAAGTCTTCTTAACTCGGAATCATTTAACCAGGCAATTTTACGGTATAAATATCTTAAAGAATTCTCACGTCAACGCAAGAATGATCTCGTTAAGTTCAATGAAAACAAGGAAGAACTATTTGCTGCAAAGAAACAACTAGAAATTGAAAGAGCAGAAAAGAGAAAGCTCACAGAGGAAAAAAGCATTGAAGAAAAAACTCTTAAAGCAAAATTAGCTGATCAGAAAAAAGTTCTTAACAGAGTTAAAAAAGATAAAGCCGCACTTAATAAAAAATTAAAAGACAAAAGAAACGCTGAAAAGCAAATTGCAAACCTGATTGTAAAACTTGTTGAGGAGGCAGAACGTAAGCAAAGAGAACTTGAAGAGAAGCAGCAGAAAGATCGTTTGATTGCAAGTACTAATCCTAACATAAAATCTGAAACATTTCCGGAATATAATTTGGATTTAAATACTGCCTCATTCAAATCATTTGCTGAGTTAAGAGGTAAATTAAACTGGCCCGTAAGAAGGGGAAGAATTGTCGGTAAATTCGGTGAGTCAACAAATCCTGCGCTTAGAACCATTACATTGAGCAACGGTATTGATATTAAAACAGCCGGTGATTTAAACGTATACACCGTTGTTGAAGGAGTTGTATCCGCTGTTGAATGGATACCCGGTTACGGCAGTGTAATCATAATTTCTCACAAAGGAAATTTCCGTACGGTATATAGTCATTTATCCGAAATATTTGTGAATGAAGGTGATAGAGTCAGAACGGGCACGGTTATAGCAAGAGTAAGTGAGGGAATTGAAGGTACAATTCTTCATTTTGAAATATGGAATGCACGGGAAAAAGTTAATCCGGAATTGTGGTTAAAAAAATCATAATGTATTCTACTTGAAGAAATTCTTTAAAATACCAGGGAGTTATAAAACTCTAATTCAGAATTTCTTTTCACTATCAGCACTTCAGTTTTTCAATTATTTATTCCCACTTATAACTCTTCCTTATGTCGTTCGAGTATTAGGACCGGAAAAATTTGGTTTGGTAAATTTTGCAGCGGCGTTCGTTGGGTATTTCATTACAATCAGTGATTATGGGTTTAATCTTTCTGCAACCAGACAGATTTCAGTTAATCGGGATGATCAAAATGAAATAAATAAAATATTTATTTCTGTTATTTTCTCAAAAATTTTATTAGGAATCATTTCTTTCTCCATTTTGATAATTGCAATTTTAAGCTTTGAAATATTCAGAAATGAATATCTGCTCTACTTAATCTCATTTGGATTGGTAATCTCGACAATTCTTTTTCCATTCTGGTTATTACAGGGATTGGAAAAAATGAAATATATTCCTTTAATTCATCTTGTACCAAAGATCATTGGTACGATTTTAATATTTACAATTATTACAAGTACAGATGATTTTTTACTTTATGCTTTAATTCTTTCCGGAGTACAATTAAGCATTGGAATTATCGGATTGCTCTTTGCCATTCGTATAATCAAACTAAAATGGATTTCACCATCATTCACTAGTATTAAAACTCAATTAAGTGATGGACTTGAGATATTTAAATCAACTATTGCTATAAATCTTTATACAAATAGCAATACATTCATACTGGGTTTGTTAACTAATAATGAAGTCGTCGGATATTTTTCTGCTGCGGATAAGATCAGGATATTTTTTCAAAGTTTTTTTTCTCCAGTTTCTCAAAGTGTTTTCCCATTTGTAAATTATTTGTTGAAGGAATCAAAAGAGAAATTATTATTGTTCAATAAAAAATTGCTAAAATTTCAAGCACTAACCGGAATAGTAATTTCAGTATTAATTTTCATTTTTGCCGAACAAATTGTTTATCTAATTTTGGGCGATAATTATATGGAATCAGTATTGATCTTAAGAATTATTTGCTGGCTTCCATTTATAATTTATATAAGTAATATCTATGGAATTCAAACAATGCTGCCTTTGGGTTTCGACAGACATTTTTTTCTTATAGTTGCGTTGGCTGCAATAATCAATCTATCGATAGCCTTTTTGCTTGTACCTTTTTATCAGGCAATCGGCACCTCCATTGCAGTTCTAGTAACAGAAATATTTGTAACTATTAGTATGATTTTATTTTTATACAAGAAACAAGTAAAGCTGTTATAAGATGAAATACGATTACTTAATTGTTGGTGCCGGATTTGCAGGATCAGTAATGGCTGAAAGATTAGCTTCTCAGCTTAACAAAAAAGTATTATTGGTCGAGAAAAGAAATCACATTGGAGGTAATGCATATGATGAATATGACGAGCACGGAATTTTAGTTCATCGTTATGGACCACATATTTTTCATACAAACAGTAAAGAAGTATTTGATTATCTTTCACAGTTTACTAAATGGATTCCGTATGAACATAAAGTTTTAGCAAAATTTAATGAAAATTATATCCAATTCCAATAAACAGATTAACAATAAATCAATTATATAATCTAAATCTGAAAACAGAGGAAGAAGTAAAAAATTATTTTGAGAAGGTTAAAGAGCACAGGCATCCAATAATGAATTCAGAAGATATTATTGTTAATCAGGTTGGAAAAGATTTATTTGAGAAGTTCTTTAAACACTACACAAAAAAACAATGGAATCTTGAGCCAGAAGAATTATCGCCGTCTGTATGCGGAAGAATTCCGGTTAGAACAAATGATGATTGCAGATACTTTACAGATAAGTATCAGTTTATGCCCAAAGATGGTTACACAAGAATGTTTGAAAAGATGTTGAATCATAAAAACATAGAAGTAATTTTAAATACAGATTATAAAAGCATTGTTGATACAATTAAATTTGATAAGATGATTTACACAGGACCAATTGATTATTTTTTTGATTATCAGTTTGGAAAACTTCCATACAGATCCATAAGGTTTGAGTTTAAGAATTTGAAACAGGACAACTATCAGGAAACGGCTCAAATAAATTATGTTGATGATTCAGTTGAGTTTACACGAGTTATTGAGCATAAATTACTTAGTCAGCAAAACTCAGAAACTACAACAGTTTCATTTGAATATCCACAACAGGAAGGCGAACCATTTTATCCGATACCAAATGAAAATAACAGGCAACAATATTTACTTTATAAGAACGATGCACAAAAGTTGAAAAATACAATTTTCTGCGGTCGCTTAGCTGAATACCAATATTATAATATGGATCAGGTTGTGGCGAATACATTGAAGATATTTGAGAATGAATTATTATGAATGAAAATCCTCTGGTAACCGTAAATATTCTGTCATTCAATCGAAGAGAAGAATTACGAAATACTTTAACAAAAGTTTTTGAACAGGATTATAAAAATATTGAGATTATAGTCGTAGATAATGCATCTAGTGATGGCAGTTCCGAAATGGTTAAGAATGAATTTCCTGATGTCCAACTAATCCAGCTTGAAGAGAATATTGGAATTGCCGGATGGAATGAAGGTTTCAAAGCTGCAAAAGGGGTGTATGTTTTGGTGTTGGATGATGATAGCTACCGGATACTAATACAATTACAAACGGATTAAAATGCTTTATAGATTCGAATAATCTGGGCATAGTTGCATATAATATTTTCAATAAAAGATTAAATAAATCAGAGACTTTGATGGTTTTAATATTACCCCAAGATTTTTTGTTGGATGTGGTGCGTTAATTAAAAAAGAATTAATTATTACAGATAGGACCTTACAACGATTTATATTTCATTTATTATCACGAATTAGATTATAGTGCAAGATGTTATGACGCAGATTATGGTATAAAATATCTTCCTGATACTAAAGTAAATCACAATCAAAGTTTATTAGCAAGAGGAGATAAAATAGAAAACCCATATTTATCAGAATACAGGATATAAGTATTATTTTATAAGTTATTCAATTTTTTTAATGCAGAATTTTTATATAAGATATTTAATTAGATATCAAATTAAATGGATATGTAACAGAACAATTATTTGCTTTTAAACATCAATTTTATAAAGCTTATTTTTCAGCCATTTGGCAATTACTAAAAAAAATAAATATTATATTAAAACAGAGAAGAGTCTTATCCAAAGAAGTTCAAAAATTTTACAATTTTGGGAATGTACCATTAATTGACAGATCATATTTTATTGCTAATCCATTATGAATGATAAACCAGTCTGGCAAATTTATTTCAATAATTTTGTTGCTTTTGTAATATTTATTTTTTTCAAATATTTATTAAAGGATAAAAATATTTCCCAAAATAATATATTGTTTATTAACACAGGTCAAATAGGTGATATCATAATATCAAGCGTACTTTTCGAGAATATTACAAATTTTAATAAAAATCAAAAAATATTTTTCTTAATAAACGAAAATTATAATGAAATATTCAAGAATTACTTAGGCCCAGTACAAATAATTAATTGGAATTATAAAAAGTATAAATTCAATTTTTATTATAGAATAAATTTTTTAAGAAAAATAAGAAAGATTGGTTTTGATATAACAGTAAATTTGACAGCAGCAAGAGGAATAACTAATGATGAGATAGCATTGTTGAGTGGTGCAAGAGAAATAATATGTTTGAATTCTAATTGGAGATATCTTAAAAAAATTTTCGGAAAAAAGATGGACTCTTTTTATGATATTATTATTAATACAAATTCAAATAATGAATTTGACAGACAACTAATTGCTATTGAATATTTAACGGGTAGAGTTCCAATATTCAAAACGTGAGTTTATATCAGTAATGTCACTGAAAATAAAGTAAGAAACTTGATATTAAATATATTGGATTTAGATAAGATTCCAATTATTGTAACGATTGCACCATTAACAGATTTGTCAATTAAAAACTGGGGTATGGCGAATTATAAAAAATTAATTGAGAAGATTTTGGAGTACAACGATTTAATAGTTGTATTAATTGGAAATAAAAATCAAACGAAAGAATTAGAAAGTTTAACAACAATAAATAGTAACAGAGTAATAAATATGGCGGGTAGATTATCAATATTCGAGAAAGCGCATCATTTGTTAAAATATCTTCTCTTTTCATCGGGAACGATTCGGGATTTACTCATATAGCTAAAGCCTTACGGAAGCAATTAGTAGGTATTATTGGTGGAGGATCTTTTGGTATTTTCTTCCCTTATAATAAGAATTCAAATGAAGTTTATCTTTATTCGGATTTAGAATGTTTTGGTTGTGGATGGAGATGTATTAAGGATAGACCTTACCTGTCATCAGAATCTAACAGTTGAGGAAGTATTTGAATATATCAAAAAAATGATCCCTAATGTATATGATAACTTTTAAGTACAAAATTATTTTCAAACAATTGATGTTTTTAATTAAGCAATTCACTCTCATATAAATTTCATATTTTAGTTAAAAATCCTCATATTCCATCAATTTCAGATTTAATTCAAACTGTTTTAAAGAATTTGAATCCCTTTTCTAATCCTTTCTTTATTTGAATTTTTTTATCATAAATATCAAGAACATATTTCTTTAATTCAATTATTTTTTTTGGTTTAACCAAAAAGCCGTTCATATTATGTCTTATAATTTCAGAAATACCGCCGATGTCCGAGGCAATTACAATTTTCCCAGATGCTACCGCTTCCAATAAAATTAGACCAAATCCTTGGCATGTCTAATACTTGGTAATATAAGTACATCAATTTGTTGAAAGGATCCAATCATATTATCATTCCATTCGATAAAATTAACTTTATCAGCAACCTTAAGTTTATTAGCCAGTGTTTTTAGGCTATCTTTCTGTGACACTTACCCTGAATAAATAATTCTATTTCATAATCCTTTACCTCTCTTCATTCAGTCTAATAAATACTTTATACCCTTTGATTTCTCTAGTCTTCCTGCATAACCTAATTTTAATTTTTGCCCCGGAATGTTAAATATTTTATTTTATCAAAAGTATATTCTTGCAGATTAATACCATGAGTAATTTTATATACTTTTGATTTATCTCTTCTATAAAAATTAATTAAATTATTATAGACTGGATTTGAAACAGATATATAATAATCGGCGGTTATAAAAAATCCTCTTAAATCTTGAAATAAACTTATGGCTGAATATATAATCTTAATATTGGGATATTTTATTTTTATTATCCAAATAATTGGAATGAATATCCGATGGAAATAATGAATTGTATCTACATTTTCATTTATGACAGCATTTTGAATTATCTTATAATTTAAAATAATTTCTTTTAAGAAATTCCCCTTAAACAATCCAAAATAATTCACTTTTAGTATTTTGATTTTTCTTTAATAATGCTTTTATAAGCAGCTACGGCAATTTTCTCAAATTTATTATTAAAGTGATTTATTATATCTTAATAATTGTTTCTCCGCTCCGCCAAATTGGTCTGCTTTTATTAAGAATAATATTCTCATCTATTTATTTTAATTTCAATTACTTTTTTAATAAAATAAGGGATATCATTAAGCACATATCTTCTGAATAGTCTTTTAGGCTCTGATATTAACCTCCAAACCCACTCCATTCCAAATCTTTGAAAAACAAGCGGACTTCTTTTTTTACTCCCTGCAAAAAAATCTAGTGCAGCTCCTATTCCTATTCCTAATTTAAATTCGATATCATCCTTATATTTATCAATCCATTTCTCTTGACGTGGGCAGCCTAAAGCAACAAATAGAATCTCAGGTCTAGATTTTGATAATTGTTCGATGACTTCTTTATTTAAATTTTCGTCTTCCTCAAAATATAGAGGCGGTGAAATAAGATTGGTTATTTCTACCTTTAGCTTATTTTCTTGAATTTTATTTTTTATTTTTAACAGAGTGGTTTTAGAAGAGCCCAAAAATGCAATTTTCAATTTGTTAGCACTAGATAAATTTAAAATAATTTTTAAAATATCATTCCCGGTAATTCTTTTAATTTTAAATTTATATTTTAATCTCATTAATAAAGTAATTCCGATTCCATCTGGAAGTACTATATGTGCTCTCTTACAAATTTCTTTAAATTCTTTATCAATATTTGCTGTCCTCAAAAAATCAATATTTAACGTTATAATTTGAAGTGGTTTGATTTTATTATCTAAAATGTTTTTAATTTTAAGTTTCAAATTATCTTCATTATCAGAATATATCGGGATATCATCTAACAAATATTTATTATTAAGATCAGACATATAATTTAGCGTATAGTTATCTTACACAAGTTAAAAATTTAAAAAGACCTGGTTATTTTTATCAATATTTTCAATTATAAATTTTTAATTGGTTAGGATCTTTAATCATTTAAACCACATTTCAATTTATGAAATCATTTTTATTAAAACTTATTCTTTTTCTTAGTTTCATTTTCGCAGCGGGTTCTGCTCAAACTTTAAAGAAAGAAACTATAAATAATAATACTTATAATCTTGAAATAGAACTAAATCCTTCACCTTATAAAATTTTAAAGAAGAATTCTAAAAACTTAGTTCATTTTTACAATTTTCTAGATGAAACAAAACCAGGAACGCCTGTATTACCTGCTAAAGACATATTCATTGCAATTCCTCCAGGTTCATCTCCAAATATTAAAGTTTTATTAATTAATAAAAAAGAAATTATTGCTGAGCCTGAATTAAATCCAATAGTAAAAAGAGAAAGTGATTCAAGTATTGTGTATACAGAAGCTCCGGCTCCTGTAATTTCTCCTATCAATGAACTATATAAAGTAAATGGATTTCTTTGGATTGGAAATAACTATTGTGTCCATTTAACTATTCACCAATATCAATATGATTATCAAAATAGATTAATTATTGAAAATAATACAATCCGTTTAGAACTTACATTTGACGGACCTTTAAACTTCACCGAGGAAAGGTATATTTCAGTTTCTTCTAATATATTAAATAAAGAATTTGCATCAGGAAATCAATCAAAAAGTGATTACAAAATTCAAAAAACAGATGAATGGATTAACTATGATAATACTTATGTAAAAATTGGTGTTGCACAAGATGGTGTTTACAGGTTTGATTACAATGATTTGGTTTCATCGGGTGTTTCTCTTAACGGAATAAATCCTCAGACTTTCAAATTTTTTAATAAAGGTGAGTTGATTCCAATTTATGTGCATGGTGAAACTGATGGTACTTTTGATCCAGGAGATTTTATTGAATTTGCGGGGATAAGAAATATGGGAGGCAATTACAGAAAGGTAAGTACACAGGGTGAACCATATAATGAATATTTGGGAAGATACACAGATACAACCATTTACTGGTTAACCTGGGGTGGAGAATATGGATTAAGAGTTCCAATAAGTAATGGAAATCCTCAGACAGCAGCTTCAGACACTTTAAAATTTTATAGTGAACTTATCCATAAAGAAATAAACAACTGGTTTGATTTTTCTATGGCAGACCAGGTAAGAAGAGAAATGCCGTTTTGGGCTGAGAACAAGACATGGAATGAAGGAAACCTAGGTGTGGGTATATTAAATATAGACTTTAAATTGTACGATATTTATCCTGATGAGAATGCTAAAATGTTTGTAAAATTACAGGACTATGCATCTAATATTTTCACAAATGCACACCTTCTCGCTCTCTCATTAAATGAATATCCTACTCTTTATGATTCCGGGTATATAAATAAATATGAACAAAAGGTTCTGGAAGGTGACTTTAATTCATCCTTATTAGTAGAAGGAACAAATAGATTAAAAGTTCATTCTTTCCAAACAACAGCAACATTAAATGCCTGTATAAGGGATTGGTACGAAATTGAATACCCAAGATATATCAAAACCTTCAATGATTCATTAAAGTTTTCATTTAACTATTTAAATTTATCCGGAATCTATTGTTTTTATGTTAGTAATATTCAGAATAATGCAGTTACATTTTGGAAATTTGGAGGTTCTTTCAAAAAATATTTTGTTACTCCTAGCAATGGGTCTGTTTTTATAAAAGATACTATAGACTCGGGCAATAAATTTTTCATTTCCGATAGTAATAAGGTTCTAAAGCCCAGACTTTATTATAAAAAGAATTTTGTAAATCTTCGAAGTAATCAGAATAAAACTGATTATTTAGCAATAACCAGTAAGACCATATTGAATAAAGCGGAAGAGTATAATAATCTTATTACGGATAAATATAATATTGAAACAAAGCTTATTGATATAGATGATATCTATGATGAATTTGCTTATGGATACTTTGATCCTGAATCAATTCGCGAATTTTTAATAAATACCCATACTAATTGGCAACCACCATTTCCCCAATATGTCTTCCTTATCGGGGATGCCAATTATGATTATCATTTAAACAAATTTAAATATCAGAATACTCCACCTATTGAAAATATAGTTCCATCTTTTGGTGCTCCTGTAAGTGATAACTGGTTTGTTACATGGGATACTACTGGAGCTTATATTCCTCAGATGAATATTGGTCGTATTACTGTTCATACACCACAGGAATTAGATAATTATTTGCAAAGACATCAGGAATACTTAACACAATCTTATGACAGCTGGAATAAACACTATATATTTTTTAGCGGAGGCAAAGATGATCAGGATGAATTGGATATTTTGAGAGAGACTAATCAGAATATTATAGATAACTATATTGTTCCTTCTCCTATTGGTGGGAATTGGTCTCATTTTTATAAAACACTGAATCCTGTAACGAATTTTGGTCCCTATTCATACGAATATTTTCAAAATGCTATTGACCGGGGAGGATTATTTATTTCTTATATTGGGCATAGTGGCACACAGACTTGGGATAATAGTATTTCCGATCCTTCTCAATTGCATAATCTAGATAATCGGAATCCTCTCATTACGGACTTTGGTTGTTCGACGGGAAAGTTCGCTGAACCGGACGTGGTTTCATTTTCAGAATTATTTATTAATTCAAACACTGGACAGGCAATTAGTTACATCGGGAACTCTTCTCTGGGATTTCTTTCAACTTCAACAATATTCCCGGGAATTTTTTATAAGAAAATATTACAGGACAGTATACTAAACATTAGTGAAGCTCATAAATTGGCAAAACTTGAATTATTGCAGGATTATGGGTCATCCGGTATTTACAAATTGTTTGCATTAACCAACGAACTTATTGGAGATCCCATTATAAGTCTTCCGATTCCTCAGAAACCGAATTTAGCTATTAATGTAAGCGGTATTGGTATTCAGTCTAATCTTACGGATTTAGAAGATAAGGCAGATATCTCGGTTACATTTTATAATTGGGGAAAAGCTGTCGCTGATTCTTTCTTAATAACAGTTCAGGATAATTATCTTAATAATGTAGTTTATAATGATTCAGTTTACAAATTGTTACCTCTTTACCAGGATTCTTTAACATTATTAATGCCGATTCTGAATAAACCAGGGGAACACTTAATAATAATTTCATTAGATGCAAACGATGATATTGATGAAATTAATGAATTAGATAATACAGTAGCTCTCCGTTTTTATGTTACAAGTTCAAGGATAAAAACGCTGTTATCTTATAACGAGGAAAATGGAATAAAAGATTCTCTTATAATTATTAATCCGTCTATAAAATCCATCAGCGATTCCATTGAAATAGAATTATCACAAAACAGAGATTACATAGGTTCGTCTTACTTTTTTATTAAAATGGATTCTGTGATTTCACATTTCAATTTACCTAATGAATTTCTAAATAAGAGAATTTGGCTAAGAGGAAAAATAAGCGGCGATGATTTTCTTGGGTTTGATAAATCTGTTTATACAGGTATTTCATCTAAATATATTCTAAATGATAATATAAGCTTAAGCAATTCACTTCTCTTAAATTTATTTCTTTACAATGATTCTGTCACACTTGATACTAACAAAACGAATTTTCATGTTATATCCGCAGGATTCAATGATGGTAACACTGCTGTTATCTTAAAAAATGGTGAGAATTTTGTCCTGGACAATACGCTCAGAGGCCATCATTTGTGTGTCTTTAAAGACAGCTCATATGATTTTGTTAAATATGTGCACTTTGATTTATTAGCTGGTGGTTCAACTACAGCACTTAGTTACACTAATTTCCTTGATAGTTTGACAGATAATGAAATTATAATAATATCAGTATCAGACGAAGGATATATCTCTTTAACTAATGAATTAAAAGCTAAAATTCGTGAGTTTGGGAGCATTTATATTGACAGTTTAGTATTTAGAGGCTCCTGGGCTTTCTTAGGGAAACGCGGAGCCGTACTTGGTTCTATGCCAGAAGCTTACAGCAAACCTTTCGAGGGAAGAGTTGAAATTGATACTTTGATCCAAAGATTATTTACCAGTGGAACCCTTACAACATCTAATGTAGGTCCATCTTCAAAATGGGAATCAGTTGATATTAATCAATTTGTTCCCCCAGACGCCGAAACTAATATGCGGACAATTGGAATTAAACTGGATGCTTCACAGGATACATTGGGCTTCCTCTCTTTACAAAACGGAGTTGCTGATCTTAGTGATATTGATGCAGCAATTTATCCAAATATAAAACTATTAATTGGAATGCAGACAAATAATCAATCACAAATTCCTTCGATCTCATCTATAGGAGTAAACTATAAAGGATTATCCGAACTTGCCGCCAACTATCAGGTTGTTTCTATTGATAATGATACAATTCCCGCAGGTGGAAATGTTAAACTAAGTTTCTGGGTTTACAATGTTGGTGAAGCAAATGCAGATAGTTTTAATGTAAAGGTTGATGTTGTAAATCAAGATAATTCTTCATCTACAATTTTCAACCAATTGGTAACATCACTCGAATCAAATAGCAAACAAAAGTTTAATGTCGATTATCAAGCGTTGGGAACTGATACTGAGAAAAGATTTGTGATAAATATCGATCCTGAAGATAAAATAACAGAATATTATAAAGACAATAATTTCTTTACAAAATCAGTTTATGTACAACCTGATCTCGTTCCACCGATGGTTAAAATAACTTTTGATGAAACTGAAATTGTTAATGGGGATTTCGTTTCAAAAAAACCAAATATAAAGATTGCTCTGAGCGATGAATCACCGATTCCTATTGTAGATACGACAGCAGTTAAAATCTACCTTAATGAAATACCAGTTTATTATGGAGCTAATCCTTCAATTCTATCTTATTCGATTAATAGTAGTAATCCAAAATTTGTTACAGATTATAAACCCGAACTTGAAGATGGCGATTATTTATTAAAAGTTGTAGCCAAAGATCCCAACGGTAATCTTGCTGATTCAGCATCAAGTGAAGTTTATTTTGTAGTATCATCCCAAACAAAGCTGATTCAGGTTTACAATTATCCTAATCCCTTTAGCGAAGGAACTTATTTTACATTCAAGCTCACTCAAATTCCTGATGAAATAAAAATAAGAATATTTACTATTGCTGGAAGAGTAATAAAAGAGATTACGAAGAAATCATCAGAGCTTAATTATGATTATAATAGGATTTATTGGGACGGTAAAGATGAAGATGGTGATGTAATTGGAAATGGAACTTATTTGTATAAGATAATTATGACAAGTTCAGAGAAAACAGAAACACTTATCAAGAAATTAGCTAAAGTTCGTTAATGGTTATAGTCAATATTATAAAACATTTAACTTAGAGTAATCTTTCATAATAAAAAATTTATAACCTGATTGGTTTATTAGATTACAAATTTGCTCGGTTAAGTTCATACACCACCGTTTTTGAATTCCCATTCTCAACAGAATTACACCTGGCTTTTCTGGCAAAATTATTTCTTTCCAGAATTTTTATTGATCTTAAATTATTCGGATCGACTTCACCCTCAATTGATTTAAGATTCAGATTTTCAAATCCAAATTTAATTACAGAGGTTAAGACCTCCTGCATTATTCCTTTCCCCTGAAATTCAGGCAGAAGTTCAAAACCAATTTCTGCTGTATAAAAATCTTCTGAAAAATTCCAAAAGCAGATAGTTCCAAACAGCTTATTGCTGTTGTGTGGAGTAATTGCCCAGTAAATAACTATGTTTTCTGCAATGCTGTTATTTGTCTTTTGAATGAACTGACGTGCATCATTCAAATTTTTAGCTGGAGGTCTGTCCAGATATTTATTTACTTTCTCATCGCTTCTGAGAGCAAATATT
Source organism: uncultured Ignavibacteriaceae bacterium (assembly GCA_963714415.1). Classification (GTDB taxonomy): domain Bacteria; phylum Bacteroidota; class Ignavibacteria; order Ignavibacteriales; family Ignavibacteriaceae; genus JAGXRK01. The sequence continues at coordinate 37,771 of CAVQOL010000014.1, forward strand.
TCTTTTTCATCTTCATTTGTAAGCTGACGAAGAGTAAAGCGCTCAGTTTTTAATTCCGGAAAAGGCAAAAAGTTTATTTGGTTCATTTTTATAATTATTTGATATTGTCAATCTGATAATTTCTAATCTAATAATTAGTAGAATAAAATCAATAAATGATTTTTCTAAATGAGTTATCTTAATAGTGCATTAAAATATTTTAATTCTTATTTTAATCACAATTAATTAAATAAAAATTAATTAGGTACAATAATAATTGAATTCTACGAAAAATAAAGGGATGTTATGAAAAATCTTCTATTCGCATTAGCGCTGGTATATTTAGCTTCATCTCTATCGATAGCTCAATTTACTGAATACCCCAGACCTGATGAAGGAGTACTGACAGGTGGTGCGGGATTAATCTGGATTGATGGTGAGCCACATTATAGAATTAGTTTCAGACCAGAAGTGTCATTTGCAAATTTTGGTGTTGGTTTGGATCTTAATCTTGACTTCGACAGTGAAGGTAAGCTGCGTAAGGAAAATTTCAATGAGTTCTCAGATTATCTTTCATTAATACGCTATGCAAGATATGGTTTGAAAAATGAACCGGTTTATATAAAACTCGGTGCACTTGATTATCATACTTTGGGTCACGGTACGATTATGTCGCAGTACAATAACAGTCCATCTTTCGATACTAGAAAAATCGGTCTCGTTATGGATATAGATTTTGGTCAGTTCGGATTTGAATCAATTTACGGTACATTCGGTGAAGGCGGTATTTTTGGTTTAAGAGGATATGTGCGACCGTTACAATTTAACACCTCGACTGATTTGCCAATACTGCGGAATATTGAAGTTGGTGCAACCTATGCAGTTGATTTTAATAAATATGCTGGAGTGCTCGGCGGAAACTATAATCCTGTTTCTGATGAATTTGAGATAACCAATGACGATGGTGCCTTAAGCATTATTGGGGTTGATATAGGGTTTCCGGTAATCAAATCATCTTTGGCAACTTTAACTTTATATGCCGATTACAATAAAATAATCAACTTCGGAAGCGGTGTTGCGACAGGTGTCAAGTTCGATCTTAACGGACTTGGTTTATTCTCAGCAATGGCAAAACTTGAAAGAAGATTTAACGGCGATAATTATATCCCTTCTTACTTTAATTCATTTTATGAACTAGAAAGATTCAGAGTTGATCCATCAACGGGATTATTCTCAAGTAAAGTCCAACAACTTGCATTATCAAATGATATTGGTGATGGATGGTTTGGTGAACTTGGAATCAGGGTTTTAAATTTGTTTGATATTATTGGTTCATATCAGAGATTAGATAAAGATTCTAAGAGTGGAATTCTTCATTTGTTTACTGAAATAGCTCCTGAAGAGGCTCCTTTTGTTGCTCGTGCGGGTTATGATAAAGTAAGAATTGAAAATGAAAAAGATATTTTTACTCTTGATGACAGATCCTATCTTTTTACGGAGGTTGGTTATAAACCAATGCCGTATATTTTAGTGTCCTTGGTTTATCACTGGACTTTTGCGCCCGTAAGAGATGCGAGCGATAATGTAATTAGTTATGAAACACAAAAAAGAATTGAACCCAGAATTTCGTTTATTTATCCGTTTCAGTTCTAAATACCAATATTCTTTAAAAGCGGAACGGTCACAAACCGTTCCCTACTTTTTAAAAATGTATGCTCTCAACTCCTCCACTGAATGAAATATTTTTTCGCTGTTGATTTGTTTTACCTGTTCAGCACCGTAACTATCCCACAGTACCGAAGCGTAATCAACGCCTGCTTTTCTGGCTGCTTTAACATCTGATACTGCATCGCCAATCATCAATACCTTATCTTTTGGAAGATTAAACTTATCAACAAACTTTAAAATTCCCTCTGGAGATGGTTTATGTTCGTCAACATCATCCCCTGTAACTATCATATCAAAATATTTAGCAACACCAATTTCTTTAAGAGTTATCATCGATGATCTTCTACCTTTGCCGGTAAAAACAGAAAGCAAAACAGATTTATTCTTCAACTCTTTTATTAAATCTTTTATACCGAAATAAATCTTAGCAATCGAGTGATTTGCTTTATAATAATCGTAATAATCCTCCGTCGCTTCTTCAAGATTATCCGAAAATAAATTTTTCAAAATCACATCTTCGGGAGGACCGAACATACCGATGATTTCTTTATCTGTGAAAGTTTTATCCAGATATTTTTTTGCAACGTGATTAAAAGTATCAAATATTAATTGGTTGGTAGAAGTAAGCGTTCCGTCGATATCGAAAATGATGCCTTGGAATCTGGGTTTCATATTCTCTCAGTTAGTTTTATAAAAAGTAATCTTCCCGTTAATGTCTTTTACTATTAATTCCCCATTATTGATTACATTGATAGAGGTATATTGGAATATTTGTTTGTGATAACAGTTGTCTTACAGCATAGTTCAAATCAAGACTGTATAATGATCCATCAGAGAAACCTATAAAAATATTTTCTTTGCTTTCTGCAATGCAAAATGAAAATAATCCGGATTTCTTAAAATCAATTTTACTTATTTCTTTACCATCTTTTGAAGAAATAATTGTTAATAATCCTTTGCTGTTGAGCGTAAATAAATTTTGTTTGTCTGAACTCAGATAAATTTTGAAAAGGATTTCTTCACTATTATACAACCAGGTTTTTTGACCAAGTAATAGATCAATTGCTAAAATATTTCCATCCGGTGTGATTGAAAATATGTTAGTTCCATCAGAAAGAGGAAAATTAGCTGCTGAAAAATTATGTTTGTCATCAAACTCGTATTTCCAAATAAGCGTACCTGATTTTATGTTTACATAATAAAGAGATAAGGTTGAGCTAAGCAAAACTATTTTATCTTTATCAACCGCGGGTTTAGATATGATAGGATGATCCGAAATATTTCTTTCCCATAATTGTTCAAATGAAAAAGCATCGTAACAAAAAATGTTTCCTTCGGAAGTTCCAAATACAACTCCTTTGCCTGCGTAATTTTCATTTGCAATATCAACGAGTGAAAGATCAGATGTTATGCTTTCACCAATACCAACTACTTGCAGCACTTCGCCATTATTAGAATTTATCGAATATAGATCTCCCTCAACTGTAGAAGTTAAAAGTAAATCCTTATACAATATTGAATTATTTTTTATACGCCCTGATAATTCGGTAATAAATTTATCTATGCCCCTATAGTCATTACCATAAATTAATCCATCATCCAAGATTGTATATATTTTATCGTTGGAAACTATAAGCGGAGTTGATGAAGATGATTTAAAATCTTTTTCAAAAGTTTTTGTAAGATTGGAATCAGTTCTTGGCTCATCTATAATACCTTTTCTTGTATTATCATCCAATATTAAAAATACATTTATATCCGGTTTACTATTCGATATTAAAGTAATTTGTTCAGGAGCTTTAATGTCAAAATTGCCACTTGAAGTTGTATTTGATACAATAGCAACTTTTTTTGGCTGGCATAATATTGGTGACCAATAATGACTTGTTAATAAACAACAGATCAGTATAAATCCAAAGTTGGTAATAATATTTAAACTTTTGTCTTTATTAAACATTTTACAATCAACCATTGATTTTATATATATTTTTCATTATTTATTAAAAGTTGAATTCTGATCTTTACTAACCATGGGACCAATCTTGATACATCTTAAATCAATTATTTAATTTCCACAAATTTAAGGGAGCATCATGAAAAAACATACACAGTTCTTAACAATCATTCTTATTGGAATCTTCTTTTCCAGTCTGGGTTTGGCACAAGGTGATAAACCCGAAGGATCAAGTTTCCAAATCGATATTCCCCAACATATCCAATTGTTAAACCAGCAGATAAAACTTGCTGAAGACAATGAAAACTGGGATGAATACTACTCACTAAGGCAGCAGATTATTGATGCCTGGAAACAGGTAAATCCGGAAGTTGCTAATATGTACAGAACTACAAATTCGTTAGAGCAAGATGCTCTTGACCAAAACGCTCCTAAAACAGTGGAAATTACAGTTGGGGCGGATAGTCCACTATGGGGCGATGACCTCATTAGTTCATACAGGAAGTGCAACTGATATTAAGTCTTGCCGTTAGCAGAGGCGATACTACTGATTCTGGCTGCTCTTGATAATTCTTCAGGCCATGTTGCGATTTATCGCTCCGGAAACGGCGGAATTAAGTTGGTCGCCTTATACAAATATTGGTGTTGCTTCAAGCAGCAAAATAGAAATTCTTGAATTTGATGGATATCCGGGTAACGTAGGTCCTTCATATATATTGTCTATTTACATTATATGATTCAGGAACTTTGTACTGTACCAGGTTTGAAACACCATCAACTTTTGTTAACTCTGTGGTAGCAACCGGTTGTACAGATTTTGCAGTTGATAGAAATTTATCAGCTATTAATTATCGTTGCTTTGTCCAGTATGACAGTGCTGCATACTCAATTCATAAAAGAAGCGACCCTGCTAGTTATGCGACAATCTGGCAGGATCCTATTTCAGATATCTGGATGTGAAGATCCTAGTATTGCTTATGGATATAATGGAAGTATATATTTAACTTATAATAGGAAGAAGTTCAGGTAATCTCTATATACGCTCTACATATAGTTATGTGGACCCTCTTACTTGGGGACTATCAACAAACAGTTGAATATGGATCAACCGATACCACATTTGCCCCTGCGATTATTGCATCAAGACAGGACACAAGTACTCAAACTGTAATTGCTGTATATGAATCGGTTAACTAGTGGAAGGATGGATTTACGATACAACAAGGAAAGTCGGCGGTGCTGGCTGGTCTGATCCTGGAAACTGGTCATCCGTCCCTAGATTCAGATAATAAGCATGTTGCATTATATTGTGCAAAAAGTGCGGAGTAATGATGTTTTTCAGGCAGTTTTTTCAAGAACAGGTCTGGGCAATACTCTGCCAAGAGCAATAAGATACAGGAAATATAGTGGCGGATTCTGGAACAGCAGCACCCAGAGGTCTGATGATGCAATTATTCCTACAGGTCTTCAGGGTGCATCTGTTGTCGAAATGAACACTGGATTAGCTGCATTTGCATATGCTGGTAATGGCAGTGTGCAATGTTTATTTTGATAATGAAGATTGGGTTACAGATGTTACATCAGAGACCGGAGTTCCTGACGTGTATTCACTATCACAAAACTATCCTAATCCATTTAATCCTAGCACGGCAATTCGCTTTAATATTCCGCAACAAGACCATGTTGTTTTGAAAATTTTTAATAATATTGGTCAGGAAGTAAGCACTTTGGTAAATCAGGATATGGATGCAGGCAGTTATGAAGTGAATTTTAATGCATCAGATTTAGCAAGCGGTGTGTACTTTTATAGAATTCAGACAGCTAATTATTCTGAATCTAAAAAGATGATTCTAATTAAGTAATTAAGTGTAATAATTATTTATTTGTAAGGACGGTTTAACAGCCGTCCTTTTTATTTATATACATTTCTAATTTTCTTGCATAAAAAACGCAACATTTATACCTTTAGTGCCGTCTAAAAAATAATTTTTAATCTTTTATCACTCAGAACAAAAAATGAGGTAAACTTTGGACATATCAGCTCTAAACGAACGAATAAAAAATGAAAGTGCTTTTATCGATCTTTTAATGAACGAGATTGGTAAAGTTATTGTTGGTCAAAAAGCTATGGTTGAAAGACTAGTTATCGGTCTTCTTGGTAACGGGCATATTCTTCTTGAGGGTGTTCCGGGGCTGGCAAAAACTCTTGCAATAAAAACTTTAGCCGCAGCTATGAAATCAAAATTTCAGCGTATCCAGTTTACTCCGGATTTATTACCTGCAGATTTAATAGGCACTCAAATCTATAATCAAAAAGATGGAAACTTTTTTATTCGTAAAGGTCCCATCTTTTCAAATTTTATTCTTGCAGATGAAATAAACCGTTCTCCTGCTAAAGTACAAAGTGCTTTACTCGAAGCAATGCAGGAAAGACAGGTAACAATTGGAGAACATACATTTAAGCTTGATGAACCTTTTCTTGTTCTTGCAACTCAAAATCCAATTGAACAGGAAGGAACTTATCCGCTTCCTGAAGCGCAGGTTGACAGATTTATGCTTAAGGTAAAAATAACTTATCCGGCGCGTAATGAAGAGCTTTTAATTATGCGTAAGAATATGAGTATAGACAATCTTACGGTTAATCCTGTCATTTCGTCTAATGATATTCTTAAAGCAAGAAATCTTGTTCACGATATTTACCTTGATGAAAAAATTGAAAAGTATATTCTTGATATTGTTTTTGCAACAAGGTCTCCTAAAAATTTCGGTTTAAATAAACTAACCGAATTAATCAATTACGGAGCTTCACCGCGTGCTACAATTAATTTAGCAATCGGAGCAAAAGCAATGGCGTTCATAAAACGTAGAGGATATGTTATTCCTGAGGATGTGCGTGCTATTTGTATGGATGTTCTGCGCCATAGAATTGCTGTTACTTATGAAGCTGAAGCTGAAGAAATAACTTCTGAAAATGTTATTCACGAAATTCTTAATAAAGTTGAAGTACCGTAAATCCTGATGCTCACAAAAGAATTAATTAAACAAGTCAGACAAATTGAAATTAGAACACGAGGACTGGTAAACCAGATCTTCTCAGGTGAATACCATTCAGTTTTCAAAGGAAGAGGAATGGAATTCTCTGAAGTGCGTGAATACTATTATGGTGATGATATTAGAAACATTGATTGGAATGTTACAGCAAGATTTGGTCATCCCTACATAAAAGTATTCGAAGAAGAACGTGAACTTACTGTTATTTTAATGGTAGATCTCAGCGGTTCATTAATGTTTGGTTCTGTCTCTAAAACAAAACAGAGAGTTGCTGCTGAAATAAGTGCAATACTTGCTTTCTCTGCATTGAAAAACAATGATAAAGTTGGATTGATCTTATTTACTGATAAAATTGAAAAATTCGTTCCACCCAGAAAAGGTAAGAAACACGTACTCCGAATTATTCGGGACGTTCTTTCATTCGAACCACATGGTAAAGCTACAAACATCAAAGGTGCGCTTGAGTATATGCATAATGCGATCAAGAAAAAATCAATTGCATTCTTATTATCTGATTTTATGGACGCAGGATATGAAAAGAGTTTAAGAATTGTTGGGAAGAAACACGATCTAATAGGAATTGTTTTAGATGATATTCGTGAAAGAGAATTACCCAAAATGGGATTGGTAAAATTGAAAGATGCTGAAACCGGTACAGAGAGATGGATTGATACAAGCAATACAAAGGTAAGAAGCGCCTTAATCTTTTCACAAAGAGAAAAAATTCAGAAAAGAAAGTCTCTTTTTGTTTCAAGCAGATTAGACAGTATTGAAGTGACTACTGGTGAAGATTACGTAAAACCCCTCGTCCGATTTTTCAAATTGCGGGAAAGACGATGGTAAGAAATTTCTCTTTGTTTTTGCTATTATTTTTAACGGTTGAAATTCTTCCTCAGAATATCTTTGTCGAAGCTTCTGTTGATACTACCGATTATCTTATCGGTGACCGTATTAACTACGCATTGAAAATTACTGCGGATAAAAATGTTTATCCTCTTCGTCCATACTTCCGAGATAGTTTAACGAATATCGATATTCTTCAGGAACTTGATCCGATAACGTTAGAGACAGAAACAGAAAAAAGTTTTGAATACAAATACATTCTTTCAAGATTTGATTCGGCTGATGTAACACTTCCTGCAATTAAAGTTGAATATCGAATTGAAGGTGACACAACCTTGCAAAGCAGTCTATCGAACTCCGTAAGCTTTACAGTTCACACATTAAAGATTTCACAGGAAGAAGATATTAAGGATATTAAATCACCTGTCAGAATTCCGTTAAACTGGTGGATGATAGTATTGTGGGTTTTTATTGGGCTAATCCTTATCGGAGTTTTGATTTATCTTTATAAAAAATATTTCAAGAAAAAACCGGGCGAGAAAGTTGTTCAGCCAAAAAAAGTTAAAGTTCCGGCTTATGTTGTTGCATTGTCAAAACTTGAAAAACTCGGCTCAGAGCAACTCTGGCAAAAAGGATTTATAAAAGATTATCATTCAAAAATCACAGAAATTATACGCGAATATTTTGAAAAAAGATTTAATTTGCCGGCACTCGAAATGACAACAACCGAATCTTTGCAAATGCTTTCAAAACGTCCCGACGCAACCAACGTAATTGATATTACAAGTAGATTCTTAAGCAATGCGGATTTAGTGAAGTTTGCAAAGTATCAACCGCTTGCACCTGTTAATGAAGAAATGATGAAACAGGCAAGAGAAATTGTGAATACAACAATTCCGAAGCAGCAAATTACCGAAGAGGTAAAAGATGTTCGGTAATGTAACATTTGCATACCCGTGGGTTTTGTATTTTCTTTCAGTCATTCCCTTGATGATTGCCTGGTATATTTATAAAGGCAGGAAAAATCAAGCATCAATCACATACTCATCTTTTACCATAATTGACAAGGTCCCAACGACATGGAGGGAACGACTCAGATATATACCAACAGCACTTCGATTGATAGCTCTCGCTGCTTTAATAGTTGCTTTAGCTCGTCCGCAGGATTTCTCATCAGGACAAAATGTTTCTGCAGAAGGAATTGATATTGCAATTGTTTTAGATATATCGGGGAGTATGCTCGCAGAAGATTTCAAACCAAACAGATTAGACGCTGCAAAGAATCTTACAGACCAATTTATTAAAGAAAGAGTGAGCGATAGAATTGGACTAGTGATTTTTGCACGCGAAGCTTTTACTCAATGTCCCTTAACCATTGATTATGCAGTGCTGAGAAATTTATTATCTGATATAAAAAGCGGAATGGTTCCGGATGGAACTGCAATTGGTAATGCAATTGCAAATGGTGTAAATAGGCTTAAAGACAGTGATGCCGAAAGCAAAGTAATGATACTTCTTACTGACGGAGTTAATAATGCAGGTGAAGTCGATCCGCTTTCCGCTGCGGAAATTTCAAGAACTTTTGGAATTAGAATTTATTCAATCGGTGTCGGAACAAGAGGCGAAGCGCCATATCCTGTCAGAACTCCTTTTGGAATTAGATACCAGATGATGCCTGTTGAAATTGACGAACCGTTGATGAAAAAAATCTCTGAAACAACAGGCGGACAGTATTTTAGAGCTACAAATAACAAAGCTCTTCAGGAAATTTATAAAACGATAGACAAAATGGAAAAAACTAAAATTGAAATAACTTCTTACAGAAATGCAAGAGAACTTTATTATGGATGGTTAGGTGGAGGATTGTTGCTTTTATTTCTTGAACTTGGATTAATAAAAACAATTTTCAGGAAGTTACCGTAATGTTTCGATTTGCAAATCCGGAATACTTAATTGCACTTTGGACAATACCAGTTTTGATTGCCTTGTTTTGGTATCTTACAAATAACAGAAAAAAACTTCTGGAGAAATTTGTTCATAAGGATTTACACAAAGTAATAGTCTCGACGTTCAGCGGATATAAAAAAATATTTAAATTTGGTTTGATTTTAATTTCGCTCGGGTTGTTGATAATAGCTGCAGCTAATCCGCAGGTTGGAACGAAGATGACTGAAGTAAAACAAACCGGAATTGACGTTTATATTTTGCTTGATGTTTCTTACAGTATGATGGCAGAAGATATAAAGCCAGACAGACTTGAAAAAGCTAAGATGCAGATTTCAAATCTTATTCAGAAGCTTAGAGGAGATAGAATAGGATTAGTTATTTTTTCCGGTGATGCTTATGTCCAAATTCCATTAACCACTGATTACTCTGCAGCAAATTTGTTCCTTTCTGCTGTTGATGTAAGTTCGGTTCCACAGCCGGGAACAGCTATTGCTTCTGCAATTAATTTAGCAACACAATCTTTTGATACATTACAAACCGAAAAAGTAGTTATCATAATTTCTGACGGAGAAGATCACGAAGGAGATTTGAATACAGCAGTGAAAGAAGCAGTATCAAAAGGAATAAAAATATATACAATCGGGCTAGGTTCACCGGATGGAGCACCGATACCTGTCTATGATTCACGCGGTAGAATGATGGGATTCAAAAAAGACAGAGGTGGCAATACTGTACTTACAAAGCTTGATGAACAAACATTAAAACAAATTGCTTCTGATGGAAATGGAAAATATTTCCGGGGAACTAACTATGATGATTACCTCGACATAATTTATAAAGAACTTTCAGAACTTGAACAAGCAGAATACGGTGTAAAAAAAGTAACTGATTACGAAGACCGCTTTTATTATTTTTTATTCCCGGCAATTTTACTTTTAATACTTGAGTTTTTTATTTCGGATAAACGATCATTTTTCTTTACAAGATTGAGTAAAAAATTAGGTCTGGAGCAATAGTTATGAAATTAAAAAATAATGTCCTACTCATGTTCTCACTCTTACTCGTACTCTCACTCTCGCCGAATAGTATAGCTCAGCCGGATCGAAGTATCAATAACAAAGGTGTTGATGAGTTTGAAGCTAAGAATTATTCTGAGGCTGAGGCAAATTTTAAAAAAGGATTAGAAAAAGCTCCTGATAGTTTTGTCACAAATTTTAATCTGGGTGATGCTCTTTATAAACAGGAAAGATATGATGAAGCAATAAATTCTTTTCAATCTGCATTAGGAAATGCTAATGATGATCTGACAAAAGCGAAAGTTCACCATAACGTCGGTAACTCATTATTAAAGTCTAATAAGATTAAGGAAAGTATCGAATCGTATAAAACTGCTTTAAAGTATAATCCTGATGATTCTGATACAAAGTATAATTTATCTTATGCACTTTCGTTACTGAATAACCAGGATCAGAATCAACAGCAGAATAAGGATCAACAAAATAAGAATGATAAAAATCAGCAGGATCAGCAAAACCAGCAAGATCAGAACAAAGATCAAAACAAGGATCAGCAAAATCAACCTCAACCGAAAGATCAGGAAACACAACAGGATAATCTGAAACAGCCGCAGCAGCAGGAAGCAAAAATATCAAAAGAAGATGCTGAACGAATACTCGAGGCACTTAAGAACAATGAAAAAGATCTTCAGAAAGAATTAAGAAAGAAAACCGGCAAACCCGTGAAAACTGAAAAGGATTGGTAATGATAAGGCAATTATTACTCGTATTGTTTTTATTTATCAGTACTAATCTGCTTGCGCAAAAATTTTATGCAACTGTAAATGAAAATAAAATTGCAGATACTGATCGCTTGCAGGTTACATTTACATACGAAGGAAAAGATATAAACAAGCTGAAGAATTTCAGTCCGCCTTCTTTCAAAGATTTCAGGATTTTTTCCGGACCTAATCAATCAACTAGTATGCAGATCATAAACGGCGTTGTATCCTCTTCACTGTCCTATTCATACATTCTTCTTCCAAATACAACAGGTACTTTTAATATAGGCTCAGCATCGATTGAATATGAAGGTGAGAATTTTAAAACTAATCCTCTCTCTGTAAGCGTTGTTAAAGGAACTGCTAAACCAAAGGAAGAAAAAAACCAATCGGTTTCTAATGAAGAGATTGCTAAAAATTTATTTATAAGAACTACTGTTGATAAAAGACGAGCGTATCTTGGTGAACAGGTAACTGTAACTTATAAATTGTATACCCGACTAAATATCGCATCGCAAATGTCGGTAAGCAAACTTCCGCAATATCAGGGATTCTGGGCTGAAGAAATTGAAACAAGCCAGAATATTTCTTTTAATACTGAAGTGATAGATGGAAAACAATTCAGTGTTGGTATTTTAAAACGTGCTGCATTATTTCCTACTCAAACAGGAAAGCTGGAAGTTACCCCTTTTGAATTGAATGTCCCTGTTCGTCTTCAGAAAAAACGTAATCCAAATAATATTTGGGATGATTTCTTCGGCGATCCTTTCGGCAGGGGAGAGTCAATTGAATATATGGCAAAATCCAACACTGTAAGAATTGAAGTTCTTCCTTTACCTGAAAGCGGAAAACCGGAATCATTCAAGGGTGCGGTTGGTAGTTTTGATTTTAATGTCTTCCTTGATAAGAGTGAAACAGTTACAAACGAGCCCATTTCTATCAAGATGAGAATAAAAGGAAAGGGGAATATCAAACTTCTTGAAATGCCTTCTTTCGAACTACCAGCAGGCTTTGAAAAATATGATCCCAAAATAAATGAACAAATAAATCGCTCGGGAACAATTTCTGGAATGAAAGAAGCCGAATATCTTTTCGTTCCAAGAATTGCAGGAGTAAGAGAAATAAAACCGATTGAATTTTCCTGTTTCGATCCTGCAAGAAAAAAATATGTTACGTTAAAATCACAACCATTAAAAATAAATATCGAGCAAGGATCAGAACCATACTCTGCTGATTATGCAGGCAAAGAAAATATTAGACAGATTGGTGATGACATTAGATTTATAAAAACTTCTTATAATGATATTGAAAAAAGAAAAGGAGTGATGATTTATCAACCCTTATTTTGGGCTTCTGTTGCATTACCGTTTTTTGTTTTAGTCGGTTTAATAGGTTGGAAAAAGAAACAGGATAAGCTTTCCGGAAATGTTCAGTTGTTAAAATATCAGCGGGCACAAAAAGTTGCCCGATCTCGATTCAAGCTTGCTAAAAAATTGATGGAGGGAAGGAAAACGGAACAGTTCTATGCTGAGTTATCACTTGCATTATTCGGATATCTTGAAGATAAACTGCATATTCCAAAAGCAGATTTTACAGTTGAACTTGCACAAGCTAAACTACGTAAGAGGGGAATTAATGAAGAACTCGTCTCAAAAGTTAAATCAAGTGCAGATAAAAGTGAGTTTGTAAGATTTGCTCCGGGTTCTAAGGAAAAAGAATCAATGCAGAAAATGTATGATGATTTTTCATCAATAATAATTGAAATTGAGAAACGGCTAAGCTGATTATGAAATCACTTAAGTATATCATAATAATATCTTTTATGTTTATCGCTTCAGCTTCTGCATTAAATATAAACGAAGTAATGACCAAGGCAAATGAATTTTATCGCAGTAACGATTTCGTATCAGCAATAAATGAGTATGAAAAACTAATTGGCGAAGGTTATCAAGGGACGTCTTTGTTCTACAATTTGGGTAATGCATATTATAGAATTGGCAAAATAGGTTATGCAATTCTATATTATGAAAAAGCTTTAAAACTATCCCCGAGTGATGATGATGTGAAACACAATCTTGCTCTTGCTAATATGGGCACGATTGATAAAATAGAGACTCTTCCAAAGTTTTTTCTTTTTGATTGGTGGGAATCTTTCCTTGCATTCCTCTCTTTGCAAGGTTGGATTATTTTCACTTTAATAGTTTACTTCTTGCTTCTGGCAGCGATTGCTATTTATTTCTTTGCGGCACATATAGTCCAACAAAGAATCTCTTTCTTTTCAGGCTTAGCCATTTTAATAGTTCTAATAGTATCCGTTTCTGTTGTAACAATAAAACTTAATCGTGAGAATAAAAGACTTGAAGCTGTGCTTGTCGAAAACACTGTCGTGGTAAAACTCTCACCGGATGAACATGGAAAAGACGGATTTGTAATTCACGAAGGACTTAAAATTCTTCTCGAAGATGAAGTTGACAGCTGGAAAAAAATCCGTCTACCTGATGGAAAAGTTGGCTGGATTCCCAGTAAATACATCAGGCAAATTTAAAAATATCTTTGAATTTTTGATTTTAACCACTAAGTATTATTACCTCCTCTTTTACTCCCTCATTGATTCCAAACCTTCATCTTAATATCTTTTCACTATGGATTCCAAGAAATACAACAACACAAAACTTGCTTTAAGCATCTTTGAAACAATTGCCGGTTTTATTCTGGTTTATCTTTTTATTGCATTAGAGTGGAGTATCAGGTTGGAAGAATATTTGCGGAGTTACACTTCATCTGATTATTTAGTATTTATTTTATTTGTAATATCAGTTGGAGTTGCAGGTTCAATTATTTTCTTTCCTTTAAGTTTTTACTCGAGCTACATTCTTGAGCATAAATATAAGCTCTCAAACCAGAACTTGTTCAAATATTTTTTTGAAAAGTTAAAAGGATTACTTGTCTCAACTGTTATCGGATTACCGATTCTCCTTTTATTCTTTTGGGTGTTAAGAGAATTTGGCACAAACTGGTGGCTGCCGTTTGCAATATTTATGTTTTTTATATCGGTGGTTCTTTCACAAATCTTTCCGGTATTTATTTTACCAATTTTTTATAAGATAAAACCAATTGAGAATGAATTACTTAAACAAAATATAAGCGAGCTTGCAAAAAATGCCGGACTGAAAGTGGAAAATGTCTATTCGTTTGATATAAGCAAAAACACTAAAAAAGCTAATGCGGCTTTTACCGGACTTGGAAAAACAAAAAGAATCATTCTCGGCGATACTTTATTAGACAGTTACACTGAAAATGAAATTGAAACTGTTATAGCTCACGAAGTTGGGCATTACAAACACAAGCACATTACAAAAAATATTCTTATCGGAACGTTATCAAGTTTCGTTACCTTGTTTCTTATTGCAAAGCTTTATGAATCGTCTTTAGGCTTGTTTGGTTTTGATTCAATTAAACAGATTGCTGCATTGCCACTATTGACTCTATGGTCAATAATAATCGGCCTAATTACAACTCCAATGGGAAATATTTTATCAAGAAAATTTGAATATGAAGCTGACAGGTATGCAATTAATGTAACAAGAAAACCAACTAGTTTTATCAACACACTCGAAAAGCTAACAGAACAAAATCTTGGCGATAAAGAACCACATCAATTTGTTGAATGGTTTTTTTATAGTCATCCTTCAATTAATAACAGGATTTCTGCAATTAGAAAATTCTCAAATCAGATGAATATTACTGAAGAGCCAGAAATTCAACCCGGAGAGGTTAATTGATTACCTACTTAAAAATATTTTTAATAGTAATTCACACTCTCGTTTGTTCAATTTTTGGTTTGATATTCATTTTTATTGATAGAAGTTTTACTCTTTATCATTATATAGCAAAAATTTATCCGGGTGGAATACTTTTAATTTCCGGGATCAAAATAAAAAGAACCGGACTAGAAAATATTGATAAAAAAGCGACTTATATTTTTGCCTCTAATCATTCTAGTCATCTTGATATCACAGCTTTACAATGGGGAGTTCCAAATCGACTAAGTATGATATTTAAGAAAGAACTTGTTAAAATTCCTTTTTTCGGTTGGCAGCTATACCTTGGACCTTATGTCGTGGTTGACAGAAAAGATCCTCAGGCAGCCAGGAAAAGTCTTGAAAAAGCGAAAAGAATTATGGATACGAAAAAAATATCCGTTCTCGTTTTTCCTGAAGGCACAAGAAGCAAAACTGGTGAAGTACAAAGCTTCAAACGAGGAGCGTTTTATCTGGCTGCAAGAAGCGGTTATCCAATTGTTCCGATTACAATAAATGGAACTGCTAAGATACTGCCTAAAGGAACCTTTAAATTAAATAGAGGAACAATCTATCTTCATTTTGATAAACCGATTCCAACTGATGGAATAAAAACTAAACAGGATGAACTTGAATTAATGGAAAGAGTAAGAAACATTATCATTTCTAATAAAAAGGATTAGATGTTATGTCCGTAACTAAAAAAGATGTTGAAAAGATTGCACAGTTAGCAAGATTGAAATTCAATGATCAGGAACTTGATAGTTTTACAGATGATATGAATCGCATTTTAAGCTATGTCGATAAGTTAAATGAATTAGATACTGAAAATGTTGAACCACTTTCACATCCGAATGAAGGAGCAAATGTATTTCGTGATGATAAATTGAAAAAATCTATTCCGACTGATGAAGCATTGAAGAATGCACCTGATAGAAATGATAAATATTTTAAAGTCCCAAAGGTAATACAGGATAAGTCTTAATGGCTAAGAACACTAAGGAAAAAATTCCAACTATTATTGGTATAATCCCTGCAAGATTTGCCTCAACCAGACTTATGGGAAAACCGCTGGCTGATATCGGCGGCAAACCAATGATGCAGCATACTTATGAATCAGCTTTAACATCAAAACTTTTGCATAAAGTAATTTTAGCTGTTGATGACGAAAAAGTCTTTAAAGTAGCTCAAAGTTTTGGTGCAGAAGTTATGCTTACTCCTAAAAATGTTCCAACCGGTTCGGATAGAATTGCGTTAGTTGCAAGAAAATATGATAATGCAGAAATAATTGTGAACATTCAGGGAGATGAACCTTTTATTAGTGGGGTAATGATCGATCAGGCAATTGAACCGCTGTTATTTGATAAAACGGTTAATGTTTCAACTCTTGCAAAAAAAATTGATTCAATTAAAGAACTGGAATCACCTTCAATTGTTAAAGTTGTTTTTGATTATAAAAACTTTGCGATGTATTTCTCTCGTTCACCAATTCCTTACGTAAGAAATGCACGAAGTAAAGAAGAGATTTTTGAAAAAGCAGATATATTTAAACACATCGGACTATATGTTTATCGTAAAGATTATTTATTAAAATTTACACAGCTTGCACCGACTGACCTTGAGAACATTGAAAAGCTTGAACAGCTAAGAATGCTTGAAAATGGATTCAGGATAAAAATTGTTGAAACAGAATATGATTCGTTTTCAGTAGATACACCAGATGATCTTGACCGTGCAAGAAAAATTTATGAACTAATTAAAAATTCGAAAGACTGAAATGAAAATACCATCAAAAGAGCCGCTTGCTTTAATTCCAACTCCAATCGAAACAATTTTATTTCAAAATAAAAAATTCCTGATAAAAAGAGACGACCTCACCGGATGTGAATCATCCGGGAATAAAATTAGAAAACTTGAATATTTGATTTTCGAAGCACTAAAGGAAAAAGCTGATGTAGTTATGACCTGCGGTGGTTCTCAGTCGAATCATGCCAGAGCTACAACTATTGCCGCTTGCAGAGCAGGATTAAAAACTAAATTATTTCTTTGGGGGAGTGAATCATCAATCCCTGATGGAAATCATTTTCTGAACATTATGTATGGTGCTGATATAACTTATCTTACAAAACGTGAATACGATAATGTAAACGAAATTATGCAGAAGGAAAGAAAAGCTCTAAAAAGGAAAAAGAAAACTGCTTACATTATTCCTGAAGGGGGTTCAACAACAACAGGAATTTTGGGTTACATTGATTTTGTAAGTGAATTAAAAAAACAGGTCGATATAAATGAACTGAACGGAATTGTATTAGCTTGTGGAAGTGGTGGAACTGCTGCCGGAATTCTTGCAGGGCTTTCTTACTGTAAATCAGAACTTAAAATTTATGGCATAAATGTTTTATATGAGGAATATGAATTAAGAAAGAAAATCCTTAATCTCACTCAGGCTGCAATACTTGAGTTTAATCTTAACTGTAGAATGCGAAATGAAAATCTGATCATACTTGACGGATACTCAAGGGAAGGGTATAAAAGCATCAACAAAGACAAACTTAAGCTGATGAAAAGTTTTGCGAAGGAAACCGGAATATTATTGGATCCGGCATACACTGGAAAGGCTTTTAAAGCATATTATGATAGGTTTTTGTTAAAAGGTAAAGGTAGTAAAAATATTTTTCTGCACACAGGAGGAATTTTTGGTATTTTTGGCAGAACAGAAGAATATTTATCTGCTTAATTTATTTTGTTTGGCAGTTATATTGAAAATATTTTATTTTAAGTCATAAATAAAAGAAAGTTCTAAAATGGATTGTATTTTTTGTAATATTGCCGCAGGCAATGCTGATACACAAGTAATTTTTGAGAATGAAAATTACAAAGCTTTCCTTGACATCAATCCGGTTAACTACGGTCACACCCTTGTAATTCCTAAAAAACATTATGATAATTTTCTAACGGTTCCTGAAAATGAGTTAAATGGTTTGGTAAAACTGACTCAGTTTCTGGCGGGAGTTATTAAACGTAGTTTGAATGCAGACGGTTTCAACATTATTTCAAATAATGGAACCTCTGCCGGGCAAAGTGTCTTTCATTCTCACTTTCATATTATTCCCCGATTTGATAAGGATTTTGCAATGAAACCTGAGACTAAAACTTATTCCGAAAATTCTATGAATGAGTATGCAGACAAAATCCGCTCATTCGTAACAAAGTATGAGGACTTGCTGAATGCAAAAGAAAATTAGAGTCTTAATTGCTAAAGCCGGTTTAGATGGTCACGACAGAGGTGCAAAAGTTATTGCAGCGGCACTTCGTGATGCGGGAATGGAAGTTATTTATACAGGTCTTAGACAAACCCCTGAAATGATAGTTGAAGCTGCGCTCCAGGAAGATGTGGATGTTATTGGAATAAGTATTCTTTCAGGAGCACATATGACTATTCTTCCAAAGATTAAAAAACTTATGGATGAAAAAGGATTAAATGATACCTTATTAACCGGCGGCGGAATTATACCTGAAGAAGATATTATTAAATTAAAAGATATTGGGGTTGGCGAATTATTTACTCCGGGTGCTCCAACAACTGCAATTGCAGATTATATAAAGAAATGGTGCACTGCAAATCCACGATTATAAATAAAATAATTATAATAAATTTTTGTCTTTTCCAAGATCAAATTTCGAAACATCTTCTTTTAAGATTTTCGTCTTATCGTCCATAAAATAAAAATCTATTATTAGCTGATTTCTTCTGAATTCAAAGTAAAAATAACTTTTGTACCCCGATCTTTTTCACTTTCAACTCTTAGATCTCCGCCGTGTTTATTCACAATTTCTTTACAAAGCATTAATCCTAAGCCCGTACCTTTTTCCTGTTCTGTTCCTCTGGTGGAGAAAGTAGAATCAATTTTAAATAATTTATCAATATCTTCAGGTTCAATACCAATTCCATTATCCTCAATAGAAATTTCAATAATCTCGTCATAAATAGTGGAATCAATAATAACCTCTCCAAAACGGTTTGTAAACTTTATTGAATTCGATATTAGATTCTGGAATAATGAATTAAGCATATACTTGTCGCCCCAGACGAATGTACCCTGCTGTATATTATTTTTAATCTTTGTATTCTTTAGTTCTGATGTTTGGAAAAGAAGCATTTTAGTGCTTTCAACAATTTCAAAAAGATCAATTTTACTTGGATGGTATTTCAATCTGCCGGTTTGTAATCGAGACCATTCCAACAAATTTTCAATTAGCTTATATGTGCTTTCAGCAGATTCATTTAAGGCGAGAACAAAACTTCTTAACTCTTCTCCACTAAGTTCATCGAAATCTTCAACAATTAATCTTGATAAACCCATTAAACCCTGGAATGGACTTTTTAAATCATGAGCAACAATTGAGAAAAACTTATCTTTAGATGCATTTAATTCCTGTAATTCAGCAGAATAACTTTTTAGTTTATAATCCGAATTCTTTTTCGTTATGGCACTTGCAATCTGTTCACACACATAGGTCAATATTCTCAATTCTTCCTGGCCATAAGTTTTTGGTTCTTCATAATCCTGAACTACGAGTGTACCAATTGTTTTTTCTCCAATCTTTAAAGGAACACCGAGCCATATTTGAGCAGGTTCACCCAATAAATTGGTTTCACCAAGTTTTCTTAATGCCATATCAAGTTCTGAATCAATTAAATGTGCCTTACCGGATCTCAATATGTACTCAGTTAAACCTTTGCCTGCAATTCTTGGCATAGGTTGTTCGTCAAACTGATCAACAAAATAGGGGAATGAAAGTATTTTGGTATTTTCATCATACAAAGCGATATAAAAATTATCTGCCTTCATCAAAGATTTTACAGCCTGATGAATTTCAGAGTACAGATCATCCATTTCATCAACTGAATTTACTGCAGTTGATATTTTCAGAAGTGTTTGCTGTATAAGTTCAGACTTTTTAATTTGAGTGAAATCAGTAGAAATTCCAAATGTCCCAATTATTTTTCCATTTTCATCTTTCAAAGGAACTCTGGTAGTATTTACCCAGCTGATTGAACCATCCTCGCCAGGTTTCCTTTTCAATTTTGTTAATTATCGTTTCTTTGCCATTTATTAGTTTTAATTCATCAGCTCTTGCTACTATCAGCATGTTCTTTAGAAAAAATGTCATAATCTGTTTTACCAATTAGTTGTTCAAAATCACTAAAGCCAAGTTAAGTAATGGTTGCTTTATTTACCTTTATAAATCTACTATCAAGATCTTTGAAATAGATAGAAAAAGGAATGTAATCCATAAAATATTGCGTAAGATTTCTTTCCCATGAAATGATGCTTATCTTTTTCTTTTCTTTCAGATATATCTCTTACAATAAGTATGAGATCATGTTCATTCTCAGAATCAATAACTGAAGCGGAAATCTCAACAGGAATGGTTTGGCCATCACTTTTATAGGCTATAGTTTCAAATGAATTGCTAATTGTACTAGTATTAACCTTTAGATTTATTGCTTTAAATTTATTTTCAATTACGTTCCTATTTTCCTTAGGGAAAATTAAATCTATTAAATTTTTGCCTTCTGTAGCTTTATAGTTATATCCAAATATCTTTTCTGCGGTTTTATTCCAATAAGTGATTTTAAATTCACCGGTTAATATTATTATACCGTCGGCTGCGGAGTTAGTAATTGTGTTAAATTTATTTTTTAACTCTCGAAGTTCTCTTTTTACTTTTATCTTTTCAGAATTGTCAGTAACAATTCCTACAATAACACTTTCTTTTTTAGTTTTTAACAATCCCACATTCAATGTAACCGGTATTATCTTTTTGCCATTTTTATGTAAGAGATTCACATCGTAATTGCGAGGTAATTCTTTTCCTGCGAACCGCAGTTCTGCTCTTTGCATCACTAACTTAAGATAACTTGGAGCAACCACATCTTTGAGTTTCAACTTCAGAAGTTCATCAGGTTTGTAACCAAGCATATTAGCTAAGGCTTCATTAACAGATTGGAAACCGGATTTTGACAGTATAAATAGTCCGTCTAAAACGGTAGCTGCAACAGTCTCAAATTCACTAGCAGATTCAAGTTTGGTGAGTTTATTCTGTAATCGTTTTAACTTACTTTCAAGTTTAGAAATCTCTTCAAGTAAGTCAGATTTAGTTTTATTTTTATACTGATTTTTCAACAGTCGATTATTCCCAGAATTTTGTAATATCAAAATTTTCGATGTTAAATATAATAAAACCTTTTGAACTCTATCACATAACCGTAAACTTTACAAGACGAGATAATCAGGTCTAAACACGTTTCTTTATATTAGAAAATCATTTCTATATATTTGCACTTCATTTTTTGAAAACTTATTGGGAAATATGCAATACCTAAAGGATTTGAATCCTGTTCAGCGTGAGGCAGTTGAATATTTAGATGGTCCTCAAATGATAATTGCCGGTGCTGGATCGGGAAAAACTAAAGTTTTAACGTATAAAGTTGCTTACCTTATTAAAAAAGGATTTGAGCCTGAAACCATTCTTGCTCTGACTTTTACAAACAAAGCTGCCAATGAGATGAAAGAAAGAATTAAAGAACTTATTGGCAAAAAAGCTGATACGCTCTGGATGGGTACTTTCCATTCTATCTTTGCGAAAATTCTCAGAATAGAGGCTAAGCACATTAATTACTTAAGTAATTTTTCCATTTACGATACCATAGATTCTCTTTCACTTGTTCAGAGCATTATTACCGATTTTAACCTTGACATAGATGCACTTACTCCCAATTCTGTCAGGCACAGAATCAGCTTTCTTAAAAATTATATGATAATGCCGGCAGAATATAGAAAATCACATGCTAATTCTTTTCTTGATGAAAAAACTGCTGATATTTATACGGAATATCAAAAACGTTTAATTGAATATAACGCAATGGATTTTGATGATCTTTTGCTTAAACCTATTGAACTTTTTAATAACAGCAAGCACATTCATAATAAGTACAAAAAGAAATTCGGTTATATACTTGTGGATGAATTTCAGGATACAAACAAGGCGCAGTATGAATTATTAAAACTTCTTGTTACTCGTGAGGGCTATATTTCTGTAGTTGGTGATGATGCTCAAAGTATTTACAGCTGGCGTGGAGCTAATTTGGGAAATATAGTAGATTTTCAGAAAGATTATCCAAAACATAAAATATTTAAACTTGAGCAGAATTATCGTTCAACAAAAATGATTCTTAAAGCTGCTGATTCTATTATAAAGAATAATAAAGATCAGGTTGATAAAACTTTGTGGACCGAAAATCCTGAAGGTGAACTTATACAGATTGTAAAATGTTCCGATGAAAAAGATGAAGCGTCTCAGATATCTAAGTTCATTAAAAATGAAATGACAAAGAAAAAAATGTCATTCAATAATTTTGCAATTCTTTATAGAACTAATGCTCAGTCACGTGCTTTAGAAGATGTATTCAGAAGAGAAAAATTTCCCTATACAATAATTGGCGGGACAGAATTTTATAAAAGAAAAGAAGTGAAAGATGTAATCGCTTATCTTCGTGTAATATCTAACCAACAGGACGAAGAGAGCTTACTCAGAATTATGAATTTTCCGCAAAGAGGTATTGGTACTACAACAATAACCAGAATGCTTGCTTTTGCAGATAAGCATAATTTAACACTGTTTGATACTATGCTAAGAGTTTTTGAAGTTATTGATATCAAAGAAAGAATTCAAAAAAATGTAAAAGGATTCAAAGTACTTCTGGATAAATATATTGAACTAAAAGATAAACTTTCTGTTGGAGAACTAACGCGTGCACTGGTTGATGAGCTTGGAATTCTCAGAATGTTTAAAGAAGAAAACACACCCGAATCAATTTCAAGATATGAGAATATCGGCGAACTTTTAGGTTCACTAACTGAATTTTCTAATCAGAATAACAACGCGACTCTTGAGGAATTTCTTCAGGATGTATCTTTAGTCTCAGGTATTGATACTTATGAGGGAAAAAAGAACGCGGTTACTTTCTTAACTGTTCACAGTGCCAAAGGACTTGAATGGCCAATAGTATTTATTTCAGGATGTGAAGAAGATATCTTCCCTTTGTCACATAAATTTAGTACCGACACATCAGTTGGAGAAGAAAGAAGATTATTTTATGTCGCACTTACCAGAGCACAGCAGAAAGCTTATGTGCTTCACGCTCGTTCAAGATATCGTTTTGGAGAAGTTGCTTATCAAAGCAGATCAAGATTTATTGATGAACTTGATCCTGCCACGGTAAAAGAAGTAAACGGAAACATCGGAAGAAAATCAAACAGGAAAACTAAAAAAGAAATCTACTACGAATATTTTGAAAAAGTTGATTACGAAGATTTTAATCAGGATAATAAATCTCTCAGACCGGGTTCAAGGGTAATGCATGATAAATTCGGACTTGGAAAAGTTACAGAAGTTGTTGGATGTGGAGACACGCTTAAAGCCACTGTTCACTTTGAAGGAAATAATGTTAAGCAGCTTATGTTAAAGTTTGCAAAGCTTAAAGTGTTATAATTTTTTTAGATAATTAATTTTAGGAGTATATGTAAAGATGACTACAGCACCCAAAAAGTTAGCGATATTAGTGGGTGGAGGTCCTGCACCAGGAATTAATAGTGTTATTGGTGCTGCAACAATAAGAGCAGAAGTTGAAGGTATTGAAGTTATTGGTATTAAAGACGGATTTAAATGGATTATGGAAGGTAATATTTCTGAAGTAAAAGAATTAACAATCCATAGTGTTAGCAGGATACATTTCAGGGGTGGATCTCATATTGGAATTTCAAGGGCAAATCCTACTAAAGATAAAAAACATCTTGAAAATGCTGTTAATTCACTATTAAGACTTAACGTGGATAAGTTAATTACAATTGGTGGTGATGACACTGCGTACAGTGCACTGAAAATAAATGAGATGGCTGCCGGCAGAATAAAAGTAGTTCATGTACCTAAAACAATTGATAACGATCTTGATCTTCCTCATGGTATTCCTACTTTCGGTTTCCAAACCGCAAGACACATTGGTGTTGAAGTTGTTAAAAATTTGATGGTGGATGCACAAACAACTTCGCGCTGGTATTTTGTTGTTTCTATGGGAAGAAAAGCCGGGCATCTTGCATTGGGTATTGGTAAAGCAACAGGTGCAACTCTTGACATTAATTCCTGAAGAGTTTCAATCGAAAGAAATTAAACTTTCGCACATTGTTGATATCCTTGTCGGTGCGATAATCAAAAGATTGAGCTATGGTAAAACAGACGGCGTAGCAATTCTTGCTGAAGGATTAGTTGAGCATCTTAATCCTAATGATTTTGAATTTTTAGTTAATGTTGAAAGAGATGCACATGATAACATTAGAATAGCAGAAATAAACTTCGGTGAAATACTTAAATCTAAAGTACAGGAAAGATTAAAACAGTTTGGAATAAAATCTACAATTGTTGCTAAAAATATTGGTTATGAATTAAGATGTGCCGATCCTATTCCATTTGATATGGAATACACGCGTGATCTGGGATTCTCAGCTGCTCAATTTATTCTGAGTGGTGGAAGTGGAGCAATGGTTTCAATTCAAAACGGTCACTTTGTACCTTTGTACTTTCAAAGAGATTATTGATCCTGTTACACAAAGAACACGTGTCAGGATGGTTGATCCTGCATCTGAGACTTTCTATATTGCCAGAAGATATATGCTGCGGTTAAATCATGCGGATTTTGAAGATCCTCACGAACTTGCTAAATATGCTGCAACTGCTGGTATATCTCTTGAAGAATTTAAAGAGCAGTTTTATTATTTAATCGAAAAAGACCTTCTTTATAAAAACCTTAAAGAGGGAAAATTAAAGCTTGCGGCAAATGAAAGTAACACGTTATTCAAATCTTATGATGAACCTGATTTGAGAGAGTTTGGCAACATTAGTGATGATCGATATTAAGTAAATATATTTTTTTCTTACCCCGGACAGAAAAACAGCCGGGGTTTTTTATGTTAATAATAATCCTGCTTACTTATTTCTTCTTTCAGATTTAATTACTTTGTAAAAACAGTAAGCCGCCAATAAAATTACTGTTCCCCAACCGAAAACAAGGAAAATAATTCCTTCTGTTGTTAAACCCATTATGCAGCCTCCTTATGATTTGTCCAGGCTTTTTTAACTAAGTAGAGTATTCCGAGTGCAATAGCTAACATTAAAATTCTTGAGCCCCAGATATAAGGAACATTTTCAGCAGGAACATTTTTAAGCAGTAAAGTTGGAATTGCACTTTCAATGAACCACCAAACCATTAGAACCATTAAAATTATCGGTGTAATATATTTCATAATGTAATAGAAAAATCTTGGAATGATAAAATCTCCACCTTCATTCATTTCTTTCCAGGCTTTGTCCGCTCCGAAAACCCACATAAATAAAATTGTTTCTATCAAGGCAAACACAACCAATCCGAAAGTTCCTGCCCAATAATCCATTTCATCAAGAAAACCGAACCTGAGGAAAAATACAACAAACTGAACAGCAATCAATACTACAGCAGCCAAACTGAATACGGCTTTTTTACGATCCATACCAAATTCATCTTCAAGAAATGCAATTATGGGTTGACCCATTGCAACCGACGAAGTTATTCCGGCAAAAAACAGAAGCAGAAACCACATAAATCCGAACAAAAAACCAAGAGGGAAGTGTTCACTTCCAAAAATTAATGGCATCGATACAAATCCGAGATTAAAAGCTCCGCCCTGAGCAAATTCTTTAGTAACATTTAAACCAAAAAAAGCAACTGCAACAGGAATTGCAATTGAAGCACCAAGAACGACTTCTGCAAAAGCATTAGTAGATGCAGTTGTTAACCCTGAAAGTGCTATGTCATCTTTTGGTTTTAAGTAACTCGCATAAGCATGAATCGTCCCCATTCCAACAGACAGTGTGAAAAATATCTGTCCTGCAGCAGCCAACCAGATATTGGGATTTCCAAGTAGAGAAAAATCAGGATTCCAAATAAATCCAAATCCGTTTGCCACAGAATATTCAGGATGAGTTGGATCAGGTGTGCCAAGTGTAATAATTCTTATAGCTAAAATAGTAGCAAAAAGAAATAACATTGGAAGAGCAAACTTTGCAAGTTTTTCAATACCTCTTGATATTCCGCGATAGAGAATCCAGAAGTTGATAAAAAATGTTATAATCATCAGTGACCATGCAGTCCATATGTTTGAAAAAGTTTCAGTCTGCTCAATTCCCTGATAGCTTGAAAGAAATGCGGACATAGTTTCACGGGATTCATTTGCATATAGCCCGAACATTGAAAAAATGCTGAATCCTAAAGTCCAGGATTCAATGTAAGTGTAGTAAATAAGAATTGTTATTGATATAAATAAACCTAAAGCACCAAAGTATTTTGCTAATTTATTTTTCCAGATTACATCGAACATACCGGGAGCACTTCCGTGTCTGAATCTTCCGCCGTGTCTTCCGATTCCCCATTCTATCCACATAAGGGGAATTCCAAGTATAAGAAAGAATATAAAATACGGAATCATAAAAGCACCACCGCCGTTTTGTGCAGCCTGAACCGGAAAACGTAAAAAATTTCCTAATCCAACTGCATTACCGGCAACTGCTAAGATCAGTCCGATTTTAGTACCCCATTGTTCTCTTTCAGTTAACTGCGGCATCAAACCTCCAAAATAGTGCGTTGAACTTTGTTGATGTAAATATTGATGGGAAATATGAAGACTTTGAAATTTAATATCAAATTATTTTTTGGTTGATTAACTTTTTTTGTACTTAGCAATTTTTTTTATCAAAGGATTTATATTGGCTTATTCGGGAATTTTACTTCCTTTAGGTCGTTATAGTTTGAATGGGTTTCGTATTACAAACTGATTTATTATTAAAAAACTAATTATTAAATTTACATTCATATAATTATAACGAGAGAAAAAAATATGCCCAAAAATTTTGTATCTAATAAAGATGAAACTATAAGGATGTTTAATAATAATTTTTTTGAAGCTTTATCCCGGGTGCATCCGTCAGTTCCTTTGATAATTTATGTTCCTGTAATATTCTATATGCTCTATCTTTCAATATGGCAGCACCAGCTTTCAGCATTGAATATAATAACGCTAATTATATTAGGAATATTTATCTGGACAATTACAGAATATATGCTTCACAGATTTGTATTTCACTTCCAACCAAAAAGTAAAATTGGAGAAAGGTTGCATTTCATTTTTCATGGTGTTCATCATGATTATCCTAGTGATTCAAGAAGACTTGTAATGCCGCCTTCGGCAAGTATTCCGCTTGCTTTATTATTCTATTTTTTGTTTGTTCTAATACTAGGCGATGTACTTGTATTTCCGTTCTTTGCTGGCTTTCTTGCCGGTTATTTATTTTATGATATAACACATTTTGCAATTCATCATTTTAATATGCACAGTAAATTTTGGTTAGCAATTAAGAACCATCATATGAAACATCATTATCAGGATCCCAGTAAAGGTTTCGGTGTCAGCACTCCATTTTGGGATGCAGTGATAGGAACTAATTTTGCACCGAATAAGTTTCAAGTCAAGTAAAAAAGTAAAAATGAATTCTACAAAGGGTCTTAATATTGCTTTCATTTTGTTTCTTATTTTTAGTTGCCAGGCTGCTGATCAGAATAAAATATTTATCAGACTGAATCAGGTTGGTTTCCTTCCCAATGATATTAAAACAGCAGTAGTAATTTCTAAAAAGCCAATTCAATCGAATGAGTTTTTCATAAGAAATTTTCTTGACAATGAAAAAGTATATGAAATGTTACTACCTAAAAACTTTTTTTCATATGGCAATTTTAATTATTGCTTAGAAATTGATTTTTCTAAATTTCAGAATGAAGGAAAGTATTATTTAGAAATTGATAATCAAAAATCCTATGTGTTTCAAATAGGTGAAAATATTTTTAACAGTGTGAGAGACTCTCTCAGCATATTTTTTAAGGTTCAGCGCTGTGGACCAACTAATCCGTTGCTTCACGAGCCCTGCCATCTTTCGGATGTAGCTTTTGTTCTCGGTCAGTCGGATTCATCAATGATTGATGTTACCGGTGGTTGGCACGATGCGGGTGATTATCTAAAATTTTTCTCAACTGCTGCTTATACAACATATCTTTTGCTTTTCAGTTACGAGTTTGATCAAAATAAATTCAATTATGACCTTGACAATAATCAAGTGCCAGATATTCTCGAGGAAGCAAGAGTTGGATTGGACTGGTTATTACGATGCAGATTTAAAGAGGATCTCTTTATAACGCAGGTACAGGATATTTCTGATCACAAGGTCGGTTGGCGTTTGCCTGAAAATGATACCTTACGATATAACAGACCCGGTTATGCAGGAATAGGTAAAAATCAAATTGGAATTTTTACTGCCGTAATGTCCCTTGCATCAAGAATATGGAGTGAAAGGTTCTATGATTATGAATTTGCAAATAAATTACTTAAGTCAGCAACAGAAGTTTATTCATTAATAAATACTGTTCCTGATATCGATAACACACAATCAGGTTTTTATCAGGATTTCGATCATTGGGGAAAACTTTCACTTGGAGCCATAGAATTATTTCTATCAACAAAAGAAAAAAAATATTATAACGATGCACTTAATTTTGCCGATAGTGCAAAGTCTGATTTCTGGTGGAGTTGGGGAAATATGAATTCATTAGCTTATTATAAGATTGCAAAATATGATTCTAACTATATTTCACGTATCAAGAGAAACCTTGATTATAATAAAAAAAAATCCAGTCAATCATTATTTAGAGAAGCTGCTGATTATACCTGGGGAAGTACAAATTCGTTTCTTGGTGCCGCTCTTCAAGCAATTCTTTATAAAGAGGTGACTGGAAAAAATGATTATGACTCGTTGATGATTTTTCAAAGGGATTATATTCTTGGTAGAAATCCTTGGGGAATATCTTTCATATATAATGTTGGGACTACATTTTCAAAAAATTTGCACTCTCAGATAGGATATTTTAACAATAGCTATTTGCCCGGTGCTTTAAGTTCTGGTCCATCTCCCGCTAAAATTTTGGAAAAATATCCAATAGAGCGAACTGACAGTTCGACAAATTTATTTAACACTGATTCTGTAAAATACTTTGATGATTTTAACGATTTTATAACAAACGAACCAACAATTGGAAGCAACGCAACAGCCTTATTTGTATTTGGTTTTTTCTCAAAAAGTAACTGAAAATAATAAAATTGTAGGATATTTACTGACGAGCTCAACTTTTGCCATGTAGCAATTTAATACACGATTTATTCGTTTGTCTCCATTTAGTAATCAATTAGCTCATCTTCTTCAAATTTTGGCATTTTGGGTAACATTTCTACGGTATGAAAATTGGGAAAAGAATAGTAAACTATTTCGAAAATCATGAAAAAAAGTATCCAGTTGGTGCCATCCGGCATCTCAATAGCGGACAATGCCTGGGGTGGTTTTTACAGAGGAGGGACTTATCTTTTAATTGGACCTAGAAAATCAGGAAAAACACTATTAAGCCTACAATTTGCTTTAGAGTGTGCCAAACAAAAAGAAGTCTGCCTTTATTTCACCAACATGCGTCCCAAAGACTTGATGATTCAAGCTGCGTCAATTGATTTTGATTTGCAGCACTATATGAATCAGAATTTAATTATTGTAGTTAAAGTTGCTCCTCCGGCTGATTTAGCCGATTATAAAAATCGTGACGAACTTCTTATTGAATATCTTAAAGATATTGTAACCGTTGTTGAGCAGTATCAACCATGCAAATTGGTTTTTGATGAACTAACTCCTTTTATCGGTTTTGAAAATCTTTCTTTGCTTGAAGAAACATTTCTTGAAACTACTGAAAAAATTGAAGACTCCGGAATTACCAGTCTGTTTGTTCTAGGTGAACCGGCTGTTCCAAGTTCAAGATTAATTCTTGATTCGGTTAATTTAGCTGCAACAGGGATTGTTCATCTTCAAAAGCAAACCGATACTTACGATAGGACCAAAGGTGGAATAATTAGTATTTCACCAAACATTGGTCACACCGAAGGAAAATTTAAAGCCAACTATTATATAGAGGCTTATAAAGGAATAACAACCGATTTTCAACCTGTAAAACGAAAAACCTTAACCGGAGAAAGATTTACATCGCTTGAAGATGATAAATTCAAATCACTTTCAGAAATTGATATTCCTCCCGTTAATTATTCTTTATCTAATTTCTATAGTATTGATGACTTTATATTAATTCTAAATAATCAAATAGCACTTTTTAAAAGTACAGGTCAAACTTTTCGCCTAATTGCTATTAAATATGCTGATGATTTAGAAAGGACAGGCTTGCTGTCTGTAAATCAACTTCAAAATGCATTAAGGCTTGCTATTGACAAGAAGGATAAGATTTGTATTTGTGAAAATAAAATATTGATACTTATAACAAAAGATGACCAGAGAAATGTCACTAATTTTATTTCGCGTTTTAAATATAATCTTCCGGTTTTGGATGAAGATCAATTATTTGAAATAATGCGGAGAGTTTTTGTTTACACATCAAAAGTAAATGAAGAAACACGTAATGCTGATGATCTCTTACAAAAATTAATCTCTGGAAAAAATTTTAATAGAAATTCGTACGATTAACATCAGGTTATAGGATGAAGACAATTAATACTCTGCTAGTTGGGCTTCTCCTATTTACTTCTTTAGTCTTTCCTCAAAATGGCACTGAAGAACTTAAACTCGAAGCCAACCAACTCATAAACATGGGAAGATATGGTGAAGCTATTGATTTGCTGAATCGTTTCATAGCTGAAAATCCCCAGAACATAGAAGGATTTTTACTACGCGGAACTTGCTATGAAAAAAGAGGTGAGTTTGAGTTTGCAGTTTACGATTACAAAACAGCAAAAAAAATCTCTCCGGCAAATATTGAAGTTAATAACAAACTGAATTCAGCAGTTGAATCGTGGAATATACTTCTCTATAATAAAATTGAAGGACATCAGAGAGAAATTGCCATTCACCCGGATCGTGCAATTAATTATCTGGAAATCGGAATATGTTATAAAAATCTTGGTGAGTGGAAAGAAGCTGAGATTTGGTATGATGAGTATCTGAAAAGAGAAGAAGCATCTGCTGACGAAGTTTTAAGATATGCTGAAATACTTGCTAAGAATAATCAACTAAAAAAGGGCGAGGAGATATTAAAAAAATATTCCGTAAAAAATTCTGATGATCACAGAATCTGGTCTCGCTATGGTTATTTTCTTTACTGGTTGGGTAAAAGACGATTAGCCGTAAATGCTTTTGAACAATCACTGACTATTAGACCATTCTTTAAAGAAGCTCTAGATGGTTTAGATTTGGCTAAAGGCAGAGGTTATGTTTATACAACAAATGATACAACTAAAAGATATTCTTACGGCATAGCATCCGGAGTTCCGGAGTATATTATCGACAAGCTTTACAGAAAAATTAAAAATGATCCCAAAGATGATAATACAAGATTTAAGTTAATTGACGAACTTGTTAAAGTTCAACGATTTGAAGAAGCTTATGAACAACTAAGATTTTTATCAGACAAGTATTCTGATTCAGAAGATTTTAAAAATCTGTATTCCATAGTTTTAGAAAACCGGGATGCATATTATAAAAATAAGATTGACGAATATCACGCTAAGTTGCTTTCTGATCCAAACAATGTTGAAGTTTTATTACAATTGGCTAAATATTATTCATATCAGAATGAATACATTTCTTCTAAGGAAATGTATGAACGTTATTTGAAATTGAAGCCTGAAGATCTGGATGCGAGATTTAATTATGCACAATTGCTATCGTGGAATGATGAACTTTCTCTTGCTAAAGATGAGGCTGATGTGCTTTTAACAAAAAATCCAGAAAAAACTGAATACCAATTATTAAAAGCTAACATTGGATTCTGGATGGATGAAAATCTTGACCAGTCAAAACTGCTATACGAAAAAGTAATTGGAAATCAGCCTGATAATAAAGAAGCCTTGTTTGGATTGGCATATCTTAGTTTGCGTATTAATAAAATTAAAGATGCAGAAAAATACTATGCAACATTATTAAAAGATGAGAGTATTTCTTCAAAGGAATTAAAAGAATTGTCATTAAGCATTGAGCTTAATAAACAAAGAATAAAAGATGAAGAGTTGTATGCTTATTTAGAGAGTGCAAGAAAATATGCCTATGAGAATATTTGCGATAGTGCTATAACAAATTTTGAAAAATATTTTGAAAAGGGCGGAACAAATAAAAATATTTATTTCGAATTAGCTAATGGATATCAATGTATTGGGAATTATGATAAAGCGATAAGTATTTATGACGATTTAATTGCCTCGGGCTTTAATGATTACGAAACAAAAAAACAAAGAGCAAAAATAATTTTCTGGAGCGGTGATTCGTTAAATGCTTTACGGGAGTTCAGGAAATTAGTATCTGAAAATCCTGAAGATGCAGAATCGAAGTTATATCTGGGCGACAGTTATGTTAAGCTAAAACAATATCAGAGTGCCAGAGAAATTTATCAGGAAATGCTTAAGGAATCCCCGGAATCACATATTATCAAAACTCGTATGAGGTGGTTGGGTAGTGAAGGGATAGATACTTTTTCATTCGATACTTTTCCGACTTACATTTTAGTAATACCTCAGGGAAATTATTTTACTGACAACACAAAGTTTAAGTACAATCTAGTTGGTCTGGGTTTAGAATTAGGAGCAACAAATTATTTATCATTAGGAATTTCAGGTTACCGTGGAACTTTGTCATCTGAATTCAATAAATTAAATTTTAACAATCTAAAAGGTTCATTACATATAAGATTTAATGAATTTACAAGAGCTTACGTTTCGTTTGGACAAACATACTTTGTGAATAATCGTAGTGAAAATATTATTGAAGCTGCAATGTTCTTTCACAAGAAAGACATCTATAGTGCATCAATTTTCTATAATAATATGGATGCTGCATTTATTTTGTATTCACCATTTTTAGTGATAAACAGATTTACTGCAGAACACTTAGGTTTTAACGGCAATTATAATTTCAGGAGCGGATTGCTTATTTCAGGTAAATATGCTTTTATAAATGTTTCTGACGATAATGAAGGTAATCAATTTGAATTCAGATTGGGCAAAAAATTTCAAAAGGATATTAAAGCCGGGTATGAGTATTATTACTATACGTTTTCGGATTCATCTTTTTTATACTGGAGTCCTGAAAATTTTGAATCACATTCTATTTGGGCAGACTTCAACCTAGTTAATGATGATGAAACAACTATTAATCTTGGAGGCAAACTCGGACTGATACCTGAAAACGATTATTTACTTAGAGAATTTTATGCAGAAGTAAAGTATATGCTGGTTCCGAATTTTAATTTACAAGCTAGATTTGTTTCCGGAAGCAGCTCAAGATCGGGAATAGGTTATAATTCAACTTCTATTCAATTGAATGCATTTTGGACATTATAATTATTTTTGTTTATTGATATGAATGTTAATCCTAACATAAAAAAAAGTTTATTTACTATTGAAAGCAAGGATGAAACCCGTGCAACTGAAAATCCAGAACAAAAATATCTTCGCAGGATTTTAGTCAGCGGTATATCTTCTTTGATTTTAATTCTGATAATTGTTTACACATTACCTCACACAATTCTATCGGTAAATTCATTAATTGAATATGCAGTAATAGTTGCATTAGTAATTTTCTTATTCATTTTATTGATTCGTTATTTTACAATTTTAATATTCGCTTATTTCTATTTGAATGAATATACATTCAAAAAGAATGGAGATTTTTCGCCTTTCGTTTCAGTGATCATTCCCGTTTTTAACGAAGAAAAAGTTATACGACAGACAATTAAATCGTTGCTTAATTTGGATTATTCAAACTATGAAATAATTATTGTTAACGACGGTTCAACTGATAAAACAAAGTCAGTTGCTGAATCTCTTGTTGGAAATCATCCAGGAGTTCATAGTAAAATAAAAGTATCACTTATAAATCAATCCAACAGTGGTAAAGCCAGAGCTTTAAATGCAGGTATCCAATATTCTAAAGCCGATTTTGTTCTTTGTATGGATGGTGATTCACAGCTTTCTCCTGATTCCCTGAAGTCTGCTGCCAGGCATTTTTCTAATCCTAAAATTGGAGCCGTGGCAGGCAACGTAAAAGTCTTGAACAGGCGAAAGTTTTTTACTGATCTTCAAGCCCTTGAATATATCGAAGGTTTGAATATGGCTCGGAGTGCTCAAAGTTTCATAAGATTAGTTAATATTATTCCCGGACCTATTGGCGTATTCAGAAAAAAAGCTATTGAAGATGCCGGGTATTACTCAAGTGATACTTTTGCAGAAGATGCCGACCTTACTGTAAAAATTATTGCCTCAGGTTGGAAAATATATTATGAACCAAATTCAATTTCTTATACTGAAGCTCCAAGCACATTACAGCAGCTGTTAAAACAAAGATATCGCTGGACAAGGGGTATTCTTCAATCGCTGAGAAAACACAAAAGATTACTGATCAATCCAACTATAAATTTTGGTCACACGTTTATTTTATGGTCAATGTTTTACGAAGCTTTAGTTTGGCCTGCTATGAATATAGCGGCAAATGTTTTCTTTATAACTGCTGCATTAATATTTGGATTTACCCAATTGATTTTTTTCTGGTGGGCTGGTTTAGCTTTACTAGATTTAGTAACTGCTCTTTATTGTGTTGCTGTTGAGAAAGAAGAGTTCAGATTAATTTGGTATGCAATTATTTACAGAATGTTTTTCATTCTTATAATTGATATTTGTAAAGCTATGTCAACCATAGAAGAATTTCTGGGAATAAGAATGACCTGGGGTAAATTAGAAAGAGTGGGCTCAGTTTAATATTAAATTAGATATTTATTAAAAGGTAATTCATAGAGGTTAAATAATGGAATTAATTCCAATCTTATCAACAATAATTCTTGTTGCAACAATAAGCACTTTTATTCTTTCAATTGGTGCATATATCCTTTATAAAATAAGGGAAAAGAAGACAGTATCCAGTATGAGAACTGTGCCGCGAACTTTGCAAGCAGAACTCGTGGTTCCTGCTGATGTAATTCCTAGTCGGTTAACTGCACAGGAAACTAAACCATCTCAATATCAGAGTCCTTATACAGTACAGAAACCTGCATCTTCTTTTACAGGTATCAAGCAGCCAGTTATTTTGCAGGAACCTAGAAAAATTTCAGTGGAAGAAAATAAAAAAGTTTATGAACCTCGTCAGGCTTATACGAGAAAAACAACTGAAACTAAGTTCTTAAAGTATACTTCCGAGGGTTATGTGCCAACAGAGGAAGATAAAGCAGCAGGAGCACTTAAATGGCGTTAATTAACGCTCCTAACAAAGGAAGAGTAAATCTATTTTTGATTTTATTTTCCGGATTAGTTATTCTCAGTGCTGCTGTTCTGGTTTATTACTTCGTATTACGCGGAGTTTATGGACGATTTGATATAACCTCATTATTACCTACAAAAGAGACAGTAAATAAGACATTAATTGGTGAAACCGATCAGGTAGCAATCCTTTACTCAAACTACACTGAAAATATGTTACCCGAAGGAAGTACATGGTTAGCAGATAATATTTCAACGTGGAAGAAATTCCTTGGCAATATGAAACTTGGTTATGATATTCTATCTGATCAGGACGTAGAGCAGGGGAAACATCTTAGATACAGATTACTTGTTCTTCCGGGTTCAAAATCTTTAAGTGACAAGGAAATCTTTCAGATAAAAAAATATCTTGAAAGCGGTGGAAGCGTTTTTGCAACCAGCGGTATTGCCAGTTATTCCGAAGACGGAAAATGGAGAGGATGGCAATTCTTTAATCAGGTTTTCGGAATGCAGTTTACTCACGAAATTAAAAATGATAATTCTTTAAAAATTCATACTCTCAGAGGTGGAATTCCTCTTACAGCTACAATTCCAACCGGTTATCCGTTAAAGGTTGCAACCTGGGATATCCCTATGGCAGCAGAAGTTCTTGAGCCAAGAACAAATCAGGTTAGTTTCTGGTATAATTTCAGGCTTGAAGATGGTTTGGTCAGAGAAGGAGTTAAACGCTCAACAGGAATTGCTAATGGATGTTATGGTGAAGGAAGATTTGTTTGGATGGGTTTTGAAATTAATTCGGTTGTTGGCTTGCAAGAAGATTACATCTTGTTCGACAGATTTTTTAACAACTGTGTCCATTGGTTAACATACAGTCCAATTGCTTATGTAAAAGATTGGCCGGAAGGATATGATGCTGCCGCAGTAATTATGCCGGTTCTTTCCAATGATGTAGAGAACATTCAAAATCTGCTGCCAATATTACGGTCTGAAAATATAAAAGCTACATTTTTTGTTGAGTCCGAAACAGCAAGGGAAAAAAGAAGTTTGGTAGCTTCGTTGGTTGGTTATGGTGAAATTGCAGCTTTGGTTGATGTTGGTTATCTGTCATCAATGAATGACACGATAAACAAACTTAATTCGTTGGACGAACAAATCCGTAAAATGAAATCGGCTAAAATTATGCTTGAAGAGGTGACCAACTTCCCTGTAAGTGGAGTGCTTCCATATTTTGGGTTATTCAATAATAATACTGTTACGGCAGCTATTAACGCTGATTATAAATATCTCCTAACGGATTCTTTAACTGACAGATCTGTTCCACATACTTTAATTCGTGGTGATAAAAGAATTTTATCAATGACAAAAACTGCTCGTGATGATTTTGAAGTTATAAGGGATTTAGGACTTACACTTGCTGATTTTCAGTATTACACTTATCAGGAAGACCTTGATCGAATTCTTTTTGAAGGCGGAATGTATGTCTATAAAATTCATACTGAATTTCAATGCAGGTATGATTACGTAAATGTTATTAGAGATGTGATTAAAGATCTTAAGAAAAAACGATTCTGGATAGCAACAGCCTCAGAAATCCAAAAATGGTATGAGAAACGCGATTACATTGAATTAAAAGCAGAACGAAGAGGTAATAACCGCGTCGCAATAAAAATCTCTAATCCCGGCAAAGAAATTATTAACGATCTTATGATAGATGTTGACCTGAATGATGATGTTAAAAATATATCCCTTGATATTGAAATTATAGGAACTGAACCTGCTGTTATCAAACATACTCCCGGTTCCAGATTTTTATATTTGTTGATTGATAACTTCAAACCCGGTGAGTCGAGAACTTACTTTATTGATTATGACAGAGTAAACGCTTGATGATTTTAATAAAAATGAAAAAGTATATTTTATTAATATTGTTCCTGCTTTTAATTTGTTTCTCATCAATATTTCCTCAACAACCATTTAAAATTGCAATTCACTTTTCAAATGCTACTGAAATAATTGAGCCGGATAAACTTTTAGAAAAAATTACTTATTGGGAATTACTGTTTATTAATAATAAAATAAAATATGATGTTATCTACGATACTGATTTAGAATCCGGTTTATCTGCCGAAGATTATCACACTATAATTTTCCCTTATACAAGAGCACTAAGTAATACCTGTTATAATTCAGTTGTAAAATATTTGGATAGAGGTGGATCTATAGTAGCTTTTGGAGAGTTTGGTATTTATGATGAGAAGTCAAATTATATCGGTTTGGACAGACTTGAATCATTATTCGGTGTAATACATTCAGGAAATATTTCTGAAAAAGACATGAGCAGTTATCTGGATCTTATAGAATATCCGCCCTTGACTAATAATATTTCAAAAAAATCTGACATTCAGATTACAGCAAAAAACTCTCCTGTTTTAGTTGAAGCAATTTCACAGAACACTATATCTATCGGAAAAATAAAAACAGAAGCTGGTAAGAATGAATATGATAGATCATTCATTGTATTGAAGACAAACCCGCAATCAAAACTATTATGGTTCTCTTTCGATCCAACAGAAGTTATCGGTGGAAGAGAAGATTCTAAATCAATCGAACAGATCATTAAAAATGCAATTGTCTGGTTTAGCGGAGGTGATATTAATTGAGTTTTTTATTTTATAATATTTTTTGAGATTATGACTGTGATTTATGAACTCGAAAAGATTAAATAATTGGTTCATTAGCTTATTTCTCTTTCTACTTTTATCATTAATAATAAACTTTTCATTTCTTTCTTGCACTTTTTTATCAAACGATCCAACGGATGATTCAGAATTAAGAAAAATTGAGATTTACTGGCCAACAAGTAATTCAACAATCAGTGAAGGTGAAACAAAAATTGAGTATTCAGTTACATCACCATACAACATCAGGTTTATTGAATTATACATCAATGGTCAGTTTATAAAAAATATTCCTGCCGGAGCAAACAATTCACTTCCTTCAATTTCGTTTAACTTTGATTCGACAAAAATCGGTACGAGTTTTAACTACTACCTTGTTTATTACGATGTAGATGGTACATCAACAAAGAGTCAGGATATTATTAATGTAACAATAATTGAAAGACAAATTCCGCCTTATCCGCCATACGATTTGAAAATAATAAAGATTAGTGATAATGAAATAAACATTTCCTGGAAAGACTCATCCAAAACGGTAAACCGATATGAGATTTACAGAAAAAACGGTTTTTACGGTCAGTATCTTTTGCTAAAAGTTGTCGATGGAAGTTCATTCAACACAAATGATCAAGGATTAATTTTCGATTCAATTTATTTTTATAAGATAAAATCTTTTAATGATTACGGCGAATCGGGATTCAGTGAAGAGATAAATACCGGTGGAATTATCATTTATGGCGATATTTATCCACCAACTCAGCTCAAAGCCACAGCTCTTGGCACTCAAGTTGTCGCTTTAGAATGGATTGATAACAGTGATAATGAAAATTTTTTCAGAATAGAAAGAAAAACCGAATTTTCAGAATTCATTGAAATTACGAATATAAGTCCAAATGTGACGATTTTTACCGATATTGGTGGTAATTTATACGCAGGAGGAACTTTCTTTTACAGAGTAAAAGTATTTTCGGGGAAGGATTCTGCAATAAGTAATATTGCACAAGTAACAACCTTCGATCATAATCTTCTTCCTCCGGCGCAACTTACTGCTAAATATCAATCAACATTGCAATTAGTTGAGCTTAATTGGGTAAGAACTGATTACAGGACTCTTTATTTTGAAATTGAAAGAAAGAATGAACTTGGCAACTATAATTTGATCGGCAGTATAAATGCGGTGAATACAATATATATTGATTCCGGAATTGAAAGTAATAGCACATATTATTATAGAGTTCGTGGGTATGATGGAAATTATTATTCTGATTACTCAAATGAAGTTAGTGTAATTGTTAATTAAAAAATAAATAAATTTTTAGATGGTTGTGGAAGAAACAAAATTAAATATTAAGGCTTTGCTGAGCTCGATTTTTAAAAGTTCAGGCAATCCTATCTTTGCTCTGGATAGCAGCAATAATATTTTTGAGTATAATGATTCCGCAGCTGAAATATTAAAAATTAAACAAGATGAAAAGAATTTATTTGATATTTTAAGCGAAAATACTTTCCACAAAATTAATGAACTAGTTAAAATTGTTGTAACCAATAAAAGCATAATTACTTCGGAAGACTTCATCTTCAAATTAAAAGATGGCTCGGAAACAAGTTCAAATATAACGGTCAATTTTATAAGTGTTGAAGAAGAATACTTCATATTAATTTCACTTGTAACTGAGCAAGTTGAAGAAGCATTATTAAGCTTTACAAAAATTGACATCAGAAGCGGCAATCCGATCGAATCAATTCTCAATTCGCGATTAAAACAGGTTTTAAGAGAAATTAAAAATCTGTATCCTTTTACGGTTACTGGCAAAGACAGACTAAGAAAAATGATTGATGAATTCGATGAATTCATCAGAATAAAAAACGATCAGGGTAAATTTGTTCTTGTCAATTCAGCTTATACTCAAAGTCTTGGAATTTCTGTTGCCCAGCTTGAGGGGAAAAATGAATCAGAATTTATACCGCAGTTTGTTACAGATTTTCTTGAATCGGTAGACAGATACATATTCAAAACCCATAACTATATTATTATTGAAGGTATGCCTCTCAAAGGAATTTCGAATGCTGCTTTGGAACAGGTAATTGAAATTCCGATAACAGATTATCAAAATAATGTTATTGCAGTTGTAGGTATTACACAGAATAAATTAAGTTTTCCTGAAAAAGAACTTTCTGCAGAGTTACATTTATCGGCTGAATTAATAGAAGTATTTCCAAAACCTCTGGCATTAATAGATCAATACGGTCAGTTTAAGCATGCAAGTAAAGATTTTTGTAATTTTGTTTGCCAGGAATTGGAATTACTTAATGGGGTTCATGTAACTGAAGTATTACCTCCAGAATTTGCCGAAGAAATAAAAGGTTTTCAAAATAGTAATTCTTCAATCAAAGAATTCTTCATAAATGAAAATCTGATCCTTTGTGGTGAAGAGGAATCAAAGTATAAAGTTTTTCTAAATAAAATATCCATTCCCGGCGTTAGTTCAGACGCTATCTTCATTTATATTGATGAAGAAAAAAAAGATGTTGATTTAAATCAACTGATTAAACAGCGAGGAAGAATGTTTGATATATTAATTCAAAATAATCCTGAACCAATATTTATATATGATATTGATACTCTAAGGTTCCTTGAAGCAAATGAAGCTGCACTGAATCTTTACGGATATTCGCATGAAGAATTTCTTCAGATGGATCTTACTGATTTATACACTTCTGAAGATATTCAAACCTTGCTCGGCTCATCCTCTGATGATTCATCCATAAGTATATTTTCAGGACCTCACCGTCATAAAAAGAAAACCGGTGAATCTGTTTTTGTTCAGATAAGTAAAACAAAATTCCAGTTTAATGGAAAAGATAGTTTCTTCAATATCGTAAGAAATGTTACTTCGCAGCTTGAGCTTGAAAAGAAAAATCAACTATTTAAAGCTGCATTCGAAAATACCAATAACACGATATTCATAACTGATGCAAACGGATTTATTAGTTTTATAAATAAGTCAGGTATTACTCTGTTGGGATACACTCAAAATGAAATTGAGAATACATCATTCGCAGCATTATTAAAAGATGATCAACGTGCAATGATAAATACTTCGGTTTTCGTTCCTGATATAAAAGAACCGGTAACGCTTCAATTGGATATTAAGAAATTTGATGGTCCATTCATTAATAGTGAAGTAATTTTCACTCCGATTTTAGATTTTGCAAATCAGGTAGAGTCATTTACAGTATTACTGAAAGTGCTTAAAGATGAATCACTTCAAGCGCAAGAAACTGTAAAAGAAGTAATCAAAGAAGTTATAGTTGAAAGACCTGCGACTGGAAACGCAAATTTGCCGGATCCTAATTTTCTTTCGGGAGTCTTTCATGAAATTCTTACACCAATGAATGTGATATTAGGATTTGCACAAGAACTGACTGATAGTATTAATAATCCGACTTCAGAACAAAAAGAGGCAGCTGATCTTATAAATCAAAATAAAACGAAGCTTTTAAGTACTATGAACTCGGTTGTAGAATATTCAGAGCTTATTCAGCAAAAAACAGAATTAACATATTCTGAAATTCCAATAACTGAGTTAATAGAAAAAATTGATAAAAAAATAAATGACTTGATCAATTCATCTGATACGCAATTTTCTTATGGAAAAATTTCTTCATCATTAATATTTAAGTCAGATGCACAGAAATTTGAAACATTAGTTTCGAGTTTAATAAGAGTTGTCGGAAGGATGATTAAGGAGAAAAAATTATACTTTTCCGCATTTCCTTATGATGACGAAAGATTTATAATTCTAATTAGCGATAACTTCGGCGAATGCTCTGAGTATCTTACATCAAAACTAAAACTTATCTATACTGGTAATAACGATATTAAAGATATTGGATCGCCAAAGCTTTCGACTTATCTTTCACGAATTTTGCTTCCGCTACTTGGTGGATATTTTATAGAAGATGAAAAATTTGGCGGTGGATTTATTTTTCCGATTAATGTATCACAGAAATCCAGCTTTCAAAAAGTTGAATCCGATGATTTTTCTATAGATGAACTTTTTGAACAGGAAGAAACAAAATCTTTAGAGGTTCTTGATGAGAGTGAATCTGAGTCGATAGCTGAAGAACAAATATCTGAATTACAGAAAGAGATAGTAGAAACTCCTACTCCTGAAATTACTGAAGAAGTTGAACAGGAAGAAAGTCAGCAGGATGTTGAAGATTTATCATTTGCTGATCTTGAGGAAGAAACAGGAGAATCTTTAATTTCTGAACTCGAAATTGAGACTGAAGAACCTGTAACTCCGGAAACAGAAAGTGAAGATGTGTTTGAAGAGCCTGGTGAGGAAATTAGTACTCCTGAGAAAAAAGTTAAATCAAAAATCGGTACAAAGTTAGACTTAGCTAAACTTTCCAGTTTGTACATTGAAGATCAGGTTGATTCACAGATTCTTTTCAAAGTTCAGATGAAAGGGTTAAAGGAAGTTAAATTTGCGGTAAGCTTTGAAGAAGCATTACCACTTCTGGAAAGCCGCACATTCGATTTTATTGTAATGGATATAAATCTTCAGGGCGAATATAATGGTCTGGATGCCCTGAAAATAATTAATAAAATGCCTGCTCATGAAAAAACTCCAATAATTGCTGTAACAGCTTACGTTTTGCCCGGCGATAAGGAGAAGTTTATTGCAACAGGATTTAATGACTTTGTTTCAAAGCCAATTTTCCGTGAAAAAATGTTAGAATCTTTAGAAAAAGTTTTTTCCCAATAATCATATATTCCCATCCTCGAAAGAAAAATCCTCTTCTCAAATTAAAAAAGAGAAGGGGATTTTTTCGTTTTGATATTCCCGTCTTGACAATTTGATTTCCATTGTTTAGATTTAGCCATACAAATGTATGGTATTTGAAATGAAAGTAAGATTAGAAATATGAGTTTAAATTTCACTCTCACTTGTAATCTTACTCTTAATCAGTGATACAAAAACCGAAGGTATGCCTATGAAAACCGAATTAACTGAAATCCAGAAAAACATTTTGGATTTTCTTATAGATCAGATAAAAGGAAAGGGAATTCCTCCAACTTTGGCTGATATTGCAAAACGTTTCGGGTATAAAAACCGTGCGACTGTTCAACAACATCTTCAGGCAATTGAAAAAAAAGGATACATCAGAAAAAATCCAAAACTTTCACGTGGCATTGAACTGACTCTAGAAGATAAATTCTTTGTTCCAAAACCTGTTCTTGGTGAAGTTGCGGCAGGAAATCCGTTGACAATTTATCCCGATGCAATTGATACAATCGAACTCCCGACAATTGCAAGAATGCCGAAAGATTCGTTTCTTCTTAGGGTAAAAGGTGACAGTTTGAAGGATGCTTACATTTTTAGCGGTGATATTGTAATTGTAAACCCAAACCTTGAACCAAAGAACGGACAAATT
This sequence comes from uncultured Ignavibacteriaceae bacterium, assembly GCA_963714415.1. GTDB lineage: Bacteria > Bacteroidota > Ignavibacteria > Ignavibacteriales > Ignavibacteriaceae > JAGXRK01. Next base: position 81,396 of record CAVQOL010000014.1, read on the forward strand.
GTAGTTTCTATTCTTGATGATGCCGCAGTTGTAAAAAGATTTTATAAAAGAAGGAGTGAGATTGAACTTGTTTCAGAAAATCCTGACTACAAACCAATCATCATAGATAAAAAATATCCTTCATTTAAAATTGTTGGAATTGTTGTTGGAATCTATCGCAGTATGGAAAAGAGAGCTGTATAACAATGACAAAATATTCTATTGGAACTGCAGGTTGGTCTTATAAAGATTGGGTACCCAACTTTTATCCTAAAAATCAATCCGGCGGATTTGACTGGCTGCAGTTTTATTCTCACTACTTTAATTGTGTTGAAGTAAATGCCACTTATTATACTTATCTAAGTCCACGAATAGTTGAAGGTTGGATAAAGAAAGTTTCAGATGTAAATGATTTTATTTTTCATATAAAACTTCATCAGGATTTTACTCATAAAAGGAAATTTAATGAACAGAATATTAAAGCTGTCCGGTACAATCTTGATTTACTAAAAAAATCGGAAAGGCTTGGAGGAATACTCATTCAGTTTCCGTATTCATATTCGTTTGATGGAACTTCTGTCTCATATATTCAAAAGCTGAGAGATATTTTTCCTGATATAAGCTGTTTCATTGAAGTTCGTCATTCAAGTTGGAAGAATAATCGGGCATATGAATTTTTTAAAGAAAATGATTTAACATTTTGCACTATTGATCAGCCGCAAATTGGGCAGGCAATTGAGTTTGATCCTATAATTACAAACGATAAAGCATACATTCGTTTTCACGGAAGAAATGTTGAAGCGTGGAAAAAATCACTTTCTAACTTTGGCAAGCCACAGACTTATGAAGAGCAAAGTTCACGTTACTGTTATTTGTATTCTCCGGGTGAGTTGATGGAGATTGTACAGAAAATAAAATCTATACAACAAAAAGTTAAAGAAGTAAATGTTATAATGAATAATCATCCGCAAGGAGATGCAGTGGCAAATGCTTTTGAGCTGATTCATCTGCTGGAAGAAAAGACAAAAGTTGAAATGCCGGCTACAATAGTCAAAGCTTATCCAAGATTGGAAGAGATAATTGCTAATTAAAATATTTCTTAAAAGTTAAATCATAATTATGCGTACAATATTTCATCTTGATCTTGATGCATTTTTCGTTTCTGTAGAGAGAATTCTCGATCCTAAACTTAACGGTAAACCTGTTATAGTTGGCGGTGATCCCAAATACGGAAGAGGAGTGGTTGCTGCCTGTTCTTATGAAGCTCGTAAATATGGATTACATTCTGCTATGCCGATAAGGACAGCTTATAAACTTTGTCCACATGGAATTTATATGCACGGGCATGGCAATGAATACACTCGTTATTCCAAAGCTGTAAAAAATATTTTAGAACAATATGCTCCTCTCATCGAACAAGCATCCATTGATGAATTTTATCTTGATATGACCGGAACTCAACGAATGTTTGGTTCAATGTTTGCTTTTGCTTCACATATTCAAAAAGAAATTTGGGATAGACTTGGATTGCCTTGTTCAATCGGAATTGGTAGTAATAAAACCATTGCAAAGATTGGCTCTGATTGTATGAAGCCAACCGGTATAACTTACATTCTTCCGGGAATGGAAAAAGAATTTCTTGCACCAATGCCTGTTGAAACGATTCCCGGTGTTGGAAAAGTTATGAAACAAAGTTTGAACGCAAGAGGAATTTATCGAATTGGTGACATAACAAAGCTTCCATCTGATTATTTCTCTGTTGCATTTGGTAAATATGGAATCGATCTCTGGCGAAAAGCTTGCGGTGAAGGGACTGAATATCTTACTATTCAACGAACACGAAAAAGTATTTCACGAGAAAATACTTTTGGGAATGATGTAACAAGTGAAGAAGAACTTAAAAATAATTTGTTTTATCTGACCGGAAAAGTTTGCCAGAGTTTAAGAAATAAAGGATGGGAAGCAGCTACAGTTGATATAAAATTACGTTACACTGATTTCCAAACATTAACCCGTGCTAAAACAATAAAACCAACCGATGATGATAAAATTATTTTTGAAACTGCCTGGAACTTAATGAAAAAAGCACGCACACGAAGAGTTAGTATTAGATTAATTGGTATTGGCGTTACAAACTTTTCTCCTCTTAATGAACAGGAATATTTATTTGAAGACTACGAAGTAAAGAGGAAAAAAATGCTTAGAGCAGTTACACGTGTCCGTGATAAGTTCGGATATAATTCATTACTGATTGGTAGCGCAAAGTTAGAAAAGGAAATCGGCAAACAAGAAAATTATTTTCAACCAGCCTCTTAAGAATGGAGCTTTTTAACCCGGTGGCCAATTCATTTTCCTACCGCCAAGAAGATGCAAATGTAAATGATAAACTTCCTGTCCGCCGTTATCACCGCAATTAAAAACTAATCTGAATCCATCATCCGCAATGGATAAATCCCTGGCAATTTTATTGGCAGCATCTATCATCTCACCGAGTAAAGCAGCATGTTCACTTCCTTTGATATCAGTTACTTTTGGTATTTCAATTTTAGGAATGATAAGAACGTGAACTGGTGCCTGAGGTCTGATATCATTAAATGCAAGCACTGTCTCAGATTCATAAACAATATCGGCAGGAATTTCTTTATTAATTATTTTAGAAAAGATAGTGGACATCAATCCTCCTTTTCTATTTCATACTTTTTCATTTTGTTATAAAGATGACTGCGTTGAATATCAAGCATTTCAGCAGTCTTACTGATATTCCAATCATTTTCACGAAGCTGTTTTAAGATAAAAGCCTTCTCAGCCTTCTCTTTGAATTCCTGGAATGAATTACTCGTATCAATGAGGTCATCAATTGAAGCTTGTCCGATTGAATAAAGAAACTCAATATCCTTTTTAGAGATTTCTCTTTTATCAACCAGAATTATAATTCGTTCGATAGCATTTCTAAGTTCGCGAACATTACCGCTCCATTGCAAAGTTTGTAAAAATTTCATTGCATCTTCAGTGAACTTAATTTGTGGTTTTTTGTGCTTACTTGTAATGTCAATTGCAAAATGTTCAACAAGGATGGGAATATCTTCTATTTTTTCACGCAAAGGAGGAAGTTGAACAGGAATGACATTTAATCTATGATATAGATCTTCTCTGAATGTTCCTTTTTCAATTTCTTCTTTAAGATTCTTGTTCGTGGCTGAGACTATTCTAACATCTACCTCAATCTTCTTGCCGCTACCGACTCTTTCAATTTTTCCATCTTCAATTGCGCGTAATACTTTTGCTTGTGCCTGGGGGCTCATATCACCAACTTCATCCAAAAATATTGTTCCCTTATCTGCAAGTTCAAATCTCCCAATACGTTGAGAGACTGCGCCTGTAAATGATCCTTTCTCGTGTCCGAATAATTCAGATTCAATTAGTTCATTGGGAATTGCAGCACAATTTACTTCTACAAAAGGTTTATCTTTTCTTAAACTCTTATTGTGAATAGCTCGAGCTACCAGTTCCTTTCCGGTTCCGTTTTCTCCGGTTATCAATACTCTTGTATCAAGCGGAGCAACACGTTCAATTATTTCATGAACCTGAAGCATAGCTTTGCTTCTACCAAGAATTTCTCCGGTGCCTAGTAATGATTTTTTTATTTCTTTATTTTCAAGTAGAAGGTTTGCCTGTTCAACAGCGTTTCTTACACTGATTACAAGCTTCTCACGGTCAATCGGTTTTTCAATAAAGTCGAAAGCTCCCAACTTCGTTGCTTTAATTGCATTTTCTAAACTGCCATGTGCTGAAATTATTATAACGGAAATTTCTGGTTTAACTTCCTTTACTTTTTTAAGAACTTCAAAGCCATTCATTTCTGGCATTTGAATATCAAGAAGTAAAGCAGAATATTCTCCAACACTAATTTTTTCGAGTCCCTCTAATGCACTTGTAGTATATTGCGGCTGATACCCTTCATAATCGAGTATCATTTTAATGCTTTCGCAAATTTCCTTTTCGTCGTCTAAAATTAATATTGATTTCATAAAATGATTCTTATATATCTAAGTGATCGAAATAAAAATATTTGTGATGGTAAAATGCATTTGTCTTTTTTTAATAGGCTACCGAACAATCTTCCATATTCATTTACATCAAGATCCCGAAGATTGACAGAAGACTGAACTTTAAAACTTTCTTCAAAAGCTTCTACAAAATAACCAATTAGCTTTCCTAAATCAAAGAACCTGGATTCGTATGAAAGGAAGGCGCTGCCGAAAAAATGAGCAAGTTTATCCTTATCGCCATATTCATTTTGTGGTGTATCGAGAAAAAGATAACGAGGGAGATTTTCGTTTTTCTTTGAGAAAATTTGTTCATTAGCAGATGTTAAAGGATAATAAACTATCGAGTTTATTAGAGGGATTTGAATGGGAACTTCGCGATAAGGAACAGTTGCAAACATTAATGCAAGTAATGACTCCGAGTAATCATATTCTGTGCATTCAAGAGCCTGAACATAAATTGAATCTGTTGCAGCTAAATCACCAATTTCATTTATAAGATTGATAAATTGTTCTGAGGCTATATATTCCGATATATGATTTACAGCTTTGGATAATCTGCTTTGCTGGGAAAAAGAATAATTAACTAAGATTATCAAAAATAAAATGACGAAAGATTTCATTTAAAGAAATATTATGTCTGTATCACACCCGGATTAAATTTTGATATTTCTGGATTATTATTTACAACTTCCAGGCACATCGAAATCCATTCTCGAGTTTGTGATGGGTCTATTATTTCATCAATCCATAATCTTGCTGCAGCGTAAAGAGGAGTACTTTTTTCATTGTAAGATTTTAAGATATCATTAAGCAATTTCTTTTTATCCTCATCACCAAATTTGCGCCCGCTTTTTTCTTCCTGCTTAAGTTTGATATCAAGTAAAACACTGCCTGCCTGGTTTCCTCCCATCACGGATATTTTTGCATTTGGATAAGCGAAGATAAATCTTGGATCATAAGCTTTGCCGCACATAGCATAATTTCCGGCACCAAAACTATTCCCGACAATAATTGTAATCTTTGGAACGACAGAATTTGCCACAGCATTAACCATCTTCGCACCGTCTTTGATAATTCCGCCATGTTCAGCTTTACTGCCAACCATAAATCCGGTTACATCTTGTAAAAAGAACAGCGGAATTTTTTTCTGGTTACAGTTCATAATAAATCTTGTTGCTTTATCCGAAGAATCGGAATAGATAACTCCACCCACCTGCATTTCACCTTGTTCAGTTTTTACAACACTTCTTTGATTGGCAACAATACCAACAGCCCAGCCGTCAATGCGTGCGTAAGCAGTTATTAAAGTCTTTCCATAACCTGCTTTGTATTCATCAATCTCCGAATCATCAACTATTCTTGAAAGAACATCATAAGTATCATATGGTTTGATAGTGTCTTCAGGAAGTAAACCAAAAATTTCTTTTGGTGAAAACTTTGGCGGCTTGCTTTCAATTCTGTCAAATCCAGCAGTTTCATTTCTTCCAAACTTTGAAACCAAACTTCTAATCTGTTCAATGCACTCTTCATCGTTTTTCATAATATAATCAGTTACACCGGAAATATTAGATTGAACTTTTGCACCGCCGAGTTCTTCATTATCTATTACTTCACCAATAGCGGCACGAACTAAATGAGCTCCGGCAAGAAAAACCGATCCTTCACCTTCAACGATTAAAGCTTCATCAGACATAATTGGAAGATAAGCGCCACCAGCTACACAAGGGCCCATTATTGCAGCAATTTGTGGAATACCCATTGAAGACATTTTTGCATTATTTCTAAAAATTCTTCCAAAATGTTCTTTATCCGGAAAAATATCATCTTGCAAAGGAAGAAAAACTCCGGCACTGTCAACCAGATAAATAATAGGCAGCTTGTTTTCCATTGCTATTTCTTGAGCACGCAAATTCTTTTTTGCAGTTATAGGAAACCACGCACCAGCTTTCACGGTTGCATCATTAGCAACAATAACACAATTTCTTCCATGAACTTTTCCAATTCCATAAATTGTTCCTGATGAAGGAGCACCGCCATATTCTTCGTACATCCCATAGGCTGCAAATGTGCTTAGTTCAAAAAACTTTTTTGAATCATCAACGAGAAGATTTATTCTTTCGCGGGCAGTAAGTTTTCCCTTAGCTTTATGCTTCTCAATTGATTTCTTTCCGCCGCCTTCTTTTACTTTATCTTTAGCAGCTTCAAGCTTTCGGAATAGCTCCTTTTGGTAATCTTCTCTTTTAAGAAAAGATGTATCCTCATTTTTGGGTTGGCCAATTGGTTTCATAATTTTAATCCTTTAACAAATCCCTTGCTATAACTAATCTCTGAATTTCTGATGTTCCTTCACCAATTGTCATGAGTTTCACATCTCGATAGAATTTTTCAACGGGATATTCTTTTATAAAACCATATCCGCCAAAGATCTGGACTGCTTCATTAGCCGCTTTCTCAGCAATTTCACTGGCAAAAAGTTTTGCTGCAGCGGCTTCTTTTGTATTGGGAATTCCGTTGTCCTTCATCCACGCAGCACGATAAGTAAGCAGTCTGGCCGCTTCAATGTTTGTTTGCATTTCTGCCATTTTAAATTGAATTGCCTGAAACTCTGATAGATGTTTACCAAACTGTTTTCGTTCCTGAGAATATTTTAGTGCAGCTTCCAATGCTCCTTGAGCCAAACCGATGCTGTTAGCAGCAATTGAAATTCTTCCACCTTCAAGGACATTCATTGAATTTATAAATCCCATTCCTTCTTCACCAAGAAGATTTTCTGCCGGGACTTTACAATTTTCAAAAGTTAATTGTGTGGTATCACTAGCACGCATTCCAAGTTTATTCTCTTTCTTGCCGACTATAAATCCATCCATCCCTTTTTCAAGAATAAATGCAGAAATGCCTTTCTTTTTAGCTTCTTTATTTGTTATTGCCATTACAACTATTGTTTCACCGACAGAACCGTGGGTAGTAAATTGTTTACTTCCATTTAATATCCAATAATCTCCATCTTTAACGGCAAAGCTTTTTAATCCTGCAGCATCACTACCGGATACAGCTTCAGTTAAACCCCAGGCACCAATTTTTTTCCCGCTTGCAAGATCAGGGAGATATTTTTTCTTTTGTTCTTCATTTCCAAAAAGATTTATGTGATTTTCACACAGTCCATTGTGTGCCGCAACTGATAAACCTATTGAAGGATCAATGCGAGAAAGTTCTTCAACAATAATTGTATATTCAACATAACCTAGATTCAGCGCCACCGTATTCTTCGCTGACAAGAATTCCAAGAAAACCAAGCTCACCAAGCTGCTTCATTATTTCCATTGGAAATTTTTGTGATTCATCGTATTCCATAACAATGGGACGAATATTTTTTTCAGAAAAATTTCGAACAGTATCGCGAATGATAATCTGGTTTTCAGTCAGTTCAGCGATGAAAGGTGATTGATTCATACGAACTCCTTTTAAAAATGTCATTCATGAGAATTGGAAACCAATTATAAAATGGATCTCCCATCAAGTGAGAATGACAAATGAAAATTATATTCTATTCTTAAAATCCTCAATAATTTCTTCAGCAATATGATAAGGTGACAAATTTCCGAGAATTACTTTTTCTAAAGTTAAATTTAAAGAATTTTCTCCTGTTTCGCTCCAGAGTTCATCTTTTAATTTATGTTCAACTATTTCTTTTATTCTTACTTTTGCCTGTTTTTCTCTTTTGGAAAGGAAAAAATTTTGTTCTTTCATAAAATTATTATGACGTTCAATCTCCTCAACCATTTCATCAATACCTTGATTCTCAGAAGCGATGGTTTTTATTATTTTTGGCATCCAGGTATTTTCATCATGATCTTTAATCATAAGAATTGTTTGAAGAGCTGTATATGCATGTTGTGAACCAGGTCGATCACTTTTATTAAGTACAAAAAAATCTGCAATTTCCATCAATCCCGCTTTCATTGCCTGCACCGAATCACCACTCTCAGGTACAAGAACTACAATCGTTGTATCGGCAGCTTGAGCAATGTCAAGTTCAGATTGTCCAACTCCAACTGTTTCAAGTATTATAACTTCAAATCCGGCAGCATCAAGTAAATCAGCAGCGTCAATAGCTTTTTTTGATAAGCCGCCAATACTTCCGCGGGTTGCCATACTGCGAATGAAAACGCCTTCATCCATTCCGATGTCTGTCATTCTAACACGATCGCCGAGAAGAGCACCACCGGTAAACGGGGAAGTGGGGTCAACAGCAATTATTCCAACTTTTTTATTTTCTTTGCGGTAATGTTTAGTAAGCTGATTTGTGATTGTACTTTTACCTGCACCGGGAGGACCTGTTATTCCAATTCGGTAAGCTTTGCCAACTTTAGAATGTATCTCCTTCAAATATTCTGATGTAAGAGAATTATCGGATTCTATCAGAGATATTATTCTGGCAATTGCTCTCCTATCGTTTGAGAAAAGTTTTTCAATCAGAATTTTGTCAATCATATCATGCTAAATTATTTCTGAAGAACTCAACTGTTTGAACTAATCCGTCTGCAAATTTAGTGGAAGGTTTCCAACCAAATTTTTTATATAGTTTATCACTTGTAATAACACTTCTCATTTGTTCGCCAGCAGCGGCAGGACCGTGTTTTTCTTCTTTACCTGAAGAAGTAATTTTATTTAGCGTATGGAATAACTCATTAACATCGGTTTCACTTCCTGTCCCCACGTTATAGATATCACTTGTCTGATCATTAAGAGTTAGTAGATTTGCTTTTACAACATCACCAACAAAAACATAATCACGTGTTTGTTTTCCATGACCGTTAATAATTGGCGGCTCGCCTTTGAGAAGTTTTGTTGAGAATATTGCTACAACGCCTGCTTCACCGAAAGGATTTTGTCTAGGACCATAAATATTAGCATAACGAAGAATAGTATAATTTAATCCATACTCTGAATTATAGAAATAAAGATATTTTTCAACAGCAAGTTTAGATATTCCGTAAGGTGACTTTGGTTGTGTGTTGTGTTTTTCATCAGCAGGGAAGTAGTCCTGCTCACCATAAATTGCTCCGCCTGTAGAGGCAAACATAAATTTCTTTACTCCATATTTAACAGAATTCTGAAGAAGATTAATAGTCCCGATAATATTTGTAGAAGCATCAAATGCCGGATCTGCAACAGATTTTCTTACATCCATCTGTGCGGCATGATGATTTACAAAATCAAACTTTTCTGCTTCAAATAATTTAGATAGATTTTTATCACAAATATTTGCTTTAACAAACTTCGCTTTTGGATTGATATTTTTTTCAAAACCGGATGAAAGATCATCAACTACAACCACAAAATGACCTTCATTTATGAATGCATCAACAATGTGGGAAGCAATGAATCCTGCTCCGCCAGTTACAAGAATTTTCAATAATTACTCCTTATATAAATTATGTTTAAAAATATAGTCCTTAACTTTTTTAGTCACTAAGTAATTGATTGGCAGACCTCTTTTTACTCTTTCACGAATATCTGTAGCACTTATTTCAATACCTCTTGTTTGAATAAATATTGCCTGATTGAAATATTTGTCTTCATAAGGTGGCGGATAAGATGATTTTCTTGTAAGGACAATCAACTTTGCTAATTTTAAAATTTCATCAGGATCTTTCCACGTATTAAATTTAAATATGTTATCATATCCGATTATCAATTCAAGTTCATCGTAATGCTTTTTAAGTTCTTTCAAAGTAGCAATTGTGTAAGAAATATTTTTCTTTTTAATTTCAAAGTCAGATATATCAAAAAAGGCAATATCTTCAATTGCAAGTTTAAGCATCTTAATTCTATGCTCGGGTGAAGAAGCTATAACATCCATCTTATGAGGAGATAAAAATGCAGGAACAAAAATTATTTTGTCAAGGTTACGAATTTCTTTCACAGATTGTGCAGTGATCAAGTGACCAAGATGAATCGGATCAAATGTTCCGCCGTAAATGCCAACTTTGCTCATTGCAGTAATTCCTTATGTTCGATGAACAAGTGAGTAAATCGTTCGTGCATTTCTTGTGAACAATAATTTAAACTTTCTTTTTTTGATAGTTCAATGTACAACTTTTTGAAATCATCGGCAGATAGAATTCGTTGAAATTTTTCCATTACATTTATAAAAGCCGAACAAGTATCCTGGTGAGCAAGAAATTTCATATAATCAAATTCAGATTGAAATAAATCATCTATTGTCTTACTTTCAATGTTGTTAAAAGCAAGAAATGAAATAAATCCGGTAAAAGGATTTACCAATAACAAAAGAATCATCTTCAATGCTCAGAAGATTAAAACAATGAGAAATGCTCTCTGATGAAATACCAATCGAGTCGGATAAGATTAATAAATTATTTTGATAGTTCTGAGATTTGCCGGTTAAAAAACTATTCAATTCATTCTTATAATTTTCAGAAAGAAATTTAAGCTTTAATAAGTCAGAATCAGTGAGTTTGAATAAGTTTTCATCTTCATTACTTAGCAGTAAAAACTTATCGCATTTTATTGTTATTGAAGCTACAACTTCTAACAAATTTTCAAGAAGCGCAGAGTATAGTATAACCGAATCGGCTTGATCAAACGATTCAAAGCTTTTAACAGTAACCGGATTAAAAACCGGATGCGGAGCATAAATATAAATTGCAGAGTCGGTTTTCATTTTTAAGCTGCTTCTTGTTTTAATAAGTCGCGTATAAAATTTCTATAATTCGTCACATCATTTTCATAATATAATTTACTTACACCGTGCGAATATCTTGATTGCAATTTCCTGAAAGCTAAAGTTGTTGCTGCCTTAATATAGATTTTTCTAATTCGTTCATCAATCCAACCCTGCTTATCGCGAGAAGAAGACGCTAAAATATTAAGATGAGCTAAAGGTATTATTCCTGACGAAGCTTCATCCAATAACTCTTTTAGAATTGTTTTCTTTTCATTCTGAATTGATAGAGCAAATACCAGGATAAAAATTAGTATTGTTATGAACAAGAAAAGAAATCCCAATGGTGCCGTTGACTGAAAACTAACACTGAAATTCCAGGCAGAGTGAATAATCATTGCAAGCAAAAGTCCGATAACAGGAAAAGTAACTTTAAAGAATTTACTTTTGAACTTCGCATATCCAAGAAAAGCCCCGAAAGTTGCCGTGGATACACAATGCATTACCGCTGAGAATAAAGTCCGAACAATAACTATAGCAATCCAATCTTGAATAGTAGTTCCGTATAAAATGAAGTAAAGAAAATTTTCTGTCATACCAAAACCTAATCCGATTGCACCACCATAGACTATACCATCAGTTATATTATCAAATTTTCTGCTTGCTACAGTTATTAAGAGGAAAAATCCTTTTGTAATTTCTTCAACTACGGGAGCTATAACAATTGCTCCAAATTGTCCGGGATTAACTCCATCTTTTAAGAAAAGAGATGCAAAAGAAGAGAGTAGAAAGCCACCTATGATTGCAAAAATAATTGCTCCAAGTGCTCCCCAAAGATAGTTAGCAAGAACAAGCTTGAAAGGTTCTCGGTCGTATTTGTCAAATCTCCAAATAAGAAAGAGATAAAAACTCATCGGTAAAATTGCGGCTAATGCCGAAGCTATAATCAGCATTTAATATTAGACATTCCGATTTTATATAAGATGTAATAAAGCTACATCAAATTAGTTATTACTTGATGTAAAAATCAAAAATAAAATCCACATTAAGAAAATTATTTTTCCCGGAGCCAGGATTTTAATTCTTTGAAGTTTGGCATTTTACCATAAGCAAGTATTCCGATTCGAAAAATCTTTGCTGAAAATTTTATTGTAACATAAGTTGAAACAATCAGCAGCGCTATAGTGGCAGCAATTTCCCATACCGGAATTGGTGCGATATTTAATCTCAGCAGCATTACAGATGGTGTTGTAAGCGGAATGTAAGATAAGACTTTTATTATCATGGAATCAGGATTTTGCATTGCCGGAAAAACGACTACTATGGGAATTACCAGAATTATGCTCAAGTAACTGGTTATCTGCTGCGCTTCTTGTTCTGTGGAAACTATGGAACCAATTCCTACAAATAAAGTTGTGAAAAAAATAAATCCAAGAACAAAGTAAACAAGCATAAGGAAAATATTTTTGAATGCATCTAATGGAATAACAGCAGAACCGGCTAATGCAACTCCAATCATCATCCATATTAAAATTTGTGTAAGACCTAAAGCACTTAATCCTATAACTTTTCCGGCAAGCAAGTTGATTTGGATTACAGCTTGAGACAAGTATTTCAATAATTCTGTTTGATTTCTCCTCAAGCAGGCTTCTTACAAGCATCTGTCCTGAATATATTACCATCATCATTAAAAGAAGGATGAAAATAAAAGATGAAAAAAATACTGTTTCAAAATTTGATGTACCTTCTTTTCCGCCTTCTTCAATTTTAATCTGATCTATTCTAATGCTGCTTTTTAAAAATGCCACCAGGTCAGGGTCAATAGCTTCTTTCTCAATTTTATGACTAATCCTTACATTATCAAAAGCTTCCGAAAATCTTGCAATATCTCTAAAATTTGCAATTGCTTTACTTCGCAATTCAACAACCATCGAGTCAGTGCCGCCGTTTTTAACATAAAGAAAAGCATCATACAATCCTTCAAAAACATCCTCATCACTTTCTGTTTTTAACTGCTCTTCTGATTTATCATCTTTGTTAAGATTAACTAAGATATAGTTAGGTTGTTCGTTTTCAAGTTTATAATTTTCAATCTCGATCTGGAAGTCATGAAAATATATCTCTGATTTATCAAGAAATCCTATCAACTTTGAGGAATCATCTTCTTTTGAAGCTAGTAACGAAGGGATAATTGAAAACAATATTATTATTGCAGGAGTAACGATAAGCGAAATAATAAAAGCTTTCGTTTTTACTTTTTCTAGATATTCCCATTTAGCAATGGCTAATGTTTTTTTCATAACTATTATTTGGAACTTTCGTTAATTACATCAATAAAAATTTTATTTAATGTTGGTTCTACAATAGAGAAATGAGTTATAGATAATCTGTCCACTATTGATTTTAGAAACTCGGAGGGATTTACTTCATCACTTAATTGTATTTCGGCATAGTTGTTATAAAAATCAAAATGAGTAACTCTTCTGTCACTGCTCAGGAATTTCGCATCACCTTCAAAACCGAGTTTAATATTATTCCCGCCGAATCTTTTCTTAACTTCGGAAAGTTCACCTCTGCAAACTTCTTTTCCCTTGTTAATAAGAAAAATTTCCGTACACATTTTTTCTGCTGTTTCCATCTGATGAGTTGAAAGAATAATGTACTTACCTGAATCTACAAATGATGAAATCAATTCTCTGATTTGCTGTTGATTTATCGGATCAAATCCGCTGAATGGTTCATCAAAAATTAAAATTTCAGGATCGTGAAGAACAGCAGAAATGAATTGTATTTTTTGCTGATTGCCTTTTGATAATTCTTCAATCTTCTTGTTCCGATATTCACTTATACCAAGTTTCTTCAACCACTCATCAATTTTAACAAGTGCATTCTGTTTATCGACATTCTTTAACTCAGCAAAATAAAGCAGCACATCAACCACTTTACTCTTTTTGTAAAGCCCTCGTTCTTCAGGAAGGTAACCGATAATGTTAAAAAATTCCTGTCCAATGTGTTTACCATTATAAGTAATTTCACCGGAAGTAGGTCGTATTATGTTTAACACAGTTCTGATAGTAGTTGTTTTTCCAGCACCATTAGGACCAAGAAGTCCAAAGATTTTTCCCGGCTTAACAGTGAAAGAAATATTATCAACCGCTGTAACGTCTTTATATTCTTTTACAAGGTTTTTTACTTCAAGCATTTTATTGTTTCTAATAATTGATACCACAAATTAAGATTTTATCTGTCCACAAGAAAAAAATCTGTTTAAGATTTAGAAATAGTATGATAAGTGCCAAAAATCAAATTATCTCGTTTTTCTTGAAAATTAGCAGAATTTGATCATTTAGGTCAATAAAAAAGTTTGATAATCTAATGCTGTATGAATATATTTGGACTCATTTTTGAGCGGTTTTAAGCAAATGATTATTAAAATTTCAAATTTGATTGAAGGAGAACATCATTTTAGCTTGGACGAGAGAATTGAAAAAATCAATCTTGAAGAACCGTTCTTTGGAAATTTTAAATCTGATATCAAACTTAATAAACTTCATAATCAGATAATTCTAGATTCACATACAAGCATTAAAGCAAAATTTGAATGCGATCGATGTGGAAATGAGTTTATAACTGATCTGGAAAATGATTATAAAATGGTTTATTTGATGAATGAAGTTCCGGAAGAAAGTGAAGCAATAAATATTGCTTATCTGCCTCCCGATGCTGCAAGTATTGATATTAAAAATGATTTAAATGAATTTGCAATGCTTTCGATACCAATGAAAAAACTCTGTAAAGAAGATTGCAAAGGTTTATGTTACCGATGCGGTGGTGATTTAAATAAAAGTGAATGTAAATGTACAGAACATGAGATTGATCCCCGCTGGCAAAAATTAAGTAGTTTGAAATATAATATTAATAATAAAAAATAGAGTGGAATAGCAATGCCAAATCCGAAACGTAAATTATCGAAAAGCCGTAGAGATAAACGTAGAACACATTATAAAGCAAGTGCACCATCACTTAGTGCTTGTTCAAACTGCGGTGAGATGAAGCTTTCACATCGTGCTTGCCCGTCTTGCGGTTATTACAACCAGCGCTCAATGTTTATACCCAAAAGCTAAGGCAAAAATCTAATCTTAAATGAACATTTCTGTTCAAAACCAGGATAAATGCAGAATTATTGTAGATGCAATGGGGGGCGACTTCGCCCCTCAGAATGCTGTCGAAGGTGCTATTCTTGCCTTGGATGAAAATAAAAATATTGACCTTTATCTCGTTGGACAGAAAGAAAAAATCATTCAGGTTTTGAATGAAAAAAAACTTCAGTTTGATGAAAGCAAAATAATCCACACTTCCCAGGTAATTGAGATGGGCGATCCAGCGGCAGCTTCTCTAAAATCAAAACCTGATTCGTCAATTGTTGTTGGCTGTCAATATGTAAAAGATAAAAAAGCTGATGCTTTTGTTAGTGCTGGTAATACAGGTGCCATGATGACAGCATCAACTTTAATTATGGGAAGAATTCCTGGAGTCGGAAGACCTACAATAGGTGCTGAGTTTCCAAGTACAAGAGGTATTTGTTATCTTTATGATGTTGGAGCAGGCAAAGATTCAAAACCTCAGCATTTGTTTGAGTACGCTGTGATGGGAGTGATTTACGCAAAAGCAATGGGCAGAATTAAAAATCCCTCTGTTGGTCTATTAAGTATGGGCGAAGAAGAAAGCAAAGGGAATGAGGTTACATTAGCAGCATATAAATTGCTAAAAGATTCTGATTTGAACTTTATTGGTAATGTTGAGGGAAGAGATATTCTCAACGGTCCTGCTGATGTTGTAATATGTGATGGCTTTGTTGGAAATATTATTCTTAAATTCGGAGAGTCTGTTCCAAAATTATTAAAATATCTCTTGCAGGAAACTGCTAAAAAAAGTTTTATTGATAAATTAAAAATTGGATTGTCTAAAGGTGTTCTGAAAAAATCATTAAGAAATATGGATTACCAGGAACACGGCGGAGTTCCATTGCTTGGAGTAAATGGAATCAGTATAGTTGGACACGGATCAAGTACATCGAAAGCAATTAAAAATATGGTACTTAAAGCTTCTCAGATGTACGATCATCAGTTAGTAAATAAGATTGAGAATTCACTAAAGAGAAATCAAAATAATTAATTATTAAAAGGTAGTGTTTTGAGTATAAAATATAACGCAATGATTGCCGGTGTGGGTATGTATGTTCCTGATAAAATTATGGACAATGCATATTTCGAAAAAATTGTTGATACTAATGATGAATGGATTGTTACCAGAACAGGCATTAAAGAGAGAAGATTATTGGAAAATGGAGCGACCAGCGACTTGGCGTATAAAGCTGCCGAGGATCTTTTCAAAAATCATAATATAAATCGTGATGAAATTGATGTTATTATTGTTGCTACGGTTACTCCCGATATGTTATTTCCTCCCACCGCATGTATTGTTCAGGAAAAACTTGGATGCAAAAATGCATGGGGTTTTGATCTTTCAGCTGCCTGTTCAGGATTTTTATTTGCACTTCAAACCGGCACCTCATTAATTGAGTCCGGGGCATACAAAAAAGTATTGGTAATTGGTGCTGATAAAATGAGCTCTATAACAGATTATACGGACAGAAATAACTGTATTCTTTTCGGAGATGCAGGTTCGGCTGTACTGCTTGAACCTACTGAAGATAAATCCCTTGGGATACAGGATTCTATATTAAGAATAGATGGAAGCGGTAAAGATGCAATTTATATGTTAGGTGGAGGAAGTTTGAATCCTCCAACTCATGAAACTGTGGATAAAAAAATGCATTATATTTATCAAAATGGAAAAGCTGTTTTTAAAGTAGCTGTAAAAGGTATGGCAGATGTATCTTATGAAATAATGCAAAAGAACAATCTTAAATCAGAAGATGTTGCTTATCTGGTTCCTCATCAGGCAAACTTAAGAATTATTGATGCTACAGCTGAACGAATGGGATTACCCAAGGATAAAGTAATGATTAATATTCATAAATACGGTAATACAACCGCTGCAACAATTCCGTCATGCTTAACTGAGTATTATCGTGATGGCAAAATTAAGAAGGGCGATAAGTTAATTCTTGCAGCTTTTGGTGCTGGTTATACATGGGGTTCTACTTATTTAGTGTGGTCATTATAATTTTTCAATTTTGATTTATGATTAGAAGAGCATTTTTATTTCCCGGACAGGGATCTCAATACGTTGGAATGGCTAAAGATCTTTTTGATAATTCTGTTGAAGCCAAAGAAATGATTAAAACTGCTGATGAAGCTTTGGGAGTTAATCTTTCTTATATTATGTTTAACGGTCCAGAAGATCAACTTAAACAAACTGAATTTACTCAACCGGCTATTTTTCTTCATAGCGTTGTTCTTGCGAGCATTATTAGAACTTTAGATTTTGAAGCTGCTGCAGGTCATTCACTTGGAGAGTATTCTGCTCTTGTTGCCACTAAAGCTATTCAGTTTTATGATGCAATGAAACTTGTAAGAGCTAGAGGAGTTGCTATGCAGAAAGCCGGTCAGGAAAATCCTGGAACTCTTGCTGCAATAGTTGGATTAAGTCCTGAAGCTGTTGAAGAATTTTGTCTTGAAGCTTCCTCAGTTGGAATTGTTCAGTGTGCTAATTTTAATTCGCCCGGTCAGATTGTTATATCTGGTTCTGTTGAAGGTGTAAGAAAAGCTATGGAATTGTGCAAATCTGGTGGGGCTAAAATGGTTAAAGAACTTGTCGTGAGTGGTGCTTTTCATTCACCTCTTATGCAGTCCGCTAAGGACAATTTGCTTGAATCATTAAATACTACAAATATTTATAATTCTAAGTTACCAGTTTATGCAAACGTAACTGCAAAACCCGTAACCAGGAAAGAAGAGATAAAAAAATTACTTCATCAACAGGTTACATCACCGGTAAGATGGGAAGAAACAATAAACAATATGATCAATGATGGAATTGAAGAATTCTATGAAGTCGGTCCCGGTAAAGTTTTACAGGGACTTGTAAAAAGAATAAATCCAGATGTCAAATGTTTTGGCATAGATAAATATGAAGAAGTGGAGAAATTTCTCTAATGAGTGAACAGAACAATTTTACAAAAAAAATCAAAGGCTTTTTTATCGATCCCCAAATATTCACATATAAATTTGGATGTCGATGCAATGGTGAGTGCTGTAATTTCGGTGTCTTTACTGATCTAAAGGAAGCTGAATTTATTCTTGGTATGAAAGATAAAATTATTCCGCTTATGGATGAGACACAAGAAAAAAATACTACCAAATGGTTTGAGCCACCTGAAGAAGATGAAGATTTCGATTCCGGGGTAGCTGTTGGAACTGAAATAATAAATGGTAAATGTACTTTTTTAGATAAAAATGGTTTATGTACTCTTCAGAAATTAGCTATTATTGAAGACAAGCATCAATGGGAATATAAACCATTGTATTGCATTCTGTTTCCTCTTGTAACTTTTGAAGGTGCAATTACAATTGACGATGAACATATTGATAGATTAAACTATTGCAACAAATCAGATAAGAATGATCTTACAATTTTTGAAGCCTGTCGTGATGAATTAAGACACTTTTTGGGTGAAGAAGCTTTTGCAGAACTTGAAGAATACCGTGAAGAATATTTAACCGAATTACAAATCGGAGTAGAAAAAAATGGCAGCTAATAATCAATTACATAACAAAAGAGCAATTGTAACCGGCGGAACAAGAGGTATTGGCAGGGCAATAGTAAAAGAGCTGGCAAGGAGAAGCTGCAGCGGAGTTTTATTTTCAGATATAGCTTTTCTAAATAATGATTCTGAGGAGTGTGCCGCGGAAATCAAAAAAGAAATTGACAATCCGGAAACAAATATTTATGCATTTAAAGCCGATGCCACATCTCTCGAGCAAGCAGAAGCAACTGTAAAAGCTGCTATTGAAAAACTCGGCGGAGTTGATATTCTTATTAACAATGCAGGCATAACACGCGATAATCTGCTTCTAAGAATGACTGAAAAAGATTTTGATGATGTGATAAGTACAAATCTGAAAAGTGTTTTCAATTATACAAAAGCCGTAATCAAACCTATGATTGCTCAAAGATATGGAAGGATTGTTAATATATCATCAGTAGTTGGAATAATTGGTAATCCGGGACAATCTAATTATTCAGCTTCGAAAGCTGGAGTAATAGGTTTTACAAAGTCCATGGCTAGAGAGCTAGGATCAAGAGGAATTACAGTTAATGCGGTCGCTCCCGGTTACATTCAAACTGAGATGACCAATAAACTAAACGATGAGCAAAGAGCTCGTTTAGTTCAAAATATTCCACTTGGAAGAATGGGAACACCGGAGGATATTGCCAAAGTTGTGGCGTTTTTATGTAGTCCAGATGCTGATTATATTACAGGTCAGGTTATTGCCGTTGACGGCGGAATGACCATGTAGATTTGTTTCTTAGAATTCAATTTTGTTAAATTTAGCATAAGCAATTAAAAATTCACTAATAATTATTAAAAAACAAACATTAGGAGACGAAAATGGATGTTGAAGCTAAAGTAAAAGAGATCATCATCGATAAACTAGGTGTTGAAGATTCTCAAATTACACCCGAAGCTTCTTTCACGAACGATTTAGGTGCCGATTCTTTAGATATAGTCGAATTGGTAATGGGATTTGAAAGTGCTTTCCAGATTTCAATCCCCGATGAAGATGCTGAAAAAATTGGTACCGTGGGCGATGCTACTAAATACTTAAAGGAAAAATTAGGATAATTGAATCAGGGTGTCTATGATTTTCTTTTTTAGGCACCCGTTTTCAATTTATCATTTCCAAATTTTCTTCCCAATAAACTTCCGGAATTTTTATGAATAAAAGAAGAGTGGTTGTTACCGGTTTAGGTGCAATTACTCCAATTGCTATTGGAGCTGAGGAATACTGGCATGCTCTATTAGATGGTAAAAACGGTGTTGATCTTATTACAAAATTTGATACAACTCGTTTTGATACTAAGTTCGCAGCAGAAGTTAAAGGTTTCAATCCGGAAGATTATCTTGATAAAAAAGCCATAAAACGTTTAGATCCTTTCTCTCAGTTTGCTCTTGCATCCACTGAAATAGCTATCAAAGATTCAGGTATTAATCTTGACAAAATCAATAAAGAAAAAGCAGGAGTTATTTTTGGCAGTGGAATTGGTGGGATGGAGGCTCTTCAAAATGAACATTGGAAATATTTTCAGGATAAAAATCCTAAAGTTATAAGTCCTTTCTTTATTACTATGATGATTGCAGACCTTGCAGCAGGTCAAATTTCAATTCGTTTTGGATTAAAAGGTCCGAATTATGCAACCACTTCAGCTTGTGCTACATCTTCTCATTCCATCTCAGACGCCTTTATGCATATTCAAAGGGGAAGTGCGGACTTAATTGTCTGTGGTGGGTCAGAAGCCTCAATTGCTGAAATTTCAATAGGTGGATTTAATGCGATGCGTGCAATCTCTACATGGAATGACAGGTTTAAAGAAGCTTCTCGTCCTTTTGATCTCGATCGTAATGGATTTGTGATGGGCGAAGGTGCAGGTACCTTGATTCTTGAAAGTCTTGAACACGCACTTGACAGAGGAGCTAAAATTTATGCCGAATTAGCCGGCATAGGCTTAACTGGAGATGCTTTTCATATTACCGCTCCGGCTCCGAATGGTGAAGGCGCTTACAGGGCAATGAAAATTGCAATTGAAGATGCTGGAATGGATATAAAGGATATTGATTACATTAATGCTCATGGAACTTCAACTCCTCATAATGATGTAAATGAAACCAAAGCAATTAAAGCTTTATTTGGTGAACACGCGTATAAGCTTGTAGTAAGCTCTACAAAATCTATGACAGGTCATCTTTTGGGTGCAGCCGGGGGTATCGAGGCAATTGCTACTATTTATTCGGTTTTTAATGATATTATTCCACCAACAATAAATTTAACTAAACCAGATCCGGAATGTGATCTGAACTATAGTCCTCTTAAACCGACCAAAAAAAGGATTAATGCAGCAATAAGCAATACCTTCGGCTTTGGAGGGCATAATGCTTCGTTGCTGTTCAAAAAATTTGAGGAATAGTTTTGTTAAATCTTCTTAGCTGGCTCTATAAAAAACTCAAACAGCGTGAAAAGCAGCGCCACTCAATACTGATCTCTAAATTCTTATCAGAATCAAAATTATCAGAGCTTGAAGAAATTTTAGGTTTTCAGATCAGAAATAAGTCATACTATATCCGGGCACTTATGCATCGCTCATTTCTTGAGCACCTTGATGCTGATGATGATTCAAATGAAAGATTAGAGTTTTTAGGCGATTCAGTTTTAAGTCTGGTAGTTGCTGAATTTCTTTTCGAAAATTTTCCCGATGAAGACGAAGGTTTTTTAACGAAAGTTAGAGCAAAACTTGTGAACAGAATTGCTCTTTCTGAATCTGCTGAATCAATAGGATTACAGAAATTTATTTTAGTCAGCCAAAATCTTTCAAGTAAATTTACAGCAGCTTCAAAAACAGTTTTATCAGATGCCCTTGAAGCTTTAATTGGTGCTATTTACCTGGATCACGGACTTCAAACATGTAAAGAATTTGTTGAACGTATTCTTATCGAACCGAATATTAGAGAAGGTGAATATTTAATTGATGAAAATTATAAAAGTCAGCTTCTTGAATATGCACAGGCAAATAAATTTGATGTACCATCTTATTTTGTTATCAATGAAGAAGGTCTTCAGCATGAAAGAGTTTTTACTATAAAAGTTACTGTAGGGGATAAAATTTCCGGTGTTGGAAAAGGTAGAA
Source organism: uncultured Ignavibacteriaceae bacterium (assembly GCA_963714415.1). Classification (GTDB taxonomy): domain Bacteria; phylum Bacteroidota; class Ignavibacteria; order Ignavibacteriales; family Ignavibacteriaceae; genus JAGXRK01. The sequence goes on from CAVQOL010000014.1 coordinate 102,981, forward strand.
ATAAAAAATCAGCAGAACAAAACGCTGCAAAAGCCGCATTATCGAAAATTCTATAAAAAACAAATTTGATTAATAATATTAATTATTCTCTTTCTTTCTCATATTTTGAATCAGTTATTACAATAATTTGTTTTATTTTAGCCTATCATTTTTTTGCAATTTATTACGATTTTATTTGAAAAATTAACCAGTAAAGGCCCTTCAATGTTATCCTTAGATCACTACGATAAATTTGTTAATAGACATATCGGTCCATCCGAAGCAGACATTAAGGAAATGATAAAAGCGTGTGGCGTGGAATCGGTTAATGAGCTGATCAATCAAACAATTCCAGATCAAATAAGATTAAGTACAGACATAGAGCTAGACCCGGCACAGAGCGAAACTGATTTCTTGAAATCAATTAAAAACCTCGCTTCCAAAAACAAAGTATTCAAATCATACATTGGAATGGGATATTATCCAACCATTCTTCCTCCTGTTATACAACGAAATATTCTTGAAAATCCCGGCTGGTACACTCAATACACTCCATATCAGGCAGAAATAGCTCAGGGGAGATTAGAAGCACTGTTAAATTTCCAGACGATGGTAACTGATTTAACAGGAATGAACATTGCCAATGCTTCTTTATTGGATGAAGGAACCGCAGCTGCAGAAGCAATGGTGATGTTTTTCAATTTAAGAAAAAGAGATAAGTTAAACTCTAAAAAGTTTTTTGTTTCAGAAGATGTTTTTCCTCAGACAATTGATGTATTAAAATCCAGAGCCAAAGGATTTCAAATAGAACTTATTATTGGCGATCATAAATCTCACCAGCTTGATAATGAATACTTCGGTTTGATTGTACAATATCCTTCGAACACCGGAGAAATAAATGATTACAGAGATTTCTTTAAATCGGCTAATGAAAAAGGAATATTCAAATTAGTAGCTGCTGATCTGCTAAGTCTTGCCTTGCTAACTCCTCCGGGAGAATTTGGTGCAGATGTTGTTGTCGGATCAACACAAAGGTTCGGTATTCCTATGGGTTACGGTGGACCTCATGCTGCATACTTTGCAACAAAGGATGAATATAAAAGAAATATTCCAGGTAGAATTATAGGCGTTTCTGTTGATGCACAAGGAAATCAGGCACTGAGAATGGCTTTGCAAACAAGAGAGCAGCACATCAGACGTGAAAAAGCTACAAGTAATATTTGTACAGCTCAGGTTTTACTTGCTGTAATTGCCGGAATGTATGCTGCTTATCACGGACCTGAAGGCATACGAAAAATCGCTGAGAGGATCCATGGCTTGACAAAACTTCTTGAAAGTGCTCTTAAAAATTTAGGATATAAACAGAAAAATACCTTCTACTTCGATACTCTGTTCATAGAATCGAATGAAGATTTGAAAAATAAAATAAAAGTAGAAGCGTTAAAAAAAGAAATTAACCTAAGATATTTTAATGACAATAATATTGGAATATCCATAAGTGAAGCAACAACGTTTTCAGATGTTTTAGAGTTGATTGACATTTTTGCTTCCGTATCTAATAAAAAATATAATGAAAATGATCTGAAGGAAACCTCATCAAAATTAAAAGTAGATTTTCCTGAACATTTTCTGCGTACATCTTCATATTTAGAACATCCAGTATTTAATACCTACCACTCGGAAACTGAAATACTCCGGTATATGAAATATCTTGAGAACAAAGATTTATCTTTGGTTCATTCAATGATACCACTTGGCTCCTGTACAATGAAACTTAATGCAACAGCAGAAATGATGGGAATTACAATTCCGGAGTTCGCTGAACTTCATCCTTTTGCACCTTTTAATCAGGCAGAAGGATATCAGACAATTATTCAAAGAACTTGAAAATGATCTTGCAAAGTTGACAGGATTTTCAGCGGTATCTCTGCAGCCAAATTCAGGTGCTCAGGGAGAATTTGCTGGTTTATCTGTTATTCGGGCTTATCACGAAAGCAGAGGCGAAGGACACAGAAACGTTGTCGTTATTCCCTCCTCAGCACACGGTACGAATCCTGCAAGTGCTGTTATGGCTGGCATGAAGGTAGTAGTAGTTAACTGTGACAAACATGGGAATATTGATACTGAAGATCTAAAGAAAAAAGTTGATGAAAATAAAAATAATCTTTCTTCGCTAATGGTTACCTATCCTTCTACTCACGGAGTTTTTGAAGAAAGCATTGTGGAAATATGTAAGCTTATTCATGCCAACGGGGGACAGGTTTATATGGATGGTGCAAATCTTAATGCACAAGTTGGATTAACAACTCCCGGTTTGATTGGTGCAGATGTTTGTCATCTAAATCTTCATAAAACATTCAGTATTCCTCACGGCGGCGGCGGACCGGGAATGGGTCCAATAGGAGTTGCAGAACATTTAGTTCCATTCCTGCCGGGTCATAGTATAATTGAAATAAACAAAAAGAATTCTATCCCCGCAGTTTCATCAGCTCCGTGGGGCAGTGCATTAGTTCTAATTATTTCTTACGCATACATTAAAATGATGGGAGCCGATGGTTTAAAGGAAGCTACACAAATCGCTATTCTTAATGCTAATTATATTAAATCAAAACTTGAACGGTATTTCAAAGTTCTTTACGCCGGAACAAAGGGAAGAGTTGCGCACGAACTCATTTTCGATATGAGAGAATTTAAAACATCGGCTCATATTGAAGTTGAAGATATTGCAAAGCGACTAATGGACTATGGATTCCATGCACCAACAGTATCGTTTCCTGTAGCTGGTACTTTAATGGTAGAACCTACTGAAAGTGAATCGAAACTTGAACTGGATCGGTTTTGTGAAGCATTGATTTCGATAAGAAGTGAGATAAAAGAAATTGAACAGGGAATTGCAGATCAAACAAACAATGTTCTAAAAAATGCACCGCATACAATTCAAATGATATGTTCGGATAAATGGAATTTTCCTTACAGCAGGGAAAAAGCTGCTTATCCTTTACCGTGGATAAGGAAAAATAAATTCTGGGCTTCAGTTGCCAGAATTGATAACGCCTATGGAGATAGAAATCTTGTTTGCAGTTGTTTGCCTGTTTCCGAATATGCGGAAGAACAAATTTAATTCTTAATTAAAATCATAAATAATTATCATTTTTAGCCGCTTAGTTATTGAGCGGCTTATTATTATCATTTTCATTATTCTTGCAAGAAAATAAATAATCATAATTCTTGTTTCTTTTATAATCTAATGACAAAACACTTTTTTATCTTATTATACTTTTTTGCGTTTTCATTTTTATCTTTTACACAAACAGATGATTATGTAAAGAGTGAATTATATCCTTTTATAGTGGATTCAATTGTTATAAAAGGAAATGATATTACTGAAGAATTTATAATTACCAGAGAACTTACATTTCAAATTGGCGATACGATTGATTATAAATCCGCGCAATATAACCGCGAAAGAATTTACAGCCTTGGTATTTTTAATCAGGTTACTTTAGAACCTGAGCTAATCGAAAACCTAAATATCTTAAACATAATCGTTGAAGAAAGCTGGTATATTTATCCAATTCCATTTGTGAATATCAAAGAGAGTGATTGGGAAAAATTATCATTCGGTATAAATTTTTTTCTGAAGAATTTTCGTGGCAGAAATGAGACTTTATCAGCAGTGCTGTCATTTGGTTATGATCCAACCTATTCGCTCTCTTATTATAATCCCAATTCTATTGGCAACGAAAATATTTTTTTCTTAACAAGAGTTGGATATGCAAATGTATCTAACAAAAGTTTAATTGCTGAAAATCTGGTTGGGGGTGCGTTTGAGCAGAAAGTAATTTTCTCTGATATAGAAATAGGAAGAAGATTTGAATTGTTTCACAAGGTAGCTGTTGGACTTAGTTACAACTACATTGAAACTCCTTTTTATATAGAAGGGATAAATGCTTCAAACGAAAGAATCGACAGAATGTTTGTGGTCGGTGTCAGTTATCAGTACGATACACGTGATCTTATTCAGTTTCCTAAAAGCGGATTCTATGTAAATACCAGTTACATATTTAAAGGGATGGGAATAAATGATATCAATTACAACGTTGCCAGATTAGATTTTAGAAGCTACAATCCTTTGATTGAAAGACTGCTCTTTAAATTGAGATTTACAAGTCGTTTTACTTTGGGTGATAAGATACCTTATTACGATAATTCAATAATCGGGTTGGAGGATAAAATCAGAGGATTCTTCAGTCAGAATTTTGAAGGCAATCATTCTTACCTGACTTCTATCGAATTATATTATCCAATAATTGAAGAATTGTATATCAATCTTGATTTTATTCCTATTATACCCAAACAGCTTTTAACGTATCGCTTCGCTTTATATGCTCAAGTATTCGGCGATGCAGGAGCTGTACAAATGAGAAATTCTTCTATAAGTTTAAATGACTTTAAAAGTGGTTATGGTGCAGGAATCACTATACTTATACTTCCTTACTATGCTGCCAGAGTTGAATATGCAGTTAATGAATTAAGACAATCAGAAATTATTTTAGACCTTGGAATATCTTTCTAATATAGAACTTTATTATTCATCATCAATGAAAAATGATGATGACTACGATAAACTTAACGGGTGATGAATTCCATCACGCCGTGAAAGTTATGCGCAATAAAGAGGGTAGTGAAGTTTTTATTACTGATGGTAATGGTATTATTTATACTTGCAACATCAATAAGATTTTGAAAGATCGTTTAAGCGCAGAAATAGTAGATCAGAAAAAATATAAAAACAAACTAAGCAACATTACATTTTGTTTCCCGGTGTTGAAGAATCCCGATCGTTTCAAATTTGCTTTAGAGAAGTGTACAGAATTGGGCATTACTAATTTCATTATCTTTAATTCAAATCGGTCGGTTGCTAAAGTTAAGAATATTGAAAAGTGGAATAAAACTCTGCTTGCTGCTATGAAGCAATCTCTCCGCGCATATCTCCCGAAATTACAATCAATAGAAAATCTAAAAGAATTACTGAATCTTGATGGAGAAAAAATTATATTTGATCAAAGTGGAAAGAATATATTCAGTAAAGAGATAATAAAGGTCGATGTAAATTATTATTTTATTTTCGGACCTGAGGGCGGATTTACCGAAGAGGAATTGTCTTACTTTTCTAAAGTATACAGTCTTGCAGAAAATCGTTTGCGTTCAGAAACTGCAATTGTTAAATGTGCTTCGCTGATTTGTTGAAATTATTTAATTCTAATTATTAATTAAATTTTACTAATGAAATTCATCGTTTTTATTTCTTTAATTTTCATTTTGGCGGGATGCAGTTCTGTGCCGAGATTTACTAATGAATCAGATTCTGATGGCGGCGGAACAAAATATCCTACAGGTACAACAATTTTTAGCGGAACAGCTTCTTATTATGCAGATGAATTTCACGGGAGGAAAACTGCAAGCGGTGAAATTTATGATATGAACAAGTTAACCGCTGCTCATCGTAATTTTCCTTTTGGAACAATCTTGAAGGTTACTAACCTTAAAAATAATAAAATAGTTAAGGTTAGAATTAATGATCGTATGCCGGATTTTAAAAACAGAATAATTGACCTATCATATGGTGCAGCAAAAGAAATTGATATGATAAGAGACGGAGTTGTTGAAGTTCGAATAGAAGTTATTGAATGGGGAAAATAAAAACCCGATCAGAAAGACCGGGTTTAATAAATTTAGAATAAACTATTGTTTGCTTACTGGCTTTAAATTTTTCCACCATTCGTTTTTAAGAATATTGTATTTCATCTTCTGTTTATTGTCTAACAGATTTTCCAGTTTTTGCTGAGCAGATTTCAAATCTTGTTCAGTCGCATTTTTATTTGAGACATATTCACTTAAGATGGATTTTACTTTACCAGCTTGTTCATCATTTAGCAGGATTTTCTGTTTCAGATTTTCAGTCATCGATTTAACCATTTCATCATTTGATTTTTCTTCAACTTGTGCAAAAACAGTTGCTGATGATATTAAAAATATAAATCCTGTAATGGTAATAAAAAGATTTATTTTATTCAGAGTTTTCATCTTCTTCTCCTTGGTATTATTATTTAACTACTTAAAGGTAAAACAATTTTAACTAAAATTTCAATACTTATCGTTTTATGATTACTTTTGTCACTCAAAATTATTGTTTAATATGTTGTCAAATCTCAAATTAAAAGCATTTTCTCGAATTCAGGAAATATCTACCCAATTAGCGAGCCACGGACTAAAAATATCAAATATTGAAGAAAAACAGTACAATTACGAGATAAATGTTCAAAATTTCAAAGAAAAAGTAAAGGTGCTTGTCTACTTTGGTAAAAAAGGAGTATCAATAATTGTACAGGGTGATATTCACTGTGAAACTTATTTAAAGGTAAAAAAGATTGCTGTTGGAGATAGGCTTATTTGATTCAATTAGTGCAGAAATCAGTGAGCCGGAAGAGTATATCGGTACTGACGAATCCGGTAAAGGAGATTTCTTCGGTCCTTTGGTAATTGCTGCTGTTTATGCTGATCAAATAACCCTAAATGAGCTAAAACAAATCGGAGTAAAAGATAGCAAGCAATTAACTGATGAACAGATTAAAATCATTTCAAAACAAATAAGAAAGATCATTCCTGAAAATTTTAGAAATGTTGTTGCAATCAATCCGGAGAAGTATAATCAATTATATGATTCATTTAAAAATTTAAATAAACTTCTTGCGTGGGGACATTCCAAAGCGATAGAAAATATATTTTTGAAGAATAATGCTACAACCGCAATAAGTGATAAATTTGGTGATGAAGGATTAATAATCTCTGAACTTGCAAAAAAGAAGATAGACATAAATTTAATTCAAACAACTAAAGCTGAACGTTTTACTGCCGTTGCAGCTGCTTCAATATTAGCACGGGATAAAATGTTAAATTGGTTTACTAAAACAACTAAAGAATTAAAAATTGAAATTCCCAAAGGTGCCGGAGATATTGTTAATATCACATTGGATAAAATTGCATCAAAAAATGGAACCGAATTTTTATCGAAATTAGTTAAATTGCATTTTAAGAATTACGTGAATTATTCAAACCTTAAGAAAGGATAGCTTGATCTAAAATGAATTCAAGAACGAAGATCAGACGGATTGGCGTTTTGACCGGCGGGGGTGATTGTCCCGGACTAAATGCTGTGATAAGAGGCGTAACTAAACCGGCTCAGGATTTAGGAATGACTGTGTTTGGTATTATGGATGGTTTTGAAGGGTTAGTTGAAGGTAAAGCAAAAGAGCTGCGCAATGAAGATGTTTCAGGAATACTTGCCAGGGGTGGAACTATTTTAGGCTCATCAAATAAAGGCGACCCTTCTCATTGGCCAGTTCTAAGAAATGATAAAATTGAAATTTTGGATAAATCTAAACAAGCTGTTGAAAATTATGAAGCCTGGAATCTTGATGCTTTGATTGCTATCGGCGGAGATGGAACAATGCACATATGTAATAAGTTAAGTCAGCTTGGGTTAAACGTAATTGGTGTACCGAAAACAATTGATAACGATCTCGATGCAACTGATTTAACATTCGGACATGATTCTGCTGTTTATGTAGTATCGAGGGCTTTAGACAGGTTACATACCACAGCTTCTTCCCATCATAGAGTAATTGTTTGTGAAGTAATGGGAAGATATGCAGGTTGGATTGCACTGAACGGAGGATTATCCGGCGGTGCAGATATCATATTGATTCCTGAAATGCCCTTCTCCTGGGAAAAAATTTCTGATAAGATTAAGCAGCGGGAGTTGATGGGTAAAAGGTTCAGTTTAGTTTGTGTTTCTGAAGGTGCTAAGGCTATTGGTGAAAAAATGGTTACAAAAGAACAAGATATTAAAAGAACTGATCCTGTCAGATTAGGCGGAATCGGTGAAGTTGTTGCAAGAAAAATTGAAACAAATACCGGTAGAGAAACAAGAGTTACTGTACTCGGTCATTTGCAAAGAGGTGGCAGCCCGACACCTTTTGACAGAATTCTATCTACTAAATTCGGGGCTTATGCAATCGATTTGGCTGCCAGGAAAAAATTTGGTTATATGGTAGCTCTAAAAGGCGCCGATATTAAACCTGTAAAAATTATAGATGCAATTTCTAAGCAAAAATTAGTTCAGCCGGATACACAGGCAGTTTTCGCTGCTCGTTCAGTTGGAATATCATTCGGGGTAGAATAATTTACTCTTACAATATTGCTTTTAGAAACGGCAAAATATATATTTGTAAGCCTTTTTAAGAAGGTTTTGAACTAAAATTAAAGATACGGGGTTATAGTTCAGCCCGTCTTGGCAGAGCAAGACGAGGTCTCGTCCGGATAAAATCCGGACGGATTTGTTAGAACGCCTGCCCGAAAATTGGGAAGGTCGCACAAGTTCATAAAAATATTAGATACGGGGTTACCGAATTACATCGGTATAAACTCCGTTCAGTTTGGCTCGTGCAAAGCACGAAGTCCCGCCTAAAGGCGGATTAGAACGCCTGTCCCGAAAATCGGGAAGGTCGCGAGTTCAAAAGGAAGAAATAACATATACGGGGTTACCGAATTACATCGGTATAAACTCCGTTCAGTTTGGCTCGTGCGAAGCACGAAGTCCCGCCTAAAGGCGGATTAGAACGCCTGTCCCGATAAAATCGGGAAAGGTCGCGAGTTCAAAAGAAAGAAATAGCATATACGGGGTCGTAGTTCAGTTTGGTTAGAACGCCTGCCTGTCACGCAGGAGGTCGCGAGTTCGAGTCTCGTCGGCCCCGCAAAATAAACAATCCCCCTTGTGGGGATTTTTTATTTTGTAATAGAAGATGAGTACTATTCTCGCTTGTCCCGCCGAATTGTCAGTCGAAATGAAATGAAGACTGAAATAAAATGAAGGCGGATCGGCCCCGCTTGTAAGAGCCTGTAACATAAGAAGTTACAGGCTTTTGTGTTTTAAAGGAAAATGTGCGGAAGTAGAAACGGAAGTAGAAAATCAAAATTTACCTCCCTGCGCCAAAGCAAAAATGCCATCTATTATCTTCAGAAAAAACAATTTCTGTTCACTTTTTTCAGTAAAAAAATATTTTCCATCTAAAAGAGAGTTCATCTTCAAGATTTCT
>CAVQOL010000015.1:0-139669 GCA_963714415.1 uncultured Ignavibacteriaceae bacterium
TCTTAGTCGTCATTCTTCTTTTCGTTGTGTTTCTTTTTTAATTCTCTTCGCCATTGTAAAGATCGTGGCAGCCACAATAAAGTATGAATTCCTGCAAGTATAAAAGTTCCTAACAATAATCCGGTCATTCCCCAAAACGTCCAGAAAAGAACAGGATATTTATTTCGGATCATGATGTGTAGCATGAGTAAAATATCCTGCAAATTGTCTATTAGCTGATGGGTGACATGTCTTACAGGTTTCGACAATATTTTCTCTGCTTAAATGTGATTTTGGATTATCAACTGAAAGAATATCATGTGCATCCATGACAATTGTAACATTTTGCAGTTTTTGTATACCCTAATTGAGAAACCTTACCATGATAAGTATCAAAATATGTTTCAGAAATTTTTTCGTGACATTGTCCACACTGCTGCATGATCTCCAGTTTAAATCCTTCTGTATCAGCACGTCTGATTTCGTGAGCAGAATGACAAGTGCTGCAGTCTGGTAATTTTTTATCGTAACCTGAAACTAAAGGAGAGTGAATGCTTTTGTCGAATTGTTCTTCAATTCCATGGTGACATTTTCCGCAAGTCTGTGCTATGTTCTGTATGATTTACAGTTGATTCAAAGTCCTTCTTTGGTAATATCTTATGTTTCGAATGACAGTCAGTACAAGCTGCGGTAACAGTTAATCCGCTCTTTATCAATCCTTTCCCATGAATACTTTCAGCATAGTGTGAAATAACATCTTCTGTTGTTGCTGATCTAATTGCAGATTTTTCTCCTGCTCTGTGACAGGTTGCGCATAACTTCGGGATATTTAATGAAAATATTGGCGAACTAGAATTTAAGTGTCCTAATATTTCATGAGTTCCATGACATTCTTTGCAACTTGGTGCGTCATTATCATTCTGAGAGAATAGTACACCGTGGATACTCTTATCGTATTCTAGTCCCAACTTCAGCGTGGCAGCTTGCACAATCAACTTTTTGCTGAATGTTTTCGCAAGGGCGATGCTTAAAAGGGTTATTGATTACATGGCATTGTCCACAATTAATTTTCTGATGCGAAGAAGCTTCTAATTTTTTTACGTTCACAAATAATGAATGACCGTCAACAGAGGATTTTAGATTTGGATTACTGTGACATTTTAGGCATTGTTCATTAGCAAATCCCTGGCTATAGTAAACTTTTCGAATTACGTGTGGTTGATGACAATCAACACAAGCCGGTAAAACATGAGCTTCTTTTTCCCAGAGCTGGCCCTGAATAACTTTTTGATGAACGTTTTCAATTTCCACATGACAATTTGCACACGTTTTAGCAATATTTCCTCTCGCGATCGAGGAACGTGAATCAGTGTGAGGTAAAATTCTATGTGCTGTATGACAGGATGCACAATTAGCTGAAACAATTAATCCTTTTTTTAATAATCCTTCGCCGTGAATACTCTCAGTATAATTTTCAAGTATTCTATCTTGTGGAATATTTCTATAAAGCTGAACAGGCGAATTTTCTTTATGGCATCTTCCACACAGATATGGAATATTGGAGGGATAGGCTGTTGATTTCGGGTTTTTGACCGCAAGGATATTATGTGTGCCGTGGCAGAATTCACAAGTTGGAGCTAATTTATCACCACTTGCATTTGCTTTTCCGTGAAGACATTCTTTGTAAAGATTAACTTCTTCATTGTGACAGGGTGTACAAAGAGCTTTGCTATTTTTTTCGTTATGTGGAATTTCTTCAGGATTATAGTTCTTATGACAATCAATACAGTTGTTTGCTTTATGGATAGAAGCATTTAGAATTTTTGGATTTACATAAAGAGAAATTGTCTTGCCATTTTTTTCACCTTCAAATGATTTATCTTCATGACAAACTAAACAATCATCATTTGATTGAGCAAAAGTTGAACAAGATAAACAAAAGGCAATAATTGCAAACAGTGAAGTAACTTTTGAAAGAGAATAATGCAAGGTTTTCATAACTTACTTAGTTTAATCTTTCAATTCAGAATGAAACTTTTCTTTTTCTTTTTCTTTTATTCTCTTCAATTCTAACGGATGTTCTTCTGCCATTTCTTCTTCAGAAATGGTTCCTTTCAGCCAGGCAAAATTCATTGGATAAATATCCGGATTGAAAATTATAAAGTAAAAATGCCATACTACAATTGCTAAAAATGCCAGCCAGGCTTCATAGTAATGAACTGTACGTGCGATATCCCATTCTGTTTTAGTGAATGAACCTGCAACATCAATATATATCCACATTAATAAGCCGGTAGCGCTCATTACTATAGTTCCCCAAACTAAAGCCCAATATTCAGCTTTTTCAATATAGCTAAACCTGTCAAGCAGGGGTTTTGTTTTAGTTAAACCAAGATTAAACTTTATTAAATTAATTGCGTCTGTAAAATCTTTAAAGCGCGGTAATAAATCTATAACAAGCTCTCGGCCGCGTTTTGTAAATAGTATATAGTAAATATGATAAAGAGAAACAGCTACCATTATTATTGCAGCTATACGGTGAATCCAACTTCTGTAAATAAATGCATCAGTACTAAGATCGGTAATATGACTAACCCACCAGGAGTCAGGAAATCGCAACATGAACCCAGTAATTACCAAAACAATGAAACTAAGTGCCATTGTAGCATGCTGAATTCTTTCATTCACTGTCATTCTTAAGTATGAATCGTGTCCGTGTTTTTCGGGGGGCATTTTCCCGATTTTTCTAAGGCGTTTGATTCTTGCTTTCCGGAAAAGATCGATAACATTATGTAAGAACATACCACCAACAACAGAAACAATAAGCATAATATAGATATATGAAATCCAATAGAGTATTGGTTCTTCTTCTTTATCCAGAGTTATGTGGATTGGACCGGATGCAAAAGCTTCATTTGCGCCCGGATGGCAGGAGCCGCAAGTAGCAACCAGATTGTCTTTGTGAATCATCGATGTTGAATCACTCGATGGTTTTATACTATGAACTCCGTGACAACTGCCGCAATTAGCAACTGATGCAGAACCTCCTCTGAGTGCAAGTCCATGATATGAATCTTTAAATGTTGAATATCTGTTTGCAGCTAAACCGAATTTTTCAGATAATCGTACGGATTCGTGACAAGGTGAACAAATCTGTAATGACACGTTCTGGAATGCAACCGGTGAATCAGGATCAAGGTGATTTAATATATTATGTTCACCATGGCAATCGGTGCATACAGGAGAATCAGAAACTCCTCTTAATAATACTTTACCATGAATACTTTCGCCATATTCTTTTTCAATTTTCTGATGGCAAGATCCGCAAGTTGTAGGACTATTCATCTTGTAAACAGAGGAACGTGAATCAGTTCCATTGATAACATCGTGTGATTTATGACAATCAACACAAGCAGCCGCATTACTATTACCGCCGTGTAAAGATTTTCCGTGCACGCTTTTATCATAAGCCTGAATAAATCCTGCCGACGGTGTAGTTCGCTGCCTTATTTCCGGATCATCCAGGTGGCAGGAAAGACATAATTTTTCCTGTGCAGTTTTTAACTCAACCTTACTTTTTTCGGATGATTTTGTTATAATAGTTTTGTGGCAGAATATACAATCCGGTGCTGATTTTTCACCTTTACTAAAAGCATCATAGTGGTTTGATAATTGATAATTTTCTGAAGCATCTTTATGACACTGTCCGCAGGATACAGGAATGTTCGCCTGGCTCCATTTACTTTTTTGAACTTTAACAACTTCGTGAATTCCGTGGCAGTTTTGGCAATTTACATCGGCACTTGTTCCTTTTCCACCGGATTTAATTATTTGAGGGTGGAATTGATGCTTGGTTAAAGCAGACTGATGACAACTTAGGCAACTCACTTGCGTCATTGGGTCCTTATGAGGAATATCATCTGCACTGAATCCGCTATGGCAGGAAATACAATTTAATTTTGAGTGAACAGATTTATTTACAACATTTTCATTAACATAAAGGAAAATTTCTTTTCCCTTTTTTTCCATAGTAAGGTCATTATCACTATGGCACGCTAAACAATCATCATTCGATTGAGCATTTGTAAGTGAGGGTAACAATATAAATCCGATTAGAAGGAAGGACTTAATCAGATTTTTCAGATGTTTAGGAAGCATTGTATTTCCTACATTAAATGACTGTTAGTGTGCCATAATAAATTATTAAATAAAACGATTACTATTCTGCTGCTTTAAGAGTTAATAGCCAATCAACAAGAGTTTTTAATTCTTCATCAGTTCCATTGAATTTTGTTTTATGAGCTTTATCATCAATTTTTTCTTCTTTTAATAAATATTTTGTTATAAAGTCGGCTTTACTATCATCACCAACTGTCGATAAATCATTTGCACCTGATTTTTTTGAAGATTCAATTCCTGCTGATTCTACAGAGTGGCAAGTAGTACATTTTTTATCTAAAAAGATTTGCTTTCCATCAGGGCCATCATCTGCTGCGAACGTGAAAGCAAAGCCGTATAATGCTACGATTGCTACTACAAGCCCGAGATAAATAAGAACGTTTTTCATTAAATTCCCTTTCTTTTTTTTGTTAGGAAGATTTGATTGACTTACAAATTCGCCTAACTTTACACAATTAGAATACCACAATAAAAATATCTTATATTTCTTAAAAATAGCTATTTTTTTATAAGTATTGTCTATTATTTCTCACGTTTGGGAAGCTGATTCTAGACGATTTCGCAACAGTTAGAAACAATTTATTGATGAAGAAAAACAGTTAATAACAAGCCTTTCAATTATTCAAAACTTTAATCTCAAGGAATTATGGATACTTTCTCTATTCGTTATTCCTTGGGTGTATTCTATTCTTTAAATATGATTAGTAAACACTTCAATAAAATCTTTTGAAATAGTTTTATTAAATTTACTTTTTATCTAATTCAATGGAAAGGCTGCCCACATTTTAATTTTGATTGGATTCACAATCCAACGTATGAGAAAAAATTTTAAAATGAATGAATTTGATTTGGTAAAAAAATTATATTGTACTAAAGAGGTGAGGTATTCTTAAGGAAATTTCGTTAAGATCGAATGGCTTGTAGAAAATTTCCTTAACATTTTTTTTGATATTATTTTCTAATACGGAAAGTTTGTTGCTATAAACATATGTAAGAATTATAGGAGTTTCAGAACTTATATTTTTCAAATCATTAACTAAATTCTGAATAGTTTGATCTGGCTCAGAATCAATTATTACAAGATCGGCAGACGAGTTTCTTACCATAGCAGTAACTGCATCTAGATTTGTTGTTGCTACAACTTTATAATGACTTTGCAGAAACATTAAAAAACTATAGCAAAGGCCGAAATCGGGGCTATAAATTACAACACTTTTCATTTTTCCCTGCTGTAGTCATTTATTTTAATGACTGGTAAACTCCTTATATGTTTTTTTGAATAAAAAAATTATACTTATACGGAAATAAGCTTGTGTTACTTTTACGAAATTTGTGCCATTAAATAATTAGTTGAATATTGCTAAGAATCAAACGTTTTTAGTAGAATATTGTAAAATCGAATAAAATTAAAGGTAAGTATTCTCTTAAATGAAAACCGGATTCTCTTTTTCAGCAAGAAGAATCTGTTATAATTAAGTAATTATTAGATTTTAATATCCAGTTCTTTAAGTTTCCTGTAAAGAGTTGATAATCCTACCTGTAAAGCTTCGGCAGTTTTTTCTTTATTTGTTTCGTTATTTTCAAGAGCACGGAGAATAAAATCTCTTTCAAATTTACGGACTGATTCATCTAGCGAACCTGTAGCCGGCAAATCTCCTTTACTAACATCAAGTTTGAAGGATGGGGGCAAATCATAGATAGTTATAAAATCTGTTTTACAAAAAATCGCGGCACGCTCAATAATATTTTCAAGTTCTCTTATCTCCCCCCTCCACTTGTGAGAAATAATAGCACGCATAGCTTCACCGTCAATTCCCTTAATATTTTTATTTAGTTCTTTTCTGAATTTATTAAGAAAATGATCAGCAAGGAGAGGAATATCTTCTTCTCTTTCTTTTAATGATGGAAGATGAATTTCAATTACATTAAGCCTGTAATAAAGGTCTTCTCTGAACTTTCCGGATTTCACTTCTTCTGTAAGTTCTCTATTGGTGGATGCAAGAAATCTTATATTCACAGGAATGGCTGAAGTGGTTCCAACCGGAGTGTATTCTTTTTCCTGGATTGATCTAAGTAGTTTTACCTGAAGCTGTGGAGGCATTTCACTTATCTCGTCTAAAAATAATGTACCGCCTTGAGCAGCCCTCATGTAACCATCTTTATCGCTTAATTGCACCGGTGAATGCTCCTTTCTTGTGACCGAACAATTCGCTTTCGATAAGATTTTCCGAAATAGCGCCGCAGTTAACTGCAATAAAAGGTTTACCTTTTCTTTTACTTTTATAGTGAAGTGCCCTGGCAACAAGTTCCTTACCGGTTCCGCTGTTGCCGGTTATTAAAACAGTGCTGTCGGTTTCTGCAACAGCATCAATCATTTCATATATTTTTTTTATTGATTGGCTTTTGCCTACAATATTTTCATAATCATATTTTCTGTTTATTTCATCTCTAAGAATTTTATTTTCGGTTAGCAGGTCTTTTATTTCTAAGAGTCGTTTTACTTTTATTAGAAGCTCATCAAACT
Source organism: uncultured Ignavibacteriaceae bacterium (assembly GCA_963714415.1). Classification (GTDB taxonomy): domain Bacteria; phylum Bacteroidota; class Ignavibacteria; order Ignavibacteriales; family Ignavibacteriaceae; genus JAGXRK01. Next base: position 6,683 of record CAVQOL010000015.1, read on the forward strand.
CAACCGGTTTAAGAATATAATCACTTGCACCATTTCTTAATGCTGCTATTGCAGTATCTAAAGAACCAAATGCGGTTATCACTATTACTGCAGTTTGTAAGTCTATTCTTCTAACTTTTTCAAGAAGTTCTGTTCCTTTCATCATCGGCATTTCAATATCTGTTATTACAATGTCAAACGGATTTTCAACCAGCTTTTCATAAGCTATTTTCCCGTTTTCAGCTTCATCAACTTCGTAGCCTTCTTTTTTTAGAATGTACGAGAGATTTTCTCTTATCAACTGTTCATCATCTACTACTAAAATTCTGTTTGTCATTTTTATCCTGATTAATTTTATAATGATGGATGAATGGGCAATTTTATAATAAAAGTTGTTCCAATATTCAATATACTTTTTAGTTGTATATCACCCTGAAAACTTTTCACTATGCCGTAACTTACCCATAAACCAAGTCCCGTACCTTTTCCTTCTTTTTTGGTTGTAAAAAAAGGTTCAAATATTTTCTGAAGATTTTGTTCGTTAATTCCTTTTCCAGTATCAGCAAAAGTAACAGTAACATAATCTTCATCCGATTCAGATGTAACGGTTATTTTTTCATCTTTAGTTATATTTTCTTTTTCACTTATTGCATCAACAGCATTAAGCAGAATGTTCACAAAAACTTGCTGTATCTGATCGGATATTAAAGGCAGCATTGGAATTTTTTCGCTTAATTGTGTATCGAAGGCAATATGCTTTGCTTTTGTACCTACTTTTGTAATTTCAACAGCCTCTTTAACGCCTTCATTTATGTCTGTTAAGAGAAGTTCATAATTTGATGGTCTTGAGAAATCAACAAGATCACGAATGATTTTAGATATTCTGGTTATCTGACTTTTTACAAGACTTAATTTTTCATTTACAAAAGGGTCATCGGAAGAACGCTGTGCAACCTGAACCAATGCTGATATTGAAGCAAGAGGATTGCCGACCTCGTGAGCAATCCCTGCGGCAAGTGTTCCTATGCTTTCCATTTTTTGTGTGTGAATTAATTGTCTTTCCATGGTTCTCTTTTCACTTAAGTCACGATGAATACCAAAATAGCCCGATACTTTTTCGTCTTTATCAAGAATGGGAGATACTAATAACTGTGTATGAAATGCATCTCCATCTTTTCGTTTGTTTTCAACTTCACCAACCCAAACCTTCCCGGAAGATATGGTATTCCACATTCTATCCCAGAATTTAGGTGTACTTTTCCCACTTCCAAAAACACGAGGATTTTTGCCAATTAATTCTTCTTTTGAATATCCACTTGTGTTTATAAATGCTTTGTTAACGTAAATCATCTTACCATTAAGATCCGTGATCTGTATGGGATTTACACTGTTTTCTGCCACATTGGAAAAACGAAGCAGTTCCATTTCTTTTTGTTTTTCAACTGAAATATCTCTTGCAAAAATAAAAATCAGTTTTGATCCAGTTGTAACTGAGTTTTGAGAAAATGGAACGAAGGATAATCTAACATCAATCAAATTTCTGCTCATAAAAAATCTTGTTTCAAATTCTTGCAGAGTATCGTTGACGATGGTTTTATTAAATCTTTTTTCAGCTTCACTTCTATCGCATAGTTCAATGTAATCAAAAAAAGATTCCGGTTTTCCCCCATTAATTTTTATTTTATCCAAAGCGGCGCTGTTCATCTTATCGATGGTACCGTTTTCTTTTACAAGAAAACACATCTCGGAAAAACCGTCAAATATTTTAAAGTCAAATGTATAATTACTGCTCATTCTCTAATCTTTTTTGAGGGAGTAATGATTAAATTTCGATGCGCAAAAATAACGATTGCTTCAATACGGAAAAACCGTAAAATTGAGACATATACTGTTCCCGATGATATTTTATTGTAGTTGAAAATCGAGGTTGAGTTAATATTTCCGCCGGTAAATCTGGATTTGAACTAACTAAAATGTTTTGCTTAACTTTCAAATAAAAAATTGGTTTATTATGAAACTTGCCTTAGTTCAGTATTCTCCGGTTTGGGAGGATAAAAAATCAAACAGAGAAAAGATAAAAAATCTAATTGAGCAAATAGAAGAAGTTGATCTTGTTATTCTTCCGGAATTAAGCTTAACCGGATTTACAATGAATACTGAAAAACTTTCTGAAGAATTATCCGGTGAAACTTGTCAGTTCTATTCTGAACTAGCATTACATTACAAGTCCGATCTTATCGGTGGAGTTAATTGAAAAAGATTCTGATAAATTTTTTAATACACTTCTGCATATCGATTCAAATGGAACATTAATTTCAAAATACAGGAAGATACATCCGTTTTCATATTCAGATGAGGATAAATTTTACGATAAAGGAAATGATACCGTCATTTCAAAAATAAATGGTTGGAAGACTGGATTCTCAATTTGTTATGATTTAAGATTTCCGGAATTGTACAGATTTTATGGAAAGGAGAGGGTTGATTTGATAATTAATATTGCTAACTGGCCCGATACAAGAATTGAACACTGGAGAACTTTACTTAAAGCGCGGGCAATAGAGAATCAGTGCTATGTTGCTGCTGTGAACAGAGTTGGTGATGATCCTAAGCTTCATTACAATGGTTTTAGCATTGTAATTGATCCGATGGGTAAAGAAATAATTACAAATGAAAATGAAGAGAAAATATTAATTGCTGAAATTGATAAGAATAAAGTGGAAGAGATTAGAAATAAATTTTCTTTTCTAAATGATATTAGGTTGATTTAATTATATACTTTAATATTTACCCCAAGTCGTTCTAGATCTTCCAGAAATACTTTCGGATTGACAAGATTACCTTGTAGAAACAGTCCGCAATCTTTAAAATTTCCTCTTAAATATTGGAATAGAAGAGCTGTAACTGAAGCAGCTGTAAACCAATACCCGTGAACATGGCTAAGTTTTACTTTAAATTCTATTGTCAATGTACCTTTTCTTCCAACAGCACTTAAAAGTAACATAGTTTGATAAGGTGACGAATTAAATTTTTTTAATCCATGTGCTAATGCGCGTCCAAAAACCTTATTAGTAAATTCCGGCAATATTTTTGAAGCTACAGTACCGACTGGAATTACAAAGTAGTCAACAAAAGGATTAAAGCCGGTCACATGGTTGCCAAGTTCTCGTATTGTTGGATATTTTATTGGAAGATTTCTCATTTCCTCTAGCATTAAAGGTGCACAAGTAATTTTTCTGAACTTATTATCAAAATCAAATTTTTTATAGTTCTTATAACTTATTTTTTTCCATTGTTTTTCCAGAAAGAGCAGGGGTTTATAGTTTTTGAATTCATTTGCCATTTCTATAATAGTAGAATCAGAAAACTCCAGTTCTTTCCAATTCATTCTAATTAAACTTGCAACATTAGCAATTTCAATTGTGTCTAATTGTGTCGCGGCATAGTTTACCAATGCGGCAGGAATACCGGGATTAATACCGCAGTCAGTTATAAATAATAATTTTTTTTCTTTAATCCGATCTTCAAGAGATCTAAGCGTTTGTAATTTTTTTTCTGATGATAATTGAATATCCACATAGTCAATTCCTGCTTCAATGGCGGCTTCGGCAATATTATTTATATATTGCAAAGTGCTTGATGCAACTATAACCATATCGGCAGATTGAAATTTTTCTACTAAAGAATTTTTTTCTGCTGCATCAATTCTAAGCGCAGTTACTCTTTCATCAAAAAACTTTTCGTTTAGTGTTTTGGCAGTCTTTTCGGCTTTATCAAGATTTCTTCCGGCAAGTATTAATTTCGAATCAGTATTCTTTAGTAGAAATTCAGAAATTAGAATACCGGTATTACCGTAACCACCAAGAATTAAAAAAGTTTTTCCCATAAGATTTAAGAATTAGAAAAATGTTAAGACATCAAGTACTGACAGCATCTAAAAATATAATTCAGTGATCTAATTGGCAAATTATTTTACTACTAATAGAAAATAATCTTTACTTGTCTGAAATATTTAATAAGAATCGTAAAATAATCTAATCCAAATTTGATTAAATAATCAGTAAATTCCCATAAATAAAAAATTATTTTCTGTTTATTTTTTTAGAATCAATCGAATATCCAGAGGTCCTAATGAAAAAGATATTGTTCTTATTAGTTCTTCCCACACTAATTTATTCTCAATCCCAGTTAAATTTTGAAGATTATTTCTTGGATAAAACAATGAGAATTGACTATTTCCATATTGGAAATTTTGAAAAAGAACTTATTACAATTGATAAAATTTATGGATACGGGATATGGGCTGGAAGCTTAACAAATCTTGTTGAAAATTTTAATAACGGCAAATATTATTATAAAATTTATGATGCGGCGAGTGGTAAATTAATTTTTTCAAAAGGATTTGATACTTATTTCGGTGAATACAAATCGAGTGATGATGGAATGAATGGAATAATGAAAAGTTATCACGAATCATCAATAATTCCGTATCCGAAGAACAAAATAGTTTTTGCAATTGAACAAAGAGATAAATCAAACCAGCTTGAAGAATTTTTTAGAACAGAAATTGATCCGAATGATATAATGATAATAAAAGATCCGGTTAAAGATGCTTCGGTTGAAATATTTAAAGCTGTTTATAATGGTAATCCTCATAAAAAAGTTGATATAGTTATTCTTGCAGAAGGTTATACAAAAGAGGGAAAAGTAAAATTTGAAAAAGATTTAAATAAATTCACCAACTATTTCTTCGGTCATGAACCTTATCAATCAATGAAAGAACATTTTAATATTTATGGTGTTTTTAAACCTTCTGAAGAAAGCGGGACAGATTTACCCGGTGCGGATATTTTTGTGAACACGGTTTTGAATACAACATTCTGGTCTCTCGGTTCGGAAAGATATTTGATGACTGAAGACAATAAAACAATGCGCGATTTAGCGGCTCACGTACCTTATGATGCAATTTACATTCAAGTTAATCATTCGCGATACGGCGGCGGCGGAATTTATAATCAGTTTTGTACATATACTACCGATAATCAGTTTGATAATTATTTATTTACGCATGAGTTCGGTCATTCTTTTGCAGGATTAGCAGATGAATATTATACGTCCGATGTGGCATATAATGATTTTTTCCCGACAACAGTTGAACCTGTTGAACCAAACATTACAGCATTACTAGATCCGAAGAATATTAAATGGGAAAAATTTGTTAGTGAAGGAATTGAACTCCCAACACCATGGGAGAAAGAAGAATTTGATAAATTCAGTTACGAGTGGCTTAAAGAAAGAAACAGAATGAACAGCAATATTGCAGATTTGAAAAGAAAACGCGCACCGGAAGATCAAATAAAAGCGGCAGAAAAAGAATATGCATTAAAAGATAAAGAACAATCTGACAAAGTTGATCGATATTTAAGGAGCAGCAAATACTGGGATAAGATTGGCGCATTTGAAGGCGCTGGATATTTACCTAAAGGTATGTATAGACCAATGTTGGATTGTATTATGTTTTCCAAAGGGGACAAACCTTTCTGTAAAGTATGTGAAGAAGCAATAAGACGTGTGATATTAAATTATACTGAGTGATATTCTCTCTGTGTCTTCGTGCCTATGTGGTTAATGCATTTTCTTTACAACAGATACACAGAGTCACGGAGTTAATTTTAGAAGATCAACAATAGAAGAAATATATCTTGCATCAGTTCCGCAGCAACCACCAAGAACTTTAAGATTGTATTTTTTGTTCAGATCTACCATACCCTTTGCCCAATTTTGAGGCGAATCTGCATGAAGTTCATCAAGCGTATCAAGTTCTTCCGGACTTTTATCTGACGCATTAGCCTGAATGCCGAATAATCTTTTAGCTAAAATATTTTCATCATCTATAATTTTATTTAGAGATTTATTGAGCACATCGGGATGAATACAGTTTGTCATATAAAAAACCGGTTGAACAAGAACAGAGTCATCTACAATTTTTATTGCATCAACAAGCGAAGTTCCGTCTAACATTTTCCCATCATCTCGAATAACAAAACTAATTACATATGGTAGATTTGTTTCACTCATTGCCTTAGCCATACCTTTAACTTCATTTATTTCAGGCATAGTGGATGCAAAAAGAAAATCAACTCCGGCTGCAGTTAACGCATTGATTTGATCTTTATGAAAAAGATAAGCTTCATTTTCATCAAGCGCCTCTTTAGGTTTATAAGCATCACCTTTGCAGCCTGTTAAACCACCGATAAAAATCTTTTCAGCAAAACCTTTGTAAGAAATTCTTATAGTATCTACAAATTTAAAAGCATCTGTATTGATTTTAATAGTATCAACCTTAGCTTTTTTTGTTCTTTTTTTGTTCGCTCGCCAGGTTGGAGTGAGAAGCATAATTGGAAATCCGGAATTCACGGCAATGTCAATATATTCCCGATATAATTTTTCTAAAAGAATTTTTCCATCTTCATCATAAATCATAGAGGCATTTGATAAAACTTCATCAAGAGAATAATTGAATTCTCTTTTAAGTCTTTCAATTATTGCCCCTTCAGTTAGAATGATTTTAATACTGTTGATTGTTTCAATAAAATTCATTGAATGTTTAAATTGTAAGTGTTTGAAAAATTTTATCTAATTTCCTTATACAAATTACATACAATTAGTAATGCTATGAAAACAAAACTTGATATTGCTAAAAATTGGCTGCCACGCTATACAGGTACACAGATTGATGAGTTTGGTGACTATATGCTTTTAACCAACTTCAATAATTATGTTGAAAAATTTGCGGCAAGATTCAATTGTGATATAAAAGGTGTTGGGCGAACAATGCAAACTTCAACTAATGCAAATGGATTATCGATAGTAAACTTTGGAATTGGTTCTGCCAATGCCGCAACAATTATGGATCTGCTTGTAGCAAGAGCACCAAAAGGAGTATTATTTCTAGGCAAATGCGGTGGACTAAAAAGATCAACTGAAATAGGACATTTTATTCTTCCAACAGCTGCAATTCGAGGAGAGGGAACAAGCGATGATTATAAACCAAAGCAAGTTCCAGCTCTTCCATCATTTAAGCTGCATAAATTCGTTTCTGATAAAATAATAAATCGTGGTCTGGAGTATCGGACCGGTGTAGTTTACACAACTAATAGAAGAGTTTGGGAATGGGACGAAGAGTTCAAACAGCATTTGAGAAAACTATCCACAATTGCAATTGATATGGAAACTGCAACACTATTTATTGTCGGCTTAGTCAATGAAATCCCGCGCGGTGCATTACTTCTTGTTTCAGATATTCCAATGATTCCTGAAGGAGTGAAAACAGAAGAATCTGATAAGATAGTTACAGAGCAGTTTGCTGATCTTCATTTAGAAATTGGAATTGAAGCAATGACGGAAATTGGTGATAAGGGTGAAGCCATTAAGCACTTTACTTATTAATTTGAAATAAAAAAGTCGTTAACTTTTTAAGTTTAACGACCTCTTAATGAAAATTTGGATAGACCTAGTTCGTATCTTCTTCCTTCTCAATAATTATTGTCTTCTGCTTTTTGCCATCTTTTCTAATTTTTTCTTTTATAATGATTTTTTCGTCAGATTTAATTTTGTTAATATATTTTTCTGCATCCTCACCCTCAAAAACTTCGACTTTTTCTATTCCATCTTCAATTGTGGCTATGGTTACTTTTTTACTATCATCTTTAATTTCAACTTTTATTTTTTTATGATTTCCATCTATTACAGTATCGTCTTCATGAAATTCAAACAAATCATCGTCATCTAAAATTTTTCTTTCGCCATTTTCATCAATCCAGATCAAGTCCTCATCGTCATCGCTGTCTATATGCACTTTTATTCTCTTAACATTTTTTTCACAAAGCTCATCATCATCTTTATGAATGAACATTACATTTTTACGTGAACTTAGTCTCAACCTAGTGAAAATCTTTTCGGCTTCTTCACCTCTGAAAACATAATCTTTCCCATCGGATTTGATGATGATTTCATCAACTTTACCTGTAATATCTTTGAGAATTTTATTGACATCTTCTTGTGCATTCGTAAAAAAAGGCATTATCAAAAAAAGGGCAATCGGTAATAGTATGTTCTTCATTCTATCTCCTTTATGATTTGATTAAATTTTGACGGAAAATGCGAATAAATGTTTCAATTATTTTCAATATTATCACTGATAATTCATATAAAATGAATTTATAGGGTGAAATCAAGCATTAATCTAATAAATTGAGAAAACTTGCGATTCATCAAAATATTCTTATTTTATAAAGTTGTAAATTACTATAAGAACAGTTAAACGAACGGCATTTTAAGGCTATTGTTTGTTAAATCAATTCAAGTTTGTATTTCCCTTGTCGTTCAATTCAAAAAATTAGAAAAATTAAAGTAAGTACAATGTCAAATAAAAATCATAAAGGATTATATATACAGCTTTACAGCGTACACGGATTAATTCGAGGGAAAGATCTTGAACTTGGACGTGATGCTGATACAGGCGGGCAAACAAAATATGTATTCGAACTTGCAAATACTCTAAGCACTTATCCGGAAGTAGAAAAAGTTGAACTTGTAACGAGGTGGATTGATGATAAAAATGTTTCAGAAGATTATTCTATTCCGGTCGAAAAAGTTAATGACAAATTTGATATCGTAAGAATAAGAGCAGGTGGAGGAAAATATATTCGTAAAGAATTATTGTGGAATCACCTTGAAGAATTTATAGATAAAAGTATTAAATATCTAAAAGCAAAAAAAAGATTACCTGATTTTATTCACAGTCATTATGCGGATGCAGGATATGTTTGCAGTGAACTAACAAAATTTTTTGGAATCCCTTTTATTCACGCCTCTCACTCAATAGGAAAAGATAAACTTCAAAAACTACTTGACGATGGTGTACCACAGGAGCATGGTTGAAAAAAGATATAAAATGAGTCAACGTATCCAGAGTGAAGAAGAAATATTTTACTTTGCTGATATGATTGTAACAAGTACAAGTCAGGAAATTGAAAATCATATCAAAAATTACCAAAATGCTGCGGAATCAAAATTTAAAGTAATTCCACCTGGAGTAGATCTCGAAAAATTCTTTCCATACAATGAGATAGGACAATTTGATGAGCAAACTGCATCATTAATTAAACATATCAATCAGGAATACACTAAGTTTTTTGTTGTTATGAATAAGCCAATTATCCTTTCTTTGTGCCGACCTGACCGGAGAAAAAATATTTCCGGCTTAATAACTGCTTATGGAGAAGATAAAGAACTTCAGAAGAAGGCAAACCTTGCAATTTATGCAGGTATCAGAGATGATATCGCAACAATGGAGGAAAACGAACGTGAAGTTCTTACAGAAATATTATTGCTGATAGATAAATACAATCTTTATGGAAAAATGGCTATTCCTAAAAAGCACGATACGGATATTGAAGTTCCCGAACTTTATAGAATGGCTGCAAGAACGGGAGGTGTGTTTGTAAATGCTGCTCTATCTGAAACTTTTGGATTGACATTAATCGAATCTGCCGCAAGTGGTTTGCCCGTGGTTAGTACAAAGAATGGCGGGCCAAGAGATATAATTGCTAATTGTAAAAACGGGATTACAGTTGATGTTTCAGAATCATAAAAATATTTCGATCGCTCTTAATCGGATTTTAGATAATAATAAACTTCTGGAACGAATATTCTGCAGAACGGAATTAAGAATGTTAAAAAGTTTTATTCGTGGAAAGCTCATACGGAAAAATATTTATTTGAAGTCGATAAAATTCTAAAAGCACAATCTAAGGTTCAGAATACATTTGCAGAAACTGGAAGAAAATTACTTGATATGGAAAAACTAATTGTTACTGATATTGATTATACGTTGATTGGAGATGATCGTTGCATTGAACTGATTTTAAGAAATACTATTAAGAAAAATGTCACCAAAAATTGGATTTGGGGTGGCAACTGGAAGAGTTATCGAATCAGCAGTTGAAGTGATAAAGAAAAATAATATTTCCAATACCGGATTTATTTATTACCTCTGTGGGATCAGAAATTTATTACAACTATAAAGATGAATTAATTTATTCAAAGGGCTGGGATGCACATATTTCACATCAATGGCAGCAAGGATAAAATTGTAGAACTTGCTTTCAAAGTTTAGATTTTCTGAAGTATCAGGAAAAACAAAATCAGAGAAAGTTTAAAATAAGTTATTATACTACATGACAATTCCAAAAAATCTTAAATAAAGTAAGAGAACTTACTGGTCAAAAATAAAATTAAATGCAATCTAATATTTAGTCACGGACAATTTCTTGACATACTGCCGTACAGAGCATCAAAAGGAAAAGCAATAAGATATCTTGCCTACAGATGGAATATACCATTTGAAAAAGTTCTTGTAGCAGGTGATTCAGGCAATGATATGGAAATGCTTAAAGGTGATTTACTTGGTGTTGTTGTAGCTAATTATAGTTCAGAATTGGAAGAGTTGAAAGGATCACGGAGAGTATATTTTTCAGATAAGAGATTTGCAGCAGGAATATCGGACGGAATAAATCATTATAATTTTATGAATCAGGAAAGGAACAGAGATGCAATTTAAATCCATAATAGAGTTGATTGAAGATAATAAAACTGATTTTTTTAGCTACCTTAATAAAGTCGTTTCAGCAAATGAAAAGCTTTGTGTAAAAGGAAATCATATAAAATTTTTAGAAGCATTCAAAAAAAGTGGAAAGAGCAGTAATTATGAAGTGCTCTCATTTATTATTAAAACACATTTCAGAATCGGTTACACTTAGGTAATGTTGTTTATATAGAAATACGTGAAGTTATTGGACGTTCTGATAATTATCTATTTAATGTTGAGGAATTTATTTATGAAAAGATTACACCAAAAGAATATCAGATTGCAAAAGAAAAATATGTAAGACCAGATCTGGACAACAATCAACTTACTATAAACTTTGAAACATTTTACAAAAAATTTCCGAGTGTAAGTGATCATAAAAGTATTGGAAAAGGTTTTGAATATCTAAACAGATATTTATCAAGCAAAATGTTTACTGAGCCTGAAAACCTTAGAAAAGCATTATTTGATTTTCTATTTGTGCATAAGTATAAATCGCAGCAATTGATTCTTAACGATAGAATTAGCAGTCACGATGAACTTATCAAACGAATTGATAAAGCTTTGACTTTTCTAAAAGACAAAAAAGAAAGTGAACCATATTCAAAATTTAAAAACACACTTCAGGAAATTGGTTTTGAACCAGGGCTGGGAAATACTGCCGGATTAATTATTGAAACTCTTGAACAATTAAGAGAACTAATGCAGGCACCGGATCATGAATTGTTAAAAGGTTTTCTATCAAGAATCCCTATGATATTTAATATCGTTGCCGTTTCCCCTCATGGATATTTTGGACAGCAGGGAGTTCTTGGAAAACCAGATACGGGTGGACAGGTAGTTTACATTTTGGATCAGGTTAAAGCTTTGGAGCAGGAAGTAATGAATTCCATTAAGAGCTCAGGTGTAAATGCAAATCCTAAAATATTAATTCTTACAAGATTAATTCCTAATGCAGAAGGTACGACCTGTAATAAAAGACTTGAAAAAGTTTTTGATACAAAGAACACGTACATTTTAAGAGTTCCTTTTAGAGATGGAAATAAAAAAGTAACTGATAATTGGATTTCACGTTTTGAAATGTGGCCATATTTGGAAGACTTTGCAGAGGATTCATATCGTGAACTTCTTGCTGAGTTTGGTGAAAGACCAGATTTGGTTATTGGAAATTATTCTGACGGAAACATGGTTGCAACTCTGCTTTCAAGAAAATTCAAAGTTACACAATGCAACATTGCTCACGCTCTTGAAAAATGCAAATATTTGTTCAGCGGGTTGTATTGGGATAAGATGGATGATGATTATCATTTCTCTGTTCAGTTTACTGCTGATCTAATCGCAATGAATTCGGCTAATTTTATTCTTACATCTTCGTACCAGGAAATTGCAGGGACCGATGAAGTAATCGGTCAATATGAATCTTACTTAAATTTTTCAATGCCAGGGTTATATCGAGTTACAGGTGGAATAAATTTGTTTCATCCAAAGTTTAACATTGTATCGCCAGGCGTTAACAAAAAAATATTTTTTCCTTACACTGAAAAAGAATCACGATTTACAGGGATACAAAAAGAACTTAATGCACTTTTATTTGAAAACATTAATGATCCGGAAACGATTGGTAAACTGGAACATCCTGAAAGAACTCCCATCTTTACTATGGGTAGGTTAGATAAGATAAAAAATATAACTGCTCTTGTTAAATGGTTTGGTGAAAATTCAAAAATTAATGAACAAGCAAATCTAATTTTAATTGCAGGAAAGATTAATGCTGATGATTCAACAGACATTGAAGAAAAAGCTCAGATAAATGTTATGCATAATCTTATAGAGAAGTATAAACTCCATAAAAAAATTCGATGGATTGGAAAACTTTTACGTAAAGATAAATCCGGTGAAGTTTATCGAGTGGTTGCTGATAGAAAAGGAATTTTTGTTCAATGTGGATTATTTGAAGGATTCGGATTAACTGTTATTGAGTCTATGCGTTCCGGGCTTCCAACTTTTGCAACACTTTATGGAGGACCCTTGGAAATAATTCAGAATAAAAAATCAGGATTCTTAATCGATCCGATTGAGGAAAAAGAAAGCCAGAAAATAATTTTATCATTTTTGGAACAGTGCAAAAAAAATCCAAAATATTGGAATGAAATTTCTGAAAACGGAATTAAGCGAGTAGATACAACTTACAATTGGGAACTTCACGCTAGCAAACTTCTTTCACTTGCCAAGATATATGGATTTTGGAACTATACTTCTAACATCGAAATGAGTGAAATGAATGCTTACTTAGATGTTTTGTATCATACACTATACAAACCAAGAGCAAATAAGATAAGAGAAATTCATAATGCACGGTGATCTTAAAAACTATTTGTAAGAACTACTTGCCGAATTATTTAAAAATGTCATTGCGAGGAACGAAGCAATCTCAACCCTAATTAAATTTAACAGATTGCTTTACTCGAGTTCGCCGCGGCGAATCGTTCGCAAAGATTATTATAGCAGTTTTATGTAACCTGCGGAGAAAGTCTCTTACTTTTCCTCATTTACTTTGTTTACAAAGAGAGTTTGTGATGGATAAGCAAACTCAATTTCTTCTCTTTCAAATGTTTCGAAAATTGTAAGATTGATCGACTGCTGGATATCCATATATTTATTATAGTCTGAGCCTGTAACGTAATAGACAAATTCAAAATTCAAACTAAAATCACCGTAGGATGCGAAATGTCCACGATCAAAATCCGCATCAACCTGTTTATCAATTATTTCTTTTACTATCTGAGGAATCATTTTTAATTTTTCTAGCAGGATGTTTGATATACAACTCCAAGTTTAAAAACAACTCTTCGTCGTTCCATCTTTCTTATAATTGTGTACGCTGCGAATTAGTTAAATCAGTATTAGAAAAAATCAATTTGTTCACCGCCTGAGCGCACGTAATTCTTGTTGTCTTTATTCCGATGTGCTCTACAACTCCTACGTTTATCGCCAACCACAATAAAATCTCCAAGCTTAAAAGGTCTATCAAAAAATATAACAAAGTAACTGAAACAAATCACCTAAGAACTGCTTGAGCAGCAAGTGCAATCGCTATACCGCCAATTCCGAGTGCGGCAACAACAGCAGAAATTTTTACACCAAGATTGTCTAAAAGAAAAACTAACGCAATAGCCCAGATTACTAAGGTTAACAAGTCCACGAATACCTCTTAATCTGTTTTTCTCTTTTCTCTGAATCATCAGATTTTTTAAGCATAAGATTCTAAAGTCCATGATCAAGTGCAGATATAATAGTTCTTACAACGAGTATTGTGATCATATTATTTTTTTTAATTCATCAACCATTTCCCTTATTAGAAATAGTTTTTTCTTCCTGTTTGAATAATAATGCGCAGATTGAAAACAAAACTAATCCCGAAGACCACGCTGCAATAACCTCTGTAAGTGTATGTCCTGAACCAGTAACTCTTGATATTCCCACAAGAATTATAATCACAACAGCAGATCCGAAATAGAAATAATTTAGACTTTTAGATTTACTATTTTCAGTTAAAAACAATGCGATGGTTAAATACAGAACTGTTGCAATAAATGTATGTCCGCTCGGATAGCTTGATAAAGTATCTGTATAAAGCTGAGTAATCATAAATGAATCTTTATCCGAAGTCAAATATTTCATAGTTAAAATCACTAAAATTCCTGATATAACAATTATAAAAAATTTGATCGCATCTTTTGTTCTTTTCTTTAAAACCAAATAAACAAAAAACATTGCAGTAAAAATCAAAACAACTTCTTTACTGCCAAATGATGAAACATTACTGTTCATGTTTACAAACCAGCTCGGTCCATATGATCTGCTCCACTTGTTTGTGTATCCGAAAGTATGATACAATATTTTACTTATTTCTGCTGAAATTCCATCAAATAAACCTAAGGAGCTAATTATGAAGACAATTAATCCGGCTAAGTAATAAATATAAATGTTTACTTTTTTTCATAAGGTGTAATAGAGTATTTTTGAAGAAATAATCACTTAAAATAATATTTTAATAAATAATCAGGCTGAAGATATGAAAAAAACAATTCTCAATCTGTTCACAGTGACTTTACTAATATGCATTTTTATTAGTTGTTCACAAAAACCGGAATTTAAAGGAAAATTTTCCTTTCTACCCGGAAAATCCAAAACCGGGTGATGAAATAACAGTAAGATATGTCGCCGATTCAACTAATTTGGCTGATAAACAATCGATTGATCTTGCTGCCTATTTTTATAACAACGATCTCATTGATGCAGTTTCGACAGAACTTGAGAAAAAATCCGATGGATGGTACGGAAAAATAACTGCACCTGACGATGCTTATGGTGTTATTATAAAGTTCGTGAGTGATGAGACGATTGATAATAATAAATCCAAGGGCTATTTAATTTATCTCTACGATGGAGATGAAATGATTCCCGGTTCCAAAGCAGGTTACGCTGCGGCAGGAATAAGATGGGGAATAAACTCATTGGATCTTAAAATGGAAGGTACTGAAGCAAATCAGTTGTTTGAAGAGGATTTGATGAATCATCCTGAACTTAAAGCAGAGTTCATTTCACCTTATCTCGGATCACTAATAAGTACTTATCCTGAAAAAACAGATAGCATTTTAAATGCAGAACTTGCATTATTGGAAGGAAAGGAAAAGTTGACTGAAAATGAGCTTCAATACCTTACTTCCAGATATAAAACGCCACCGTACGTGGATTCTGCAAAAGTGGATAAATATTTTCAAATCTTAGCAAAAGAATATCCTCAAAATGAATTGGTGGAAAACAAAGAATATGAAAAAGTTTACAATGAACAGGATTTTGCAAAAAAGTTGGGAATGATAAATGCGTTTGCAGAAAAGTTTCCAAAATCCGAATTGTTGCCTTATTTGTATTTTGTTGCTAGGTAACAAGTACATCAAAGATAAAAACATAGATTCTATCATTGCTTTTGGAAAGAAATTCCAGTTTAAAGTTCATCCGGCTTTCTTTAACAGATCAATTAATAATTTAGTTGAGGAAGAAGGAATTGATCTGAATAGACTTTTATCACTATCTGTTTTAGGAGTTGAAGCATCGAGGGAACAAATCAAAAACAATTTTATTCCTAAAAAGAAATTCGAAACGAATAAGGAATATGAAATAAGCAATGATTACTATCTTGCTACTAATCTTTATACAAATGCTTTGGTGCTTGATAGGCTTAATCAAATTGAAAAATCAATACAATTACTTGAAGAAGCCGTTAATAAAGCAGATAAATCCGATCCTGCAATTAATAATCTTTTTGTAAGCACACTCTTTAAGTTAAAGAATTATGATAAGCTTACATCAGTAGTTGAGAATTTTATCTCAGAAGGAAAAGCAACTTCTGAAATGAAAGATCTGCTAAAAGAAGTTTATATTATTAAAAATGGAAATGATGCCGGATTTGATAGTTACATTTCAAAATTTGAAGGTGAAGCTAAAGTTGTTCTACTAGAAAAATTAAAAAATGAAATGATTTCAGAGCCTGCACCAGACTTTACACTTTCAGATCTTAAAGGAAAAAAAGTTTCATTGGCATCACTAAAAGGAAAGACCGTTATAGTGGATTTCTGGGCGACCTGGTGCGGACCTTGTATAAGTTCATTTCCTGCTATGCAGCAAGCTGTTAATAGTTTTAAAGATAACCCGAACGTTCAGTTTCTGTTTATAAATACCTGGGAAAGAGTAGAGGACAAAGTTCGGAATGCAGCGGATTTTATAAGCAAGAATAATTATACATTTCGTGTCTTGGTGGATAAAGAAAACAAAGTTATAGATAGCTACAAAGTTTCCGGCATACCAACAAAATTTATAATTGATAAAGAAGGTAAAATAAGATTTAAGAGTGTCGGATTTTCAGGTAATAACGATGAGTTAATTGCAGAGCTTGATGCAATGATTGAAATGGTGAAGTAATTGATGTGTTTCTCGTACCCCTTCCGAAGGGAAGGGGTATTTGAATTTAAATACGTCTTCTAAATCCTTCTCCAAGAACTTCGTGAACATTATTTACTGTAACAAAGGCTGTCGGATCGATTTTCCTTATAATGTGAGTGAGTTTGGAAAGTTCTTTTAGTGTAACTACAGTAAGTAAAACCTCACGGTCAACATTTCTATAAATTCCTCTGGCTTTTAAGGCTGTTGCACCACGACTCATTTCATCCATAATGGCTTTGGCAATTTCATCATTTTTATCTGAAATTATTACAGCAGATCGAGCATAATCAAAACCATCGATTATAACATCAACCAATCTGCTTGAAACAAAAAGAAGGAATAAAGCATAAAAAGTAAGAGTTACTGCAGATCTTGTTTCGGCTAAATCTTTTAGTTCTATAATCAATCCGGCAAGACAGATAACAAAAAAGTCAATTATCATAATTGCCATTCCGGGTTTAAAGCCAAATCTTTTATGCATAATTGCAGCTACAATATCTGAACCTGCAGTCGATCCTCTAAATTTAAATATTAAGCCAAGACCAATACCAAGTAACGCTGCACCAATTAGTATTAAAAAAAGAAAATCATTTTCTCTTAAATTAACTACAGTTGATGAATTTTGTAATTGTATAAAATTAAATCCCGGGATGTCACCGCGGAAAAAATCGATGAAGAAAGAATTAAGAGTAAATCCGTAAAAAGTTCTTATGCCAAATTCTTTTCCGAGTTCTTTTAATCCCCAGAAGTAAAGTGGAATATTAAAGACCCAAATTAATAAACCAACGGGAATTGAACCGCCGGAAAGATAGTGTACAGCCATTGATAATCCACTTGCACCGCCTGGTACAACCTTTGCTTCAACTAAAAAAACACCTATTCCAATTGCCATTAGTGCAGCACCGATTGTAATTATAGTAAATTCAAGAAATATTCTGTTTTTTGAAATTATTTCTTTCATTATCTCTGTCCTTAGTTAAAATCATAAAAAGTTATGCTAAAATTAGCTACAAAAAGTTCTTTAAGAAAAATAAAACAATATTTTTGCGTTTTATCCGAAATAATAATTATTTAAGCTATTTAAGAGATTTTAACAATTAATTTTATATTCATTTTTAAATGAAATTATCAGCTATTTTGCTTAAGTCGATTTATATTGTAATATGTTTGACATGATAAAAATATATTATAAATTATTTCACATTTAATAAAATTCTTTAAACCCTTTCAGACTATGGAAAAAGATCGTTTTCCACTTAAATATTTGCTTTATTTCTTCATTATTACTTTAGTTATATCTACAACCGGATATTTATTCTATTTAGATAGAAAAAATGCTATTGAAGAAGAATTATACAGATATGTTGTTACAATTAAAGAAATTAAATTAAAGGAAATTGAAAAAGAACAATTTCAGCGGAGAACGGTAATACGATCATTTTTGCGATTACCTTCCCTAAATAAAGATTTAAAAAATCTTTTCGCAAAAAAAAGTTCAGACGAGGTATTAAAAAATATTTCCAATTGGGCAGAGGAATTAAAAAAAGATTTTGGGTTTTTACGTTTAAACATTTTTAATAAGAATGCCGATTTATTTTTTTCAACCGATACTTCTCAAAGCCTAAGTAAGAACTTTCTTCAAGATGAATTGCTTGTGTTACTTCAAAATGATTCTTCAAAATCCTCTAATCTTTTTATCGATAATCAAAAGAATCTTATTCAGGCTATAATTACGCCTGTTAGAAGTGCTAATGAAATAACAGGTTATATCTGGGCTGAAGTTTCCTTTTTTGAATATTTTCATCCGATATTATCTTACACTGAAAAAGATCCCGGTGAAATAGAAATAATACTACTTAAAGAAAACAGCGATCTTGGATATATTTTAAGGGTTGCAAAAGAAGATGATGAATATAAAATCGTAACATTACCTTTAAGCATAGAAGTCAGAGAAGAAATAAAATGCCTTACTGAAAAAGATGAATTTGGTGAGCCGGACGAACTTAGTAATGAAAAAATATTTGCATCGGTGAATGATATTCCTGGAACTGATTGGGTCTTAATTGCAAGAATAAATCAGGATAAAGCAGCCGCTTCTACTCAAAATGCCGCAATAATAATCTTTTTAATTTCTTTACTTCTAATTATTCTTTCTGCAAGTATAACGTATGCTGTTTGGAAACGGAGCCGATTACATTTTTTAACCAGAACATTTAATTTAAGAAAAGAAAAGGACGCACTGAGCGAGCGTTATACATCGTTAACACGATATGCTAACGACATGATTTTAAGTATTGATCAGAATGGAAAAATACTTGAAGCAAATCAGAGGACATTTGATACTTATGGTTATGATCAAGATGAATTATTTGAAATGAGCTTATCAGATTTAAGCTTTGATGCAGAAAAAAGTGAAGAGATCATAACATCTCTGGTAGATTCTAAAGATGGAGTTCTTCTTGAAACTGAATTCAAACGTAAAAACGGAACTGCTATTCCTGTTGAAATAAGCAGCAGATATATTGAACAGGATACTCAGAAAGTATTCTTGTTGATTATAAGAGATAATACTGAAAGAAAAGAGGCTGAGAAAAATCTTAAAAGATTAAATTTATTATATAATGTTTTAAGTCAGGTCAACCAGTCAATTGTAAGAATTGAAAACCGTGATGAATTATTTAAAGAAATATGTAAAATAATTGTTGATCATGGAAAATTTACCTTTGCGTGGATCGGTGAGATTATTGAAAAAGATTATTCTTTGAAGCCTGTATCCTGGTGCGGAAATAACGATGGTTATTTGGATGAAATAAATATCAGTCTTAAAAGTTCTGAACATATCGATGGTCCCGCAGCAAAATCTTTCAATGAAAAAAAAGTTTTTGCGTTTAATGATATTGAAACAATTGAAGGATTTTATTATAAAGCTGAAGCCCAGAAAAGAAATTTTCGTTCGTTAGCAACAGTGCCAATAACCAGAAATGGGAAGGTTGACTATATTCTCATAATCTATTCAGTAGAAAAAGATTTCTTCAGGTATGAAGAAATTAAACTTTTAGGAGAAATAGGAATTGATATTGCATTTGCTCTTAAAATGATAGATAAGAATCTGGAAAGACAGCAGCTTACCACATCGTTAATTGAAAGAGAAGCAGATCTTAAGGCAATTTTTGACAGTAGTCTTGAATCGTTTATTCTTTTTGATAAGAATAAAAAAATAAATGCTTTTAATAAAATTGCTCAGCAAAGGAAGTATCATCTTTTAAAGAAAGAAATGAAAATAGGTGATGATTACACCGAATTCCTCTTGTCTGAAGACGCTGCTTATTTTGAAGAAGTTTATAACAGAGTTCTAAATGGTGAAATAATATTTTCCGAACAGCGTTATGTTTCACCCGATGGAATTACTAAATGGTTTGATGTAAAGTATTTGCCTGTTTACGATTCTAACAATTCAATCAGCAGGATTCTATTAAATTCCAGCGATGTTACTGAACGAAAATTGTATGAAGAAAAAATAGTCCAGTTATCAAGGGCAGTAGAACAAAGTCCTGTTTCAATTCTTGTAACCGATATAACGGGAAATATAACTTATGTGAATCCTAAATTAGAAGAAATATCAGGTTACACGGAAAACGAACTAATCGGAAAGAATCCCAAAATTTTTAATTCGAACACCCAGAGCAAAGATTTTTATGAACGAATGTGGAAAAATCTTATGGAGGGTAAAGAGTGGATTGGTGAATTCCGAAATAGGAAAAAGAATGGAGAACTTTTTTGGGAGTCTGCTTCAATATCTCCTATCAAAAATGAGAATGGCGAAGTAACTCATTTTGTTGCAATTAAAGAAGATATTACTGCGCGGAAAAAACTTGAGTCAGAACTTATTGAAGCAAAAGAAAATGCGGAAGAAATGAACCGGCTTAAGAGTAATTTCCTTGCAAGCATTAGCCATGAATTACGAACACCAATGATTGGAATTCTTGGTTACTCTGAATTACTTTTAGCCGAGCTTACTGATTCCGATCAGAAAGAAATGGTTTCTCTGATCTTAAAGAGTGGTGATAGATTAAATGATACTCTTAATTCTATTCTTGATT
Source organism: uncultured Ignavibacteriaceae bacterium (assembly GCA_963714415.1). Lineage (GTDB taxonomy): Bacteria > Bacteroidota > Ignavibacteria > Ignavibacteriales > Ignavibacteriaceae > JAGXRK01. Next base: position 27,416 of record CAVQOL010000015.1, read on the forward strand.
TGTCTAAAATTGAATCTCAGAAAGTTGATTTAAAATTAGAACCTACCGATATAGTAAATGCTATTGAAGAGAGCCGCATATTGTTTGTCGTTGCCGCAAAGGAAAAAAATCTAAAATTGACTTATAATCCTGGAAAGAAAAAAATATATGTAAATGCAGAATTTAGCATGATAAATAAAATCATGAACAATCTTATCAGTAATGCAATCAAGTACACAGCCCAAGGTGAAATTAAAATTTTAACTGAGATTAAAAGAGAAAAAGTTGAAATAAAAGTTTCCGATACCGGAATTGGCATATTAGATGAACATAAGAATATTATTTTCGAGCCCTTCAGACAGGTCAGTGAAGGTTTTAATAGGAGTCACGAAGGAACAGGATTAGGACTTACGTTAACAAAAAGATTTGTGGAATATTTAGGTGGTAACATAGCAGTTGAAAGTGAATTTGGAAAAGGTTCAACGTTTATAGTCGAATTACCTTTATCAAAACCTGTCGATAAAACTATTAAGGATTTAGATAGTCCGTCTGAAAAGACACTTGAACCTCAGACCAAAAATGTGCATCGCCCATTAATCCTGCTTGTAGAGGATGATGAACTAAGCATTAAAGTTATATCAAAATACCTGGATGATTATTTCGAGGTAGATAGTGTTCTGACTGCAGATGAAGCACTTAATACCATTCTAAAAAGAAATTATGACTTAGTTCTGATGGATATTGGTTTAAGAGGTAAAATGGATGGTATGGAAGCAGCTGCAGAAATCAGAAAATTTGATAATTATAAGAGTAAGCCAATTGTTGCTGTAACTGCATATGCGATGCATGGTGATAAGGAGAAAATTCTCAGAGGCAGTTGTTCACACTATATTTCAAAGCCCTTCTCAAAGTCTGAATTACTCAAACTCCTCAAATCAATTTTAGAGAAGAATGGGTAAATGAATTTATGAATATTGCGAGGAATTTAAGGGTCTTCTTAGTAAATTTTTCCCTCATCTTTGATCGAAAATCGGATAAATAATTAAAAAAATGTTGAGAATAATAAAGTTTAATGCTTAAATTTACCGCATTATTTTTTAGAGAATTTGTGGCTCTAACCACAAAATAATTTGCTCAGTAATAGGAGAAAAAAATGGCAGAGCAAAAACCTTTTGTTCCTTTTGTCTCACCTGAAACAAATATGGCAGAATTCACAATTCGTGCTTTACTTATCGGATTAGTTTTAGCTGTTGTTCTCGGTGCTGCAAATGCATATCTAGGTTTAAAAGCCGGTATGACCATTGCTGCAACATATCCCGCAGCGGTTATCGGTATGGCTTTAATTAAAATAATGAAAGGTACAATTCTCGAGGAGAATTTTACAAGAACAGTTGGTTCAATTGGTGAATCCATTGCTGCTGGTGCAATATTCACCCTACCTGCTTTTTTTATTGCGGGAATTTGGGATCCTTTCTTCACACCCGGTAATTATATGATATCTGCTGCAATTATGGTTGCCGGCGGTATTCTTGGAATTATGTTTGTTGCATTACTCAGACGAGTGATGGTTGAAGATGTTGAACTTCCATTTCCGGAATCAGTTGCTGCCGCAGAAATCCATAAAGCAGGAAGACACGGCGGAGGAGGTTCTAAATTTTTATTCTCAGCTATGGGTATCGGTGCTGTCATTCAATCATTAGGTCAATTCAAATTATTTGCTACATCGTGGGATAAAGTCTTAACCTTTGGAAAAGGGCATATACTATTCAGAAGTCCGGATGTAAGTCCTGCCTACATGGGCGTTGGATACATTATAGGACCACGATTAGCTGCTTTAAACTTCAGCGGTGGAGTTCTAGCCTGGGGTTTACTTGCTCCTATGATTGCTTACTTTAAATATTATAATGGAGATGTAGGAGCTGATTTTGATTGGGGCGGAACAATGATTCAGGTTTGGAAAGATTATGTAAGACCAATCGCTATCGGAGGAATGTTAGTCGGAGCTGCTTTTACTCTATGGAAAATGAGAAAAAGTCTTATTACAGGAATTGCAAGATCTGTCGGTGACGTTAAAAAAGCTGCTGCCGGTACAGATGTTAAAGAAGTTCGTACAGATAAAGATATTAGTTTTAAATGGGTTCTTATTGGAATTATTGGTACTGCTGTAGCAACTTTCTTTATTTACGATTTCTTTGCTCAGAATGCTCTGGCTGCTTTGGTTGCAACAATTGTGATGATAGTTGCTGGATTTTTCTTTGCGGCCGTATCCGGCTATCTTGTCGGAATTATTGGTTCAAGTAATAATCCTATCAGCGGTTTAACATTATCCACTCTTGTTGTTGCCGCTATTCTTATGGTTGCTCTTGGTATGAAAGGAATGCAAGGTGTTGCCGCAGTTCTTGGTGTTGCTGCTGTTGTATGCGTTGCTGCTGCTGTTGCCGGAGAAATGCTGCAGGATCTTAAAGCCGGACATATTCTTGGCGGTACTCCCTGGAAAATGCAGTTAGGTGATATAATTGGAGTTGTTGTTTCTGCTTCAATAATGTTCATTCCTCTTTTAATTCTTCATGAAGGAGATATTAAAACGGGCGGAACAGGATTTGGCGGTGATGCTCTTCCTGCACCTCAGGCAAGTTTAATGGCAATTCTTTCTAAAGGAATTGTTGCAGGTGATATGGAATGGATATTAATATTTGTTGGAATGTTAATGGGTGTCGGTTTCATTTTAATGAACGTTAAAAGTCCGATGCTTGTAAGTGTTGGTATGTATCTGCCACTCGGTACTACATTCGCAATTTTTGTCGGCGGTTTGATCAAAGGTATTGTTGAAAAAGTTGTTGCTAAGAAAAACTTTAACGATGCACAGAAATCCAGAGTAGAAAACAATGGAATACTAATTGCCGCGGGATTGATTGCCGGGGAGGCTCTAATTGGACTTCTCTTTGCGGGATTTGCGTTCTTGGAAGTCTCATTGTTGGAAATTACTGCCGAACCAACCTTTATTATAAGCTTAGTTGTGTTTGCATTCATTGGATGGTTGCTGGTTCAGATTCCAGTAAAGAATGCCGGTAAACCAGATGATCCTGCACCTCCGCAAGTTTCTATGTAATTAGACATTTGGTCTAATATTTATAAAATATTTTGGTAGCCGCAAGCTAAAGCTTGCGGCTACCTATTTTGATTATGGCTTTATCTTTTAAAGAACGAAAAAAAATTTTAAAAAGTGTAAACACGCTTGATCTTACACCATTCAGACTTTATTCTGAAGAAAAAGATAACGATGAATTGGTTACCGTAATTGTTCCTAAGTTTAAAAATAAGATTGTAGTAAAATTAATCTCACCAAACCTTAAGAGCGATCACTTTAAAATTAAACTTGATAAATTTGGATCTGCAGTATGGTTAAAGATGGACAATAAAACAAAAGTCGATCAGATCATTAAAGATATTAAGAAAAAATTTGGTGATGATATTCAAGAAGAAGAAGAAAGAACTATAAAATTTATTTTTCAGCTTTATGAACAAGGATTCATTTCATTTAAAGAAATAAACTAAAAGGAGTATATTATGGGAAGTGTATTAGGTCATCTCAAACCAACCTTGGTTTGGAATTATTTTGAAGAAATTTGTAAATATCCGCGTCCTTCCAAAAAAGAAGAGAAGATCGCTGAGTATATTTTTTCTGTCGGAAAAAAGTTAGGTCTTAAAACAGAAAAAGATAAGTTTGGAAATGTTCTTATTCGTAAACCTGCAACACCGGGAAAAGAAAATCTTAAAACAGTTGTTCTACAAGGACACATTGATATGGTTTGTGAAAAGAACAGAGGTGTTGAACACGATTTTGACAAAGACCCGATTTATCCGTACATAGATGGTGATTGGGTAAAGGCAAAAGGAACAACGCTCGGTGCAGATAATGGAATTGGTGTTGCCGCAGCTTTGGCTGTTCTGGAAGCAAAGGATATTGAACACGGTCCAATTGAGTGTCTCTTCACTCTTGATGAGGAAACAGGATTAACCGGTGCGTCTAGTTTAAAGAAAGGCTGGCTCAAAGCTGATATACTTATCAACATGGATTCTGAGGAACTCGGTACTTTATTTATCGGTTGTTCAGGTGGAAAGAATACCGCAGCAAGGTTCAAAACTAAATTAGAAAAATCTCCCAGGAACTATTCTGCATTTGAATTAAAGGTTGAAGGATTGAAAGGTGGTCATTCCGGTCTCGAAATTCACGTCGGAAGAGGAAATGCAGCAAAGATTTTAAATAGATTGATTTGGACTTATTCTCAGGAAGACAAAATCAGGTTGGCAGAAATAAATAGTGGTAACAAGCACAATGCGATTCCTCGTGAAGCTTTTGCAATTGTTCTTGTTCCTAAAAATGATGAAAAAAAGTTTAAAAAATTTGTTGCAAAGTATAACGAAACAGTTAGGGCAGAATACGTTGTCGTTGATCCTGATCTTCTTGTATCAGCTTCAAAGCATGCAGTTCCTGAAAAAGTAATGGATGAAAAAATGCAAAAACGCTTGGTTAATGCTCTGTATGCAATTCCTCACGGTGTTACGAAAATGTCAAATGATATTCCGGGTTTAGTTGAAACATCTAACAATCTTGCTGTAGTTGAGACAGTCGGAAAGCACGTAAATATTGTAACAAGCCAGAGAAGTTCTGTAGCATCAGAAAATAAAGATATAACAAATACGGTATCATCTGTTTTAATGCTTGCCGGTGCCGAGATCAGTTATGGTGATGGATATCCTGGCTGGAAACCCGATGTTAATTCTGATGTTCTTAAGGTTTTTAAGTCTACATTTAAACAAATGTATGGAAAAGAACCTGCTGTAACTGCAATTCATGCAGGACTTGAGTGTGGAATCATTAAAGAAAAATATCTGGATATGGATATGATTTCATTTGGTCCTACAATGTCTGGAGTTCACTCACCTGATGAGAAATTGCAGATTTCTACAGTTCCGGAATTTTACAATCAACTTGTAAACGTTCTGAAAAATATTCCGGTTAAATAAAAATCGTTCTGGTAAAATTAAAGGCAGATACACTTTTAAAGGTATCTGCTTTTTTTATTTTTATGCTTAATTTGTAATGTAAAAAACAAACTTGTCACGTTGAATCTGCCTGCAGGTAGGCTGAACTTATTGAAACGGGACTTGATAAATACAAAATGATAAAAAATAAATTATGAATCAAAACGAAATGACCTTAAAACAGCAACCATCAACTTTACTAAGATGGACAGCACTATTACTCGTTAGTCTTGGTATGTTTGGCAACTATTACATTTATGATAGTATCAGTCCGTTAGCTGATTTACTAAAAGCTCAACTCGGATTTTCTGATTCTAATATTGGATTACTGAATGCGATATACAGTTTCCCAAATATTATTATGGTACTTATTGGCGGATTGATTATTGATCGCATTGGAACACGAACTTCTGTTGTGATTTTTACAGTGTTAATAATGTTTGGTGCATTAATTACAGCGCTTACCGGGAATATTTATTTAATGGCAACCGGCAGATTAGTTTTTGGTCTTGGTGCGGAATCAATGATTGTTGCTATCACAACAATTATTGCAAGATGGTTTAAAGGTAAGGAATTGTCATTTGCTTTTGGATTAAACCTGACGGTTGCAAGATTAGGTTCATTCCTTGCTCTCAATTCTCCTTCATGGGGGAAAGGTTTGTATGAGTACTGGCAATCACCGCTTTGGATAACAGTTGCCGGAGGAGTATTTGCACTATTCTGCATAATAGTTTATTACGTTCTCGATCTATATGCATCAAAGAAATATGAAATGCCTAAAGAAGGCGAACAAGATAAAATTAACTTTAAAGAAGTTTTTAAGTTCGGAAAATCTTTCTGGTTTATAACTGCTTTGTGCGTTACATTTTATTCAGCAATGTTTCCTTTCCAAACATTTGCAATTAAATTTTTTCAGGAAGCGCACGGAACAACCAGAGAAGTTGGTGGAAATCTTTCCAGCATCTTAACACTTGCTGCTATGATATTTACTCCGTTATTTGGTTTGTTTGCAGATAAAATCGGAAAAAGATCTTTACTTATGATGTTTGGTTCACTTCTTATAATTCCTGTTTATTTAATGATGGCATATCAATTCGGAAAGCCGGATGTTATGACAGACAGTGATTTTATTAATATCAGTTTCAAGTTTTTTGATATTGATGCTGCTATTCCTATTTATCTTATCTTACCGATGGCTATGATGGGAATTGCATTCTCTCTTGTTCCTGCAGTTATGTGGCCTTCTGTTGCAATAATAGTTGAACCTTCAAGATTGGGAACTGCTTATGGATTGATGACGATGATTCAAAATATAGGTTTATTTGGATTCAATCTTTTAATTGGCTTCTCTAATGATTTTTCAGGTGCAAGTGCAACGAATCCTTCAGGTTATACTCCCGGTATGTGGATTTTTTCAATACTTGGTTTCCTCGGATTATTATTCGCTTTTCTTTTAAGAAAAGCTGAAACGGGTCCCAATGCGCACGGTTTAGAGCAGGGGATGAAAAAATAACAAAAGGTATCCTTATTGCTGGTAATTTAAGATTTGATAATATAATATTTCTATGCATAAACATTTTATAAAAATCTTATTGTTATTTATCGTCATTATAAATAACACTGAAACTAAAGCTCAGTCATTTGGATTCGGCTGCTTCGGTTTTGTCAGCGGATATGCAGGATACTCCTATCAATCATTTGAACCGGGATATTTAAAATTTTATGGTAATGAACTTAGAACACCAATCGGTCTAATCACCGATCCATATTTTGATCAATTTGGTAAAGCTGAAGGTTTTCGTGTTGGCTTAAATTTTTACCGTGCGAAGTTCGACGGATTCTTTTTAACTGCTAAAGGTCATTATCAGTTTTTGTATGAAGGGAAAAACATTACTGTTTCTAGTTCGTACCCGGATGTTGAGTATGACTTAAGTCTCAAATCCTGGGGACTTGGCATTGATGTTGGAATTCCTATTACAAAATCATTTGACTGGAAAATTTTTGATGGCGAACTACTTTTTAATTCAGTAAGATTTAAGCGAACTATAAACAATTTAGGTGTTACATCTGTAAAAACTTATAATAATGATTCTCCCGAAATTGGTTTTTCAATCGGAACCGGTTTTATTTTTTATCTTGTTGAAGGATATCTTAGTCTAGAAGGAACAGCCGGATACACTATAATGAAAATAGAAAAAATGCTTGATGATGAAGGCAACAATTTTTTAAGTGAAGCTGACTTAAGTGATGAATCGAATTTTATTAAAGCAGGAGGTTTCAAAGCTGTTCTTCAACTTAATGTTGGTTTTCCACTTTAATTAAAAAAAAGAATAATAGGTACAAAATGAAATTAACAAAACTTGATACTGCCTCAACGATTGCTATTAAAGATTGTATGGGTGCAAAGAAGAATGAAAAGATTCTTGTAATAACCGATGAACATAAAAGAGAAATTGGGTTATCTTTATTTGAAAATGCAAAAAGACTTGGACATCAAGCATTACTGGTTGAAATGAAATCCGGTAAAATTAATGGTGAAGAACCTTCACCTGAAATTGCAGATCTTATGCAAAAATTTGATGTGGTATTTTGTCCAACTGCCAAATCTTTAACTCATACAGATGCAAGGAGAACTGCATCAGCAAAGGGTGTGCGTATAGCAACCTTTCCCGGAATAACAAAGGATGTAATGATTCGGGGTATGAACGCGGACTACAAAGCTATTTCCAAACGTACAATAAAACTTCAGAAAATTCTTGAGAAAGGTAAATCAATTAGAGTTACTTCACCTTCAGGAACAGATATTTCATTTAAAATTTTCGGTCGTAGAGTTATTCCAAGCAAAGGATTATTCCATGCAAAAGGTGAAAGCGGAAATCTTCCAACCGGAGAGACATTTTTAGCTCCTGTTGAAGGAACATCAAACGGAGTTTTTGTTGTTGATGGCTCGATGGCCGGTTTAGGATTGATAAAAAATACAAACATCAGAATTGAAGTTAAAAATGGTTATGCTACAAAAATAACTGGCGGAACCGCCGCTAAAAAATTAAAAAATATGCTTGATAAAGTTGGTAAAGATGCTCGCAATATAGCTGAGTTTGGAATCGGGACTAATGATTCTGCAAAACTTAGCGGTATTTTATTGGAAGATGAAAAAGTAATGGGAACAATTCATATTGCGGTTGGCAACAATGTTTCTATGGGTGGAAGTGTAAATGTTCCAATTCATCTGGATGGTGTAGTCAAAAAGCCTACGGTTTGGATGGATGGAAAATTATTAATGAAAGATGGAAAACTTTTTGTGTAATGTTCAGTGTTAAATTCTAAATCCGCCGCGGCGGATCAATGATATTTTACTTTTCATTAAACATTTATTATCTATTGTCGGTTAAATAATTTTTATCTAAGAAAGAAGTAGAAAACAATGGCAATAATGCCAATAACAGTGTGCGGTGATACGATACTTAGAAAAAAGGGAAAAAAGGTATCTGAGTCGAATAATAAACTTGTTAAATTGATTACGGATATGTTTGAAACTATGCGCAGTGCAAACGGAATTGGTCTCGCTGCAAATCAGGTTGGATCGAATAAATCAATATTCATCGTGGATATTTCACCGGTTGAAGGTTATGAAGATACTAAACCAATTGTTTTTATTAATCCTAATATTGTTGAAAGATCAATAGAAACATCAAGCATTGAAGAGGGATGTCTCAGCCTTCCAGATCTGCGTGCTGAAGTAATCCGACCGAAAAGAATCACGATAGATTATGAAGATACTGATCTCAAAAAACAATCATTGGAAGCCGACGATCTTCTTGCCCGTGTGATTCAGCATGAATATGATCACCTGCAGGGAATTTTATTTACTGATCTGGTTGATGAAGAAACAAAAAAAATGTTCAAGAAACCGTTGAATAAAATAAAGAAACGTAAAATAGATGTAGATTACCCAATCAGTGATTCTTCTGATTATAAAATAATCTAGGCTTTCCTATGAACATTATTTTTATGGGCACACCGGACTTTTCAATTCCTTCCTTAAAAATTCTACTTGAAAGCAAGCATAGAATAGTTGCCGTTGTTACTCAACCAGATAAAGAGCGGGGGAGAGGTCAAAAAGTTTCTTTCACTGCTGTAAAGGAATTTGCTCTTAATAATAATCTTCCGGTTCTTCAACCGGAAAAGCTGAAGGATGAAAAGTTTATAGTTGAATTTAAAGCAGCTTAACGCTGACCTGTTTGTTGTTGTGGCTTTTAGAATTTTACCTAAAGAAGTTTTTGAAATTCCAAAATTTGGTTCTTTCAACTTACATGGATCATATCTTCCAAAGTATCGTGGCGCTGCTCCAATTCAGTGGGCTTTAATTAATGGTGATATAGAAACAGGTTTAACAACGTTCAAGCTGGCAGAAAAAGTAGATACGGGAAATATCTATCTGCAGGAAAAAGTAAAAATAAATTCCGATGATAATTTTGAATCCCTTCACGATAGAATGAGTTTAGTCGGTGCTGAACTTGTACTTAAAACTGTCAATTTAATTGATAGTGGTAGTTTCGAGCTGCAACAGCAAGACGATTCACTCGCTTCACCGGCACCAAAGATTACTAAAGAAATTTGTAAAATTGAGTGGAATAAATCAGCAGAAGAAATCCATAATCTTGTAAGAGGTTTATCACCGTATCCGGCAGCGTTTTTTAATTACAACGATAAAGTAATTAAAATTTATAAAACTGAAATTGTAAAAAATTATAATTTAAAACCCTCCGAGTTTTATCAAACCAAAACTGAACTAATAGTTGGTTGTGGAAAAGATGCATTAAGAATTTTGGAAATCCAGCAGGAAGGGAAGAAACGTATGACTATTGAAGAATTTCTGAGAGGATTTAGAATTTGACCGTATATATTGCTGGCCTTAGTTAATAATCACATTCATTAATCTTTATTAAATTTAGAAGGATAAACATTAATTACAGAAATTGAGTCGTTGTTTTCTGATTTTGTATAGATATATCTTGAGTTTATAATTTTAACAATCCTGTACCTGGTTCCATCTGTGATATTTTTGCTCTCAATATAATTAAGAAAATCTAACTTATATTCATCACTCCAATAATGCATAAGGATTATTATTTTCGGATGTATAAGCTCAATAAATTTTTCTACCTGAGGAATAAATTTACCTTTACCTTCAATAGGTATTAAAACCACATCACAATCCACGGGGATATTTTCTTTTATATAGTTCAAATTATCAGTGGAATCAACATTTATTATATTGGCTTGACAATCACCAAGATGTAAAATTGTTATTCCATTATATTTAAACAAATAACTAATATTGTTTTTTATAGAAACATTATCTTCTGAAGTGAGAATAGGATAAATTAAAAGGTTTTTAATCCTTACGGTATCTGTCTTATTTAAAATGTACTTCGTTTGCGAGGGAATTCTTGTCGAATCATAATGATCGTCATGCATATGAGAGTATGTAATAATTGTTGGGTGAAAATCGCCAATATCATATATTGGACTGTTCCATCCGTATTCAATATAAGCATTAGGGTGTCCATAGTCAGTTAAAACGCTGATTTCATTACTCAAAAAAAATTAAAAATGATGAATGTCCCAAATAATAAAATTGAACAGAATCATTTTGAGCATAACTATTCAAATTAAATAATATAAAAAAGACTACAATCCACATCTTAAAAATCTTCAACATATTTAAAATCCATTTTGGGTAATTACAGCCAAGAAAATTACTTATATAACTTTATTACACAACAGCTTAAAGTATTAATTAAAAATAGTGAAAAGATCAGAATTAATTTTGAACTGTGGAAAAAGTAATATACGTATTCTTAAAATCCAACAGGAAGGAAAGAAACGTATGACTGTTGAAGAATTTTTGAGAGAATTTAGAATTTAAATTTAACGTTTGTGTTTATGCGTATCGCGACCATTAGCACTATTGCATATCTGTTCTGCAATAGCTTCTTATAAATTCTTCGTCATTTCTCCTAAATTTATTTTCTCAGCTTTTGTAAAGATTATGTCCCTTACATATTTCATATCCCCCCATAAATATTTGTTGCCTTTCATACCGCTAGTATTTCTCATTCTTTTATTTAGCCTTATAATTTCAGTTTTTGTCGCTTCTCTTCTTTCTCCAAGTTCCCCATAAAGTTTAATTGCCGGATGACTATTGAAATTTCCTTTAAACAATGATTTTATCCAAAACCACGTATTGCTATTCACTGCCAATACACATACTTTTTTATTTGCTTTAGTGTGATCGGGCAATTTTGAAGGATATTTCTCAAAATAAAATCCAGTTTGATTCTTCTTTAAAAATAACGAACCAATAGGAGTTACAGTCGGATTATTCTCAGAATCAACTGATCCAATTGACACATGAAAGTTTGACCGGAAACTTTTATTGAAATGAAGAATTATATCATTCCATTCTGTTTTTATATTCATTTTTCCCTCTTTGTTTTCACCATTGCATTTTACAAGTTAATTCAGCCTCAATTAATAATTGTATTCAATACAGAAAATAAAATCAGAACAAACAATAGCACCACTAATGATAAAAGCATATACTTAGATTCTTTAGCAGCAGATTCATTGCCGCGTATAGATCTGTAGCCTACTAAACAAAAAAAGAAACCGACAACAAGCATTATAAATCCAATCATAAAAATCGGAATGAGCCAGAATATTAATGATTTATCCGCCTTCTCTATGGAATCGAGTACCGTGCTTATATAAAACCCGGTGCTGAACAATCCGGTTACAATTAATACAATCCCGGAAACTATTGTGGTGATTGATATAATTTTTTGTTTATTCTTCATATATAAACTGTTTGTGGAATGTATATTAACAACAATTTGTTGGAAAAACTACAATCTTTTTTCCCGCGTCGTAAATTCTTATCAAATATTAAATAAGTGACTAGAAATATTTGTGACAAAGAATTTTAAATGATAATCAGCTATTTTAGTATGTAATTCTGTTTTGATTACTGACACAATTACGAAATACAATATATATTCAATGGTTGTTTAGAACAGCACGCAGATGACACAAATTTTGCAGATCGTCACAGATCATATCAGGAAAATCAGTTTGATCAGCGTTATCTGTGTTCTGTTTCGTATTAATTTTTAGAATAAAATAATTAGGATACATCATGGGCTTTTCAACAGATGCAATTCACGCAGGACAAATTCCTGATCCAACTACCGGAGCAGTTATTACTCCGATTTATCAAACATCAACTTATGCGCAATATGAACTTGGTAAAAGCACAGGATATGAATATGCGCGCACTCATAACTTTACAAGGCAGGCTTTGGAGAAAAACGTTGCAGTGCTTGAAAAAGGAAAATATGGAATTGCCTTTGCATCCGGACTGGCTGCAACTCACGCGCTTATGAGCCTGGTTAAGGCTGGTGATCATATTGTAATTTCTAATAATGTTTACGGCGGTACGTACAGGTTGTATGAACTTAATATGAAAAATTACGGATTGGATTTTTCCTGGGTGGATACTACCGATTTGAAAAATGTTGAAGATGCTATCCGAAAAAACACAAAAATGATTTTTGTTGAAACACCTACAAATCCTATGTTAAACTTAACTGATTTAAAAGGTGTTGCTGAAATTGCAAAGAAGAATAACCTAATTTCTGTTTGCGATAACACTTTTATGAGTCCGTATTTCCAGAATCCACTTACATTTGGAATTGATATTGTTATTCATTCAACAACAAAATATTTAGGCGGACACAGCGATGTGATCGGCGGAATGCTTATTACAAGCAACGAAAAATATTACGAGAGACTGCGTTATATTCAAAATGCTGCAGGCGGAGTTCCCTCACCATTTGACTGCTGGTTAGTACTTCGTTCAACAAAAACCCTTGCTGTTAGAATGGAACGACATAATGCCAATGCAATGCAAATAGCAAAGTATTTTGTCGATTCAAAAATTTCTGATAAAATTATTTATCCCGGGCTAAAAAATCATCCACATCACGAACTTGCTAAAAAACAAATGCGCGGCTTTGGTGGGATGATCTCCGTTGATTTCGGTTCTCTCGAAAGAGCAAAAAAAGTATTAAACGGAGTAAAGGTTTTTACTCTTGCTGAAAGTCTTGGCGGAGTTGAAAGTTTAATTTGTCATCCCGCATCTATGACTCACGCTTCTGTTCCCAAAGAAGAAAGAGACAGATTAGGAATTACTGAAAGTCTTGTGCGCTTCTCTGTTGGAATTGAAGACGTTGAAGATTTAATTGCAGATGTTGAACGGTCTCTAAAATGATCTTGCTTTTTTAGATTTCTCTCTTTGTTCGAAACGATTGAGAAATCTTAAAAGGGACAGTACTTTCCTCATTGTATTGCATAACGCAAAAATATATTTGCCAAGTAGTCAGTGTTGTTGAATGTAGACTGTTCACACAATCATAGCGGTAAATTTTATAGTATACCTGTTACTGTAAAGGAACTGGAATGGACATCTATCGCAATTTTTAAGCTTTCAAATGGCAAGATTATTGCGGAATAGGAGATTGCTGATATAGCCAGTATTATGAAACTCTTTCATTAGTATTATAAAAAAAGTAATAAATATTGAAGAGGTAAGAAATGAATGATATCAAGGTTTACAAACTACAAGTTAGTTTTATACTATTCCTTTTCTCACTCTTATTAGGATGGAGCTCACATACTTTAGCACAAGGGATGATTATAGATCATGCTTGTACTGACATTACTAAAATCCCGGAATCAGCTATAACTCAGGCAAAAGCAACTCTGCATATTGGTTATGGTCATACATCTCATGGCAGTCAACTGACTACCGGTATGACAGGGTTAGTTACTTTTGCAAATAACGGCGGACTTGGTCTTTCACATCCAACTAATATTTTTGCATGGAACAACGGAGGAATAAATGGCGCCCTGGATTTGGAAGAAGGTGATGGCTACGGTGACGGCTGGCTGGATCATGATTGCGGTTACTATCCTAATTGGGTAAATGAAACCCGTATATATTTAGATGACGCCTCCCATTCCGATGTAAATGTGATTATATGGTCATGGTGTGGACAAGCGTCCAGTCTTACCGAACAACAAATGATAGACACATATCTTACTCCAATGACGCAATTGGAGTCTGAATACCCCAGCGTAAAATTTGTTTATATGACAGGACATGCAGATGGAAGTGGAGAAACCGGGAATCTTCACCTTCGAAATCAACAAATTAGAAATTACTGCGTTGCCCAATAACAAAGTTTTATATGATTTTTATGACATTGAATGCTATGATCCGGATAGTAACTATTTTGGCGATAAAAATGTAAGTGATGATTGTTCTTATACAGGTGGTAATTGGGCAATTGAATGGCAAAGCACTCATACAGTTAATGTAGATTGGTACGACTGTTCCTCTGCACACAGCCAACCCTTAAACGCTAACCGTAAAGCCTATGCCGCGTGGTGGTTATGGGCAAGGTTGGCAGGATGGGATCCGTCTACCGGTATTGTTAATAATCAGAACATACATACAAGTACGTTTAAATTATATCAGAATTACCCTAATCCATTTAATCCAGATACGAAAATCAGTTGGCAGTCCACTGTAAGCAGATGGCAGACTTTGAAAGTATATGATGTAATGGGTAATGAAGTTGCTTTATTGGTTAACGAAGAAAGACCTGCAGGTGAATATGAAATAGAATTTGACGGAAGCAATCTTTCAAGCGGTATATATTTTTACAGACTGCAAGCAGGAAATTTTAGCGATACAAAAAAATTAATTTTAATGAAATAACTGTATAGATAAAGCGCCCTTTCACTTCGCACAAGTGCTATTAGCTATTTGCCAACCTTCGGTTGGTAAACCTACAGACAGGTTTCGATTGGAGTCTCTGTGCAAACGGATGATTGAGAAATCTTAAAAAAGATTAAAATATCTCACTGAAGATTTTACCACTTATGCTGGACATTATTATATTTCCTAAGAGAATTTTAGTGCTATAAGTAATAGCTCGACAAACAAAAATGCATCAATATTAGAGGTTTTCTTTTGTTCGAATCAAAAGGAAGTATCGATCTTCTCGGTTCTGTAATAGCAAATGTTAATAATATTCTGCTCATTGGGATTTTCCTCGCAAGACTCAGAAAGTACAAAAAAACCGAATACTGGCTTGGATTGTTGTTCATCTTAAGTATCATTCCACTGATAATTATGTTTGTTAAAGCGTTCGAATCTGACAGAGCAATTCTATATTTCATCCAGCTTGGATTGATGATAAGTTTCGTTGTTCTGGAGTTATCATTAGATTATATATTGAAAATTGATTTTCGTAAGAAGAAAATTATAGTTATACCTTATGTAACTTTATTCTACGCCGCGGTTGGCGGTATGATTGGAGTTGCCGGTCAAAACGGAAAACAGTGGCTGATAATTACGGTAACTACATTTTTGGTAATGACAATTTTCAGTTTGATTATGCATTTTAAAACCGGCAGTTAATTTGAATATTAAAAAAAGAAAGGATCCCATAAATCATAAAAATGAAATCAACTAACAACTTTTTCTTCGACAAAGACAATTTTCGTACAATTGATACCTTTCGTGTTTTCTACTTAGTCATGTTTGTTCTTTCATTCGGGCTTACTGAAATTGGCCGATATATTTACCGTCCGTTTATTTATAACAATAACATTAATGATTTTGGAATTGCTGACTCTATTGGAAATTCGGGAGGAATATTAGCTCAAATATTTTTTGGACTAGCAATAATTAATCCGACAAAGAAAAAGGGAATAAGACTCATCATTTTCTTCTCTCTTGGTTACATTCTATATGAGATCATTCAACCTGTGCTTCCTCGCGGCGTATTCGATTGGAAAGATATTTACGGAACAATAGTTGGCGGGACTTTAGGCTTAATAATGTTTTTGTTGCTGCATTATAGTACTAAAAATAATCGCGTCTTTAAAAAATTATAATATCGATTATTTTAAATTCCAATAAGTCTCATAATCAAAAATACTATTAGACCAAGTGTCGCACCTAAATAAAGCCATCGAATATATTTTCTTCCTTCTTCATTTTTAGATTTCAATAATTTCAAAGATGAATAAGCAATTGATATGTCCATTATGCCAATAGGTATCAGATAAATAATTGAGAACCAGTTTAGTATAAATGGAACAGATGTAAGCAGAATAACAAAAAAGAAAATATAGCCGCTCGTTTTAAGAGCAATTGGTTTTCCATACCTGATTGCAAGGGAATTTGAATTTATAAGAAGGTCTCCCTGAATATCCATTGAATCGGCGGCAATTTCTTCTCCCAAATCTATTAATGCGGCAATCACACCAAAGAACAATACCATTTTGTTAAAAGGTAATCCAACCGATACACCTCCATAAATAAATGTCATCCCTACGGAAAAACTAACCAATAAATTTCCGGGCAATCCGCTCTTCTTAAATTTCCGGTTATAAAGAAATCCAATGACGGTTAAAAGAATTGAACATAACAATGCGGTAATATTTATTAAATAACTCAGGATAAGACCGATCAATAAAAGCATTATTGATAGTATTAAAGCCTCTGAAGGGGAAACAAGATTTGAAGGAATAGGACGATGGGGCGCATTTATTTTATCAGTCTCAATATCGAAATAATCATTAAGTACCAGTATTGAAGCTGAAATTAAAAATACAGACAAAAAACCGGAGACTGTTATGAAAACTGTTGCAAACTCTCCAAGAGCTAATAACTGCCCCATAACAACGCATACCCCGGCAGAGAAAGGAAGTTCAAATCGAATCAGGCTAAAAAGCCCTTTAACTTTATTCATAACATCCTAAAATTATATACAGCAAAAGAAACTAATGCTTTGATGACCTTAAATTTTTGAAATTCATATCACTACTCCTTTTAATAATTTGAAAGTGTTACGGCATTGCAAATAAACGGCTTGCCTGATAATTTATTCATATAAATCATCTAAATCAGCATTGGCTATATCAATAAAAAGCTGACCCACCTTATCAGTAACAGCATTAAAATATCGCTCACCTTTTTCTTTTGTTGCCCTCATAGGATTACCTATGCCGGTATCTTCCGTAGTTTCCGACCATTTTCTTTCTTTCCATGCCCATCCTTCTTTAATTCCATCAATTTTAATCTTTTTTTCTACTCCGTATCCTGCCTCAGCTAAAGGTAAAACTAATTCGGGTGATAAATGTAAAAGTAAACTCGTTTCCATTTCATCTGCATGGTTACCGGTATTATCAAAATATTCCGCTTTATTCACGGAGGAGTACCAGTTACAATAACTTAAAAACATTTTAGGAAATTTTAATCCAAGCTCCCTGAGGATTTGTTTAAAATCATTCCCGCCATGGCCATTTAATATAAGCAGTTTATATATTTTTTGTCGATTTAAAACCTCAATAAGATCATTTAAAATGATAGCCTGTGTACTCGGATTTATATTTAAATCTAGTTTGATATCAATCTGACCTGTATTAACACCAAATGGAACAGTTGGTAATACTATAATTTTGGCGCCCTGATTGTAAGCCTTTTCAGCCGCTGCGGCAGCAATATGTTCTGATTCAATTATATCTGAAGAGTAGGGCAAATGATAATTATGTGCTTCAGTTGCTCCCCAGGGCAGTATAGCTAATTCAATTGATCGGTCTTTAATATCTTTCCAAGTACATTCAGCTAATAGATATGGACGCATTTTATTACCTCTAAAACTGTAAATATAAGTTAAAACCTAAAGCAGATTAAGTTAGTCCGCGGCGGCGGAGAAACCTAAGAACCTACCTGCCGGTTTACCAACCGAAGGTTGGCAGGCAGGCAAAATCTTTAACAAAAACACAATCCGTCAGCTGACGGACAAAAATCACAAATCCGCCGAACTAAAATAGCCTGCCTCGCCAGCGGCTTGCCAGTTGCGTTTAGTAGCTTGCATACTCAATCCTTAACTTATCGATGATTCTGGATAACGACGTTCTATGTTTACTGTTCAAGAAAAACCTTATTCCACTTTTGTTAATAAGACTTTTAGTACTACCTCATATTCGTCTTTATTTTTGGGGTAACGCATCTCAAGCTCGATATTACCATTTTCTTTTTGTTGAAAGGTTTGAATAAACAGACTATTATGCCAGTTCAGACAAAGTGTTTTTTCATCTATAAAATCGCAGGTTGCCTGCGAAAATTCACCCGAGTCTTCGTACCACCAATATTTATAATTTTTATTTTTATTATCCCAGACAAATATGGCGTGAGCTCCACCTTTTGATTTTGAATATTCAGCCTGATAATCAAAAGTAACATATCGGTCATTAAGAATTTGTCTAAATTCTCCTCTACCTTCACCAGAATCATATTCACTAAACTGACTCTTTGGTATTTCAGATTTTAATTTCCAGGCACCAAGTAAAAAACTAAATTTTTCCATTGGATTTAATTCTTTGCTCATAACATCTCGCAGTTTTGTGAAACATAACTTATTCGTTTGCTACTTGAAGCTCTTTCTTAATCTGTTCAATGTTTAGATCCATAATCCATATATCAAAATTACCTGACCTGGTACTTGTGAAGGCTATCTTCTTCCCATCTGGAGACCAGTTAGCACCTTCATTATGACCCTGGCTTGTGATGGAAAGAGGAAGTGATATTCCACCTTCAGCGGGCATGATATAAAGTCCCACATGTCTGCCTTCTACAACCCCATAAACAAGAAGCGAACCATCGGGAGAAAGAGCAAGATAACGATAAAAATTTTCGTGATGCCCGGTGATTTGTTCTCTTTCTTTTCCATCTGAAGAGATTTTCCAGATAGTTGATTTCCTGGATGGTTTGTCCATAAGCGCTATAAGGACATACTTTCCATCTTCCGACCAGCAACCTGGAAGGAGTAATAGTCCTTCCTGCTTAAATACGCGGGCAATTTTATCGGTTTCCATATTATAAATACACAATGAGTATTCAGCATCTTTAAACGCAATTTGTGATGCATCGGGTGACCAGCAGGGAAGCCCACCGTTATGAATTTGAATTGTATCAGGAAGGAAATTAATTGGTTCTCCTCCTTCAGCCGGAATCATTTTAATACTATTACCGGTATCGGCATCAAAAACAATATAGCGACCATCGGGCGACCATTTGGCATGTTCAGCAACACCACTAAAAACCTGTTCCGCTCCGGTTCCATACGGCGAGATTTTCCAAAGTCCGTTTTTGCCGGTTGTATCATTCAGATCTGTATGCTGGAAAATAATATATTTCCCATCGGGTGACCATGTTGCAAATCCTTCCTGTGCAGGATCGAATGTAAGTTGCCTGGCATTGAACATATCCTGGGCATTAAGGCTGATAGTACAAATCCCCAATAAGGCAATTACTACTATTAGATTTTTCATAGTGCCTCCTTGATAAATAGTTTTTAAAATATTCTACAACATTTCAATAAACGATATAGATACTATGCTCAATACTTTCAAAGCAACTAACGGCGTCCGGTTTATTTGCTGTTTAGGCGTAGTTATTATTTCTCCGTTTATAATTTTTCAGCCTCAACAATACAGTAAAACGGTTCGATATCGAGCTTCTCTCCGAATTGAATATATTCTGTCATTTTTAATCCACATTCTTTTAAGAATAATTCAACTGCTGCTTTAGGATCATCTGACATATCTATACCAAATTTCGAAGACTCTCCCATTTTTTCTATTATGCTCAAAAAATTTTTAGCTGCTTTTGAATATTCACCTGAACTAAATACTTTGGAATAAAAGTCTTGAGCGATGATACTTCCGTCTACACACAAATCAGCCATTTCCCTAAGATTTTCTTTGACAATATCAGCTTCTAAATACAAAGAAACACTTTGCCAAAGGAACAAAGTCTTTTTTGTTTTGTCAAAACCAGCTCCTAATAGTTTATCAACCCAGAATTCGTTTGAATAATCAACCGGGATATAGGTGATCCAATCATGCTTTATGCCTGCTTTTTTCAATGTTTCAACTTTAACATTTAGTGTATTAACCTGGTCGAGTTCAAAAACCTTTACATTTTTTCCTTTTGTAAAGTGCAAAGCTATCAAATCAAAGCCAGCTCCAGGAAGGACAATCTGCTCCATTTCATCAACATATTTTTCCATTATCTTGTCAAACATGAGCACCCGAATACCCGCAGTGGAATCTGAGGTCTCTTCACCTGGTTCAACGAGTTTTCCAAGCCTGGTTGTGAAACCAAATAACCGCTGGGAAATGATAAGAGCTCCCATAATTGACCACATACCAAAATGTGATTCACATGGAAATTTTTTTGTAAATGCAACTGAAAGGGAATCCGGTCTGGTGTTAAAATAATGCATGAACCACCTATATTGAAGCGCTTTAATTGCCGAGAAGGAAACACCCAGTTTCTTGCTTTTTCCCATTTCCTTGTAAATTGCATCTACTAGTCCAATAATCGCAAGAGGTATGAAGATTATTTGAATCGGTATATAAAGGATGATTTGAAATATCTTTTTGAAGATACCCAATATTTTAGGTAGCTGTTTTTTTTGAATATCTGTCATTCAATTCTCTTTTAATATTCAAATTTTATATTTTTTCTATGCTTGACAAAGTTAATGCCTCAGTTTCAGGTTGACTACGCCTAACGCTTTTGTGCCTAACCAGCCTGTCTTACCTTGGCGGCGAGCTAAGGCAGCGCAGTTTACCCGCCAAAGTTTTAACGAAGGCGGGAACTGCAATGTCAATTTATTAAAATTACTTTTAAATAAGAAAAACTTTTCCGCCTCTGGCGTAATGCTGCTCTGAAAACAGCTTGCCCCGAACTTGTTTCGGAGGCGACTGGTTATCCAAAGGACTCCTTCGACGAGGAATCTAAGCGAAAGATTTCTCCTTCGCTCGAAGTGACAAAACCTTTCCTGTCATTTCGAGGGAGTGTAACGACCGAGAAATCTTAATTATCTATTGAAGCTTATTAAAATTTAAGCTAATTTTCTACTGCGTTTATGTTTTAGGGCGGGAACATTATGCACCACATCCCATTTTCTTACCTTACTCTGCGGGGGATGTCTTGATTTGTAGGCTAAGCGTAAATTAGGACACTTTTATAAAGATCACCACAGGTTGATATTTATGCACGCATATTTTCCGAATAATAAAGAATTTGAACTATCATTAAGTAAAATGAAATATTTATGTAGCTGCTGAGTTTATCCCGCTTGTGCGGGACATAAATATAATCTTAAGGTCATTTAACGTTCAGTATAAGTAATAGTTATATTCTAGGTTATTAAGTGAAAATATTTTTAAAAATATTAGTAGTTGCTTTGCTTTTTAGTTTCATTGTGAAAGGTACCTCATTACAAAAAATGTATGATAACGCTCAGCCCTATGGTGACTATGATAAGCTGATAATTCTTCAGGATGATGTAATCTATACTGGTGGGTTCATCCAGGATGTCGAAAAAGTCTGTATTCAAGGTAATGGTGCAATTATTGATTTACTTGGTGAGAATATTGTGGTAGATGGGGCAAATAAAGAAATAGAAATCCATCATTCCATTTTTATATCTTCAGTACCTTATGAAACTTATGTGCTACTTAAAAATAATGCCCGCGGTCATTTTATAAATAATACATTTTATAGTATAGAAGATTCAATTGTTTCGCGTATATGTCTTCGTTTTGAGGAATGCACAGCCGGTAATAGCCTCATCTATAATAATATTTTTGTCAATTTTTCTACAGCAGTATTCTTTTATACTTCGGATTTTATGGCTCCCATCGCTCTTGAGATTTCAAATAATGATATTTGGCATTGCGCTGATGGATATATGTATTGGGGAGGGTGGACAGGATATCCAACAACATTTATTCCATCTCCAGGTAATGCTGAGATTATCGATGACCCTCAATTTGTGGATCCCTCAAATTTAGATCTCAATTTACAATCTGGTTCGCCCTGTATTGATAGAGGAACTGATCTTGGTTATAGTTTTAATTCTTTTGATCCTGATCTTGGTGCTAAAGAATCAGAGTATTCAAATTTTATTGGTACTAAAATCAGTGGAACTTTAAGTGGAGATTTAATTGCAGATGCTTCACCGTACATTGTCGAAGACGATATTATTGTGTCCTCAGGTAGCGAATTGAGAATTTTACCGGGGACAGTCTTAAAGATTAATACATCCAAATCAATACTGGTTTATGGCAGCTTAATTTTAGAAGGAAGCGATACTGATTCAATTTATATTAAGCAAAATAGTGTTTATGAAAAATACTGGGGAGGAATAGTGTTTTTCCCCGAAGCGTCAAAAGAAAGTATAATTTCAAAATCATGTATTAATAATGGTGCCCCTCAAATCGGAAAAGGAGTTATTTACTGTTCAAACGACAGCATTACTGTATGTAACAATTATTTTTCAAATATGGCTACAACTATTTATTGCGAAAACAACTCTTATCCCAGAATATCTAACAATTTATTTAGCGAAGCATCTAACTTTACAGGGGTAAGAGCCATATATTGTGCACCTGATTCAAGACCACTAATTGAAAATAACGTGTTCTTTTGTTCAAGTGTTTTCTGTGTATCTGCAAAACCTATTATTAAACGAAATAAGTTTATGGGGCAAACTTATTCAATTGCGCAACAATATTGGTTGTTAGCTCTTACGGAAAATTCGGATGCGTATTTAGAAGCAAATTTATTTAAAGATAATTATGGCGCAGTTCTAGTGATATCTTCTACTTGTGCGAGTTATAATAATTTAGTTAACAATTGTACAACGTCATATCTGTTTGATGATAATGCTATCGGTCATATTTATAACAATACTATTTATCCGGAAAATTTCGGCGTTCAATGTGCAAGAAATTCAACGATAAATATAATTAATTCAATAGTATGGAAGTATGGCGTTTATGGCTATGCATTACAAACTTTTGATTCATCAAAAATATATTCTGAATATTGTATTTTGTCTGATGTGTTTGAGGGTGAAAACAATTTATATGAAGATCCTTTATTTGTTAATTCCATAGAGGCTGATTTTCACCTTTCATATGAAAGTCCAGGTATTGATACTGGTACTCTTGATACCACAGGATTAAATTTACCTCAAACAGATTATGATAATATGAACAGAGTGATTAATGGCAGGATAGACATTGGGTGTTATGAATTCACTGACCCAAATTCAATCAAAACTTATTATCAAGAGTTCCCCGATTCTTACTGTTTAAAACAAAATTACCCTAATCCGTTTAATCCGTCAACAGTGATCGGTTATCTGTTACCGGTAAACGGTCAAGTAACATTAAAGGTCTATGATATTCTTGGAAATGAAATTGCGACTCTCGTTAACGAAGAAAAACTTGCAGGAAGTTACGAAGTTGAGTTTAATAATGTAGAGACGCATCGCGATGCATCTATACCAAGCGGTGTATACTTTTACAGACTTCAAGCCGGAAATTTTAGCGATACAAGGAAATTAATATTAATTAAATAAGCGTATAGCCTCTAGATTCCGCCAGATTTATCAGTCTCCGCCATAGGCGGATAAATTTGGCTGGGTGGCCAAATTCCTCATTTACGCAATCACTTAATTTAACATATCTTTTTTACAAAGCCTTTTACTAACTTTGAATAATCATTAACTAGTTACTTTTATTCTGATGAAAAATATTTTCATTCTTTTGCTGTTAATAATTTGTTTTCAGGGTGTGTCTTTTACTCAGGAGCAGGACATTACGTTCGAAATTTATTTAATTGACGCTTATGCAACTCCGGAACTGCCGCATACTTTTGTCCTTTCGTTCTTTACAAGCGAGGCTGCAATTACAAAAGTAATTCTGGAAAATAAATATGAATATGAAATCTCAAGTGAACTTTCGGAAATGCATAACATCAGTATTGATTTATCACGTCTTACATTTGAAAATAAAACCGTAAAATTTGTAATTGAAAGTATTGACAGTCTTGGCAATAAAAACATTAATGATGAACATGATTTTGATCTTCCGTTCGAACCAAAAATTAAATCGGGTTCATCGCTGTTAACATTTTGTATTTTCGGCGGAATGATTTTCGCATTGCCGGCGCCGGGTTATGTTCACAATAAAGGCGAAGATTATTTTAGTCTTACCAAGGAAATTCCGATACTGTCTTTCAGATCAAGAAGTTTTAATTATCCTTCCGGTTACATATCTATTGAATATACTTACATATTTAATGCAGAAAGCAAAAGTTTTTTCAGAGCAGGATATAAGAAAATATATGAAACTAAATATCTGAAATACTTTTCTCCCGGTATAACTGCCTACACAGACTTTAAAGGCAGAAACGGTCTTGCACCTGAAATATCTGTCGGCTGGTTTACACTTTTTAACGATTCCTTTACGTTCTATACAAGATATCGTTTTAATTTTAAGCCTGGTGATTTATCGGTCAATTTTCATGAGTTTAATTTAGGACTTTACTCAAGATTTTTCTCACTCTATCTTAACTAAAAGTTTCTTAACAAGTTTGGAATGTTTTTACGCAATTTTGTGTTTATCTGTGCAAGCGGAAAGATTATAGGAAAATGAAATTTTTAGTTTACAGTCATATCAGTATTTGTTTTATTTCAATTTCAATTATTTTCTCAGACGGGAAGTATTAAAGGAAAAATTACGGATGGTAAAAATCCTGTTCCGTTTGTCAATGTAATTTTCTTAGATACAAATATTGGTGCAGGAAGTGAACAGGATGGAACTTACCGCATAGATAATATTCCCGTTGCTGAATATGAAATTAAATTCAGTGCAATCGGATATGAAACAAAATATTTTAATGTTGTAATAACCGAAAGAAAAACTGTAGAACTAGATGTTGTTTTAAATTCGGTTGCAATTCAGGTGCAGGATGTTGAAATAACAGGTTTACGCCAGCAGAAACAGAGCGATACGAGAACAAGCCTGATAGACTTAAATCCACGCGATGCAAAAATTCTTCCCGGCGCAGTTGAAGATGTTTTAAGAACGCTTCAGTCGCTTCCCGGTGTTCTTGCTCCGAATGATTTTTCCTCACAGCTAATTGTGCGCGGCAGCGGACCCGATCAAAATTTAATCATTATGGATGATGTTGAAGTTTTCAATCCATATCGGTTGTACGGTGTAATCAGTATGTTTAATCCTGATGCCGTTTCTGATGTCACTCTTATCTCCGGCGGATTTCCTGCAAAGTATGGCGACAGATTATCCGCAGTGCTCGATGTTACAAATCGTGAAGGTGATGTAAATAAAAATCTTACCGGAAGTTTAAATGCCTCAATCGTAGATGCAAATCTTGTGCTGGAAGGAAAAAATCCTTTTGATATTAAAGGAAGCTGGCTTTTTAATTCCAGAAGAACTTATTACGATCTTATAATAGAACCGTTTGTAAAAAGTGCAGGACTCGTTGATGAAAGCACGTCCTTTCCGAATTTTTATGACATACAAGGCAAATTAGTTTTTGGTCCATTTGATGGTCATAAATTTCTTATCAACGGAATTTATTCGCGCGATGGCGTGAATGTAATTAGCGGTGAAGATAGAAAGACTCCCGACAGTGTTGGTATTTTTAATGTTACCAGAAATGATATTGTCTCCGGTGCCTGGCATTATGTTCCGAATGAAAAATTGTTTAATAAATTTGTTGTATCGTGGTACGGAAACAGCGGCGATACTGATTTTGATTCTCAAATTCTCGATCCTTCTCTTAACCGCAGTGATTTTGAAGATGTTCTGCCGGATACACTCAGACCTTACTTACTGGGCTTTAATTTCGAAGGTGAATTTAATTACCAAAAAGTTTCATTTGATGACAAGTTAACGTACTTCTGGAAAGATAATGTTTTTGAAGCAGGTGCCGGGTATGATATTATGGAAACGGAGCAGAATTTTAATTTTGATCTTGATCCTCAGCTTATGGCGATAATTGCGGCTAATCCGCAGATGCGATCTTCCATAGATGATTTAAAAGATAACAGAAAGTATAATCGTTTAAGGGCTTATGCTCAGAATAATTTTAAGTTGAGCAGTAAATTATATCTTAATCCCGGTCTAAGATTTGATTACTACGATCTGCTTGACAAATCGTATTTAGCTCCGAGAATTTCATTGTCTTATGCATTAGATGAAATAACAACTATCAGGGCTGTGTGGGGAGTTTATTATCAATCGCCGGGTTATGAAAAACTTCGTGATCAAGGCGTACTCTTCGATCTTGGTGATAAGTATACAAAACTGTTAAATGCAGAAAGAGCTTATCATTATGTATTTGGAATAGAAAGATGGTTAACTAGTGAATGGAGTTTACGATTCGAAACTTATTATAAAGAGTTTGATAATCTAATAGTTCCGCAGATAGTGCAGGGCACAAAATTTTTTGTTGAACCTGTTTCCGGAAATGATCCACAGGTTTGTTGAAGGCTGGACAAATCCGGTTTCAGTTATTGGCGATTCTGTTACACAAATCCCGATTAATAATTCTTTCGGCGAGGCATACGGATTTGAATTCTTTCTCGCAAAGAAAAATTTAACGAGGGACAGTAAACTTTCCGGATGGGTTTCGTATTCACTCGCTTATGCAGATCGTTATGAAGATGGGAAAAAGTATCCGTTTAGATTTGATCAACGCCATACGGTAAATATTGTTTTAAATTATGATGTATCGGACTGGTTTAATTTTGGTGTCCGCTGGCAGTTTGGTTCCGGATTTCCAATTAGCGAGGCAATCGGTGTTAAACCGAGAATTATTTATTCCGATACTGATTCAGATGGTATCCCGGATACTCCTGTTATTGCTACCCGGCAATCAAATGATCCCAATTCTGAACCAGAGGTAATTTTTGATGTTGATTTCGGCGACAGGAATTTCAATTCAAGAAAACCTGATTATCACAGACTTGATGTACGTGCAAATTTTCTAACGAATTTCTGGAGCCTTGATTGGATTTTCTACCTCGATGTGATCAATGTGTATAACAGAAAAAATGTCGTCAACTATGAATACTATGTGGAAGATGATCTTACTCTGGGTAAAAGAGCTAATAATATGTTCCCGATACTGCCTACTCTGGGATTCAGTGTAAAATTTTAATTAGATTTCAGATATCTTTTTACAAACTCAATAAGTTAAATGAAAAAACATATTTTATTCTGGATTATTGCAGTTGTTGTAACCTTAGCAGCTGCATATTATCAAAGGGTTACCGGTCCCACTTATCCCATAAGCGGTCAATTTAATTTTGCCGATAAGACGTATAATTACAAATTTGACAGAAGTCACGGCGGCGACACTGATAATAAGGTTAGCGTTGAAATTGATGATCAATCTGTAACCGGGGTTCTTCAATGGAAAAGATATAAGACAAATGATGAATGGCACGAAGTGGAAATGAAAAATGAAGGTGGGACATTAACTGGTTTTCTTCCTCATCAACCGCCGGCAGGGAAATTGCTTTACAGGGTAATTTTAAAATCTGAAAATGAAGAAAGAATTATTCCTTCTGAACCTGTGATAATCCGATTCAAAGGCGAAGTACCATTATTTATTCTTATTCCGCATGTCATATTTATTTTTGGTGCTATGCTTTTATCAAATCGTACTGCACTTGAATGTTTTGTTGAAAAACCAAATCTGAAAAAATATACTTTATGGACATTTGGCAATTCTTATTATTGGGCGGAATGATATTAGGACCGGTGGTTCAAAAGTATGCATTCGGTGAATTCTGGACAGGTTTTCCGTATGGAACAGATTTAACCGATAATAAAACTTTAATTGCTTTTATCGGATGGATAATTGCTCTCATCGCAGTATTCAGATCACAAAAACCAAAATGGTATATTCTAATTGCAGCAATAATTATGTTTATAATATTTATAATTCCTCACAGCCTGTTAGGTTCAGAACTTGATTACAGTACTTTAAATGATAAATGATGGATCTTTTTGACGGCGACATATTGAGTGTAAGTGAGTTAACAAAGCAGATAAAGTTAACTCTTGAAGAAAGTTTTGAACAGATCAGCGTTATAGGTGAAATTTCCAACTTCAAAGCACACTATTCAGGTCACTGGTATTTTAATCTTAAAGGATGAAAAAGCAGTTATCAATTGCACAATGTGGAAAGGTTTGAACAGTTTTGTGTTCTTCACACCTCAGGACGGAATAAAAGTAATTGTTAACGGCAGAATAACTGTTTATCCACCGCGGGGCAATTATCAAATTGATGTTCGTTCAATGAAACCCGCCGGAGTTGGTGAACTGCAGGCTGCATTTGAAAAGTTAAAGGAAAAACTTCAATCAGAAGGTCTGTTTGATGAAGAGCATAAAAAAGATATTCCAAAGTATCCCGGGAAAATCGGACTTGTAACCGCAATTGATGGTGCTGCAATAAAGGATATGTTAAGTGTTGCAGAAAGAAGATTCCCTTTAGTGGAATTGGTAATTGCTCCAACAAAAGTTCAGGGTGCAGGTGCTGCTGAGAACATTGTTGAAAACATTAAGCGATTAAATAAGATTAAAGAAATTGATTTAATTATTATAGCAAGAGGCGGCGGTTCAATTGAAGATCTTTGGGCTTTTAATGAAGAAATTGTTGCAAGGGCAATTTTCAATTCTAAAATTCCAATAATATCGGGAGTTGGTCACGAAACAGATTTTACTATAGCGGATTTCGTGGCTGATTTAAGAGCTCCAACTCCATCTGTAGCTATGGAATTGGCTACGCCTGATCAAGAGGAAATCATTGCCTTTATTAATGAATTTTCATATTATACATCACAGAATATTAGTGAGTTGTTAGAAAGCAAAAAGGAAAATATTTACAGTATTTTGAAATCATACG
This sequence comes from uncultured Ignavibacteriaceae bacterium, assembly GCA_963714415.1. Taxonomy (GTDB): domain Bacteria; phylum Bacteroidota; class Ignavibacteria; order Ignavibacteriales; family Ignavibacteriaceae; genus JAGXRK01. Next base: position 56,388 of record CAVQOL010000015.1, read on the forward strand.
GATTCAGATATCCGGTTGATAAGGTGAGAAACTTTTTTCAGAAATTAGATGGTTTGATTTTTAAGAATTTGCAATCGATTGATCGAAAGTTATTAGTCAGGCATAATCAGGTTTCACTTCTTGGCAAAATCACTGAATTCCATGACATTACTAAGTCACTGAAAAAAGGTTTTACATTAATAAAACAGAATGATAAGTTTATAACCCGGCAAATTCATTTTAATGAAAAAAAACCTGCCACTGTCAGGTTTTATGATGGTGAAATAAAAGTTAAGACACAAAAAGATGACTAAAAAAAAATCAGATAAGAGTTTTGAAGAAAAACTTTCAAGGCTTGAAGAAGTTGCTAACCTGTTGGAGCAAGAAGATTTAGGGCTTGATGAATCAATCTCTCTTTTTGAAGAGGGAGTTAAACTTTCAAAAGAGTGTTTAAATGTTCTTCAGAAGGCAGAATTAAAAGTTACAGAATTGAAAAAGCAAATATCTGATATTAAAAAAGAAAGTTGAAATGTGATGAATAATCGGAGAAGGAGATAATGCCCGAAAAAGAAAAGTATCCTGTACTCTCAAAAGTAAATTACCCCAGCGATATCAAAAACCTATCAGTTCAGGAGCTTAAAGTTCTCTGTCAGGATATTAGAAACTATTTGGTTGATACTATTTCTGAAATTGGTGGTCATTTCGGCGGCGGGCTAGGAACTGTTGAACTAACTGTTGCAATTCATAAAGTATTTAACACACCATATGATCAGGTTGTTTGGGATACCGGTCATCAGGCTTATCCGCATAAAGTTCTTACAGGAAGGAAAGAGGCACTAAAGAAAATCAGGTTGTTAGACGGGATCAGCGGCTTTCTAAAAAGAAATGAAAGTGAATATGATTCCTTTGGCGCTGGTCATGCTTCAACTTCAATTTCAGCGGCACTTGGTATGGCTGTTGCAAGAGATATAAAAAAAGAAAACCGAAAGGTGATTGCAATAATCGGTGACGGTGCAATGACCGGCGGTATGGCTTATGAAGCTATGAATAATTCCGGCGTTTTAAAATCTGATTTAATTGTTGTATTAAACGATAACAGAATGTCAATCGCTCCAAACGTATGGCAGATTTCAAATTACTTCACTGAAATGATTGCTCATCCCGATTATAATAAATTCAAAGGACAGATCTGGGATTTAACAGGCAAACTTGATCAGTTTGGTGACAGGCTTAGAAAAATTGCCGCAAGATTAGAAACAGGTATTAAAGCTGTAATTACGCCGGGAATGTTATTTGAAGCCCTTGGATTCAGATATTTTGGACCAGTCAATGGTCACAACATTCATCAATTGGTAAAATTATTTGAACAGGTTAAAGAATTAAAAGGTCCGATTCTCATACATGCAATAACAGAAAAAGGAAAAGGATATAAGCCTGCTGAAGGTCACTCGCAGCGATTACATGCTTCAACTCCATTTGACAAAGTTACGGGCCAGGCAATTAAGAAAGGTTCAGCCCCTTCATCATATACAAAAATATTTGGTGAAGCTCTTGTACAGATAGTTAAAGAAAATCCTAAAGTTGTTGGAATTACCGGTGCAATGCCAGACGGAACAGGACTTGACATTTTACAAAAAGAATTTCCCAATAATTATTTTGATGTCGGGATTGCTGAAGAACACGCAGTTACTTTTTCTGCAGGTTTGGCAACACAGGGAATAATTCCGGTGGTTGCAATTTATTCAACGTTTATGCAAAGAGCATTTGATCAGATTATACACGATGTCAGCCTACAGAAACTTCATGTAGTGTTTGCATTGGATAGAGCAGGTTTGGTAGGTTCTGATGGTCCTACTCATCACGGAACTTTTGATATCACTTATTTAAGAATGATTCCCGGAATGGTAATTATGGCTCCAAAGGATGAGTCGGAATTACGAGATATGCTTTATACTGCTACGGTTTATAATAAAGGTCCAATTGCACTTCGATATCCACGGGGAAATGCACTTGGTGTTGAATTGAAAGACTGGATTTGACTTTATTGAAATCGGCAAAGCTGAAAAATTAAAAGAGGGAAAAGATGTTGCAATACTTGCTTTAGGTTCTATGGTTAATTATTCATTAAAAGCTGCTGAAAAACTTTCACTTGAAGGAATTCATTGTGAAGTTGTTAATATGCGTTTCGCCAAACCACTTGATACCGAACTACTGGATGATATTTCATCAAGACATTCAAAAATAATTACTATTGAAGAAAATTCTCTTCCCGGCGGATTTGGTTCTGCAGTTGTTGAGTATTTTACAGACAGTAATTATAAAAATGATATTTTAAGATTAGGACTGCCGGATAGTTTTATAGATCACGGCACACAGAAAGAACTTCATAAACTGTTAGGTATTGACCCCGATGGAATTGCTGAAAAAGTAAAACTATTCTGTTCATCAAAAAAAATAAAACACGAGGTTACTCTTTAATGGAAAAAGCCAAAATAGGAGTAATTGGTTTAGGCGGTGTTGCACAAATTGAACATTTGCCCAATCTCCGAAAAATTAATAATGCAGAAATTGCCGCAGTAGCTGAGATTAAACAAAGCAGTCTTACAGCAGTAGCTGATAAATTTGGTATTAAGGATAGATACAAAGATTATCGGGAAATGCTGGAGAAAACCGAGCTTGATGCCGTTATTATTTCCACTCCAACCAGCACTCATAAAGATATTGCGATGGATTGTATAAACGCCGGTAAAGATATTCTTATAGAAAAACCATTGGCAAGATCTTACGCAGAAGCAAAATTGATAGTTGATGCTGCCAAAGATGGCAAGTGTAATTTAATGGTTGGAATGAATTTACGTTTCCGACCCGATACAATGCTGCTGAGAAGTTTAATAAATAGTGGTGAAATTGGTATTCCGTATTATGCTAAGGCTGGATGGATACGTCAGCAAAGCAGCGGTGAAAAATGGTTTACAAAAAAGGAAGAATCCGGCGGCGGTGTAATAATTGATCTTGGGCTTCATCTTATAGATCTTTCCTTCTGGTTATTAGGCTATCCTGAAGTTGATTCGATATCTACAAAAAACTTTTATCATAACACAAAGAGCGTTGAAGATACTTCCGTAAGTTTTATTAAGTGTAAAAATTCCTCTGTAATCAGTCTCGAAGCAAGCTGGTCACTTCCTGTTGAAAAAGATTATTTCTATCTTAACATTTATGGTACAAAGGGTAGTTACTCTTCGACACCATTTCGTTTATACAAAAAGATGGAAGAAAATTATATGGATCTTACGCCTTCTCAATCTGATAATCCTGCAGTTCTTTTCAAAAAATCTTATATGAATGAACTTAAAAGTTTTATTGGTGCTGTTAAAGGATTAAATCCTGTTTTTTCACCCGGCGAAGAATCAATGGAAAGAATGAAAATAATTGAAGCGATGTATAAATCAGCATTGGAAAATGTTGAAGTTAAGTTTTAATCATCTATGAAAAAAATTTTACTTGTTGATGACGAAAAAGACATTGTGGAATTTCTCAAGTATAATCTTGAACAGGAGAATTTCGAGGTTCTCGTCGGGTATAATGGCGAAGAGGCTCTTGATAAAATTGCACAAAAACCCGATCTGATTATTCTTGATATAATGATGCCTAGAATGGATGGTTATGAAGTATGCCGCAGAATCCGTGCTACTAAAGGTTTTGAAAACACGCCTGTTATTTTTCTTACTGCAAAGTCAGGTGAGACGGATGAAATAAAAGGTTTGGAAATCGGCGCAAGTGATTACATTCAGAAACCGATCTCACCAAAGAAACTTGTAGCAAGAGTTAATTCAAATCTTAGGAAGTATGAGGATGCATCTGGTTCTTCAGTAGGACCAATTAAAATAAAAATTGGTCCGTTGGATATTGATAAAGAAAAATATGTTATAACTGTTGACGGTGATAAAAAAATCTTTCCAAGAAAAGAATTTGAATTATTATACTATCTTGCAAACAATCCCGGAAGAGTTTTTAACCGTGAAACTTTGTTAAAAGATGTTTGGGGTGCAAACGTTTTTGTGGTTGATAGAACTGTTGATGTTCATATAAGAAAAATCCGCGAAAAGCTTGATAGTTTTTCAAATCTCATTGAAACAGTAAAAGGCGTAGGTTACAGATTCAAAAGTGTGGAATAAATTAAAATCCAATCTCTCTTCTGCATCAGTATTTCTCAGAGAATTCATTCTCTATAATTTCCTTGTTATTATAATCACACTTATCATTGTTGAAAAGTATTCCGTCAGCATTCCTCTTATAATCATTTTTCTTTTTGTAAGCATTGTCATTCTTAATCTTATCGGGGCAAAGCGCACTAGAGAGCTTAGTAAGATCAAAGAGGTTATTAAAAATATTAGTGAGAATGTTTACACTAATCCTGATGAAATTATTTTAAGTAATGATCTTTCCGGTCTTGAAAATGCAATTAAAGGTATGTTTGAAAAAGCAAAGAGCGATATTGAATACTTAAAGAAATTAGAGAAAATAAGAACAGAGTTTCTTGCAAATGTATCGCATGAATTAAGAACACCGATTTTTGCAATTCAAGGTTATATTGAAACTTTACTTAACGGCGCAGTAAATGATAAAAATGTTAATCTCAGTTTTCTTGATAAAGCAAATCAGCATACAATCAGCCTTAGTAACTTGTTGAACGATCTGATTGATATCTCAATGATAGAATCCGGTGAAATGAGAATGAGTTACCGATACTTTGTTATTAATTCTTACCTGCAGCAGATTGTTAATGAATTGAAACCTATGGCTGATGAGAAGGGAATAGAACTTAAACTCTATCATTCTGCAGATGAAAAACTTCAGTTATTTGGTGATAAAAATAAGCTCAGACAAGTATTAGTAAATCTCATACAGAATTCAATAAAATATACTGAACACGGTAAGGTTGAAATATTTGTTGAAGAAGAGAAAAAGTTTGGTCTGATTCGAATAAAAGATACCGGTATAGGGATTCCTGAAGAGGATATAAATCGTGTTTTTGAACGATTTTACAGGGTTGATAAAGCCCGTTCAAGGGCAGTTGGAGGAACGGGACTGGGTTTAGCTATCGTAAAACACATCATTGAAGCACATGGGTCAAAAATTGAGCTAAAAAGCAAGCTTAACGAAGGCAGTGAATTTTCTTTCCGCTTGAAAAAATAGAATATTTTGAGATATTTTGACTCCCTTAAAGTTTGACATATAGCCTTATCTTTATTACTTTTACAACCTTGATTTAGAAAAAAGAGGATGAAATGTTTGCAGTTGTTGATATTTTAGGACAACAATTTAAAGTGACAGAAAATACAAAGTACTATGTTCCTCGTTTGAAAGATGAACTTGAATCAGAAGTAACTTTTGATAAGGTGCTTTTATTTAGCGACGGTAAATCAACTAAAATTGGTAGTCCTTCTGTTAAAGGTGTTAAAGTTAAAGCAAAGGTTCTTGAACATTTAAAGGATGATAAAGTAATCGTCTTTAAGAAAAAAAGAATAATTAGTTATAAAAAGAAACACGGACACAGACAGCATTTAACAAGAATTGAAGTTCTCAAGATAGGATAAAGGAGATTTATAATGGCACATAAAAAAGGACAAGGCTCAACGAGAAATGGCCGTGATTCTAATGCACAGCGACTCGGTGTAAAAAAGTTTGGCGGTGAACAGGTTCTTGCCGGCAATATACTCGTAAGACAAAGAGGTACCAGATTTCATCCCGGTGCAAATGTAAAAAAGGGAAATGATGATACTTTATTTGCCGTTGCTGATGGTATTGTTAAGTTTGAAACCAAACGCGGTGAAAGACAAATTATAAGTGTTTATCCGGTCAACTAAAGATTTTTGCATATCAGAAATAAAAAAAAACCCTCCAATGTACGGAGGGTTTTTTATTGATACTATTTCAATAATTAAAATCCCAGTCTCTCCATATCAACAACTAAATCTTTAACAGCTTTTACCGAATTATCAAGTAATGCTTGTTCTTCGCCATTCAATCCAAACTCAATAATTTTTTCAACTCCATTTGAACCAAGCACAGCGGGAACGCCAACGTAATAGCCGGTTACACCAAATTCACCTTTAAGATATGCACAAACAGGCAGCACTCTTTTTTCATCATATAAAATAGCTTCGGCCATAGCAATTGAAGCAGCGGCAGGTGAATAAAATGCTGATCCGGTTTTCAATAATTTTACAACTTCACCGCCAGCCATTTTAGTTCTGTCAACCATTGCTTTCATAACTTCTGCAGCTTTTTCTTTGCTGTTGTATTTTTTCTCCAGCAATTCCACTACAGGTATTCCGTTTACGTTAGCATAGCGAACAATTGGAACCATAGTATCGCCGTGTCCGCCAAGCACCATAGCATTTACGTCTTTTACAGAAACGCCAAGTTCCCATGCAATGAAACTGGAAAAACGTGACGAGTCTAAAATGCCTGCCTGACCGAGAACTCTGTTTTCAGGAAATCCTGTTATTTTCTTAAATAAAGTTACCATTGCATCAAGAGGATTTGATACTATTATAACAATGGATTTAGGTGCAAACTTCTTTACATTTTCTGCAACAGTCTGCATAATCTTTGCATTTGTAACAAGCAAATCGTCGCGGCTCATTCCCGGTTTTCTAGGAAGTCCTGCCGTTACTATTACAATATCTGATCCTTCGATATCTTTGTAATCGTTAGTGCCTTTAACGTTAACATCGAAACCATCAACTCTTGCTGCTTCTGCTATGTCGAGAGTTTTACCCTGCGGCAAATCTTCAACAATATCATACATTACCACATCAGCCAATTGCTTCTGTGCAATTAGTTGAGCGAGCACGCCACCAATTTGTCCTCCACCGATCAAGGAAATTTTTTTTCGTCCCATTGTAAGTTCTCCTCTGGTTTAATTACTAAATTGTATTAATAAAAATAATTAAGGTTAAAACATATAACAAATTAGGATATTGTCACTTTGTGGAATTTAGTAAATAATTTTTCAGTTATCCGGACAATGATTGTTTATTTGCCAGATTTTTGCTTAAATAACAATTAAAAAATTTACAATCTAACTACTAAAAGTTCGCAAAAGAAGTGAATTCAAACAGATCATTCCAATTACAATTTTAATTTCAGGATTGTTTCTGTTCCCGTAGGTGTAATATTGATATATACCTCATCCATATAAACTTTCATCAGGTATAGCCCACGACCGGAGTCTTTTAATAAATTATCTGGATGAGTAGGATCAGGTACTAGTGCAGGATCAAATCCAACACCTTCGTCTCTGATTTTTATGGTCAACAACCGCACGCTCGCAGAAACATCGATATAAACTTTTTTAGTTAAATCACCCTTATTTCCATGAATGATAGCGTTTGTAGTTGCTTCCGTGACAGTGAGCAGCAGGCTATTCAGTTTATCTTCATCTAATCCGAGATCAATTGCGAAGTAATTTACAAATTCCTCAACAGTGATAAGGTTATTAGGATCGCTTTCTATTTCTAGTTGATAAGTCTTTTCTTCCGCCACGTAATTATATTTTAAATTATTAAATGAAAAAATATCTTTTTAAATCAGAATTTCCAATTAACTTGCATAATTAGATTTGCTTGCTCACGTTCCGGACTTCCGGAGGATTTAATAAATTCATAAAATCCGTTTATGTACATATTCAACCGTTTCCAAAGATTTATGCTGATTATTGCGATAGGACCAAAACTGGAATATTCTGTATCAAGCTTTCGGTTGAGTTTGTCAAAATTGTAAGTATTGAGAGAAAAATACCTGATTCCAGCAGAAAAAGACGAACGGTTAAGGTAGAGTATAATTCGAGGTTCAATATAGACTTCCTGTAGAAATCTTGTTGGTCTGGATGTAAAGTTGCTCCAGCTTAAATCACCTTGTTCAGAAAGTTTAAGCGAACCAAAGCCAAAAATCGATATACGGTCCGTTAATCTTATTGTAGTTGAATCAACTGCAGTCATTTGCCTGAATGTGAAACTCTGAAAGTTTGATGTAATATCTTCAAAATCATATACCGAGTAATTTGCCGAAACTTCAAAGCTGTTGTAAGATGATAAATTTATGCCGTTATAATCGCCGCCGGCTTTGAATCTTATAATTCTGTTTACATTATTATTCGAACTTCTGCCTGCAAAAATATAAACAATATGGCTGTAAGTTCCCTCCGCATTTAAATAAGCCTCGAAGTATGGATTTAGGAATCTTGAATAGCGTAATCTTACAATTGAAAGTATTTCATCACGGTCATCATCATTATTATCGCTTGGTGTATCATATTTCAATTTACTCTGATAATAACTAATGGTCAGCTTATCTTTTTCAGACATTTTCAGATCACCAAAAAAAGTTAGGGACATTCTTCCCGAATTATTGTTTTTTTGACCTTCGATTTCTGAACGTTGTTCAAAAAAACTTTCATCAACTCCCGTAAAAGGTTTTGTAATATTCTTTTCATCTCTTTCCGCAAATGTCAATCTAAGCTGTCCATCAAACAACTTTGAAGTGTATTTTGTTACTGTTTCCAAATCAAGTTTAAGTTCTTCAATTTTTGTATCGAATATTGAAGAAGTAGTTAAATCGGAATTTTTATATCTCGTATCTCTGTCAACAGTTCTCATACTAATTCTGCCGGTAAAATTCAGCGATATAACATCAAAAATTTTATCGTATAAAAGTCTGTCCTGTAGCGAATATATTGTTTCAGTTCTGCTCTGAATGTTATTTTCTATTCCAAATTTAACTTGAGTTAGCGAGTCAGTATGAAAGTAGAAATCTTTTCTGCTTTGGGTAAACAAAAAGTTAATTGTGTTTGAAATATTTTGTTCAAAAAAATTAGCGGCAGTAAGTTGAAAATATCTTATAAGATTTCGTCTTGGCATTATATCTTCATTTCTGAAACGTAACTCCGAGTTTAGTCTAAAATCAGAGAGTAAAAGATTTCTAGCAACTCCTTCCAATCCATATACTAATCCGTAATCATTCTCACCAACCTGACTGTTGCTGGAATAACCGCCGAAAGGAGAGAATAAAATGTTCTTGTATGGTTCAATCTCACTGAACAATGTAGCAAATGATACTGAAGCCTGATTTATTTCAAGCTGCCTGTTATCAGCAAGTACCGTGCTGCTACCGAGTATACCGAGTTTTACTTCATTGGAGTATTTGTACGCTGTTCTAAAATTGAGTTGTTGTTCATCCCGGGTGCTGCTCTGAAGTCCGCGTACAAAAGTAGAATGGAAGTTCTCGTTAATTCTGATATCAAATTTTTCTGACTCGACAAAAAACTTTAAACTTGAATTCAAGTAAAATGTATTTAACTGCTTATCAAACCTGGTATGAAAATCATTTTGTTTGAAGTAAGAACCGAGGTATTCGAGTGTCCCAGCACTTATCTGTGCAATCGATAAATCAGTTGCAAAAAACCATAGTAAAGCAACGCACAAAATGTGCAAAAATGGTTTAGATATTTTTCGAATAAAATAAATCAAGAAAAAAAGATTCTTTTTATAAAAGATAAGTAGTTATACATTTACTAAAAAGCAATTTAATTAACAAAAGAGGTTAATAAAACTAAAACATATTTCGTAAAACTTAACGTCATAAAGCCTAATCATATGCATATATCTAAATTGACAATCACTTTAAAATTGGATAACTTTGTCGTCAAAATTTAGTGATATTCATTTATGATTGAACAATACATACCAATATTTCTCGTTCTTGGGATTGCGGTAATAATTGGCGTTGGAATGGTTGCCACATCAACACTTTTCGGTCCCCAAAGACCAAATCCTGAAAAATCCTCCACCTACGAAAGCGGAATGAAACCGGTTGGTTCTACAAAAGATAGAATGTCTATTAAATACTACCTTGTTGCAATGTTTTTTATCATTTTCGATCTTGAAGTGATTTTTATTTACCCATGGGCGGTGGAATTTAAAAGACTTTACGGCGAGATAGGAATTCCGGTTTTCCTTTCTATGCTTATATTCTTGGTAGTTCTTGAGTTAGGATATTTATATGCATTTAAGAAAGGTGGTTTTAAATGGGATTAGAAGCCAAACTTACGCAGGATGGTTTTTTTACAACAAAACTTGATGCAATTATTGCTTGGGCGCGTAAAAGTTCTGTATGGCCTATGCCAATGGGAATTTCATGCTGTGCAATTGAAATGATGGCTGCTGCGGATCCGAAATATGATATTGCAAGATTCGGTTCTGAAGTAATGAGATTTACTCCACGTCAATGCGACCTTATGATAGTTGCCGGAACAGTTACTTACAAAATGTCTCATGTTGTTAAAAAGATTTATAACCAGATGCCCGATCCTAAATGGGTAATTGCAATGGGTGCTTGTACATCAACTGGTGGAATGTATAGATCATATTCCGTAGTTCAGGGGATCGATCAATTCTTACCTGTAGATCTTTATGTTGCAGGTTGCCCGCCAAGACCTGATAACCTGTTAAATGCTTTAATACAGATTCAGAGTAAGATTGGAATGAGCAAAGCAAGAGAATTTCCGAATTTAAATCTTTCCGAATTAAACGTAATCCAGAATAATTAAAATGGAAATAAAAGAAATTATTAAGTCTAAACTTCAGGAGAATTTTAAAGAAGTACAGTTCGATTTCTCCGAGTACAAAGATGAATTCGTAATCAAGTTCGATAAACAGTTTATCTTACAGGTTTGTAAATTCCTCAAAACCAATTCTGAACTTGAATTTATAATGTGTGAGGATGTTACGGCTGTTGATTGGGCAACTCGTAAAAACAGATTTACAGTTGTTTATCATATTTACTCAATTCAGAATAATTATCGAATCGTTCTTAAAGCTGATGTTGATGAATCCGATTGTTCAATCGATACTGTCTCTTCGGTATGGCGCTCGGCAAACTGGCAGGAGCGTGAGACTTATGATATGTATGGGATTATTTTTAATAATCATCCTGATCTCAGAAGAATGTATCTGCCGGAAGAATTTGAGTATCATCCGTTAAGAAAAGATTTTCCTCTAATGGGAATTCCGGGTTCATTATCTCTTCCCAAAAAATAAAAGAATATGGAAACATTAAAAAAAGACGAAGTAAATCCTAAAATATTAGAAGCTCTTCTTAGAGATTCCGATATTACCATTGATGATGCACTTGATAACGAAATGATCCTGAATATGGGTCCTCAGCATCCGGCAACACACGGAGTTTTAAGATTGTTGCTGAAACTTGATGGTGAAACAGTTGTTGGTTGCGTTCCCGATCTTGGTTATTTGCATCGCGGATACGAAAAGATGGCTGAGAATATGTCATACTATGAATATATTCCTCATACCGATCGTCTTGATTATATTTCCCCCATAGCTAATAATGTTGCATGGGTTTTAGCTGTTGAAAAATTAGCCGGAATAGAAGTTCCCATAAGAGCCCAATATATAAGAATGATAGTGGCTGAGCTTGCACGTATTGCGTCTCACCTTGTTGCCGTAGGTTCTTTTGCAATGGACGTAGGTGCATTAACCGTTTTCTTATGGACTTTAAGGGAACGTGAAAAAATAATGGATATTTGGGACATTCTTTGCGGTGCGAGATTTACAAACAGCTACACCAGAATTGGTGGTGTTGCAAATGATGCTCAACCCGAAGCCCTCAAAATGATAAAATGGTTTATTGATCAGTTTGAACCAAACTTAGATGAATGTGAAAGACTTCTGAATACTAACAGGATTTTTGTTGAAAGACTTGACGGCATTGGTGCAATTACAAAAGAGGATGCAATCGATCTTGGTTTTACCGGTCCAAATTTAAGAGCCAGTGGAGTAAACCTGGACCTTCGCAGAGCGACGCCATATCTTCAATATGATAAAATTGATTTTGAAGTACCTGTTTTTAATGAAGGAGATTGTTTAGCCAGATATTTTGTAAGAACTGATGAAGCCCGTCAAAGTGCAAGAATAATAAATCAAGTACTTGATGTAATGCCCGCTGGAGCAGTCCGGGCCGCAGAGCCTAAAAAAGTTCTTCCTTATAAAACTGATGTTTATTCTAAGATGGAAGAACTTATTCACGATTTTATGATTGTCAATTTTGGAATTAATCCACCTGTTGGTGAGATTTATCATGCAGTAGAAGCTTCGAAAGGAGAGTTGGGATTTTATTTGGTCAGCAAGGGTGAGGGTCATCCCTGGAAATGTAAGATAAGATCACCTTCGTTTAATAATCTTCAGGCTTTACCGCGTCTTATTAAAGGTTACATGGTTTCTGATGTCGTTGCAATCATCGGCAGCATAGATCCAATTATGGGTGAAGCGGATAAGTAATTCCGACAGAGTTTACGAAGAAAATGAAAATTATGATACAACCAAATAATTTAGAAATAACAAATTCAAACTTGAACCTGAACTTAAACTTTTAAAGACTATGGAATTTAAATTTACAGCTGAAAACCTTAATCGAATTAATAATGAGATTAAGAAATATCCGGTTAAGCAGCCTGCAGTTATGGCTGCCCTTTATATTGGTCAGGAACAAAATGGATTTATTTCACAGGATGTGATTAAAGAAGTTGCAATCATTCTGGAAATGCATCCACACGATGTAATGGGAGTTGTAACTTTTTATACAATGTATTTCCAGAAACCAATGGGCAAATATCATATTCAGGTTTGTACAAACGTTTCATGCATGCTTCGCGGTGGATATGATATTTGGAATCAGGTTAAGGATAAACTTGGAATCAGTAATATGGAAGTTACTGCCGATAAGAAATTCTCTCTGGAAGAAGTTGAATGTATGGGAAGTTGTGGAACTGCTCCTATGTTCGCCATAAATGAAGATTTCTATGAAAATCTCACAAAAGAAAAAGTAGAAGAAATTATTGAATCCTTAAAGAACGCACACTAATGGAAAAAATTTTATTACCGGAAATAAAAGATCTTCACATCCTTGATGTTTATCTAAAGAACAATGGATTTGAAGCTGCTAAAAAAGCATTTGCTCAATCACCCGATGACATAATCGATCAGGTTAAAAAATCCGGATTACGCGGAAGAGGCGGCGCAGCTTTTTCAGCCGGATTGAAGTGGAGCTTTATGCCGAAAACCACAGATAAACCAAAATATCTGTGCATCAATGGTGATGAAAGTGAACCCGGTTCATTTAAAGACAGACAAATTTTCGAATATAATCCTCATCAACTTATAGACGGAATACTTATCACCTGTTATGCCATAGGTGCTAAAATTGCTTACATCTATATCCGCGGGGAGTATCATAAATGGATAAAACTTATGCAGAAAGCTCTTGATGATGCTTATGCTGCCGGTTACATCGGCGAAAAGATGAAAGATAAATTCGGAACTGATTTTTTCTGTGATATTTATATTCATAAAGGTGCCGGTGCTTATATATGTGGTGAAGAATCTTCTCTGATGAATTCAATAGAAGGGAAGAGGGGTTATCCGAGAGTTAAGCCTCCGTTCCCGGCACAGAATGGATTATGGGGTTGTCCGACTACAATCAATAATGTTGAAACAATTACAAACGTACCGCAAATTATTAGTAAAGGATGGGAATGGTTTTCCAAGATTGGCGAACCAAAGCATCCCGGAACAATTTTATTTGGTGTTAGTGGACACGTAAATAAACCGGGCGTTTATGAACTGCCAACCGGAACATTATTGACAGATATTATTTTTAAATACGCTGGCGGTGTTCCCGGTAATAAAAAAATTCTTTGTGTTATTCCGGGTGGTTCTTCCATGCCTCCATTACGAGGCGAAAAGCTTGAAGGCGTTAAAATGGATGCTGAATCACTTAAGGCTGTTGGTTCTGCAATTGGAACCGGTGGTGTGATTGTTATGGATGAAGATACTGACCTTAGTTAGAAGTACTTGCAAGAATTGCACATTTCTATCATCACGAAAGCTGTGGTCAATGTACACCTTGTCGTGAGGGAACAGGCTGGCTTGAGAAAATTTTAAAAAGAATTATTGCAGGTAAGGGTTCAACCAGTGATCTTGATTTATTGATAACAGTGGCTAACCAAATTGAAGGAAACACCGTTTGTGCTTTAGGTGAAGCAGCTGCATGGCCGGTAAAATTTATGGTTGAAAGATTTAGAGATTATTTTGAAAAGAGAGTAAGTAAAGAAATAAATTTGCCCGTTGCCAACAAAGTTCACTCGATGAGACATACAGCTTTTCCGCTGGCGGATGTCCGGAAATAAATTTTAAAAAACCACTTCACATTTGATTTTTTATCAAACTATTTTATTATCTGAAAATTGTATTGCTCAACACCCAACACCGCCGATCTCTTATAAAAAGACGGCGGCGTTGAGGGTACACAACTTATCACACAAAACATTGCTGTTTACAATTGCCCCCACAAATGAGTCCGGGACTCTTTATGTGTAGTCTCGAACTAACATCAATCTATGGACTGGTTGTAAACTGAAACGTCTCGGATCGTCCTGATCCGGTTTCACCACCATTGCCATTGACTAGTGGCATAAATGAATCGGATGCAGCGGCATCTACTGACGATAATGGGAAGAACCGTAAAATCTGCCAGTTATATAATACGTTCGATGGTAATCCCAATCCTTGAGGACCTAGATTCGGAATAGAGGTGCTGTTGTTAGCAGTAACAATGTAGAATATGGGTCCTGACCCGGCAATGTTTGGGGCTATGAGGCCCATGTTTACACCCGTTCCACTTCCTTGCGCCCATAGGAATTGAGTCATCGTATCGATGCCCGTTCCGTTGTTTGCAGGTAGTGTTAATTGCGGTGCATTCTCAAGTGTGATAGCAATCCCGCTTGTACCACCAGCAATCCCCTTTTTCCGATAGAAAGATGTTCGTGGGTTTGGTATTGCGGAAACCTCTGCTCCAACATTAACCTCAAATGTAGCTCCGGTGATTGCTGGTACTGTATAACTGAAATTATCCGACTGTCCCATTCCCCACTCACCAGCCAAGAAGACAAAAGCGTTTCCAAAATTCAAATAGAGGTACTTTTGTGTTATTGAGTAGCTAGTTGTCGGGCGTGTAATTGAACCACTGATGCTTTGATCAGCAGGATCTGTAAGATCTACCGCTGCAAAATTGTTTCCGCTAAATGATCCCCCGCTACTGATGGTAAGGTCCTTTGAACTATATGCATCATATTGCACTGGCAAGTTGCTGGGGTTTGGAATCCATCGAAGAACGTGGATTTTGCCATCGAAGGTAGACGCTGAACCTTTCCAATTGGTAAAAATCGAATATGCTCCTGTTGTTTGATTTGCCGTTGTAGCCCAAGCCTTTGTGCCGCTAATGAAAAAAACTTGCGTGATCTTCCCAAGTGCTGGCGGAACGGTGCCACTGATTGTCGCAGACTTTGAAGTTGTAAGCGAAGTGAAGTAAAGTAAGGTTGGATCTGGACGAGTCAAACCTTGATATATAACCCCGGTTTGTTGCGTACTCAAGATGACCCTGATTTCGTAAGGTGTAGTGACGTCCGAAATACTGAATGCACCGTTTGCGTTTGTAACACTGGCGGTTTTTCCCTTTACGATTACGGAGACACCTGAGACTGGTTCACCATCGAAATCTTTGACAAATCCATTTACAGTTATAGACGTTGTCGGGAGGTCACCCTCTGGCTCACTTGGAGAGTCGCTTCCGCAGCCGCCTCCGATTAGTAGAGAAATAACTACAGCACTTAGTATAATAGCTTGTTCTAAACGTAGAATACGCATGGCTATTTCCTTTTTTCGTTGTTGGTTAATTGTGAATTAGATGGTTCGGTAAAACAGGTTTTCATAATTGTATTAAACTATTATAAAATTCCATATGGCGTAATTCATCCACTTCTGATGGATAGACGCCATAATTTTATGGTATTAAAATTTATTTTACTTTGTTCAGCAATAGAGCTCTGTCTAATGGATTAACTGTTTTCTAATTAGAATGTTTCATACAATAGTAATAATAATCATTATTTCTCAAACATTCAATCATCAGCAGTTCTTGCACCCAACTTCCTATCAAGCATAAACAATCCTCTCATATTTTGAGAGGATTTTAAATTTTAAAAAATAATTTAACTTTAATTGGCAGCTGGAGCAGCAGCCCTTGTACCTAGCTCATTATCAAGCATATACAAGCCGCTTTTGTTGTCTCCAATCATCTCAAGTTTCTGAATTAATTCTTCAACACTAGCTTCTTCTTCTACTTGTTCAGTTACAAACCATTGCAGGAAAGTGTGTGTCGCATAATCTTTTTCAGTGATTGCAGCATCAACTAATTTATTTATCAATCCCGTAATTTTTTGTTCGTGCTTTAATGTCTCTTTAAATACTTCCATTAATGATTTCCATTCCGTCTTAGGATCACCAATCTGTGTAAGAGTAACCTTACCACCTTTTTGAAGTATGAAATCAAAAAACTTCATTCCGTGCATTTGCTCTTCCTGAGATTGAAGTCTAAACCAGTTAGCAAATCCCTTTAAATTTTTTGCCTCAAAATGGGCAGCCATTGAAAGATACAAGTATGAAGAAAAAAGCTCTTCGTTTAATTGTGTGTTTAGTGCTTTTTGCATTTTTGCGCTTATCATAGATTCCTCATTCTTTAAAAAAAATAATGATATAATTAGTGGTCACAATATAGTTTTTTTCTAAATAATTGACCTTTTTTATTAGATTAAAAAATTGTTAAATAGTGCCATACATTACTGAAATTACTATAAAGCACATCAATTTGGATTGATAATCCGCACCTGTTTAACTAATTTTACAAAACTTAAATAGACAAAAATTTCAATCAAAGGAGATAAAAATGGCAGTTAAAGTAGCAATAAATGGTTTCGGAAGAATAGGAAGATTAGTATTACGCGCTATGGCTGATAAAGGCGTTCTGGGCAAGGAGATTGACCTCGTGGCTTTAGTTGATATCACTAACGATGCAAAATATTTTGCTTATCAGTTAAAATACGATTCTGTTCACGGAACATCTAAAGGCGATATTTATTCTAAAAAAAGTAAATCCGATCTTGAAGTAGACGATATACTGGTTATTAACGGCGAAGAAACGAAATGTATTCTTGCCGCTAAAGAACCCTCAATGCTTCCATGGAAAGAAATGGGAGTTGAATATGTTATTGAAGCATCCGGAATTTTTAACAGTTCAGATAAAGCACAAGGTCATATTGATGCCGGTGCAAAAAAAGTTATTCTTACAGCACCGGGTAAAGGAGATGTGAAAACAGTTGTAATAGGAGTTAATGACAATGAGTTAAAACCTGAACACACTATTATTTCCAATGCATCCTGTACAACAAACTGTCTTGCACCAATTGTTCACGTAATGTTAAAAGAGGGTATCGGGGTTGAAGTTGGAATTATGACAACTATCCATTCTTATACTGCAACTCAGAAAACAGTTGACGGACCTTCAAAAAAGGACTGGAGGGGTGGAAGAGCTGCTGCTATTAACATTATTCCTTCAACAACAGGCGCTGCTAAAGCTGTAGGTGAAGTTCTTCCAAAAGTAAAAGGTAAGTTAACCGGAATGTCATTCAGAGTTCCAACTGCAAATGTTTCTGCAGTTGATTTAACATTCCGTACTGAAAAAGATACTTCTATCCAGGAGATTGATCAGTTACTTAAAAAAGCTTCTGAAACATATTTGAAAGGAATTCTTGGTTATTGCAAAGAAGAGCTTGTTTCAACTGACTTTAATCATGATGACCGCTCTTCAATTTATGATTCACTTGCAACTCTTCAGAATAACTTCAAAGATGAAAAGAGATTCTTTAAGATAGTAAGCTGGTATGATAATGAATGGGGATATTCAAACAGAATTGCAGAACTGGTAATGAAAGTTATTAAAATGTAACTGGTAATTTATAACGAGAAAAATAATTGTCATTCCTGCTTTTGCGGGGATGACAATTTTATTATATAATATTTCAAAATTAGAAAAATAATTTTTTGGAGAAATTATGAATAAGCTTTTTATTGATGATATAGAATTAAAAGGTAAAAAAGTTTTAGTTAGAGTAGATTTCAATGTTCCGCTCGATGAAAATTTAAATATTACAGACGATATCAGAATTACATCATCACTTCCTACAATAAAAAAAATTATTTCAGAAGGCGGCAAAGCAATTTTGATGAGTCATCTTGGGAGACCTAAAGGTGGACCAAATTCTAAGTATAGTTTGAAACCAACTAGCTATCAGATTAAGCGAACTTTTAAGTAAGGAAGTAAAACTTGCTCCTGATTGCATCGGCGCTGAAACAGAAGCAATGGTTAATACAATGAATGACGGTGATGTTTTGATTCTTGAAAATGTTCGTTTCCATTCCGAAGAAGAAAAAAATGATCCTGAATTTGCAAAGCAGTTAGCCGGACTTGGTGATGTATACATTAACGATGCTTTCGGAAGCGCTCACCGCGCACATGCTTCAACGGAAGGAGTTACAAAATATATTAAAACTGCTGCAGCCGGTTATCTGATGCAAAAAGAATTAGATTATTTGGGCGGCGCTATTTCCAATCCAACAAGACCATATTGTGCGATCCTTGGAGGTGCAAAAATTTCAGGTAAGATAGACGTTATTTCTAATCTGCTTGATAAAGTTGATACTTTAATTATCGGTGGTGGAATGGCATTCACATTCTTCAAAGCTCAGGGTAAAGAAATTGGTAAATCTCTTCTTGAAGAAGAAAAAATTGAATTAGCCAAACAAGTTTTAGAAAAAGCCAAAAAAGTCGGCATAAAATTCTTATTACCTATTGATATTTTGGTAGCTGATGAATTTAAAAACGATTCTCCTTCATCTGTTGTAAAGATTGATAATATTCCTGCTGATAAAATGGGATTGGATATTGGACCTGAAACAATTAATTTATTTAAGGATGAGATACTGAAATCTAAAACTATTGTTTGGAATGGTCCGATGGGTGTTTTTGAAATGGATAATTTTGCTAAGGGAACTTTTTCTATTGCACAAGCATTAGCCGATGTAACAGGAAAAGGTGCAGTAACTGTTATCGGCGGTGGTGACTCAGCAGCAGCGATTGCTAAAGCAGGTTTAGCTGATAAAGTTTCTCACGTTTCAACAGGCGGTGGAGCGTCATTAGAATTTCTAGAAGGCAAAGCTCTTCCCGGTGTTGTGGCTTTAACAGATAAATAATTCAGGTTGATGTTGTAAGGAGTTAAAACCCCTTGTAAATACTATCGTTTAATTATCCACGCCCTAAAGGGCGTGGCAATTAGCCCCGACCTTTAGGTCGGGGTATTTGAAAATTCACGAAACATAGACGGGCTTTAGCCCTTACATGTGAATGAATTCAATTTGAATTATTAACAATATTGGAACGCGAATTAAATTTCGTTTTCTATTAGATAAACTTTTATATGTTTAACAAGGAATTAAATTGAGCAATTATTATAGACCAGGTGGATTTGGAGGATTCAGTCTTTTTCCTCCGGTAATTAAGACTTTACTTATAACTAATCTTGCTGTGTTTTTTATTCAAATTCTCGGCAATGAAATTATTGTATCAGGAGACCTTGTACTAAGTCAGGTTCTGTTAAAGTATTTTGCTCTTATTCCGATTGGTACGTTCTCTGATGCTTCATTTTATCCCTGGCAATTAATAACATATCAATTTATGCATGGCGATTTTAGTCATATCTTTTTCAATATGTTCGCATTGTGGATGTTCGGAATGGAAATCGAAAATATGTGGGGCTCTAAAAAGTTTCTAATCTTTTATTTAACTGCAGGTGTTGTTGCAGGATTATGCCATTTATTTTTATCTCCATTATTAGGAGCAATTGCTGCTCCAACAATCGGTGCTTCAGGTGCTGTCTTTGGTGTATTGATAGCGTTCGCATTATTTTTTCCCAATAGATATATTTTCCTTTATTTCCTTATTCCGGTTAAAGCGAAATATCTTATCGGATTTTTAATTGTATTCGAATTTCTTGCAATAAACAGTGCACAAAGTAACATTGCTCACCTTGCACATCTTGGTGGAGCGCTCGCAGGCTTTCTGTTCATCTGGTTTGATAAATCAAGTAACATTGATCTAAAGAGTATGATCAGAAGAAATAGATTTAAAAGCTCTGCATCTTCATCAAGTTCAAGGTTTAATATTTTTAATCGTGATGATAATATTCAGGAAGCAAAATATCATGACATCAATTCTGATAAAGACAAAAAAGTTGAAGTTACACAAGAAGAGATTGACAAAATACTTGATAAGATCAGTCAGAGCGGCTACCAGAATTTAACTGAACGCGAAAAGAAAATTTTATTTGAAGCTAGTAAGAATTAACAATATTTGTGAAATCTTTTTATTTAATATTGCCGTTCGTTTTATTCTTTACTTTTTGTTCAGAGGAAGCCCCTGTTCCTGAAGAAAAATTAATTCTTGTTTACACTGATCTGATGTTTGCTCAGGATACAGCGTCAGTAAATTCTAAGAATGTTGATTCATTAAAAACTGAAGTTTTCAATCGGCATGAAATTACAGAAGAAGACTATCAGAAGACTTTAGAGTTTTATAATGAATCGCCAGAACGTTGGGAAAAGTTTTTTGAAAAAGTAATTGAATACGTGGAGAGTCTTAAAACTAAACCAACTGATCCCGAGTAAATTTTCGTTTTGCAATCGCAATTCTTAAAAGAGCAAAACTTATATCACCTTTTATCCGCCCTTTTAATTCCTTTAAGTCAACGTAACCTTTGTCAATTTCCTCATTAATCAGATTCAGTGTATCGGATTTAAACAAATGTTTTATTTCTGTTTGTGGTAAATATTGAAGTATGGTTTCAATTTGCATTGATATTACTGCTTCATTTAGTTTTCTTAGTGAAGAAATCTCTTCTAATGTTTGTCCTTTAATTAAGAGATTATAAGTATCAATAATGTTATTTGGAATTTTACCCTTAGGCAATTTACCGGTTTCTTTATTTAATGATTTCTGAACCTCTTCAAGAATTTCATTACCGATTTTATTAAACATTCTTTGATTAAATCCATGCAAAGAAATTAATTCAAATCTATTTTTTGGCTTCTTTCTTGATATTTCTGCTAATATGCTATCCGGACAAATCACTTCTGGCGTTTGCAAAAATCTTTTCGACACTTCCTTTCTGATTTCACGCAATTTATGAAAAAGCTCCAGGTTGCTATCGAAATGTTCTTCTTTTACCGGTTCTTGTAAAACTTCGATTTCATTTTCTTTTTTAACAAGAATATATGTTCTTTTCTTTCCGGTTAAACCAGAAATTCTTCCTTCATTTAACAGACTATTAAGAGCAGATTTAATTTCTGACAACCGAATAATTTGTCAAAGTTGAAAAAGTTGTGAGTCCGGGAAATTCATCTTTATTATCTTTTCCTCTTACAAATGAAATAAGATCTTTCTCTGAAATCGGGTTATCATATTCGGTAAAAGATTGAAGCAGGATTTCTTTGACATATTCAAGGCTGGCGGATGGAAAAGTTTTACTGCGGTTACAATTGTCGCATTTATTGCATTTGTAATTTTCTACATTCTCACTGAAATATTTTAGAATAACTTTAAATCTGCAATCATCTGAATAAACATAGTCAATCATCTTATCAAGTTTTTTCTGACCGTTAAGATAATTCTCATTTATTCTTTTATAATTTAATCTAAGCTCCTCAGATTTCACTCTTGGTTGAGTTAGTCTTACTAAATCTTTAGAATCAAATTCTGTGAATTCAGCAAATCCAAAATTTTCCAATAGTGTAAGAGTCTCTTTCAATTCATCAATAGTAAATCCGCTTTCAACAGAAATTTTTGGAGTTGAAAATTTTATTCTCTTTGTGAAAATGTCATTTCCAAACTTCTTCAATAAGAAAAGACTGACATCTTTTAGAAGATCGTTGCCTGTTTTTTTAAGAAAATTCTGAAGCTTTTGTATACTAACGATAAATTTAACAGAAGCATTAGATGAATACTCTGATGCTGTTGATATATATTTTGACTCTTCAAGATACTTTAATGATGAATGGATTAATCCCACGGAAATATCCATACCCGAATAATTTTTTATGTAATCAGGATTTATTGAAATTTCCTTATCACTGATATTACCAAGTGCGATTTGTGCATAATCGCATATTGCATCATAAATTTTTTGAATTACCACTTTGGTAGGGTATGAAATAGACAGAAAATAATTATGAATGTTTATATCGTTATCATCATGCAGAAGAAATGCAAAAGAATCTTTACCGTCTCTTCCAGCTCTGCCGATTTCCTGATAATAATTTTCAATTGTACCGGGAGTGTTGTAGTGAACAATTAGTCTTATATCTTTTTTATCAATTCCCATTCCGAATGCATTAGTGGCTGCTATAACAGGAAGCTTGTCGTTAATAAAATCATCCTGTATTCTTCTTCGTATTTCTGCGGGCAGACCTGCATGATAATATTCGCATTTAACTTTATTGAGTACAAGATACTCTGTTACTTCTTCTGCGCGTTTACGTGATGAAGTGTAAATTATTGCCGGAGTTCCAAATTGCCTAATCAGACTTAATGTTTTTTCTTTTTTGGTTTTTGTAAGATGCAAACTGATATGAATATTATCACGTTCAAATCCTTTTACAAAAATCCTGGGATTTTTCAATCCTAACTGTTTAACAACATCATCAACAACCTCTGGAGTGGCAGTTGCAGTGAAAGTCGATATTTTTTTGATTTCGATGAAATCGACAAAGTCTTTTATCTTTGTATAGCTTGGTCTGAAATGATGACCCCATTCGCTTATGCAATGAGCTTCATCAACAAACAGAAAAGACGGAGATAAATTTTTTATTCTTTCAGCAAGCTGAACATTGCCAAGTTTTTCAGGAGATAGATAAAGCAGTTTAATCCTGCCGTACTGAATATTTTGAAGAACAGATTCTGACTCTTGAAAACTCATTGTACTGTTTATAAAAGCAGCAATTTCCTTTTTCTTGTTTAATGAATCGACCTGGTCTTTCATCAAAGCAATTAATGGAGAAATTACAATTGAAAAATTATCTGAAATAATTGAAGGTATCTGGTAACAAATAGATTTTCCTGCACCGGTTGGAAGTACGGCTACAACATTGTTTCCCTCGAGTATTGAGTCGATTATTTCTTCCTGCCCAAGTCGGAATGAAGAATAACCGTAAAAGTCTTTTAATATTTCAATTGGATTCATCAAATGTGATTAAAAACTTTAATTATTCTTTAATAAAGTAATATTTACACAAGCACAATTTAAAAATAAGCAAAATGTTGCTTGATCACTTATTAAAATCTGGCTAAATATTTGTTTCATAAAATATTAACTTAAAATTGAGTAAATAAAAATTAATAAAGAGGACAAAATGAAGTTTCTGCTGATACTCATTCTCACGTCAATTATCGGCTTACAAAGTAACGCGCAGGTTAAAAAACCTATTAAATCATTAGATGAACTTATGCCGGAAGGAATATTTTCACAAGTTCCTGATAATATTCGCAACTCGAAACCTTATTTAAGACAGAGATGGTTTTATGAGCAGAGAGCTTATCCGTATGATAACATTCCAGAAGATGCATATCAAAAATCGTTAGATCAAAAAAATAGTCTCCGCAAAACAAACAGCGAACAAAATTTTCCAAATTTTAACTGGACAAATCTCGGACCCACACCGGGTTATTATTTTTCCTATGGAAATATTTCAAGCAGGATAGTTACTGGTGCTTATCATCCAACGAATCCAAATGTAATTTATGTCGGCCCGGCAAATGGAGGAGTATGGAAATCCACAAATAGTGGTTTAAACTGGTCATCCCTTTCAGATTATGAATCATCATTATCAATGGGAGCCATTGCGATCGATCCTGTTAATCCGGATATTGTTTACGCAGGAACAGGTGAAGCAACTTATTCCGGTGCTTCATATTATGGCAGAGGTTTACTGAAATCTACTGATGCAGGAGCTACCTGGACAAATTTAACTACAGGTCTTCCATCTTCAACTTATTTTTCAAGATTAAAAATCAGACCAAATAATAACACACAACTTCTTGCAGCTTTGGGATACAGCGGATTATATCGCAGCACAAACTCCGGCGCAAGCTGGACACAAATCAAATCAGGCAGAGTTGACGATGTCGTATTCTCTCCTTCAGGTGATACAGCTTTTGCAGTAGGTTCCGGAATTGGAATTATGAGATCTGTTGATGGTGGTGCAACTTTTGCAAATTATGGATCTTCAGGTTTAGCATCAGGTACACGTACTCATTTTGATTTGGCTCAATCTAATCCATCAGTAATGTGGGCAGCAGTCTATGGATCGAATACTGTCTCCGTATATAAATCAACCGATTATGGAGTAAACTGGAATTCCAATAACTATGCCTTCGGATTTTGCCGATTTAGACGGACAGGCATGGTACGATTTATATTGCATTATTAATCCCAGAAATCATAATAAAGTTTATATCGGGACAATAGATATTTTTAGCACAGCAGATGGTAATACATTTACGAATATAACTAATGGTTATTCCGGAGGTAATGTTCATGTTGATCAGCATTATATCTTTTTTCACCCTACACAAGAAAATACAATAATTTCTTGTAACGACGGTGGAATATGGAGATCAACAAATAATGGCTCGTCTTTTACTAATTTAAATCAGAATTTAACTTTAACTCAGTTTTATAGGATTACAGCAAGTCCCTTTGTCGCTACTAGAATACTTGGCGGAACACAGGATAATGGAACGCAGCAGACAAATGCAACATCAAACTGGGCTGCTGTTTATGGCGGTGACGGTGGTGAAGTTTGTTTCAATCCGATTAGTTCCAGCTTCATTCTTGGTGAAACTCAGTATGGTGGAATTTTCAGAACTACAAACGGCGGTTCGTACTTGGAGTTCTGCTGTATCCGGTATAAACAGTTCTGAAAATGCAGCGTGGGTCGGCACCCATAATTCATCATCCAACTGTTTCCGGTACTTTTTATACAGCTCGACAAAGCATATATAAATCTACAAACAACGGGTCATCTTGGATATCGATATCAAATAATGTAAACGGGACGGATGCCGTTAGAGAATTAGCACAAAGCAAAACCGATCCGAATATTATGTTCGCAACTTCAGGTAGCCAGGTCTTTAAATCAACTGATGAAGGTGTTAACTGGACAAATGTTACAGCAGGATTACCGAGCAGAACAATAACATCGGTTTATGTTCATCCTACAAACTCAAACGAAGTGTTGTTAACTTTTTCCGGTTTTGGAACAAGCAAGGTTTATAAATCAATTAATGGCGGAAGCACATGGATTACAATAAACGGAAATCTGCCTGATTCACCGGTTAACGATTTGCTGCTTTTTACTAATCACACAGGTTATCCGAACACTTATTTTGCAGCTACAGATATTGGTGTATTTGTAACTACCGATAACGGGGTAGATTGGGTTGAAATTGGAAATGGCTTACCCAATACTGTTATAATGCATCTGGATTATTCACCTTCAAATAATAAGTTAAGAGCAGGCACTCATGGACGTGGTGTTTACGAAACAGTAGTTGATTTCGGTAATCCGGTTTCTGTTGAAGACACGTTTACTCCGTCTGAAATAAATATATCTCAGAATTATCCGAATCCTTTTAATCCATCTACAACTATAAAATATTCTATAAATCAGGATGGAAGAGTAAGATTAGCAGTTTATAATCCTATTGGACAGGAAGTTGAAGAATTAATCGCTGCATATCAAACACAAGGCACTTATGAGACAGTATGGAATGCCGGGAACCGTGCATCAGGAATTTATTTCTATTTGTTTGAATTGATAGGTTCAAACGGCGAATTAATTCACAAAGAAATGAAAAAATTAGTATTGATTAAATAAATCAAGAATCAGAAGCCAAATCAAAAAAGGCAATTCCTGTGGAGTTGCCTTTTTTATATCACAATTTTTATTGTTCTAAAATTAAAATTTTAACCTTAAAATAATCTTTTTTATTTGTAATTTTGTGCGGCGTTATTGAATTTATTTTTAAGGTTAAGTTTTGTCTGGTTCTCTAATAAATATAGATCATTTTTGTCCTGACACATGGAAAAAAATCTTGTTAGAGTTCAATTCATTTTTAAACTCTTCATTTAATTCAATTCGAAAAGAATATTAAATTTAAAAAATCTGGAAGGTAGAAAAATCGTTAAGGTAAAAATATGCAGGATGAAAATTTAAGATTAGAAGATTTATTAAGTGCATCAACTGCAACGGATGCAAAACCCGGTATAAATATCGTTGCTATTATTGGAGCAGGAGTTATGGGGCAGGGAATAGGACAAACAATTGCAGCGCACGGTTTTGAAGTCCTCATGGTTGAAAGAGATATCAATCTGCTGGAAAAATCTAAGATTCATTTAGCAGACAGTATTGACTATGAAATCAAACGCTGGTCAATGACAAATTCCGATAAGAAGGCAATTCTTGGCAGAATAAAATGGCAAAACGATTTAAAGAACATAAATGAGTACGATCTTATTATTGAAGCGGTTGAAGAAGATTTTGGTATTAAGGTTAAGGTTTTCCAGGAACTTGATAAGCTTGCAAAGAAAGAAGCAATATTTGTTTCTAACACTTCAACTTTAAGTCTTACTAAAATTTCTGAAAAAACATCCAGACCGGACAAGATG
The DNA here is from genome assembly GCA_963714415.1 of uncultured Ignavibacteriaceae bacterium. GTDB lineage: Bacteria > Bacteroidota > Ignavibacteria > Ignavibacteriales > Ignavibacteriaceae > JAGXRK01. The sequence continues at coordinate 83,116 of CAVQOL010000015.1, forward strand.
ATTGGTCTTCACTTTCTAAATCCGGTTCCAAAAATACCGCTAGTTGAAATTGTAAAATGTTTACATACTTCAAATGAAACTGTAAATTTCGTTAAAGAATTTGTCTCTAAAATTGGAAAAACTCCCGTTGAGGTTTATGAGTATCCGGGATTTATCACTACGCGTTCGATAGTTCCGCTCATCAATGAAGCAATGCATATCCTGTTGGAAGGTATTGCGACAGCTAAAGATATTGATACAGCTATGAAGCTTGGTTATAACTTCCAGTACGGTCCGCTTGAAATGGCTGATTCGATGGGACTTGATGAAGTGCTTACCTGGATGGAAACATTATGGGGAACTCTTGGCGAACCTAGATACCGACCAAATGCTCTGCTAAGAAAGCTTGTTCGCGAAAGAAAGCTCGGCAAAAAAACCGGTGAAGGTATTTTTAAATATGACGAACACGGAAACAAAATATCATAGTTCTTTTTAGGGGAAATTATTAAATCAAATACGGAAAAATGAAATGAAAGTTTTAGTTTTAAATTGCGGAAGCTCATCAATTAAATATCAGTTTTTCGATACCGATACAAAGACAGCACTTGCAAAAGGATTGGTTGATAGAATTGGTATGGCAGGTGCGGTTCTTAGTCATCAGCGTTACGATGGTGATAAAATAAAAATTGCAGGTGAAATTCTTGATCACCAAATTGCAATTGAATATGTGCTTGGAGTAATGCTCAGTAAAAATCACGGAGTTATTGACGATAAAAAAGATATTGAAGCCGTTGGACATAGAGTAGTTCACGGTGGTGAAACATTTTCAGATTCAGTTTTGATAACGGAAGAAGTTGTTAATGTTTTAACAGAAAATATTGAGTTAGCACCTCTGCACAATCCTCCTAATATAAAAGGTATTCAGGCTTGTCAGAGAATTTTACCAGATACCCCTCAGTGCGGTGTATTCGATACAGCTTTTCATTCACACATGCCTCCTAAAGCATATTTGTATGGGATACCATTCGAACTATATAAGAAGCATAAAATTAGAAGATATGGTTTTCACGGAGCATCGCATCTTTTCGTTTCTCATCGGGCTGCTAAAATGACGGGAAAGAAAATAGAAGATCTTAAAATAATTACTGCACATCTTGGTAATGGCTGCAGTATGGCTGCCGTTGATAAAGGAATTTCTGTTGATACAACAATGGGATTCACTCCTCTCGAAGGTTTACTGATGGGAACCAGAAGCGGTGATCTCGATCCTTCTTTAATACTCTATATTATGAGCAAAGAAGGTTTAACTGTTGGTGAGGCGGGTACACTTTTAAACAAGCATAGCGGACTTATCGGTATCAGTGGTGAAAGCAGCGATATGCGTGAAATTCTTGCAGCGGTTAAAGATAAACAGAAAAGATCTGAGTATGCCTTTGAAATATTTTGTTACAGAATTAAAAAATATATCGGTGCATATATTGCGGCAATGGGCGGATTAGATGTTTTAGTTTTTACCGGTGGCATTGGCGAAAATGCTCTTGAGGTTAGAGAAAATGTTTGCAGCAATATGAAGTTTCTTGGAATTGAACTTGATGAATTTAAAAATCAAAACAACGAAGAAATAATTTCTAAGGATAATTCTAAAGTTAAAGTATTCAGAATTCCAACTAATGAAGAATTAGTTATTGCTTTAGATACAGATAGAATAGTTTCTGAAATAAATAAATAGAAGGTTTGCTATGGACCTCGGAATTAAAGGTAAAACTGTTCTGATAACTGCTTCCAGTAAAGGCATTGGTAAAGCAGTTGCTGAAGGATTTGCAGCGGAAGGTTGTAATTTAGCCATCTGTTCCCGCAATAAGGAATCGCTTATTGAAACATCAAAGGAAATCCGATCGAAATATCAGGTTGAGCCTTTCTGGGGTGTTTGTGATTTAAATATCCTGAAGGATATAGAAAACTTCCATAATGCGGTTACAAAACAATTTGGCAATGTTGATATTCTTGTGAACAATTGTGGCGGACCGATTCCGGGATTTTTCAAGGATCTTTCCGAAGACGACTGGAACAATGCATTTGCACAGGTTTTGCTTAGTGTTGTAAGGCTGTCACATCTTGTCCTTCCCGAAATGATTAAACAGGAATGGGGAAGAATTGTTAATGTAACGTCTGTTGCCGTAAAACAACCGGTGCAGAATCTTATGCTCTCGAATTCTTTGAGAGCCGGTGTAACCGGATTCGCAAAATCATTAAGTAATGAAGTCGGTAATAAAAATATTACTGTTAACAATGTTGCTCCGGGTTATACTTTAACAAATCGTTTGTACGAACTGGCAGTAAATCGTGCAAAACTTTCAGGAAAATCTCATGAAGAAATTCTTGCTGACATAGCAAGAGATGTTCCTTTGAACCGATTGGGCGGACCTGAGGAAATAGCATCTCTTATAGTTTTTCTTGCTTCTAATAAAGCAAGTTATATAACGGGAACTACAATTCAGGTTGACGGTGGATCTACTAAAGCAATTTTTTAATTAAAAATTTAGAATTACTAATTAGTATTAAAATAAAAACTTTAATGATACAAGAAATTTAAACTGAAATTAGTATTGATCAAATAAATTCCTAATTCATAATTCCAGATTCCTAATTATTAATTTTCCTCATAGGCAGAGGACATAATGAAAAAGCAAATTGAACTTACAATTCGTCCGGAAGAAATCAATCTTCCTGAAATCTTACTTCTGAAGTCCGCTCAATATCTTAAAATTGACAAAGAAAAAATCTCATCGGTAATTCCGCTTAAAAGATCAATTGATGCACGAAGTAAATTCGTGGTATTTCGGTATTTAGTTGAAGTTTATATTGATGAAAAACCTATTGATCAAAACAGAGTGATTCGATATGAACCTGTAGGTGAAGATAAAAAAGTAATTATTGTCGGCTTCGGTCCAGGCGGAATGTATGCAGCTCTTCGATTAATTGAACTTGGAATAAAACCTGTAATTATTGAAAGAGGCAAAGATGTTCAAACAAGGAGACGAGATATCCGGGCGATTCAACAAGAACACGTTGTAAATCCCGATTCTAATTACTGCTTTGGTGAAGGTGGTGCGGGTACATATAGTGATGGTAAACTTTACACTCGTTCTACTAAAAGAGGTAATGTCAGAAAAGTGCTTGATGTTTTTGTACAACATGGTGCCGATCCCGATATACACATTGATACTCATCCACATATTGGTTCAAACAAATTGCCCATAATAGTTGCAGCGATAAGAGAAACGATATTGAATAATGGGGGAGAGATTAACTTCAATTCCCGTGTCACTGATTTTATTCTGAAAGAGAATAAACTTATCGGAGTGACGGTAAATGATGTTCAAGAGTTTTTAGGTGATGCGGTAATTCTTGCAACAGGACATTCGGCAAGAGATATTTACTATCTTCTTCATAAAAACAAAATAAGAATTGAACCAAAACCCTTTGCAATGGGAGTGCGAATAGAACATCCCCAGGCTTTAATAAATGAAATTCAATATCACACAAAAGAAAAAAATCCGAATCTTCCATCTGCATCCTACAACTTTTCCTGTAATATTGATGAGAGAGGAGTCTATTCTTTTTGTATGTGTCCGGGCGGAATTATTGTTCCCGCGGCAACTGCTCCCGGTGAAATTGTTGTAAACGGAATGTCGCTCTCAGAAAGAAATTCTCCGTTCGCAAATTCCGGATTTGTTGTTGAAGTTGGTGAGAAAGAATGGAGTAAGCACGATCAATATTTGCCGTTTTCAGGATTGATGCTTCAAAAAGAATTGGAACAGCAGGCATTTGAACTGGCAAATAAAACACAAAGTGCGCCTGCACAGCGAGTAACAGATTTTGTTTCAGGAAAATTATCTTCATCCTTACCAAAATCATCATATATACCGGGATTAACTTCTGCCTCGCTTCATAAGGAATTACCTCAGTTTATTTCTTCGCGATTGAAAAAAGCGCTAAGTGTTTTTGATAAAAAAATGAAAGGATATTATTCTGAAGAAGCAATTTTTGTTGGTGTTGAATCGCGGACAAGTTCTCCGATCAGAATTCCTCGTAATAAAGAATCATTAATGCATTCAGAAATTGGAGGTTTATTTCCTTGCGGCGAAGGAGCCGGTTATGCAGGGGGTATAGTTTCATCAGCTATTGACGGTGAGAATTGTGCAGATGCGGTTGGAAGGTATCTGGGTTAATATTTTCTCTAGTTGATAGTTGTATATACTTTCCACGTTCCTATTTATCTGTTATTGCTTCTTAAGCTTAATTTGAGGACTTTTCCAAAGCTTAGACTTTATGAATTCATTTACTTTATAGCCGCTCTTTACTGATTGTTCAATTAACAGATTATACAATTCCGAATAATATTTAATGGCATCCTTTGCTTTCTTTCCACTTTCTAAATTAATAGTATAAATAGTTGATTTAATGATCAACCATTTAATTAAGACATCAAATCGCTCTTTATTAAAGAAGGACTCGCCGTCATATTCATTTACAAGAAGAAAGTTTTTGGAGATATCTTTTGAGAACAGATCTGAGCAGAATTGTTCCTTGTCGATAATTTCTTTTTTGCTCTTATCAGATTTTCCTTTCTTCATTTCTGACGATTTTATCTGCTCTGCATTTATATAGTGAGGAATATATCCCGATTCAAACAAAACAATCAGAAGGTTGTAATAAACTTCACTAATACTTCCTAAACCTATATAACCCAAAATTTCGAACAATGGTTTCCAGAGCATTAAATCATGAAAAACAACCGGTGAAGAATGTGTTTTAATTTGTGTAGATAGAATAACTTCGATCATTGAGTGAACTATGAGAAAATGATTTTCTGATTTCTTGCCTTCCAGTAAATTGAAAGAAAAAATATTTTCAAAATATTTAATCCATTTATCTTTTCTTTTTGCAGATGCAATTTTGATTGACAGATCATAAAAAGACTTTAATGATTCGATTTTATTTTCAAAATCTTCGATAAGTTCTTCGTTGCTTTTTTCTGAAGGCAGAACTTTATTCAGATTATAAATAACATCTTTCAACTGACTAATAATTTCATCATCAATCAGTTCAGCTTCACCTTTTATTACTTGTTCAATATTCTCAAGGCTTGCAGTTGAAAATAAATTTATAAAAGAATTATGAAAAGGAGTAAGATTAAGTTCCATTAAAGCTTTATCCAACGATTCAACGCCTCTTCCGCCGAGGTGATCATATAATCTTCTGTACTTTCCGTCCAAGTCATTAATCTCATTAAAATCCAGAAGAACTTTAAACTGGTATCCTCTTAAATGTAAATGAAATCCATTGTGGTGGAATTCCTCACCCGAAATAAGGTAATAAAGGTTTGTTGCGTAATCACGGCACGAATAAAAGAATGAATGATTGCCATTTAATGAAAGTGCATTTGCTATTGTTGTATTGCTTACTGAATTATTTTTCTGAACTTTATTTACAGAATATCTGATGCTTCCAAAAGCTTCAATATATGAATTATTGTAAAGTACTAACGCCAGCTCGTTTCCTGATCGATTTGAATAAGCAAAAACGTTTTCATTTACATCTACTGTTGGAGAAATAAAATCGTAAAGCTCAAAATTTTCAACCTGACTGAATAAATGTCGTTTTCTTGTAAGCGGAAAAATTTCTTTCTCATGACGTCGGATTAAATGATCATCAGGAATTTCGTTGTAATAAGATCTTTGATACTCCATTCCGTACTTTTCAGAGTAACCATCTATCTGTCCGTGTGCAAACATTGGAAGACCCGGCAGTGTAATCAATAAAGTTGCTACGCCGAAATATTTATCTCCTTTACCAAACTGGTTTACGGCAGTTTCTTCATCGGGATTGCTCATAAAGTTAACATAGCGTTTTAGTATTTCCGGATTGAACGTAAGAGTATTTTTTATCAGCAGCTTATACTTTTCATTTTCTTCTTTCATAAGCATATGCATGAAAGCACTGTTATAAACACGATGCATTCCAAGAGTACGGACAAAATAACCTTCCATAAGCCAGAAAGCTTCTGCAAGAAGAAGTGTGTTAGGCAATTCCGCATTAATTCTGTCAACAACTTCACGCCAGAATTCCACCGGCATAGCGTCATCGAACTGTGAGCGTGTTAAAGCATAATCGGAACGTGAAGGTATTGCACCGCCTGTACCGGGAATAGGAAACCATAATCGCTGGTAATGTTTTTTTGCTAGTGTCATGGCTGCATCAAAACGAATGATGGGAGTTTTTCTTGCAACGTGCATGATAGTCTGGATAAGCGACTCACGTACTTCAGGATGCATAAGATTTAGCTGAGCTGTATCATTCCACGGCATATTAGTTCCGTCGTTGCCGTGATAAATATATTTTCTGTCGCCTGTGTAACGATCAAGTCGTTCAAAAACAATTGCAGCATCAGTTCGCGAATAATATTGATCTTCAATTCTCACTTCAACTCTTTCATCGTCTGAAAGATTTGGACCTAAAAACCTATAGCCGGGATAGGGAGGAGAAGATGTTTGGATAAAATAATCAGGTTTTTCAACAACCCATTTAGAATAAATGCCCGTATGGTTTGGAACCATATCGCTTGAAAGTCTTATCCCGCGTTGCCAGGCGCGATCTTTAAGATTGTTAAATGCATCTTCACCACCGAGATCATTTGCAATAACATAATCATACAAAGAATAAGCTGATGAAGCTGCTTCAGGATTTCCCATCATCTGTTTAATTTTTTTTGAAGCACTGCTTCTTTCCCAGATACCAATAAGCCAGAGCGCTGTAAAATTCCATCTTGCAAGCAGGTCTAATTCTTCATCGGGAATCTGATCCAGTCTTTTTATTTCATATCCGTATTTTTTAGAAAGCTGAAATAACCATACGTAAGCGTTTTTTGCAATCATCACAACTCTTGGCATCCAGTCAATGTCTTCCGTAAATCTTTCAAGTTCTAATTGATAATACTGGTATTCGGCATCGGAAAGATTTTTGCCTTCTTCCAATTTTTTTCTGAGACTTTCAAAATATGCATGATCAAAATCGTAACTGGGAACAGGCGGAGTGCCTTTTTCACCGCCGCCGTGCTGAACAAAAAGTTTAAAGTCTTCCTGAATAAGATCTTTGCCGCGTAATAATTTATCTAATAAAATTTCATCAAGCACAATTCCCCAATTCGTTCTGATGAATTCCAGTTGCTCATGAATGTTGTATGGACTTGCCGTAATCGGTTTTCTTAAAAATGAAATTAAACTAAGTCCGCCTTCACCAAACGGAATTTCCTTTTCAAAGAATTTTTCCGTTGTTTCTATCAGGGCGTTATACTTTGTAGTTTTTACAAGCTTTTCATCGGAGTAAAGTTCTTTAAGCTGCTTTGTAGATGGATTAAGATTTTCAAAGTTCAGAAGTATTAACTCTTCTAAAATAATTTCACGGTTGGTTTTATTTCCTGTTTTACCTTTGAGATAATCCAGTGGCTTTATTTTGTTTTTGAAAACGGGCAGCGGAGGAAATTCTTCAATAAATGATAGCAGAACTTTATCTACTTCGTCATTGGATAAACTGCCGTCAAGGAATTCTAAGTTTCTTTCAAACACACCGGGATTATCAGTTTCTTCATACTTTCTTATAAGCAGGTGAAAAATTTCGTGCATTAAACCGAGTGCATTTAATTGACCCGGAGTTATAAGCTGATCCTGTTTTTCTTCATCTCTGCGTATCTTATTTATTCTTTCGGAAAGAAGCCGGGCAGTTTTTGCATTTGCAATAATCAAATCTCCCGTAACGGAAAAAAGAGATTCCTCAAATTTGTATTTAACTCGCGATTCTTTAGAAACGTGAAAATAATAAGTAGTCATATTACAATGTGAATATTTTACAGATTACGACTTGTTTTAACAGCTAATATAATAAATATCTCATTCGGATTCTGACAGAAACGGGGCAATCGACGACTGATCCGTCTTCATACTTTGCGCTTCACCTGACAAGTTGACGGCTGATTGAATGAATGATTGATTGATTGGATGAATGATTGGATGGATGCTGAATACCGGATTCTGCTAAAACACTGCTGAACTAACAACTCAAACCTTGAACTCCGAATTTAAACCTTTGTATTGAACATTCAACATTGAACATTTATCATTTAACCTTGAGCATTTATTAATAGTTTTCGTCGTGGCTTGCAGATTTTAAAGTCGATTTCTTAGTTTCAGGTGAGCATTCAAGGGAGTTAGTCATTGGCGAGTGGTATTCCAAATATTACTTATCAAAAAATTGCACCGGAGGGGGATGATAACAAGCTTAAGTTAACTTACCTGCTTCTAGTAATCCTGCACACAAACTACTGCAATAAAGAAAACAAAAAACTTTTTAGATTGAATTGTAAAAGATTATAGATATGCATAACCTAATTTTGAATAGTGTGATTTTAAAAAGTTTTCACAACAACTGGAATGTTGATACCTGTCCGCACTCTTGCGGATCTATGTTCTTTAATTAATAATTTAATGCAGTAAAAGTAATAGTTAGCTTTCTAAAAATATTTATTAGATGTAAAATGAATTTAACATTTAGATTATTCGTTCTGTTTTTTTTAATAATATTTGTCTCTCATAAAAATATTTCAAACACTCCAATTTCTTCTGGGAATATAAAAGTTGTTGGTAAGGGAACCATTACTTATGTAATACCAAGCTTTTCACCAGAAGTCGGTAATCACATAGGATATATTTTAAAAAATCCAACGTGGGAAATTCCGCCGAAGGAAGAAAGATTTCGTACTTTTCTTGAACCAGACTCAATTATTAAAAATTATTTAAACCAATATGTTCATATTGAGGGGACGCAATATAAAATCCCTGGCAAAAAAATAAATAGCTATACATTCATAAATCCATATGATATAATTGTTGTAGATAAAATTTATGTTATAAATTAATAATCAAGCTAACAAGCGCCCAACCTTCGGTAGGCAAGCTCAACGCCGACTTCCATAGGAAAGGGTTGCCAATTAAAAATTGAGTTAGGCGCAACGTCGTTATACCTCAAAATAAGGGAACAATGATTGAAAATTCAAATAGAGAAAAAAGAAAATATATTGCAATGAATTTCATTCTTTTTGCGATATTATTTTTGTCTGTTTCCTTTAACAAAGAATACATACATCCAATATTTAGGAACAAACCTTTTTTAGGAATATTAACTGGAAGTTTTTCAAACTTTATGGCAGCATACATTATAAGTCTTTTCTCAATTGCTGCAATTTTAAGTAGAAAGATAAACGTTAAAAAAGGTAGATTTATTTTTTATTTAGTTGCTTTGATTGTTTTTCTTATTTTAACATTTGAAGAGATTACTCCTTTTGTGAATGCGAGCAAAGTATATGATATCTATGATATAATAGCAAGTGCTATCGGTTCCATATTTGCGATTATAACATTTGAAGTTATTATGATTTTTAAAAAAAGTAAATCATCAAACGAATAGAAACTTGTTGAGTTACTAAATGAAATTTAGAAAAAAGTACCCAAATATTGTTCTAATATTAACGGGCTTAGCTTTTTTAGCAAGTGGAATTGATTGCATAGAAAATGATTTAAAGGTATTAGGCTTTTTAAGTTTTTTTGTTGCTTTCTTAAACTTTGTGTCATTATTCTATTCTAAAAAATATCCCTTGTATTCAAAAATCACTTTGTTAATAATCAATGCTTTATTTGCATTAGCATCAAGTTATTTGTTTTTCATCGCGGGTAAAGATAAAATTCAATATGGCTGGTTACTTGTTTTTATTGCTTATTTAATCGCCATAATATTATTCCTCAAGAAGAATAAAATATTTAATAATAAAATTGTAGGTTCATAAAACAATTAAAATATAAAGGGTATAACCAGCCCCCTACCTTCGGTAGGCAAGCCCAACGCCGACCCCCGATATTTATCGGGGCAAGCTGCCATACTGGTTTAGCAGATATTGGATTCTTGATGCTGGTTTAAAAAGTTTCTAACTTAAAGTCGTTCTGGTTTTGAAAGTTTTTTAATTGTTAATTATACATTTTTAATTTTTAATTGATTATTCTTGCTATCTAACAAGTGCATATAAAGAAGAAAGCTTTTTAAGTTTATTCCTGTTAATAGAAGAGGTATGTATTATGGAGCAAAAAATAATATCAATTCTGAAGATGTTCTGTTTAATATTTATAATTACGTTTTCAGGTTGCGATAAAGATGAAATACCAACTGCTCCGCATTTTAACAGTTTAGAGGAAGAAATAGATTACATTGCAAATCGATATGTTAAAGTTGGAGCAATGATTGGGATTATTAATAAGGAACAGGAGAAGATCATTTTTTCTTACGGGACAAAATCTGTTGAAAATAATGATCCACCTGATGCAAACTCAGTTTTTGAAATTGGTTCAATCACAAAAACTTTTACAACGACATTATTGGCGGATATGTACTTAAGAGGTGCTTTTTTTTTAGATGATACGGTTAGCCATTATTTGCCTGCCAATCAAGTGACGATGCCTTCCAAGGATGGGATTGAAATAACATTTAGACATATTGCAACACATACTTCTGGTATTCCAAGGTCGCCTCATGATGACAATTCAAACTATCCGCTTCCACCAGATTTTGATTATTACAGTCCTTATACTTGCTATACGACACAACATATATACGACTATCTCACAAATTATTGTACACTGAATTTCACACCGGGCACCTGGTGGGAGTATTCAAATACTGGGATGGGATTATTAGGACACATACTTGGTTTGATCGACGGCACATCATATGATAGTATTTTAAGAAGATATCTGTTCGATGTATTGGGGATGAATAACAGTTCAATATATTTGACCGAGGAGCAGGAGAGCAATCTTGCACTTAGTCATAATGGTAATCTCGAACCTGGACTTTATTTCTTCGCCAATGACATATTTCAAGGAGCCGGAAGCATTAAATCTTCACTGAATGACATGTTCAAATATTTAGAAGCTCAAATGGGTCTGGAGGAAACTCCATTAAAAAACGCTATAACTTTAACACATCAACCCTGGATGCATCAAGGATCGTGGGGAGACCAGGCTTTAGCATGGCTCATTTTAGAATTAATTGACGGCCAGGTAATCACATATCATGGCGGCAATACATATGGCTATTCGTCATATATCGGGTTCAATGAGTCTGCATCAACCGGTGTTATAATTTTATTAAACTTTAGCACACAGGGTGAGCAAATGAGTATGGGTCAAGAGATTTTGAGAGCAATTAATAAGTATTAGTAATATGGAAATAATTGATCTTAACGAAAAATATTACTCAACTTATTTCTTATGCCTTGAAGATTGGTCAGATGAAATAAAGGAAGCTGGTAATCACAAAGAAATGTGGTTCAAAAAATTCAAGGATAAAGGGCTCCGAGTAAAATTAGCCGTAGAAAATGAGAAAGCGTGCGGTATGATTCAATATCTTCCTATAGAACATTCTATTATTGAAGGGAAAGAATTATACTTTATTAAATGTATTTGGGTTCACGGATATAAAAAAGGTATTGGAAATTTTCAAAAAAGAGGTATTGGTACAGCATTACTCAAAGCAGCAGAAGAAGATGTAAAATTATTAAAGGGGAAAGGAACAGTTGCCTGGGGTCTTTCTCTACCATTTTGGATGAAAGCATCCTGGTTTAGGAAGAAAGGTTATAAAAAAATTGACAAAAATGGAATTGCGAACTTTATTATGGAAACCATTCTCCGAAGAAGCAATTCCTCCCAAATGGATTAAAGAAAAAAAGAAACCACAACCAATAGAAGGAAAAGTTACTGTAACTTCTTTTATAAATGGATGGTGCCCTGCTCAAAATCTTGCATATGAAAGAGCAAAAAGAGCGTCATTAGAGTTTGGGGATAAAGTTGAATTTCAAGAAATATCAACAGCAAGTAAGGAAGTTGTAAATGAATGGGGAATATCCGATGCTCTGTTTGTCGATGGAAAGCAAATAAGAACCGGACCGCCGCCATCATATGAAAAAATAAGAAAAATAATTACTAAAAAAGTAAATCGTTTAAAAGTATAGTTGCAAGCTTACACACAAAACCGTTATACTTTTACTAAATTAGAAAGTAAAAAAGTGCAAATACTGAAACAGACTATCGTCATATTATTTTTATGTTCCACATTACTCCTGTCTCAAGAATGGCCGCAACAGGAGAAGTCGTTATTATCAGATTCTAATAAAGTTGTAATCATTATAATTGATGGTGCCCGTTATACTGAAACTTTTGGCGATCCGACATATACTTATATTCCTAAAATGTGGGAATTATCTAAAGAAGGGGCTGTAATCGATAATTTTTATAATGATTCGATGACTTATACTTCAAGGGCTATTCCTGCATTGTGGTGCGGAACCTGGACTGCAGTCCGCGACACATTCTATTCAGGCTATCAAACACAATACTCTATTCAACCATCAATATTTGAATACTATCGCAAGCAGAAAAATATGCCTGTTCAAGAATGTTTTTATGTGTTAAAGTACATAACATCATTATGGCTGCCGAGTTTTGACCCCTCTTATGGTCCTGCCTACTGGCCACAATATCATAGCAGCGGATCATCCGATGAAGATGTTGCCGATCAGGCTCAATGGATAATGAATACTTATCATCCTCATTTTTTATGGATTTATTTAGCCGATGTTGATCATGCCGGGCATAGCGGTGATTGGAATATTTATACGAACGCAATAATAACTGCCGATAGTATTGTCGAACATATTTGGAACAAAATCCAATCCGATCCCTTTTATCAAAATTCCACGACACTTTTTGTAACCAATGATCACGGTCGGCATGATTACGACTTCAGTGGACATGGTGATGGTTGTGAAGGATGCAGACATATTCAGTTTTTAGCACTTGGTCCTAATGTAAAACAGAATTTTGTTTCATCTCAATACAGAAGAATTCCCGATGTGGCCGTTACTATTGCAGAACTTTTTGGTATAGATCCCGAAAAAGCCACCGGCGAGAATATGTCGGAATTATTTGTTACTACGGGAATTAAATCGTTAAACAATTCAGTATCCGATTTTTTTTTAGAACAGAACTTTCCAAATCCGTTTAATCCAAGTAACATACGATTTACCGTTTTCAAGATGAGAGACGGAGATTGAGAAACGTAATCACTCAAGAGTTTACGATGTTCTAGGAAATGAAATTGCAACTTTGTTAGTGAAGAAATACCTGCGGGTAAATATGAAGTGGAATTCTGCGTCTTAGGTGGATCCGCCTCTGGCGGAAATGCTTCGTCGCTTGCAAGTGGTGTTTATTTTTATAAAATGATGTCCGGTGATTATGTGAAGACTAAAAAAATGTTACTTTTAAAATAATAATTATGACATCTATAATCCGCTGTACAAGATAAAGGCGGATTGTGTTTTTAAAATTTAATTGGGATAACAGGCAGTTAACTGGTATAAATAAATTTCTTAGGTTCCAAATATGAAATTAAAAATTACATTACTTTCACAATTTATTTTGATCACTTTTTGTTTTGGTCAAAATTATAATCCATTTATCGAGGAACTATTGAATCAAACTAATTTAGATTCCTTAGTTTCATATGTTCGAATTCTCTCCGGTGAAGATTCTGTTGCGATAGCCGATTCCACAGTATTAATCACTCATAGAGTAAGTAACTGGGGAAATGATTTAGCCGCAGAATATATTAAGCAAAAATTAGAAGGCTATGATTTAGAAACTTATGACCAACGTTATAGCACAACAGGGAGAAATATTTATTCTATTCAGAGAGGTACAACATATCCTGAAAAATATTTCATTTTTTGTGCCCATTATGATGCTGTTACATTTTATTGTGCGGATGATAATGCAAGTGGAGTCGCCGGAGTTTTTGAAGCAGCCAGAATCCTTTCCAATTGTCAATTTGATTATTCGATTATCTATGCCCTCTGGGATGAGGAAGAAATAGGACTTCGTGGAAGTAAATATTTTGCTGCGCAGGCTGATTCAAATGGTACAGATATTATAGGTGTTCTAAATATGGATATGGCTAGTTGGGATAGTAACGACGATGGACTATTTGATATTCATACCAGTGATAAAGCAAACTCGGTTTCTTTAGCAAATTTTCTTGTTGTGATTGATTCATTATATGACTTATCTTTAAATCCTGTTATTTATAATCCTGGTGCGTCGGCAAGTGATCATTCGCCTTTCTGGCAATTTAATTATTCAGCAATTTTAATTATCGAAGCTTACTATGGCGGAGATTTCAATCCATATTATCATAGTACTAATGACAGAATAGATAAGTTTAATTTAACTTACTTTCATAATGTAGTTAAGTTAGGGATTGCATCTATCTCGACGTTAGCAACGGAAAACTTTATAGTATCAGTGCGAGAAAATGTTAATGTACCGTATTCAATTTATATGAACAATTTTCCGAATCCCTTTAACAATTCTACCATAATTCAATATGTAATTCCAGAAGATGATTACATAACATTAGATTTATACAACGGTATTGGTGAAAGGATTACATATTTATATAAGGGATTTAAGAAAGCAGGTGAATATGAAATCCATTTTAATGGGGATACAATTACTAGCGGAGTATACTTTATTATTCTAAAAACATCAAAACATATTTACAGTCATAAAATATTACTCTTAAAATAGAAGCCACATAATCTCTTTAATCCGCCAGATTTATCAGCCTCCGCCATAGGCAGATAAATTTAGCTGAGGCGCACAGGTTCGTGAAAATAACAGGTGATATCAATTTTAATTAAAACAATAGAGAATGGCTTAAAAACAACTCTATTTTATCAAAGGAGAAATATGAAAAATATACTTATTGTTTTCGGTTTTTTATTTCTTTTATCTTTCTCAAATATCTCGTCTAATCAAATTTCAGTTAATAATTTTAATCAATCAGGAATTGAGGACTTTAATTTAGAAGAAAAGCCTTCACAATCAGTTTCTGATAATTCTAAACCTTCCAAGGAGGTTTGTGATATCATATATTCAGCGATGCTTGGTATCTCGGTAAATCTTATTGAGGAAGTTGAAGGTAGTTTCTATGACGATCATTTGAAAAAATATGTTAATGGTTGTTTGCTCCTAATAACAGGAACGTGGAGTGAATTGGGCGAAAATCCTGATCCAATAAATTTAATCTTTAGTTTACTTTCTGATAATGGTTGGTCACAATATGTAGAATATTCAGCCGATGGCCCGGATGGAACTATTTTTTCATTAATTAAGGATGATAATTGGTGTATAGTTAAAGGACAATGGAATAGCGGAGATGATGCTGATTCGATTTATGTCCCTTCAGATGCTTATCAGATTATTGTGATGTGCGGTAGACTTTCTGATGACTGAAAAATTATTATTAAAGATAGTTTAAAATAAAAACGGCTCGCTATGTATCGTCTTAGCTCATTACCCGATATTCATTGGGCTGACTAACAAGCAGGTGTTTAGTATTAGTGTTTTCCTTATTATTCTTAATTGTTGCGGAAGCTCAAAAACAGTACCGCAGGTATGCTGAAAAAGTCTTTTCATAAACAATTTAACTAAGGAGTAACAAAATGAAACGTCTTTTATTAATTTCCTTTGCTTTGGTTTTGCTGTCGTCTTTATCAGTTGCACAAAATTTCTGGCAGCCAACTAATGGACCATTTGGGGGAAATATCCATTCTTTTGTAATCAATTCAAACGGCGATGTGTTTGCCGGAACTTTTGGAGGAGGAGTATTTCTATCAACCGACAATGGAGTAACCTGGACGCAAATCAACAATGGATTGGTTGCTACTGATATCTGGTCTCTTGCAGTTAATTCCAGTGGCGATGTTTTTGCCGGAACTTATGCAGGAGTATATCTAACAACAGACGATGGGGCAAACTGGACACAAATTAATAATGGATTACCTGGTGGTTCTTATATCTATTCTCTAGCAATCAATTCCATCGGAGATGTGTTTGCCGGAACTAATGGAGGAGGAGTTTATATCTCAACCGACAATGGAACAAACTGGTCACCAATCAACAATGGATTAACTAGTAATTATGTCTTTGCTCTGGCAATCAATTCAAGCGGCTATGTGTTTGCGGGAACTGATGGAGGAGTATTTCTCTCAACCGACAATGGAGCAAACTGGACACAAATCAATAATGGATTGACCGCTACTTATGTCTTGTCTCTTGCAATTAATTCAAGCGGAGATGTTTTTACGGGAACCTGGGGAGGAGGAGTATTTTTCTCAACAGACAATGGAGAAAACTGGACACAGATCAATAGTGGATTGACTAATACTTATGTTAATTCACTTGCAATCAACTCAAGCGGTTATGTTTTTGCAGGAACTAATACCGGAGCATTTCTCTCAACCGACAATGGTACAAACTGGGCACAAACCATTAATGAATTGAATAATTCAATTATTAACACACTTGCAATCAATTCAAGCGGCTATGTGTTTGCCGGAACATATGAAGAAGGAGTATTTCTCTCAACTGACGATGGAACAAACTGGACACAAATCAATAATGGATTAACTACAATTCGAATAGTGTCTCTCGCAATTAATTCAAACGGCTATATTTTTGTCGGCACCTGGGCTAAAGGAATATTTCTCTCAACTAACGATGGATTAAATTGGACACAAATCAATAATGGTTTGACTGAAACTGATGTCATTTCTCTCGTAATCAATTCAAGCGGAGATGTTTTTGCCGGAACTTCAGGAGGAGGAGTATTTCTCTCAACTGATAATGGCACAAACTGGACACAAATCAACAATGGATTGACGGCTGCACGGGTCAATTCTTTTGCAATTAATTCAAGCGGAGATGTTTTTGCCGGAACAAATGAAGGAGCATTTATCTCAACTGACGATGGAGCAAACTGGACAGAAATCAATAATGGATTGACTACTACTTATGTCTATTCTCTAGCAATTAATTCAAGCAGCTATATTTTTGCTGGAACTTTAGGAGGTGGAGTATTTCTATCTACCGATAATGGAGCAAACTGGGCAGAAATAAATAATGGATTGACTAGTACTACTTTCTATTCACTTGCAGTCAACTCAGGTGACTATGTTTTTACCGGATCTACTAATGGAGAAGTATTTCTTTCAACAAATAATGGAGCAAACTGGACACGAAGTCAATATTGGATTGACTAGTAGAAATGTCTATTCTCTTACAATTAATTCAAGCGGTAAAGTGTTCGCCGGAACTGATGAGAGTGGAGTATTTCTTTCAACAGACAATGGAGCAAACTGGGCACAAATCAATGACGGATTGACTAATACTACTGTCCGGGCTCTACAAATTAATTCTAATGAATATGTTTTTGCAGGAACTTATGGAGGAGTATTTAGAAGTAACCAACCAACAACCTCAATTGAACAAATTGACAATAAAATACCGTCATCATTTGTTTTAGAGCAAAACTATCCAAATCCGTTTAATCCAGGCACGAAGATACGATTTACCGTTCCGCAAGATGATAGACGAGAGACGAGAAACGTAACCCTAAGAGTTTACGATGTTCTCGGAAATGAAGTTGCAACTCTTGTTGATGAAGAGTTGCCCGCAGGAGAATATGAAGTGGAATTCTCCGCCAACGGCGGACTGGCATCCGGCATCCGGAACCTGCAGGCCAGTAGGAAACGTCTAGCATCAGGTGTTTATTTTTATTCGTTACACGTAAATGACTTTGTTCAAAGCCGTAAGATGATGTTATTGAAGTAGTCCATTACAAAATAAATTTATGGGAAATAGTCCATTAGGTTACGAGATGGGCAGTGCCGCTTATTGGTAAAACCATTATATACATTTGTTAATAATAATTTTGTACTATACACAAAGCATTTGCTGTATACTATAGTTTATATAAAAGCACAGAAATAAATCTGTAATTGAATCACTAACCGTTCATCAGTTTATTCTTTGAGTGGCATACCAATTGTAATATATTTTTTCGTAAATTTTAATAACAAATATTCTACAGGAGAAAATAACAATGAAAACTCTATTACTATCCTTGTTGATTGGTCTTGCAGTGTTTTCATCTGCTTTTGGGCAAGAGCGTACAGATGAAAAAAAATGGACTATTGATCCTGAAACCGGTGATACAATATATACCGAAGCAGTAGTTATTTCTCAATCCGAAGATATAACACCACGAAACAACCTGATAATCATCAATCCGTTAAAGTTTTTACTATTCTACAATATTTCGTACTTTCATAAACTGGGCGAAGGGATCTGCACTTGGCTTTGGTCTCCAGATGCCTACAATATCAGGTCTAAATGGATTCGGCTTAAATGCGGAAGCAAGATTTTATCCAACGGGAAAAAATTTGCGGGGATTTTATTTAGCTCCAAATATTTCATACAATAATCTATCAAGTGACGATAGTGATGAATCCGTCTCAATAACCTCCGTTGGCGGTTTAATTGGTTGGCAATGGTTCCCGGGCGACCAGTTTGCAATTGGTCTTGGTATTGGTATTGATTATTATTTCTTTTCCGGTGATGATGACGATTTTGATAAATTAGATGGAACAGCACCTGCATTAAGGTTCGATATTGGATACGCCTGGTAGTCGAATATGGTTTTATAGCAGTACAATGTGACACACCTCTTACTATTTCAGGTGTGATAATTTCAGGAGGGAGCATTCATGAGGCGAATAAAATTTTTTATAATAACATTTATTGTTACAGCGGCAATTATTTCAATCGATCAGGCTTCAGTCCATCTGTTGATGGAAGGGCAATGTAAATATTTTTCGATACATTTATTTACAGTAATTTTCCTTTCATTTATTGCGTCAATGATATCCTTACTATTTCTAAATCGATATGAAAAGTTTGAAAAGAGAAAGATGGATCTTGAATTAAGGGAAACAAAAATAAATCAGTCCATTGATGCAATAAGTAAATGTCAGGATGTTTTTGGCAATTTTATGAATGGTTTATTGTTAATAGAACTTGAAGTTCAGGAGCAGGGCAGCATTTCTAAATTAACAATTGAAAATCTGAGAGCTACAAATGGATGATGTTAGCCAAAATCTTTCTATTCTTGCAGAAAGATATAAATCTCAATAAAAAAATCTAATAACTTACCTTACGAAACATAACTATAATCCAGTCATTCTGGCTCGTTCCGGCAGAAACGGAGTTCTGACGAACTTGTCCAGAATCTGAAATATACTCTAAACTCAAAGATTCGAACTCATTTCATTCGCCGGAATGACATCTTGCGGAAGGTGAGTTAATAAATAAAAGGATCTGTAAAACCATTTATTAATAATTTCGGCATTTCAAACAGCGATGATAAGCCGTACTCGAACCCGCTCCGGATTTTGTCTTTATTGAAATTAACTCCCATTGAATAATGTATAGAACTATCTTAGCAGTAGTGCTAGTTGTATTGCTATCAATAACTCACAAAAAAACTTGCCGAAAAGTAATTTTCTGACAGAATGGAATTCGTATAGAATAACTCTCAATTTGAGGGGCATTCTGCCTTGAATACATAAAAATTGACAGTCTTTTCAACAAATATGACTTATTTAGAGAGAATAATTTTCACTTAAGTCTTTGCGCATAAAATAAATTGAAATTCTTAACATAAGAGGGTATTTTTGTTTCTCATAATGAAAACTGATACTCAACAAACGCCTTTAATGGCTCAATATTTAAGAATTAAGGAAGCTAATCCGGATACTATTTTACTATTCAGGGTTGGCGATTTTTTTGAGACTTTTGAAGAAGATGCAAAAACGGCATCCAAAGTTCTGGGAATTACTTTAACAAAAAGAGCTAATGGTGCTGCTGAAAATGTTCCGCTTGCAGGATTTCCATTCCACGCAATAGATACTTATCTGCCAAAATTAGTCCGTGCCGGTTACAGAGTTGCAATTTGTGAACAGGTTGAAAATCCGAAGTTCGCAAAAGGACTTGTCAAACGTGAAGTAATTGAAGTGGTTACTCCCGGTGTTACTTTATCCGATAAACTACTCGATCATAAAAAGAACAATTACCTGATGGCAATTTGTATTGTTGATGAACTTGCCGGGATTTCTTTTTGTGATATTTCCACAGGTGACTTTCATACTTATGAAGTTTCTTCAAAAAGACTGGGTGAACAGATTGAATTAATTTTACCTTCAGAAATTTTAATTCAAAGAAAAGATAAAGATAATCTTTCACCTGTTATCAGCAGACTTAATTCTTCTATTCGAATATCCAGAATGGATGACTGGATTTTCAATTTCGATTATGCAAAAGAACTTTTACTCAATCACTTTAAAACTGTAACACTAAAAGGATTTGGAGTAGAGAGTCTTTCTGCAGGATTGATGGCGGCAGGTGCAGTTCTTAATTATCTGCAGGATACACAAAAATCAAATCTTTCTCATCTTAATAAGCTTTCAGTTTATAATCCATCCGAGTATATGATTCTTGATCATTCAACAAAACGAAATCTTGAAATTATTTATACTATGCAGGATGGCGGCAGGGAAGGATCGTTGATTTCGATTCTGGACAATACTGAAACTGCAATGGGTGGAAGGCTGTTAAAGAAATGGATTTCTGCTCCCTTAAGAAATCTTGATCCGATTCTTAAACGTCAGGAAAGTGTTGAGGAACTTCTTAAAGAAAAAAGATACAGAAAAGAACTTATTGAACATCTAAAAGAAATTGGTGATTTCGAAAGACTTATTTCACGAGTAAGTACAGGGCGTGCAACTCCGAGAGAGCTTATTGTCATAAAATATTCACTTAAAAAAATTCCTTCTTTAAAAGAGATACTAGCAAACTTTAAGGTTAGTACTTTAAAACAGATCGGAACTTCTTTAGAGTCATTAAACAGCATTGTTGAGAAAATTGAAGAAGCTATTGTTGATAATCCACCGAATCAAATAACGGATGGCGGAATTATAAAAAGCGGATTCAGTGCTGAGCTTGATGAACTACGCGATATTGCAATCCACGGAAAAGAATGGATTGCAAATCTTCAGAAAAGCGAAAGAGAAAAAACAGGAATTTCTTCACTCAAGGTAAATTTCAATAAAGTGTTTGGTTACTATATTGATGTAAGCAATACTCATAAAAATAAAGTTCCCGAATCTTACATTAGAAAACAAACACTCGTTAATTCTGAACGGTACATAACTCCCGAGCTTAAAGTTTATGAAGATAAAATTCTTAATGCAGAAGAGAAGATCGGTGACCTTGAGTATCAGCTCTTTAATGAGATAAGAGCAATTGTCGCTCAGGAAACAGAAGCTATTCAAAATAATGCAAGATTAATTGCTATGCTGGATTGTTTTATTTCCTTTGCTGAATGTGCCGCTAAGTATAATTATGTAAAACCCGAACTCAGTTTAAGTGATGAGATTGAAATTATCGACAGTCGTCATCCGGTTGTTGAACGAATTCTTCCGCCGGGAGAAAAATTTACTCCCAATGATTGTAAGTTAAACAACACTGATCATCAAATAATAATTCTTACCGGACCAAATATGGCTGGTAAATCTGTTTATCTCAGGCAAATAGGATTGATAGTACTACTGGCACAAATTGGTTCTTTTGTTCCGGCTAAACAGGCAACGATTGGTTTGGTTGATAGAATTTTTACGCGAGTTGGAGCGAGTGATAATATCGCTGCTGGTGAAAGTACTTTTCTTGTTGAAATGCAGGAGGCAGCAAATATTATTAATAATGCAACTTCAAAAAGTCTAATTCTTCTTGATGAAATCGGAAGAGGCACAAGCACTTTTGACGGAATATCCATAGCGTGGTCCATTACAGAATATTTGCACGAAAATCCTGATCTATCAGCCAAAACATTATTTGCAACTCATTATCATGAACTTAATGAAATGGCTGATCTTTTTCCTAAAATCAGAAATTATAAAGTGGAAGTCCGTGAGTATGATGACAAAGTTATTTTTCTGCATAAAGTAAATCCGGGCAGAGCCGATCACTCCTATGGAATTCAGGTTGCACAAATGGCAGGCTTACCGTTGTTTGTAACTAATCGTGCTAAAGAAGTCCTGGATAATCTTGAAAGTAAAGAGTTAACTCCTTATGAAGTTAAAAAGGAGCGACTTAAAAAACTTAAACTGGAAAATGATAATCAGATCGGATTATTTGAATTCCGAGACGACAAATTACGTGATGAAATTGATAATCTTGAATTAAATAATCTCACACCTATTGAAGCGCTGAATAAGCTAAGTGAGATAAAAAGAAAAATGAAAGAGGAGAAATCTAAAAAATGAAAAAAACAATTTTAAAATTTTTATTGTTTATCTTATTAACATTCATATTATTTTCTTGTTCAGAAAAAAGTGAAGATGAACTGGTAATTTCGGATGATTATTCGGCAACCTTATTGATGGAAAGAGCCGAAAAGGATTTTAATCTTAAAAATGATCCGCATTCTCCTTTTAACAGAGATCCAAATGCGAAGTATGACAAACTTAAATATTTTGATCCTGACACGAATTATATATTTAAATCTAAACTTTACAGTTACGAAAAACAGGATACTATAACTATTATGGGCACAAAAGGCGAGCAGAGAAAAGCGATTAAAGAAGGTTATGTTGTTCTAAATTTTGAAAGTGAAAAGCACAAGTTGAACGTGTATAAAAGTTTTGGTCAGCAAAGTCAGCCTTATTACAGCATATGGTTTACCGATTTAACAACCGGTAATGAAACTTATAAGGTTGGCAGATATTTAGATTTTGAGTTTTTACCGGATGAAGATTTTGTTTATACAATTGATTTCAACAAAGCTTATAATCCTTATTGTGATTACAGCGACTTATTTACTTGTCCTATTCCAACGGAAGAAGATCATCTTAACTTTGAAGTTAAGGCAGGCGAAAAGAGTTTTCATTAATTTTTTTGGAGTTTTAAGTGATAGTCATATTAGACAAATCAGCTACCGATGAACAAATAGAAAATGTAATTAAGCAGCTTGAATATTTCGGATTTGATGTTCATCAGTCTGGCGGTGATGATTATATAGCAATCGGTGCGATTGGAGTTAAACCGAATTTTGATATTCGAAAAATCCAGTTGCTTGATGGTGTTAGGTCTGTTTTTCGTGTAACTGATCAGATAAATCTTGCCAGCAGAAAATCCAAAAAAGAAAATACTTTAATAAAAGTTAAAGATGTTACAATTGGCGGAAATGAAGTGATAGTAATGAGCGGACCCTGTTCTGTTGAAAATGAAGATCAAATATTTAAAATTGCTGAAATTGTTAAAAATAATGGTGCGAAAATTCTTCGTGGCGGTGCTTTTAAACCCCGAACCTCACCGTATTCATTTCAGGGATTAGGTGAAGAAGGTCTGAAATATATTCGTGCTGCCGGTGATGAATTTGATTTAGCGGTAGTTACTGAAGTGCTGGAAATAAAACACCTTGAACTTGTGAATAAGTACGCTGATATATTTCAGGTTGGTTCAAGGAATATGCAGAATTTTCCTTTGCTCCGTGAGTTAGGTAAAACTACTAAACCCGTTTTATTGAAACGCGGATTTTCTGCTACGATTGAAGAATGGTTAATGTCTGCAGAATATATTTTATCCGGCGGAAACGAAAATGTTATTCTTTGCGAAAGAGGAATCAGAACTTTTGAAACTTCCACAAGAAATACTTTTGATCTTTCTGCAATACCGGTTGTTCATCAAAAAAGTCATTTGCCTGTAATTGCAGACCCGTCACACGCAATAGGATTACGGGATAAAATAATTCCTATGGCCAGAGCAGCAATTGCTGCTGATGCAGATGGTCTTTTGATTGAAGTTCATCACGATCCGACTAATGCGTTATCAGATGGTCCGCAAGCTTTACTGCCTGAACAGTTTAGTGAATTGATGAAGCAGATCAAACAAATTGCTGAAGTGATTGGCAGAAGAATTGGTTAAGGTTCTTTAGAAAAAATTCTGTAATCCTTAGGTTAAACAGTTTTTTGAATAAGTTTGCGCTGTGCTATTTTAATATAATCAGGTAAGTAGAGAAGCCTTCCCTCAAATTTTATAATCGAAAGAAGAAATTCGTTGTTCTGTGGAGGAATAAATTCCAAGTGTTTTGTAATTTTTCTGTCAATTGTTAGCAGTTCGGAAACACTGTCGGCAAAAAATCCAAATTGATTATTATCCTTTTCATAAAGAAAAATTCTTGTATTCTCATCAAATTTGGTTAATGTAATTCCGAATATCTGATGAAGATTGATGATCTGTACTTCAGATTTGTTGATCATCAATTTAAGATTATCCAATCTGGAGGCGGGATAATCACTTCCGAGCTTATCAACCTTAATAGTCGTAGTGATATCTTTAATATCAGCACAGAACTCCAAATCGCCTAAGTAAAAAACTAATAAACCTTTTAAATTATCCATTCATCTTAAGTTTTAGGTTGGAAAAATTGCCCTCACTAAATTAATTATTTCAATAGTCTTGCCAAAATATTACTGAAATTACCTGCTAATAATACGTTAATATAAGGTTTTATTTGAAAATCTCTTAGTGCAAAGTAAAAATAATTTACCCCGGGTAAAGTTATATTAACAAAAAAGAAAAATTAATCAGATTTTTTATCTTTTCCGGTTCTAAGTGAAATACCGTATAAATCCAATTTATAATAAAGAGTTGGTTTTGAGATGCCCATTATTTTACAAGCTCTTTGCTTATTTCCTTTTGTTTCATTCAGTACATTTTCTATATGGAATTTTTCAAGCTCAGACATACTCCAATTCCTGTTGTATGTAGACATATCTGTTCCATTCGATGATTTCATCTGTTCTGACTTTTTTAGAAGAACATTATCCGGTTCAATAACATCTGATTTTGAAAGTAATATTGCCTGCATTAAAGTATTTTCTAATTCACGAACATTTCCAACCCACTCGTGTTCCTGAAGCATTTCCATAACTTCAAAAGGTACTTTTCTTACATTTTTATGAAGTTCTTTATTTATCTTTTTAACAAAATGTAAAACCAAAGCGGGAATGTCCTCTCTTCGTTCACGTAACGGAGGAGCAGTAATGTTAAAAACTTTTAATCTGAAATAAAGGTCTTCTCTGAATTTTCCTTCATCCACAAGATTTGATAAGTTTTTATTTGTTGCTGTTATAATTCTTGCTTCAAGCGGAACAGCCGTTTCACCGCCGACTCTTTCATATTCTTTTTCCTGAATTACTCTTAAAAGTTTTACCTGAAGGTCATAAGATATTTCAGAGATTTCATCGAGAAATATTGTTCCCCTACCTGCAAGTTCAAACTTACCTTTCTTGTTTCTTACAGCACCCGTAAAAGCGCCTTTTACATGACCAAATAATTCGCTCTCTAGCAATGACTCGGATAATGCCGAACAGTTCACTGCAATAAAAGGCTGACCTTTAGTAATACCGGAGTTATGAATCATTCGTGCTATAAGCTCTTTACCGGTTCCGCTGTCTCCTTGAATGAGAACCGTAATACGCGAAGAGGAAATTCTTCCTATGCTCTTATAAATCTCTTTCATTATAGGAGTGCTACCCACCAGACTGGTTTTGCCTCTAAATTCTTCCTCTTCTTCTTTTGACAGTGAAACAGCAAGTTGTTCGCTAAGCTCTTTACTCTTTATAGCATTTTTAACAACCTGATTAAATCTGGTTACGTCTATTGGTTTTTCAATATAATCGTAAGCACCTTCCTGGATAGCTTTAATTGTAGATTCTGTATCACCTACACCTGTTATCATAATTACAGGAATGTTCGGGTCGTTTTCTTTAATATATTTCATCACCTCAAATCCGTCAACTTCAGGCATTATAATATCGGTGATGACTAGATCAGGTCTTTCTTTTTTGAAGATTTCAATGGCTACAGCACCGTCTTCGGCAGTATAGACTAAATGTTTTTCTTTGGAAAGATAGAGCTTTAAAGTGCTTTTTATTAACTCAGAATCGTCCGCAAGAAGAATCCTTGCCATATTGTACTCTTTTTGAATGTTAAATTATTTTATTTCTCACAGAATTAAAAGAATTTTCAACTTAGCTTCCCTGAAAGCTTAAACAAAAATATCAAATAATTTAAGAAATGAAAGCATAAATTTATCTTATACAGTAATTTTTTCTAACCAAATTATTAAATATTTTTATGGTTTTATTGAAAGATAGTAAAAAATGCCAAGTTTATTTTTGTGAATTTTTCTTAAGTGTTAATTATTATAACTTTAGGCACTTTTTTTTATGACACAATAACCATAGCATGAATATAACAACAAAAATTATACCGCTAATAATAATTATCTCTTTATTTCCTGCCTTTTTTTATGCTCAAACCCTATCAGATAGAGAAGTAAAGGTTACTCATTATCCAAATGGGGTTGTTAAAACCAAAGGTGATTATTTGCATGATCAGCTTCATGGAAAATACTATGAATATTATCAATCCGGTAACTTATGGAAAGAATGGGATTTCGTTAATGGTAAAGAGGATGGTAAATCCATATGGTATTTTGAAGATGGTAAAGTAAGTATTATCTGGAATTACAGAGAAGGTATGCGGTCTGGTGTTTCCAAATGGTTTTATGAATCCGGAGAACTTTGGGCTGAACAAAATTATTGGGATGGCGTAATGCAAGGTATTACAAGGACTTTTTATAAGACAGGTGAGCTACAAGGCGAATGGAATTATATAGATGGAGTTTTACAGGGCATTTCAAAAACTTACTATTTGTCCGGTAATGTTGAAGTAGAGAGAAAGTTTGTTGATAGTAAGCAACACGGAACAACAAGAGTTTTTCATGATCATAAAGATCGTGTCGCTCTTGAAGCATTTTTTATCGATGATCGGTTACAGGGAAATTTGAAAATTTATGATCTTGGTGGTAAAGTCCGTGTTCTTGATGAATATATTAATGATGAATTATTAAACCGAACACGTTATGATTATATGGGGAAACTTGAATCAGTTGAAAAAGTCGAAAGAGATTTTTACGATACTAAAGCTATCAAACAGGAAACATTTCTTAAAGACGGTGTAAGAGACGGAATAACCAGATCTTTTTACGAAAGCGGTTTTCTCAAAGAAGAATGGAATTACGTAAACAATAATCTTCACGGACGTTCTTTTTCTTATTATGAAAACGGAGTATTAAAAAAATCAACGGATTTTATTAACGGTATTAAGCGAGGAAACGAAAAAACTTATTATGAATCAGGTGTCCTTAAAGAAGAAGCTATATTTGAAAATGGTCGCAGGAATGGAATTGTTCTAAACTATTATCCTAATGGTGCACTGGAATCTGTTGCAACTTACGAGAATGATAAAATTACGGGTGAAGTAAAATACTATTTTGATAATGGACTGATAAAATCATCCGAATATGTTGAAGATGGAATCCGGGAAGGAAACAGGACAACTTATTACCGTAACGGTGCGCTTGAGAGACTGGAAAATTATTGGGATGGAAAACTTAACGGCTGGATTAAAACTTATTATGACGATGCTATTTTAATGAAGGAAGAATATTATAAAAACGGAATTCTTGAAAGAAGTAAAGAGTTTAATCGAAGGGGAGAATTAGTCTCTACAACAGGATATTAATTTTTAATTTGATATATAAAAATCAAACTATAGTCTATGTTTTATTTTATAATTTAAGATACTATAATATTATTATATTAAAATTTATAAATATTTATAGTCAACAATCAAAATTTTGTTCAACATTAAATCAGAATAGAAAATTAAAATGAGCAAAAAATTACCGGTTAAGTTTAAGGTCGGCGTAATACAAATGGCGTTCACAAAAAAGCCGAAAGAAAATGTTAAGAACGCAGTTAAATGGATTGAAAAAGCAGCTAAACAAAAGGCTCAGGTAATCTGTTTGCCTGAACTATTTACTTCGCAGTATTTCTGTCAATCCGAAAATATTGATTATTATGATCTTGCAGAACCTATTGACGGACCGTCAATAAAAGAAATTTCTAAGGCAGCTGCAAAAAATAAAGTTGTTGTTATTGCACCTTTTTTTGAAAAACGTTCTATGGGAGTTTACCACAACAGCGCTGCAATTATTGATGCTGATGGAACAATAGCAGGTCTTTACCGCAAAATGCACATTCCTGATGATCCGGCATTTTATGAAAAATTTTATTTTACTCCGGGTGATCTTGGTTTTAAAGCTTTTAATACGAAGTTTGGTAAAATCGGAACTTTAATTTGCTGGGATCAATGGTATCCTGAAGGTGCGCGCTTAACCGCTTTACAAGGAGCAAGTATTTTATTTTATCCCACAGCAATCGGCTGGCATCCTTTTGAAAAAAAAGAACACGGTAGAGCTCAGTTTGAAAGCTGGCAAACTGTACAGCGCGGACATGCAATTGCAAACGGTAGTTTATGTTGCTACCGCAAATCGTATTGGTTTGGAAAAACAAAATCCTGATTCACCCGGTATTGAATTTTGGGGACAATCATTCATCTGCGATCCACAGGGAATTATCTTAGCTGAAGCATCAACCGATAAAGAAGAAATTTTAATGGCTGAAGTTGATTTGAAAAGGATTGAATACATTCGTCGCAACTGGCCATTTTTACGTGATAGAAGAATTGATGCGTATGGGGGCATTACTGAAAGGTTAATAGATTAGTCGTAAACTCTAAATTCAAAAATCAAATTTCAAAAGGAAAAATTCTAATTTGATTAATAAATCTCATCATAAAGAAGATCCCAAAGAGATTAAATTTCGTTGTTATGAATATTCGATAGCAATTATAAAATTTGTTTCTTCTGTGGATGTTGGATGGAAATTTAGGAGCATCATTGATCAGCTATTGAGATCAGCCACTTCTATTGGTGCAAATGTAGTTGAGGGAAAATCAGCTCATTCTAAAAAAGATTTTATTAAATTTTATGAGATCGCATTGAAATCTGCAAACGAAACTAAGTATTGGATATGCTTACTAAGAGACGGATTAGAAATTAGAAACATCGATGAATTATTAACCGAAGCAGATGAAATCTCCAGGGTTTTAGCAACAATTATTATTAAAACTAAAGCGAATAAATAATTTTTGAATTTTGAATTTTTACTTTTGACTTCCAATAAACTTATTAATCATTATGGTTACAAAAACACCTAGATATAAATTACCCGCTGAATGGGAACAACACGAAGCTACCTGGATTGGCTGGCCGAATAATAAAGAAGACTGGCCCGGAAAGTTTGCTCCAATTCCATGGGTTTATGGTGAAATAGTAAGATACATCTCACGAGCTGAAAAAGTAAGAATTATTGTTGAATCAAAACCAAATCAGAAAAAAGCTCAAGCAGTACTTAAAGCAGTTGAGGCTGATTTAACTAATGTAGAATTCTTCAGACTGGAGACAGATAGAAACTGGCTGCGTGATTCAGGTCCACAATTTGTTAAGAATGAAAAAAATGAAACTATTCTCATCAACTTTAAATTCAATGCCTGGGCTAAATATGATAACTTCAAAAAGGATAATAAAATTCCTAAGATGATTGCTAAGGAATTAAAACTTCCTCGGATTAAAGCTGAACACAAAAACAGGGAAGTGGTTCTTGAAGGCGGCAGCATAGATTACAATGGTTCCGGGACTTTAATAACTACTGAAGAATGTTTGATGGATAATAAAGTTCAGGTTCGTAATGCAGGATTTACTAAAAAAGATTATGAAGAAGTTTTCAAAAAGTATTTGAGAGTCACAAACGTTATCTGGCTAAATAAAGGTATTGCCGGAGATGATACACACGGACACGTTGACGACATAACAAGATTCGTAAATAAAAATACAGTTGTTACTGTGATGGAAGATGATCCAAACGATCCGAATTATAATCCGCTTATGGAAAACCGTGAAAGACTTTATGGTGCAAGGTTAGAAGATGGATCAAAATTAAATGTTGTTGAAATTCCGATGCCTTCACCTGTGATTTTTAAAGGTGAAAGACTTCCGGCGAGTTATGCAAACTTTTACATTTCTAATTATGCAGTGCTTGTTCCTACTTTTAATGATCCGAAAGATAGAATTGCATTAGGAATATTAAGTGAACTATTTACGGATAGACCTGTAATCGGAATTCACGCTGTGGATTTAGTTTGGGGATTAGGAACGCTTCACTGCTTAACACACGAACAACCTTTGTAAAAAAGGCGATCGAATGATCGCCTTTTTTAATTTTCAATGATAAATGCTCAATGTTCAATTATAAATTTTAACTATTTGAGCAATAACATTTTCTTCGTGTCAATATAGTTGTCGGCTTTCAACTGGTAGAAATAAACACCGCTTGATAATTTCGAACCATCAAATTCAATTTCATAACTGCCTGCAGGTTTTTCTTCGTTAACAAAGTTGCAACTTCACGACCGAGCATATCGTATACTTTAAGTGTTACTTCACTGTTCACGGGTAACTGATAACTGATCACCGTGCTTGGATTAAATGGGTTGGGATAGTTCTGGGATAGTTTATATTCATTTAAAACTAATTCATTATTATCTGCGTCTGGTCACTGATATTCCAAAATTATTCAGATAAAAATCTCTGGTGTATTGCAAGATACTATTACTGGCAGTTATGGAATTTAGTGCATCGTTGCCTCTGCCCACTAAATATACAATTAAAATTGAAACCGGTTCATCAGCAGTAAGTTTAAATTGTCCGGTATGTAACCCTGTTCTGTAATCATTATCCAAAGTATCAATCCAACCAGTGTTGGTTACTGGATCACCTGAAAACCAGAATAAAGGATTTACTTCGGAACAATTTATACCCCCAATCACAGTGCCCGGATAATAAGTACAGGGATCACAAAGAATGCCTCCTTTAAACAGTCCCTTCTGAAAATGGCGCACATCTTCCTTTGTAAGTGGCCAGCCAGGTATATGTTCATAACGGTGATATGAACTAAAAGCATTTATATCAAGATTCTAGCTCCGGCAGTTGTTTATTCCAAGTAACCATTTCTGTTGCTGTGTCTAGGGAACATCAATACCAGAATCAAAAATTCCATTGCAGTATTGTCAGTAAAAGTTTCAGGGTATATAAGCTGTCGGTCCTTCCAGAAGTGCCGTAAAAAATGCGTGGATTATTTCCGTAATAATAATCGTCTTCTTTATTATAAACAAAATATGTATTTAAATTGTGTCAACTCCTATTAGATCATCCAGATAGGAACCTATATCGGGATCAGCAAAAGCAGAAAAGTATACTGAATCAAGATTTGAGCTAAATTTTCCTCTATTTATTATTTCATATCTTATAAATAGAACATTTTTCAAATATGTTTCAGACCATCCATAACCGAAAACGGACTGCCTGATTTCAATACCTAAAGGTTCATCAATTATCAGAGAATTATTTATTGCATCATTATAGACACACCACGCAGTAAAATCACCGATCAGATCAGGTCTATCCTCGTTTATATCCCAAATACCATTTCCATTTAAATCAATGGGATCATAAACACCGTCATTGTTCCCATC
This sequence comes from uncultured Ignavibacteriaceae bacterium, assembly GCA_963714415.1. Taxonomy (GTDB): domain Bacteria; phylum Bacteroidota; class Ignavibacteria; order Ignavibacteriales; family Ignavibacteriaceae; genus JAGXRK01. Next base: position 114,717 of record CAVQOL010000015.1, read on the forward strand.
ATAAAATTTAGCTCCGAAGTTAGCAGCGAACTTCCATGTTTGCCAGCTCGCACCGAAAACCGGATCATTTTTGTGAACAAAATAGATGTTATAGCGGGGATCATACTGATTGGAATCAACATTACCCGGGACAAAGTTATTTCCCGGAGCAAAACTGACTGTATTACTCTTAACCCATAACGTATCATTTACATATCCGGAAAGAATAAATCCACCGCAACATAGAAATCCTGACTCTTCAAACCTTCCATCCATAAGCGTTCCGTTATTTTCAACTTTCAGCACTAATGAATTGTAATCCAATTCTAGTTGTGTCTGAGCAAGAATGTTTAAATTAAAAATGCACAGAAGGAAAATCGAAGAATGTTTCATACCAAATTTCTCCACTTTAAATTAAAGTTCATTTCTAATTGGTATTATTTTATTAAAATCATTTTCTTCGTATCCATATAACTTCCTGCTCCGCCTGTGGCGGATAACTTATAAAAATAAACTCCGCTTGATAATTTCGAACCATCAAATTCAATCTCATAACTGCCTGCTGGTTTTACTTCCTCAACAAGTGTTGCATCTTCACGACCGAGCAAATCATAAACCTTCAGCGATACATATCCGGCTTCCGGAATCTGGTATCTTATTACTGTGCCGGGGTTGAATGGATTCGGGTAATTCTGATCTAACCTGAAATCACTAACAGAAACAAATTCATCAACCGAAGTAACAATAATATCATAGTTTCCATATATAATTTCATTGTCTGTTAATATGCTCTCACCCAAGGCAGCACAACCGGTCGTTTGGTCTGCAAGAAATTTAAAGTGAGCCCTGTATAAATTTGGGCTAATGGTCTCTAAAAACGGACTGACCTGACCCCAACTTTCTGAAATATCGTTTCTCATTTCGCTTAATTTACCGCCATAGGTCCAGGAACTGCCACCATCAATGGAAAATGCGTGATATAAATCTGTCCAAAAATGATCATCGTCAATTTCAAGTTCACCGGTAATTGAAAATTGCGGTCCTGTCCAGATTATATAAATTATCTGACCGTCTTCACTTACCGAAATAGAAGGGTATGCCTGACCGAGACTGTTTCCGGGATAATAATCTATAATTGCCTGAACACTATCGATAGAAATATCCGATACAGATACCCAGTTCTCTGAAACAGAATTCCAGTAAAGAAGGGAAAAGAAGAGGCAATTACATTTGTTCCGGTCGGGCTGTCTAACACCACGCCATAACCATTTGCAGTAATATGAATAGTACCATCATTTGTTACCGAACCTTTGACCTGTCCGAAATTTTCAAACAGAGGAGCGAAGTTCTCTGTGTGATAATTTAAGACAGAATTTATCTTTCCATCAACAGCAATTGTCTTTCCTGTCCAGGTATTGCCAAAGTCGTCGGAATAAATAATCCATATATTATCAGCCTGATTTTCAGGAACTCCATCATATACATGTCCTGCTGCCATATTCACACCCAATACTACAATATGCTGCTCATTAGGGGACTTGAAAAATTCAAAGTCCATCGGATATCCAAAAATTGGTGACGGGCTATAATTAAATAAACTGTCAAATAAAATATAACTATCACCCAGATCTTCACTCTTGTAGAAGAATAAAGCCGGAGGACTATCTTTTATTAAACCTAAAAAGATATTGCCGTGTGAAAATATAAATGAAGAAGTATTACCTGGTGTTGGTTTTATTATAAAATTTTCTGAACCGGATCTTAGTGCTAATCTGCTTCCTTGTGCGTCCAGTATGCCAAGTAAATTCTGATTTTCACCTGTTTTATTGATATCCATTTTCGGCCAGCCACCAGGGGAATCAAATACAGAGTTATGAATGAAAATATCGTAAGCATCCTTTTCAGAAAGCACGATTAAACGCTGAGTTGGCGGATAACCAGTAAATGGTCTAATCATTGAAGTCATCAAAGGTGTTGTGTCAAATAAAATTGAGGTTTGGTAAATATTATTTGCACAAAAATCATAATTTGTTGTAATCCCGATGCTTTCAGACAACAACAAAGATTGAGAATTTGATGCGGAATTATCAGTTCTGTAAAGAACTTCATTCCTATCATCTAAATTTATTCTCTTATGAATTTCCTGAGGTAGGAGAGAGGTGGAAATTATAAGGAGCATTGCAACCAGCAATATTATATTGCGTCCCATTTTGTTTCCCTTTCCCTTTTTATACATATGAATGATACAAAAACTTTATTCACTTGTCAATATCTCAAATAATCTGATCCTAAACAGTTGTTATTTAACAACAGTTATCATTTTAGTTATTTTTTTGCAGTTATTTAACCAATATCGTTCCTGCCTGCTCGCCTCGCCTCCGACGAGTTGGAGCGGGCCGGCCCGCAAGTTCTTTGTTTCATAAATTATTTTATTAGTATCATTTTTTTTGTTTCCATATAACTTCCGGCTCCGCCTGTGGCGGACAACTGGTAGAAATAAACACCACTTGCGTATTTTGATGCGTTAAAATTAACTTCATAAACATCTGTTTTCTTAAACTCATTAACCAATACTTCAACCTGTCTGCCCAAAATATCAAAAACCTTTAGTGTTACTAATCCGGCTTCAGGAATCTGGTATCTTATAACAGTGCTGGGATTAAAAGGATTTGGAAAATTCTGATATAGTACAAATTCTCCCGGTATAAATGTTTCATCAAACACGTCGGAAGGGAGATAAGTGAAATTAGATTTATAATATTTGTTTGCATATTCAACGTGTTCTTTCATCTTTGTTACTGAGTTAAGAGAGTCAACTCCACGTCCAACTACATAAGCAAACCAAAGTTCAACCGGTTCATTTGCTTTTAATTTAAAGGTACCGGTGTTTGTCATAATTCTCTGATCTGTAGGAATTGTGTTTATCCATCCAATATCTGTTACCGGATCACCAGAATACCAGTAAAATGGATTAACCAGATTACAATCCACGCCACCACGAACTTCACTCAAGATCCAAGTACAGGGATCAATTATTTCACCTAGTCGGTGTATAACCCATAGAATAAAATCTAGTTTCAATTTCATTATCAGGGTCTCCCAGAATAAGGATCAGATTTTTGGGTGTGAGCAAATGAACTTATAGCTTGTATTTTTTGCACCCGGAAAAATATTGCTTCCAATAAACAAACCATTATTCACGAAAGCTGTATCAAGCGGAGCATCTATTCCCGTATCATATATTTCATTTACAATTATTATCAATAAAAGTTTCACCAGCTATGTATGATAAGCCGCCCTGAAGCAATGAAATACCAATTGCAGGAGGATTAACTCCATAGTCATCATCATAACCTGAATTATATGCATAACCGGTATTTAAGCAGATGTATCGCATCCAGACAAGGTCATCATAATAATTCATCGCCAATATCAGGATCAGCCCAGCCGCTGAAAATTACGGAGTCAATTTCCTGAACAACAGTTCCTGTATTTGTAATTATGTATCTTATGAAAAACATATTCTCAATTGGTCCGGTTAAGTTTTCACCTAAAGCAAATACTGTTTGTTTAATTTCAATTCCCAAAGGATACATATTTCTGAATGTTCTTAACTCCGAGGGAACTCCATCATTATAAACACACCAAAGTGTTTCATCGCCAAGCATATCTGGTCGATCTTCATTTAAATCCCAGATTCCGTTTCCGTTAAGATCAGTCGGATCATATATTCCGTTGTTATTACCATCATAAAATTTTGCACCAAGCAGTACTGCATAACTATAGTTCTGCCACGATTCTCCGAAATGCGGATCGGATGCCTTTATGACATAGAGTTGATTTTTAGGATCATCAGTAGAAGAGCCTACAATCCCTGGTTGATAATCCGAGATTCTTGATGCAGAAGCCTGGCACGTAGCCCAGATATCATTCCCGATTTTTCCGGTTATAAAGAAACCTCCTGAAAATAAAATCCTGCCTTCATCATACCATCCGCCGTCTTTACCCTCGTATAATATATCAGCGATTATTCCGTGATTGTTGAACGGCAAACTTAATCTGTTTATATCTAATCTGTAGGCGTCAGTGAAAGAATCCAGAGGTATATTAATTTCTCCTCCTTTAAATCCTGCAGTATACATTTCATCATCATATATTAGAAAATGGTATTGCACGCCATCTCCCTGATCAAATCCTCCTATATCAATTCCATAAATTTTATCATTTGAAAGTGAATCGTTATGAATGCCATCGTCGAACATATTCAATGTGTCTATATCTTTTATGTTTATAACAACCAGTTTTACAGAGTCAACTGTCCCGTCGTCATCAACAAAAGCCTTAATGTTTACAGTCTGATTTGGCAAAACTGAATCCGGTGTTTGAATAAAACTAATTAGGGCAGGTGGAGATGATTCATCAGGTTCGGTTCCATAAAATATCTGCATAAAATTTTGGTTTAACTGATAATCTCTAGAGCTTATAAAACTAATAATAGGTTTATTATTCCATAGACTTACCGTATGATTTGAATCAACTGCCGGCATAGTCTGTAAATTCTTGAGGATAAGCTCCAGTTATTACCGCTGTCTGTACTGGTAATAAAATAAATTTCCGATTGATACAAATCATTAAATGCAGTCTGATCAAATCTCTGGTAATAAAGGCTGATTTTACCTGTGGTATCTTTAATAACTCTTGGTCTTCGTTCAATGAGATTGCCTGTAAGAAGAGTCTGCCTTGTTGACCAGGTTAATGCCATCATCGGTTGTGGTTTTATAATAAATATTTGAACCACCATTTAGATGTGTCGTGATAAAAAACAGCGTCAATTGAATCATTAAGTGAAGTAAAATGACTTTCAAAGCCTAAAGGGTCGATTTGTTTTTTTTCTGACCAGGATAATTCCATCATTGCTGTAATACAACATACACTCCTTTTGGGATATAATTTGGATTATTCAATAAGTGACAGGCTAAAAGAAAAGGCGGCTTGACCATTTTCCAATACTGCCAGACCGGAAAAAAATACCAGATCGATTTTCTGATATTGGTTGATCCAATTCGTATTGTCGAAGGATCAGACCAGGAAAATCCGTTATCATCAGAATAGATTGAGTAATAGTAATCCGTTATGTTGTAAAGTCAACAAAATCCTTCCGGATGGTAGTATTACTGAATTCAGTTCAGGGTTTTGTAAGTACCATAAAGATCCTTTTACCATCACTCACCGACCATAAATTTCCATTATCACTGCTTCTTGCTGCCAATAGTCTGCCGGTGTGTTTTTCAGTCCAGAACATCAGCAAATCATTATTTGGCAATCCCAGCAGAAATGATGAGGTATTATCTATATACTCGATTGGCTTATCAAATTTTACAGGAGTTGATATTTGTGCGGAAACTGTAAAAGAAAAAAGTAAAATGATAAGAAATATTTTTAATGCAATTTTCATTTTAAGTCTCTTTTATTTAATTAAAATCATTTTTTTAGTTTCCAAATAACTTCCGGCTTTAAGCTGGTAGAAATATACACCGCTGGCGTACTTAGAACCGTTAAACTCAACTTCATAACTGCCTGCCGGTTTTTCTTCGTTAACTAGAGTAATAACTTCTCAGCCGAGAATATCGTATACTTTTAAAGTCACTAATACTATTCACCGGTAATCTGATAACTGATCACCGTGCCCGGGTTAAAGGGATTAGGATAGTTTTGGAATAGTTGATACTCTTTTGGCGGAAGAACCGGTGGAATTCTTTCTCCGGTAATTGGCAGTTGCTCATAAAATTTATGTGCACTTAAAGTATTTTCTTTCATTTTTGTAATTGACTGTAGAGAATCTTCACCTCGTGCCGGCAACATAAACACCCCAAATGTCAACAGGTTCATCTTTTTTAAGTGTGAAGGGAGCCTGTATTTAAAAAGAATAGCTTGTCTGCCCAAGTGATATTAAGCCATCCAAGCTCGCGTCCAACAGGATCACCGGAGTACCAAATCAGAGGATTGACTTTATTGCAGTCAATGCCCCCCATAACTGCACCAAAAGGATATGTACAAGGATTAACCAGTATAACCTGAACTTGTCTAATCGCCAGCTGGTTATAACGTGTTGTCAAATGTGTAATTGAGAATTGGAAATCCACCAGCCATATCTTCATATGGTACGTATGAAGAAAATAATCCCGTATTTTTAGCTCCCGGATAAATGTAAGCAGGGATCAACGAACCATTTTTACTAATTGCTGTATCTATGGGTATATCAATGCCATTCTGAAACTCTCCGTCAGAGTTGAGGTCTGTATAAGTCTCATTGGCAATATAAACGTATGGACCTTGCACTATTGCAGTACCAATTGCGGGGGGATTTACTCCATATGCAGTATCATTTCCTGCGTTATAAGCATATACAAGATTTAGCAGTGAATCTGATCCTGCAAGGTCATCACGGTAATCACCAATATCAGGGTCAACTAACATTGAAAAGATTACCGAGTCAAGAACAGTAGTTTACTGTACCACGATTAATGATTCGGTATCGTACGTAAATTTTTTCGTCAGGTTCACCCCTATCATTTAAATTGAATGTAAAAACAGTTTGCTGAATTTCAATTCCCAACGGATAAACATTATTTAAGCTTTCTTAGACGCGTATCAACTCCATCATTAAAAACACACCAGGCTGTAACATCTCCAAGCATTTCGGGAGCATCTTCATCTTCATCCCAAATTCCGTTATTATTTTTATCAATCGGAATATAATTCCCATCGAAGTCGCCGTCATAAAAAGGTGCACCAATCATTACTGCGTAATTGTAATTTTGCCAGCTTTCGCCAAAAGCCGGATCGGATAATTTTATTATATAAATGCTGTTTTTAGGATCACTGTCGTAACTTCCTACAAAACCAGCTTTGTAATCCTGTATTCTAACTGAACTCAGTACTGCATTTGCCCAAAGAAAATCCTTATCATACCCAGACAAAGCAAAACCTCCGGAGAAGAGTATTAGTTTTTCATCATACGTTCCGTAATCAATATCTGCTCCAATATTATCAGCAAAATTACCAATCAGTGAGATAGGTATTTTCAGTCTGTTGTTATCAAAAGTATATGTTGAAATAGAAAATGAGACAGGGCTTGATAAATATTTAGCTTCGGTAGTTGATAGATTACCATAATTATCCTCTGCAGTGCAGTAGTATTTAACTATATCGCCTGCTTTTAGTCCTGGAATTATAACTCCAAAAATATTGTCATTTGACAGGGAATCATTTTTTAAGTCCGTCATCATACATCAATCTGGTAATGGGCAATTCTTTATTTTTTGTTGTAACCAGCTTAACCGATTGAACTTTTGTGTCGTCATCTACATAAGCTCTGAATGTAACAGGCTGATTTTCATCCGGCTCATCGGGAGTGTGATAAAATTGATATATAGCCGGTGGTGTTTTTATATCCACATCTGCAGGCAGAAATCCATAGTAAAGCTGTTCGTATAATAGAATCTCTACTTGAAGCAAAAGTAATAACTTGTCCATCGCCAAATTTTGTAATCGAATGATTAAAATCATCGCCTTTGAACTTAGTTATGAGAAACAGGGGAACTCCATGAATTTCCATTATCGGTGCTTACAATCTGGAAAATATCTTTCTGGAAAATTCCTTCGAACACGGTTGGAATGTTTCTCTCGTAGGTTACTATAAAATGACCGGAGTTATTAATTGTACAATTAAATTTGTCAATCTTTGTACTGCCGGAATCGATAGGATACAAGAGTCGACCAGCTAATTAAATCAATGCTTTTTGTGTAATATAAATTATTATCATTTGGCCTGGTGCAAAAAACAAAATATTCTCCTGCAGGCGATATAATCATTTTAGCCTTATCTACTAAGAAGGGGAATAATTGTGATGATTCAGACCAGTTTACTCCATCATCATAAGAATAAATTATTCTTAATTGCGGATACATAATATATGTGAAACCGATTCTATTATCAGGGAATTGAACAAAAGAGGTATTGCCTGCAGTTCTGCCGGCAGGTAAGTATATATTTTGCAGACCAGTTTAATCCGCCATCATCAGAATACTTAAGATAGTAAGCTATATCCTTTAAAGCTTAATAAAATTCTGCCTGAATTTGTCACAAAAGCCTGAATATCTGAATCATCATCAGCCAGATAATATATACTATCGGGATCACTCCAGCTGTAACCGCCATCATTGCTCGTCGTAACGACCAAATAATGTCTATAATAGTTCAAAGTCATTTTAAAGAAGCATAAAAGTCTTTCCGAATTTCCTTCATCTGCTGTTACGATAACACTTTCTTTATTTGAATATGCTTCGTTTTGACCAGGGAGCGGTTTAAAATAATTATCCTGGCAGATTCCTCTGCTCAAAAATGTTATTAAACAAAAAACAATAATAAAATATTGATTCATTTCTCACCTGCTCCTTATCATTACTTGACTAATATCATCTTCTTCGTATTTATATAATCGGCTTTTCCGTCTTTGCTTTAAGCCGGCAGCAGCTGATAGAAATAAACACCGCTTGCATACTTTGAACCGTTAAACTCAACTTCATAAGTGCCTGCCGGTTTTTCTTCGTTGACGAGTGTGATAACTTCACGGCCAAGTATATCGTAAACTTTTAGTGTTACTTTTCGTAAAGACGCATTGCGACCTTGCCTACCGGCAGGCAGGTGCGTCTCTACATTTGGAATCGAATATCGAATAACCGTAACGGGATTAAATGGATTAGGATAGTTTTGAGATAGCACAAACTTTTCAGGTATTAATGTTTCATCCAATCACGTCGGAAGGGAGATAAGTAAAATTAGAATTGTAATACTTGTTTGCATATTCAACGTGTTCTTTCATCTTTGTCACTGAGTTTAGAGAGTCAACTCCACGTCCCACCACATAAGCAAACCAAAGTTCAACCGGTTCATTTGCTTTTAATTTAAAGGTACCCGTGCTTGTAATTATTCTTTGATCCGAAGGATTTGTATTTATCCATCCAATATCTGTTACCGGATCCCCTGAATACCAGTAGAATGGATTAACCAGATTACAGTCCACACCACCACGAACTTCTCCTAAGCCCCAGGTGCAAGGATTTATTGTTCCACCAAGACGTGTATAACCCATAGAATAGAATCTAGTTTCGATTTCATCGTTAGGGTCTCCTAGAAAAGCATCAGATGCCTGGTAATGAATAAACGAACTTTGGTCTGTATTTTTTGCACCCGGGAAAATATTGCTTCCAATAAATAAACCATTATTCACAAAAGCTGTATCAAGCGGAGTGTCTATCCCTGTATCATAAATTTCATTATAATTATTATCAATAAAGGTCTCACCGGTTATGTAGCTTATACCACCCTGAAGTAACGAGATTCCAATTGCCGGAGCGTCAATTCCATAATATGAATCGTATCCCGAATTATATGCATAACCAATATTTAACAAAGTATCACACCCGACTAAATCATCTACAGCATCTCCAATATCCGGATCAGCCCAGCCACAAAAAATTACGGAGTCAATTTCCTGGACAACAGTTCCAATATTTGTAATTATGTATCTTATAAAAAACATATTCTCAATCGGACCGGTTAAGTTTTCACCTAAAGCAAATACTGTTTGTTTTATTTCAAGACCTAAGGGATAAATATTACTGAATCTTCTTAACCATGATGGGACTCCATCATTAAAAACACACCACAGAGTCTCATCACCAAGCATATCGGGTCTGTCTTCATTTAAGTCCCATATACCATTTCCATTCAGGTCAACGGGGTCATATATTCCATTATTGTTACCATCGTAAAATTTTGCACCGAGCTGTACTGCATAACTATAATTCTGCCATGATTCACTAAAATGCGGATCGGATGCTTTGACACGATATAGTTGATTCTTTGGATCATAAGGCGAAGAACCTACAACTCCGGCTTGAAAATCCTGTAGTCTTGAAGCAGAAGCATTTGCAACAGCCCAGATATCATTCCCGATTTTTCCGGTTATAAAGAAACCTCCAGAAAATAAAACAACTTTTTCGTCGTATCTTCCTCCATCTGAACCATTGATATATACATCAGCTATTACACCTGTATTATCAAAAGGAACTTTAAACCTGTTTATTTCTAATCGGTAATATTCAGTGAAAGAATCTAGAAGTATATTTATTTCTCCTCCCTTAAATCCTGCAGTTTTCATTTCATTATCATATATCAGAAAATGGTATTGCACGCCATCTCCCTGATCAAATCCTCCTATATCAATTCCATAAATCTTATCATTCGCAAGTGAATCGTTGTGATTACCATCATCGAACATATTCAGTGTGTCTATTTCTTTTGCATTTATTACTACAATAAGTTTAACCGAATCAACGGAACTATCATCATCTACAAAAGCTTTTATGTTTACGGTCTGATCAGGTAAAACTGAATCCGGTGTTTGAATAAAACTAATTAGGGCAGGTGGAGATGATTCATCAGGTTCGGTTCCATAATATATCTGCATAAAATTTTGGTTTAACTGAAAATCTCTAGAGCTTATAAAACTAATAATAGGTTTATTATTCCATAGACTTACCGTATGATTTGAATCACCTCCCGCATAGTCTGTAAATTTTTGAGGTAAGCTCCAGTTATTACCGCTGTCTGTACTGGTAATAAAATATATTTCCGATTGATACAATTCATCAAATGCTGTCTGATCAAATCTTTGATAATAAATCCAGATTTTTCCAGAGGTATCTTTAATAACTCTTGGTCTTCGTTCAATAAGATTATCGGAAAGAAGGGTTTGCCTTGTTGACCAGGTTATACCATCGTCAGTAGTTGTTTTATAATAAATATCTGAACCACCATTTAATGTGTCGTGATAAAAAACAGCGTCAATTGAATCATTAAGTGAAGTAAAATGACCTTCAAACCCTAATGGATCAACCTGTTTTCTTGAAGACCAGGTCACTCCATCTCCAGTAAACATTACATAAATACCTTTGGGCGTATAGTTAGGATTTGTAGTTGACGAATAACTGAAAGAAAAGGCGGCTTGACTGCTTTCTAAAACTGCAAGCCCCGAATAAAATTCCTGATATGTTGAAGTGAGGCGAATATGATCCGACCACGTAAAACCGTTATCATCAGAATATTTACAGTAGTATGAACCACGTTTAAAAGTTAATAAAATTCTTCCTGATGTAAGCACGACTGCATTAATCTCAAAATTCATCTGGATATAAGAGTCATTAACTACTATTGCAGGTGATGACCAAATGATTCCATTATCTGTACTCCTGGACATATAAATTATTCGTGTGGAGCTTTCAGCCCAAAACATCAGTAAATCATTATTGGGTAATCCGAGAAGAAATGATTCACTACAGTTCATATAAGGTTTTTGCTTTTCAAATTTTACAGGAGTTGATATTTGTGCGGAAACTGTAAAAGAAAAAAGTAAAATGATAAGAAATATTTTTAATGTATTTTTCATTTTAAGTCTCTTTTATTTAATTAATATCATTTTTTTAGTTTCAAAATAATTTTCGGTCTTTAACTGATAAAAATAAACACCACTTGCATACTTAGAACCGTTAAACTCAACCTCATAACTGCCTGCCGGTTTTTCTTCGTTGACGAGTGTTGTAACTTCACGGCCAAGTATATCATAAACTTTTAGTGTTACTTTACCGTTCCCCGGTAACTGGTAACGGATCACCGTGCCCGGGTTAAAGGGATTAGGATAGTTTTGGAATAGCTTATATACACTTGGTAAGAACAGGTGGGGAGTTCTTTCTTCATTAATAGGCAATTGCTCATAAAATCTATGAGCGCTTAAAGTATTTTCTTTCATTTTTGTTATTGACAGCAGAGAATCTTCACCGCGTCCCGCAACATAGACTCCCCATATGTCAACAGGTTCATCTTTTTTTAGAGTAAATTGTCCTGTGCTTAATAAGAATCTTACATCTGTTGTTATGTCAAATAACCAGCCGTCACGTAAAACAGGATCACCGGAGAAAAGAAAAAGTGGATTTATTTGTGAGCAATCATATGGACCAACAACAATTCCAAAGCCAAATGTACAAGGATCGACAGTACCGCCATATATAGTCCATCTACTATTCTGCCAAGCTCTGTGGGCTTCTTTGTCGTAAGGTGGAAAGTCTATTATTTGGTTTAGAATAGTTGCGAAAAAAGAGGTAATGTTTTGGTTGTGAGCACCAGGGTATAAAACTGCTGAAATATTTGATCCATTTTTAAAAACCGCAGTATCAAGAGGTGTATCAAAATCCAATTGAAATACACCATCATCATTGTTATCGATGAATGTTTTATTTGGTACATAAACAGGCGGACCCTGAACTAATGCTATGCCGGATGACGGAGGATTTATACCAAACTCTGAATCTCCATAGCTGTAGGCGTAACCAAGATTTAACAACGTATCGCAAGCAATTAAATCATTAAGGTAGTATCCGATATCGGGATCCAAATAAAAAGAGAAAATTACGGAATCAAGAACCTCGTTTACCGTTCCCCTGTTTATTATTCTATACCTTACATAAATTTTTTCATCCGGCAGATTATTTTCATTTAAGTTGAATGAAAAAACAGTTTGCTGAATTTCAATTCCTAAAGGATAAACATCCTTTATTCCTCTGATTAAAGGATCAACTCCATCATTATAAACGCACCAGGCAGTAACATCTCCAAGCATTTCAGGAGCATCTTCATCCTCATCCCACATTCCGTTATTATTTTTATCAACAGGAACGTATTTGCAATCAAAGTCACCATCATAAAATGGTGCACCTATCATTACTGCATACTTGTAATTTTGCCAGCTTTCACTAAACGGTGGATCATCGGATTTAAGAATGTAAATAATATTCTTTGGATCCTGTGTAAAAGAATTTACGTTGCCGGGCAGATAATCCTGAAGTCTCGAAGCGCTGAATACTCCGTTAACCCATAGAAAATTATTATCGTATCCTGATAGTAGAAATCCACCGCAGAATAGGATTACTTTATCATCGTATCTTCCACCATCGCGATAATCGATTAGTATATCCGCAAACACGCCGGCATTATTTATCGGCATCTCATAACGGTTGTTTTCAAATCTATATATAGGACTTCCAGAGTCAAGCTGTAAATAAAAAAATATTTTTTCAGAAGTTGCAAAATTGCCGTAATTATCCTCCGCAATGCAATGATACTCTATCATATCTCCGGGAACAAATTTCATATTGAGTAAAGCCCCATAAATTTTATCGTTCGGAAGTGAGTCATTTTTCTGCCCGTCATCATACATCATTATTGTAATCGGAGCTTCGTTATTTTTAGTTATAATCAGTTTTACTGATTGAACTTGTGTATCGTCATCAACATAAGCTCTTATGGCAACAATTTCATCTTCTAGAAGTTCTTCAGGTATATGATATAATTTATAGATAGCAGGTGGTGTTTTTGAAATCGGAATCGGTCAGAAGAAATCCGTAATAAAGCTGATCATTTAGATTATTCCGGTTGGATGAAAAACTTATAATGAACTGATCATTCATTGCGGAGATATGATGATTAAAATCATTACCTTTATATTTTGTTATTAGAGTAGGCTGACTCCACGAATTGCCATTGTCGGTACTGATTAACTGAAAAATATCTTTCTGGAAAATTCCTAAGAATGGTGTAGCTACTTCCTTTTCATAAGCTACAATAAGATGACCTGAATTATTAATGGCACAATTTATTCGGCTTAACTGAGTAGCATTTTGAACAAGTAGCAGAGGAGCAGACCAGTTAACTCCATCATCGCTCCTTAGCTGATAAATATTATTATCCAATGGTCTTTTAATAGTTAGGAAATATTCACCGCTCTGTGAAACCATTATTCTACCGATTTGAACTGAATTTAATATCAGAGATGATTCGGACCAGTTCTCTCCATCATCATCTGAGTACATCAGTCTTAACATAGTGCCATAGGTGTAAATTAACCCAATTCTACTTCCCGGTAAGTTTATAAGTGAGGTATTAATCGTACCCGATAGATTTAATAGTGTGTCTCTCTCAGACCAGAGCACACCATTATCATCAGAATACCTTATATAGTAGGGATTTGATGCAACTTTATAAGTTAATAATACTCTTCCAGTGCATGTTACAATTGATTTTATATCAGGCTCGGTGACATTAGTATAATCTATGCTGTCAGGGATGCTCCAGTTAATTCCATTATCGTTGCTTACTGACAGAAAAATGTTCTTTAGGTAAAAATTAAAATCCGAGTTATGCCTGAAAAAATAGAGTAGTATATCAGCGTTTCCTTCTTTTGTCGAGATCAAACAGCTTTCTGTATTTGATGAGGTTTCACTTTGTACAGGAAGACGTTTAAAATAATTTTCCTGGCAAATTCCAGTGCTCCAAAATGTTATTAAACAAAAAACAACAATAAAATTTTGTTTCATTTTTCACTTACAACTTATAGTTACTTAATTAAAATCATCTTCTTCGTATCCATATAATTACCGGTTTTTAACTGATAGAAATACACACCGCTTGCAAACTTTGAAGCGCTTGAATTCAACTTCGTAAGTTCCTGCAGGTTTTTCTTCGTTTACAAGAGTAACAATTTCTCTTCCAAGAATATCATAAACTTTAAGTGTTACTTTACCGTTCACCGGTAACTGATAACTGATCATCGTGCTTGGATTAAATGGATTAGGGTAATTTTGATAAAGAGCAAATTCTCCGGGAATTAAATATTCATTTTCAATATCTGAAGGAAGCTGTGTAAAATTAGTTTTATAAAATGTATGAGCATACTCGGCTACTTTTTTTGCTTCAGTAACCGAGTTTAATGACGAGGTACCTCTTGCACCAATATAAGCAACAATAATATCTACAGGCTTGTTTACTTCTAAATTAAATGGTCCTGTATTGAGGTACAATCTTTGGTCAGACTGTACAATATTAATCCATCCGATATCACTCTCCGGATCACCGGAAAACCAGAAATAAGGATTTACCAGGTTGCAGTCAACTCCTCCCCGAACTTCACCCATATACCAGGTACATGGTATTAAAACATCACCAAGCCTTGTTTTGCCGAGCACACAATTTCTTAATTCATAATGTGTATCCGGATCACCAATAAGATTATCGCAGCATACGGAATGAATGAATGAGTTTGCATTTAGATTTTTTGCGCCGATAATTTGCCCGCTACCGATGTATAATCCATTATTATTATATGCCGTATCCAATGGTGTATCAATTCCAATATCAAATGTTCCATTGCTGTTTAAGTCTAAAAAAGTCTCACCGGGAATAAATGCTTGCGGACCCTGAAGTATGGCAGTTGAGAATGCCGGGGGATTAATTCCATAAACTGCATCTTCACCGTTGTTATAATTAAAGGCTGCATTTAATAAAGTGTCAATCCCGGTCAGATCATCACCGTATTCTGTAATATCCGGGTCTGAAAATATTCCGAAATAAACCGAATCCAGCAGCTGAGTAACAGTTCCTTTATTTTGAATTCTGTATCTGAAAAATATAATGTTCCGGATATCTCCCGAAAGATTGTCGCCCCAGGCAAAAGCAGTCTGGTGAATCTCAATTCCTTGAGGATCAACATCCGGAAAATTACGATATTCTTTGGGTACATTATCGTTGTAAACACACCAGGCAGTAACATCACCAATTATATCAGGTTTATCTTCGTTCAAATCCCAAATACCGTTTCCGTTCAGATCAACGGGATTATAAGTGCCGTCCTTATCTCCGTCATAAAAATCAGCTCCGAGCATTACAGCATATTTATAATTCTGCCACGATTCACCGAAATGAGGATCACTCGTCTTTATTACGTATAATTGATTTTTTGGATCAGCCGGAAAAGAACCAACAACTCCAGGGTTATAATCCCGAAGTCTAATCGAAGGGACTACACCATTTCCCCATAATTCGTTTCCATTTTTTCCAGAAAGATAGAATCCTCCGCTGAATAAGATAGTTCCCTCATCAAATCTTCCGCCATCTATGCTGTCAACTGTTACATCAGCTATAATTCCAATATTATTAATCGGTAGAATGAAACGATTAATATTAAAGCAGTATCCATTAAGGTTACTCTCGAGAGGTAAATAGAAGGTGCTTCCATTCATTCCTGCTATATTCATCTCATCATCATAGACCAGAAAATCATATTGAATTGCATCGCCCTTTAATAAGTCTTCAACTATTATTCCATAGATATTATCACCGGCAAGTGAATCATTATAAGTTCCATCATCATGCATCAGTAATGTATCAACATTTAGCGCATTAATCTTAATTATAATTTTTACAGAGTCAACACTTTTGTCATCATCCGCATAAGCTCTGATTGTTACAGGTTCGTTTAACTGCGGTTCTAAAGGTTCGTGATAAAAATGGTAAATGTAAGGGGGAGTGCTCACATCCGGCTGATTACCATAAAATATTTGCAGATAATTTTTATCTATCTGAAAATCTCTCGTGCTTGCAAAGCTTAGAAGGGGAGTATCATTTTATCAGAGTTACCGAATGATTAAAATCCTTGCCGGCATAATCTGTAAACTTTTCTGGTTGACTCCAGCTTACTCCGTTATCTGTGCTTGTTATAAAATATATTTCGGATTGAGTGAATTCAGGAAAAGAAGTTGCATCCTGTCTTTCAAAGTATATCCAGATTTTATCATTTGAATCTTTAACAGCCCTGGGATTAAAATCATTATAAGAACTCGAGAGAAGAATTTGCTTATTTGACCAGGTTGTTCCGGTATCGGTTGATATTCTGTAAACAAGATTCCAATAATTAGATACAGAATCTGAGTAGAACAGCATATCCCGGTTGTTACTTAATGGTACAATTCCTCCGCCTTTTCCTTCAGAATCAATTATTGTGCGTTCTGTCCAGTTTAATCCATCATCACTGTAAATAACATTTATTCCTTTGCTTAAATAGTTATAGGTTAGGGCTAATCTTCCATTATTTAGTAAGTTCAATTTAGCTCCTGAAACTTTCCGATTCTCGAAAAGACCATATATCAGATATAGTGGTAATTCCCTACTCACCCAAGAGACACCATTATCATCCGAGTATTTATAGATAATGGTTTCGAATTTATAGACAGTATAAATTCTTCCATTATCATTCATAATACATCGATTTCATTACCATAGTAAATAGGGTCGTAATAATACATCATCTTCCAACAGAATATTACCAGACCAGGTTAATCCGTTATTAGTACTCCTTGAATAAAATATTTTTCCCTCATCAGGGTAATATTCCTTCACGAAAATAATGAAACCAGAAGAGCAGTAAATCTCCATTAGCAATTTTAAGTATGCAGGATTCTTCAATATTTATAGTTGAATCCTGTTTATCGAACTTAACAGGATATGAAAACTGCGGAAAACTACTTGCTGTTATAGCAAGAACAATTAACAGAATTGTAAAAATATTTTTCATTATCCCATCTCCTTAATAAAAAGAAATTAGGGCTATTTTACTAATATCATCCCTGCCTGCCGGCCCGCTCCGACTCGTCGTAGGCGAGGCGAGCAGGCAGGTTCTTCGTTTAATAAATTATTTTATAAGCATCATTTTCTTTGTATCCAAATAATTACCGGACTTTAACTGATAGAAATAAACTCCGCTTGCATACTTGGAAGCGTTGAATTCCACTTCATAACTGCCCGCAGGTTTTTCTTCGTTTACAAGAGTAACAATTTCTCTTCCAAGAATATCATAAACTTTTAATGTTACATTAAGATTTCTCTCCCGACTTGTCGGGATCGAAATGACAGATGGGATGCTGTATCTTATTTTTGTAGTCGGATTAAATGGATTAGGGTAATTTTGGTATAGTAGCAAATTTTCGGGTATTAAATGTTCATTTTCAACATCTGAAGGTAATTGAGTAAAGTTAGATTTATAAAAAGTATGAGCATATTCAGCAACCTTTCTTGCTTCTGAAACAGAGTTTAAGGCGGAGTTTCCTCTTCCTGCAAGGTAAGCAACAATAATATCAATTGGTTTATTGACTTCTAGATTGAAGGGACCAACATTCAGCATCATTCTTTGGTCTGTGGGTGAAACATTTATCCAACCTAAATCTGTAACAGGATCACCGGAATACCAGAAATATGGATTTACCTGGTTGCAGATAACTCCTCCGCGAACTTCACCAAGCTGCCAGGTGCATGGATCCAGCACATAACCAAGCCGGGTTTTCCCAAGCATATAATTTCTCAATTCAATGTAGTTGTCTGGATCACCAATAAAAGGGTCTGCACTTATAAAGTGTACAAATGACGTTGCGTCTAGATTCTTTGCACCAGGAATAGACTGCGCACCGATAAACAAACCGTTGTTATGATAAGCTGTATCTAAAGGAGTATCAATCCCTGAGTCAAAAATCCCATTACTATTTAAGTCAATAAAAGTTTCACCGGAAATAAAAGAATTCGGTCCCTGAAGTATTGCAGTTGAAAATGTTGGGGGATTATCTCCATAAACCTCATCTGAACCATCATTATAACAAAGTGCTGAGTTTAAAACAGAATCAATTCCGACCAAGTCATCATAGTATCCTCCCAGGTCAGGATCTGAGATAATGCCAAAATAAACCGAATCTAACAGCGGAGACACTGTTCCTTTATTATAAAATCTATATCTAAAGAAAATAATGTTTTTTATATCACCAATTAGATTATCTCCCCAGGCAAAAGCAGTTTGATGAACTTCTATTCCGAGAGGATCAATGTTATTAAACAATCGTAGTTGTATAGGAACATTATCATTATAAACACACCAGGCAGTCACATCACCGAGTATATCGGGTTTGTCTTCGTTTAAGTCCCAAACACTGTTTCCGTTAAGATCAACAGGATTATAAATACCATCATTATCGCCATCATAAAAGTCTGCACCTAACATTACGGCATACTTATAATTCTGCCAGGACTCACCAAAATGAGGGTCACTTGTTTTAACTATATATAATTGATTTTTGGGATCATTCGGAAATGATCCAACAATGCCGGGAAGATAATCCTGATGTCTTGCAGCAGAGAAGATTCCGTTACCCCATAAATCATTACCATTTTTCCCGCTTAAGTAAAATCCTGCAGACCATAAAATTAATCCCTCATCAAAACAACCATGACTTGTAGTTTCAAAAGGAATGTCGGCAATGTGTCCATCATAAGTGATAGGGAGTTTAAACCTATTGATCTCGAAGCTGTATTTATCTGTGGAAAAACTTAGGGGAATGAAAAAATAACCTCCATTAATTCCTGCAATATTTAAATCATCATCATAAACCAGGAAATAGTATTGAATTGCATCTCCGGCAAAGAAATTAAGAACTATTCCGTAAATGTTATCTCCCGCCAGCGAATCGTTATGTATTCCATCATCATACATCATCAGCGTATCAATTTTATAAATATTACTTTTGATTAATAATTTAACTGAATCAACTGTTGAATTGTCATCTGCATAAGCCCTAATTGTTACAGGTTCGTTTGATTGAATAATTTCTGGTTCGTGATTAAAATGATTTATAAAAGGAGGAGTGTTTATATCAGTTTCTGTTCCATAAAATATCTGGTTATAGTTTTTCCCAATCTGGAATGACCTGCTGCTTATAAAATTCAGAAGCGGAACATTATTAACCAAAGTCACTGAATGTTTAAAATCCTCTCCAGCATAATCTGTAAACTTTTCCGGTTCACTCCAGCTTACTCCGTTATCCGTACTTGTTATATAATATATTTCCGACTGAGTAAATTCAGGAAAGAGAGTTGCATCCTTTCTTTCAAAGTAAATCCAGATTTTACCACTTAAATCTTTAACGGCTCTCGGATTGAAATCATTAAAAGAGCTTGAGAGAAGAATTTGCTTATTTGACCAAGTAGTTCCGGTATCGGTTGAAATTCTGTAAACAAGATTCCAATAGTTTGAAACTGAATCTGAGTAAAACAGCATATCCCGGTTGTCACTTAATGGTATTATGCCTCCGCCTTTTCCTTCTGTATCAATTATTGTACGTTCTGTCCAGCTTATTCCATCATCACTGTAGATTGCATTTATTCCTTTTCTCAAATAGTTATAGGTTAACGCTAATCTTCCATTGTTGAGCAAGTTTAATTTAGCACCGGATACTAAATATCTTTTATCTATAGTTTGAGTTCGTAGTATTAGTCCTGCAGACCATGAAATACCATTGTCATCTGAATATTTAAGTATATGAGAAGAACCCTGTTTATGGACAGCATAAATTCTTTCATTATAATTCTTTATCATGTCTATCTCGTAGTCATAATAAGCAATGTCAGGACCAATGTTTTCAACATACAATAACTTGTCAGCCCAGGTCAGTCCGTTGTCATTACTTCTTGAGTAAAATATTTTTTCAAAGAAGGGTTCATACCAGAATAAAAGTAAATCTTCATTAGCAGTTTTTACGATACAGGATGTTTTAATATTTAAAGTTGAATCCTGCTTATCGAACTTAACGGGATATGAAACCTGCGGAAAACTATTTGTTGCTAATGAAATAGTAATTAACAGAATGTTAAAAATATTTTTCATTTCCCCATCTCCTAAATAAAAAGTTAGTATAAAACTATTTTATTAATATCATCTTCTTCGTATCTATATAACTTCCGGCTTTTCCGTCTTTGCTTTGCAAAGCCGAGACAAGCAGCTGATAGAAATAAACACCGCTTGCATACTTTGAAGCGTTGAATTCAACTTCATAAATGCCTGGGGATTTTTCTTCGTTAACTAACGTTGTTATTTCTCTACCAAGAATATCATAAACTTTTAGACTCACATTTCGTAAAGACGCATCGCGATGCGTCTCTACATTAGGGATTGAATATCTAATAATAGTACTTGGATTGAACGGATTTGGATAATTTTGGTAGAGGTTGTACTTATCCGGAATTTGTAAATCAATTACTGAGGAAATTTTGTCTGAGAATCTTGTAGTTAATATTCTTCCAGTTTTATTGGGTGGATTATATCTACCTGTTATAACTAAATCATTTTCATCAATGATAGCAAAATCTACTGGTTCCTCGTTGTAAGAATCGTAAATAATCTCAAATTCAAATTCGTCCATGAAATCAAATTTTGCAACATGAAAATTAGTTAACCAATCTATACTTTGAGATGTGACTAAAACATAAAGGTTGTTATTCTTATCGAGATCAGCTTTTTGAACTGAGTAAGTGGATTCTGAAAGATCTTTTTTAACATAATTTATAAGGTTACCATTTTTGTCGTATTTTAAGAAAAACACCTGCGAATCGCCTGTGCTGCCACTCCATAAGATATATTCTCCTACAATATAAATCGTCCCATCATCTTTTAGCAAAATGTGTGAAGATCCAAAACTTTCGGATTGTGTTGTTTCAAATGATGTTGTCCAGACAATCTGTCCGTATTTATTTGTTTTTGATAAATATAGCTTCTCGAAATGTAAATTATTTTCATGAAAAAACGTGTAAGTGTTTGAACTGTCATCGGTAATGAAAGAAGGTATTATAAGATATATAGAAGTATCAATTAAACTAGATTCCCAAATCAGATTTCCATGTATGCCATATTTCGCAATCACTGGAATGTACTAATTAGATGAAATAGTTTTAGTATAACATGTAAAAATATAAAGTGAGTCTTCTTCTTCTTTGAATTGAATCTTATTTATAAAACCACTTAACTCATTACTATAATTAATGCTTTCATTTGAGCCGTCTCGATCGTAGGAAACAATAACCAATCCTTTTCCAGAATAATACTTATCAGCAATAAAATATTTTTGCAAGTAATTACCGTAAATCTGGTTTGAATAGCTAAAAGAGAATTCAAAATCTTTCATCCATATGGTATCGCCAGATGCTCCATACTGAATATTTAGTCCTCTTAATCCACTACTTGTTTGCATTGTTCCGGCTACTAATACTTTCCCGGAGTCGCACTTGATTAAATTAACAAAATAGTCTCCATCTGTACCTGAGTATGAGAGCGAATGTGTCCTTACCCATTGGAGAAGTCCATACTCATTATATTTCAGTACTAATGCATCAAAATTTGTTTGAGGGTAATTAGTTATTGCCGAACGGCCAACAATAAAAATATTCATACTGTCGTCTATCATTATTTTTATGGGATGATCTTGTAAGTTGGCTAATGAATACACTTCATCCCATACCATTATTGGTTGTGATAATAATGAATTAGAAAGTAAGACAATTACTGTCATTATTGCTAATAGAATATTTTTCATTACCACTGCTCCTAACAAGTATTTTGAAAGACTATTTAATTAGTATCATCTTTTTAGTATCCATATAATTACCGGACTTTAACTGGTAGAAATAAACTCCACTAGCAAATTTTGAAGCACTGAACTCAACCTCATATGTACCTGCAGGTTTTTCTTCGTTAACTAAGGTTGTTATTTCTCTTCCAAGAATATCATAAACTTTTAGAGTCACATTTCGTAAAGACGCATCGCGATGCGTCTCTACGTTTGGAATTGAATATCGAATAACTGTAACGGGATTAAAAGGATTTGGATAATTCTGACTTAAATAAAATTCTCCAGGCTGAAGGGTAATTTGGTCTTTAATATCTGTAACAGTAAAATCACTGAAGTTTGATTTTGTGAAGTTTATCATAGTCTTTGCATTATCTTTTGCTTCAGTAACGGAGTTCAATGCATCTGTACCTCTACCAACAATATGACCGGCAATAATATCAACCGGTTTATTAACTTCTAATTTAAAAGGACCGGAAGAAACTGTTTGTCGCTGATCAGTCGGAACATAATTGATCCACCCATAATTACTTACTGGATCACCGGAATACCAAAATAGAGGATTGATTTCAGCACAATTTGCACCACCGGCAATTGTACCCCAATACCAGGTACAAGGATCTATGTAATTACCCAATCTGTCACGACCCCTTAAGTAGTTGTACATCTCTTCTTTAGTGTCAGGATCACCTATTGTCGGATGAGAACTCATATAATGTACGAAAGAAGTCATATTCAGATTCTTTGCGCCGGGAATACTTTCGATCCCGAGTAAATCACCTAAATAATTATAAGCCGTGTCTAATGGAGTATCAATTCCGACATCATAATCACCGTTGGAGTTATTATCTGTAAAAGAAATTCCCGGAATGTATGAATACGGTCTTTGCAGGAAAGTTAAAAAATGTGCCGGGGGATTAACACCAAATTCAGCATCAGTGCCCTGATTATAAATAAAACCGGATTGAGCAGAAGTATTACAACCGGCAAGATCATCTTCATAATCACCAAGATCTGTATCAGCCCAGATACCGAAATAAACTGAGTCGAACACTTCCGCAACAGTTCCGGTATTAATTAAACTGTAACGAACAAATATTGTATAATCCAGCGGATCTAAAGGAGTAGTTGAGTAATTTTTAATGAAAGCAAATACAGTCTGATGAACTTCTATTCCTTTTGGAAGTACATCTTGAAACCTTCTAAGTAAAGGATCCACGCCATCATTATAAACGCAGAATGCAATTTCATTTCCAATCAAAGGGGGTGCATCTTCATTAGTGTCCCAAACACCGTTTGTGTTTAGATCAACCGGATCATAAATGCCGTCATTGTTCCCATCATAAAAGTCTGCACCAATCGAAACAGCATCCTTCCAGTTTTGCCAGCTTGTGCTAAAAGGTGCATCATTTTTTCGCACTAAATAAATTTTGTATAAAGGATTTGTTGAAAGGGAATCAACATTTCCGGGCAAATAGTCCTGAATTCTCGATGCAGATGCTACTGCATTAGCCCATACGGTATCTTGGTGTTTACCGCCAAGAAAAAAACCACCTGAGAAAAGAAATACTGGCTCACTTAATCCACCAATTCTTCCACCATCATAACCGTCAATTATAACATCAGCCAAAACACCTTCACGG
Source organism: uncultured Ignavibacteriaceae bacterium (assembly GCA_963714415.1). Classification (GTDB taxonomy): domain Bacteria; phylum Bacteroidota; class Ignavibacteria; order Ignavibacteriales; family Ignavibacteriaceae; genus JAGXRK01. Next base: position 138,728 of record CAVQOL010000015.1, read on the forward strand.
TTCATTGGCATATTAATTTGATTAATCCACATTCTATAGGTGTCTTGTGCATAAATACTCAAAGACGCCATTACGATAACGATAGTACAAATTATAGTTTTCATATTTGTCATCCTTAGAATGATTAAGTAATATTTTATAGTTACTTAATTAATATCATCTTTTTAGTTTCAATGTAATTACCGGCTTGCAATCTGTAAAAATATATTCCACTAGCTAAAGACGCATTGCGATGCGTCTCTACATTAAAAATAACTTCATATTTTCCAGCAAGTTTTTCTTCGTTGACTAGGATAGCAACTTCATTACCTAAAATATCATAGACTTTAAGTGTTATTTTACCGTTCACCGGTAACTGATAACTGATCACCGTGCTCGGGTTAAATGGATTCGGATAATTCTGATATAAATAAAATTCTTCAGGCTGAAGGGTAATCTGGTCTTTAATATCAGTAACAGTAAAATCACTGAAATTTGATTTTGTGAAGTTTATCATAGTCTTTGCGTTATCTTTGGCTTTAGTAATGGAGTTTAATGCATCTGTACCTCTTCCCACAATATGACCTGCAATAATATCTACAGGTTTATTCACTTCTAATTTAAATGGACCGGAGGAAACTAACTGTCGCTGATCAGTAGGAAGATTATTTAACCATCCATAGTTAGCTTACCGGATCACCGGAATACCAAAATAGAGGATTGATTTCATTACAATTTGCACCACCGGCGATTGTACCATAATGCCAGGTACAAGGGTCTATATAATTACCCAATCTATCACGACCTCTTAAGATAGTTGTACATTTCTTCTTTAGTGTTAGGGTCACCTAACGTTGGGTGAGAACTCATATAATGCGCAAATGAAGTCATCTCCAAATTCTTTGCACCCGGGATTGAGTCTATACCAAGAAAGATACCCTTATAATTGTAAGCTGTATCAAG
>CAVQOL010000016.1:0-13034 GCA_963714415.1 uncultured Ignavibacteriaceae bacterium
ATCTAGCAGGAATTGCGCACGGTACTGTTCATATAACGCTAAAAGAATTAGAGAAGCAGGGATATTTACCAGACTATGAGAATAAGGGGAGATTAATTAATAAGGAAGAGTTATTGGAACGATGGGTTATACTATATCCAGACAAATTAAAACCGAAGTTTTTGGCTGGCAGATATGAAGCAGATGAAGATCAAATTAGAAACCTGGATATAAATTTTTACGATGCTCAATGGGGTGGAGAGGCTGCTGCGGAGAAAATGACTAATTATTTACGACCATACATTTATACAATATATGTAGGTGACAAGCAGGGCGAGTTTGTATTAAGAAATAGGTTAAGAAGAAATCCACAAGGAAATTTAGTGCTGATGAAAAAATTCTGGAAATTCAGAGATTTTGTTAATCCAGATATAACCAACCCGATATTAGTATATGCGGATCTTCTTGCAACTGGAGACCCTAGAAACATTGAAACTGCAAAAATAATTTACGAAAAAGAGATTGTACGATATATCACAGAAGATTGATAGGTTTAATCTTGAAATATTAATTAAGATTAAAGAGATAACAGATAAGCTGAAGATAGATTATTTTATAGTCGGCGCAACAGTCAGGGATATTATTCTCAACTATGTATATAATATTAGAATATATAGAGCAACAAATGATATTGATTTTGCGGTTAGAGTAAGGAATAAGGATGAGTACAGACTTCTAGTAGGCGAAATTGAAAAAGCAGGATTTATAAAAAATGAAAGAATATGGCAGCGCTACACATATAATGGTATGATGATTGACGTCATCCCATTTGGTGAAATCTCAACTAATAATGATATTATTGTGTGTCCTGACAAAGATAAAAAGGAAATGAATATATTAGGATTTGAGGACGCCTTTGTGAATACAGAAGAAATATTAATTCAAGTTGATCCAGAAATAATAATTAAAGCGGCATCAGTAGAAAGTCTGGTAATGTTGAAGATATTTTCCTGGAATGAGAGACCGTTTGATACAAGACTTAAAGATGCAAAAGATCTTTACTTAATAATTACTAATTATTTAAAAGCTGGAAATGAGGAAAGGTTATATGACAACCCTGATATAGTTGAACAGGCTGAGGATTATGAGCTAAGCGGTGCAATACTTTTAGGTAGAGACATGTCAAAAATTATAAGTGGAAAGGTACTGCAAAGTTTGCTTGACATATTAAGAGACGATACGTTATCCTTATTGGCGAATGATATGTCACGCTATGAAGTGATATATCGTGAAAGTGATGATGAGAAAAGAGAATGGTGCGAAAAATTATTAAAAAGCTTACTTCAAGGATTGATAAATAAAGTTTAAGGATTATGGTTTTTTTAATTCTATGTAATAAATTGTTCAAAGGAATAATTAGTTTTGATTTCGACTCTATATAAAGCTAACAATAATTAATTTTCTACTTCCGTAAATAATAGTAAAAACGGTAGTTATTATTCCGTCAATTTGTCTCAAAATCACGCCTGGCTTTTTCATAATCTTCGATTGTATTTACATTCACAAACAGTTCTGTTTTATAATCCTTAAAACTTTTTTCTACGTCGACATATTCAACGGATTGATTATCAAGAAAATTTTTAAGACTTAATGATTTTATTTTCTCAGTAGCAACAAAATCCTTAGGAAGATTGTTTTTTATCAAGCTCTCTAATGAGGGAAGAATACTCCTTGAATAAATCCCGCACAATGGATGAATCTTTCCCTCAGCCAAAGGAATTATTATTTCTTTATTTGAGGGATAATCCAAAAGGAAGTTGATTAGCTGTTCATTCAAGTAGGGCATATCACTGGTAAAAATAAAATTTTTGTTCGTTTCACTGGCAAGAAGCGAAGAATAAATCCCGATTAGCGGACCGAATCCTTTATACTTATCTATTACTTTTTTATGATCATATTCAGAGTAAGCGTTTTCTTCACTAATACTAAGAATAATCTTGCTGAAAATAGGCGAGAGAAGAGTAATTGTTCTTTCTAGGAGGGATTTACCGTTTATTTCTAAAAGAGATTTATCTTTTCCAATGCGTCTGCTTTTTCCTCCAGAAAGAATTATTGCCGTTAGATCTGACAAGTTTATTATTTGATTTTATTAAGTAAAGAATTATAGTATTAAACTGGTAATTGATTATTCAGCACTATAATTTAATTATAACTTTTATAGCCTGATTATTACTTTACCAAAAGTCCGTCCGGACTGAAATTTTTTAACTGCGGCCACTAAGTCTTTGAACTCATAGATTTGACCGATTATTGGCTTTTCGAGGTTCATAACAACAATTTCTTCAAGCAGTTTTCTTAAGTATTCATTCTGCTCATAAAGCCAAATTAAATTAAATCCCAAAACTGATTTATTCATCTCCATCAGTTGTAACAAATCAATTTTAGGTCTTTTTAAATACCTGTATGCAATTTGAAAATAATTTGGGAAAGAAGAATGCGTAGCAAAATTTGCAGCACCGTAAACTATAGCTCTTCCCGTTGGTGCTAGCAGTTTAAATGTTTCAAAGAAATATTTTCCGGTTAGTGACTCTAAAATCAGATTTAAGGAATTTCCATTCAAAGATAATGTTAAATTTGAAATAAAGTTTTTATCTCTAATCAGGATGTCATTGTAACCCTCTTTACTTATTTTCTCAATCTTTAATTTTGAGCTTACTGTTCCAATAGTCACACAATTAAATTTTTTTGCTATTCTGTTTGCATAAATACCTACTCCACCTGCGGCACTGTGAATGAGAACAAACTGATTATGCTTAATATTACCAAGGGGAACTAGTGCATAGTATGCTGTAAGGGCCTGCACAACAAAAGAAGCTCCCTCTTCAAATGTCCAACTAGCAGGCAGTTTAATTAAGTAGTTCTTATGTAAATTGATATGAGTTACATAAGCGCCAAATTTTGTTATTCCAATAACTTTATCGCCAACATTAAATTCACTTACATTTTCTCCTTTATCAACGATTTCTCCAGAAAATTCAAGTCCGGGTATTAAATTCTCTCTTGGGGCAGCTTTATATAATCCTTGTATACAAAAAACATCGGCAAAGTTTAGCCCTATTGCCCTTATCTGTATTGTCACTTCGTCTTGAGCCGGACCTGCTAAATTTTCCTTAACTAGTCTTAAGTTGTTGATTGAACCAGCTTTATTAATTCTATATACTAATCGTTCCATATTAAATTCAGATAATTACCTTTTAAATATAATTTATTTATAATTAAGGATGAGAAATCCAAACAAAAGTTTTAATTTTAGTGCATTATTCTAAATTTGTTTTTAATCATACTGTTTAAAAGTGTGTTTAAGTATTAAATTTCCTGTAAATTTTTTTTATTGAGGAACAAATGAACGAACAACTTATTGAATGTGTCCCAAATTTTTCGGAAGGACAGAGACCGGAAATCATTAAACAAATAACAGATGAAATTGAAAAAGTAGAAGGTGTAAAACTTCTTGATGTTGATCCCGGTTATGATATGAACCGTACTGTTGTAACTTTTATTGGAAACACCAAGGGAGTTAAAGAAGCTGCATTCAATTCAATTAAAAAAGCAGCTGAACTTATTGATATGAGCAAGCATAAAGGCTCGCATCCAAGAATGGGTGCAACGGATGTTTGTCCTTTTGTACCTGTAAGCGGAATTACAACCGAAGAATGTATTGAGCTTTCAAAAGAAGTTGCAAAAAGAGTTGGTGAAGAACTTGGAATTCCTGTTTACCTTTATGAAAAATCAGCAGCAAAGCCTGAAAGAGAAAACCTTGCAAAAGTAAGACAGGGCGAATATGAAGCACTTGAAGAAAAACTAAAAAAACCTGAATGGAAACCGGATTTTGGTACTTCTAAATTTAATGCCAAGGCAGGTGCTACCGTAATTGGAGTAAGAGAATTCCTCATCGCATACAACATTAATCTTAATACACGCGAAGAAAAATATGCAACCGATATTGCATTTGAGTTAAGAGAAAAGGGAAGATCAGCTCGAAAGGGAGGGAATGGACCATTTTATTTTAAGAGTGAAGAAATTCTGAAGTATGAAAAAGGCTCTTATCCTTGTGGACAATGTGATTTTACCGGTAAGACAATAAATGAAACAATCAAACATTGTAAAGATGTTCATAGCTATGATTTAGCTGAGCTTCTGGATTTAAATGGAATAGATAAGCAAAAACCAGAAGGACAATCCGTCAAAATTCCGGGTAAGTTTACACATTGTAAAGCAATTGGCTGGTCAGTTCCAAAATTTGATCGCGTTCAAATCTCAATAAATCTTAACAAACTATAAAGTTACATCAACGCATCATGTGTTTGATGAGACAGAAAAACTTGCCGCTGAAAGAGGTTTACGTGTAACAGGAAGCGAAATTGTTGGAATGGTTCCTTATCCTGCTTTGCTTGAAACGGGAAAGCATTATCTCAGAAAACAACATCGTTCAACAGGAGTTCCGATTCGTGATATTCTAAACACGGCTGTGCAATCACTAGGATTAAATGATGTTTCTGAATTTAAAATTGAAGATAGAGTTTTGGGTTTGCCAAAAAATATTGAAACCGCACTTGTTGAAATGAAACTAACAGATTTTGTGGATGAAGTTTCAAGGGAAACTCCTGCGCCCGGCGGCGGTTCGATTGCAGCATTATCCGGAGCGCTTGGTGCGGCGTTATCATCTATGGTTAGCAATTTAACTGCAAATAAACGCGGCAGTGATCCTGAAACAGATAAAATTCTTAATGAAGCTGCAGATAAATGCCAGGAAATTAAAAACATTTTAGTAAAAGCTGTTGATGATGACACAAATGCATTTAATGATTATATGTCAGCACGCAGATTGCCAAACAAAACTCCGGAAGAAAAGAAGACTCGTGAAGCAGCAATGCAGAATGGATTAAAACAGGCTGTTCGTGTTCCACTTAAATACTGCAAAGTTAAGTTATGAGGCAATTGAAATTGCACAGACAGTAGCAAAGTACGGTAATCCAAATTCCATTACAGATGTTGGCGTTGGAGCACAAAGTGCTTACACCGGTGTTCTTGGTGGAATTTACAATGTGCTTATCAATCTTAAAGATATTAAAGATGAGAAGTTTAATTCTGATATGAGAAAAACTTGTACAGAGCTAAAAGATAAAGCAATGAAAAAGTTGACTGAAGTTTTAAGTTTCATAGAATCGAAACTTTGATCTGATGTTATATTTTTACTCAATAAATATATATAAATGCCGACAAAACCTATTGAAATCATATTACCAGTATCTATCGAACCAAAAGAATTTCGTGATTTGATAGACTTAGTTTCATCAACATTAGATGAACTTGTAAACTATGGAACTCAAGTTGTTCATTGGGTAGGTAATAATCCAAAATTTAAGAAACCAGATGTTGATGTACCTTTAGTCTTACTTTCAAGGCATATCTTGGAATTGGTGGATTCAATTTCAATTTTGGTAAAAAAATCTTCTATAGATCCTTGTAAGGTTTTGTTGAGGGCAGCACTCGAGTCTATGCTCTATATTAAATTTATAACAGCAGAGAGAAGCGAAGAAAGGTGCAAGGCGTATTTAGTCTCATACATTATCAGCAAAAAAAATGAATATTTGAAATATAAAGTTGGTTCTCATATACATAAAGAATTTGAAAAAAAGATCATTGATGACCACTTAATCAAAGATGGTCTAAACCCATTTACTAAAGAACTTGATCAAATTGTAGCTCCAAAAATTAAAAATCTTGAGGAATGGATTTCTAACCCAGTCTTTTTAGAAACTATTAAAGAGTATAATAGGATAAAGAAAAAAAATAATAGAAAACCTCCTTGGTATAATTTATATGGCGGTGCAGAAAACATTGAGAAGTTAGCTGGTTTATTAAAATATCAATATTTATATGAAGTAGTATATAGAAACTGTTCCGACTTTGTTCATGCTTCAGATGTAATTACAGGTAGGATTGCGAATAGCGGAGGGGGGAAATCAGCATTTTATCAGATTAGAATGGGATATGATATTATTACAATCGCCACATTTACGCTTAATATTATCCTTACAGCATACAGAGAGTTGATTAGTTTCGTTGTCCCTGAAATGCTTTCAAATTATAATAAGTGGTATGCAAGTGAAATTCGGGAACCATTTTTAAAAATTAGAAAAACAAAAGTTAAAATCTTTTAGATTAAGTAATTGTAAAATCATTCAACTTTTCCATTTAGACAATAAAAATTGATTTTTTCACTCATACACTTCATAAAAAACATTGTTGTGATAAAATCTTACATTCTGTCCAAGTGCAAGGAATTGTGCAGTTTCAGGCTCCTTGTTTAAAAGATCAAAGTATTCATCAGAATTAAATTGTATTCGTTTTACGTTTTTCGTTTCTCGTTTTTGCAATTCACTATCAACCCAAAATTTATCCTGTTGATAAACTGCTCTACCTGAAACATTTTTTACTTGCTGCGTAAGATTTTGCTTAACACCTCTAGAGTCAACATAATTTAGTCTTTCATTTCCTTGCTGTGTTTGAGTAATATTTCCTGCGCTATTCAGGTTTTGAAATTCCTCACTTGTTGTTACACTTTTTCTTCCGCTTTTTTCCCGCATTGAAAAGTAATCTCCTTCCATATCTTTTTTGAGTTCCGGTTGTGGCGGAAGTGTTTGCAATACATCAGCAAGCCGACCACCTCTTACTCGAATTTGTTCATCCTCTAAAATTAAATAGCTTGTGTAAGGAGTAATAATTCCATGTTCTCTTGCGAGTGATGTAACTTCATCAACTAATTCTTTGTTCTCACCATTCAGTCTTATCACATCCAGTAAATAGCCAATTCTTCGTGATGCCCAGATAGGAGGAATGAAGCTGTATTCGACTTCATCACCGGAAAAATTAACAGTAGTAGAGAACTCTTTTCGTTCTCCTTTCAAATTTCCGCTAACAGTAACTTTAGCTTGACCTTTGCCTTTGTATCTTCCAAAAACAAGAAGATTTGAACCTTTAAATAAATCAGGAAGATCTTTTGGATAAGTCTGAAAAACTTCGACATTGTTACCAAAATTAATCTTTAAATCACTTAGTACCGGTGATTGAATTTTATCATAAAAATTAGATACTTTTACTTCGATATCTTCTTCATCGCTCACATAGGTTCTCCACGCATTTGTTTCTTCAGTTATCTTATCGAGAAGATGAGTGTTTATTTCATCACCGATTCCAAACGTAAACACACGGGAATTACTTTTATTCTTTTTAAGAATTGCCTTGATAAGCTTTTCATCATTAGTCTCACCGATTGTAGGTTTACCATCGGTTAGAAAAACAACAAAGTGAGGACGTGAGGATTTTCTATAGTTATTCGATGCCAGTTCAAAAGCCTCTTCAATATTTGTTCCGCCGATTGCCTGAAGATCATTTATAAAATCTTTTGCTTTCTTTCTATTATTCTTATTTGCTGATTCGAGATTTTTAAACAGTGCATAAGCTTCGGTAGAAAATTTTATTATTTCAAATCTATCATCCGTATTAAGGTTATTAACACAATAAAGCAGTGCCTTCTTTGCCTGCTCAAGTTTGTCGCCGCTCATACTGCCGGAAACATCTATAATAAAAGTGATATCTTTTTCTTCTATGCCTGAATTATCAATATCAAGTGAAGGAGAAGCACTCAGAAAAAAGTAACCGTTTTCTTTATATTTTTTATAGGTAAGAACCGATAAACCAACACGAGAGGCATTCTTTGAGAAATATAATTTAAAATCAATATCTGGTTTTGTGTTTTCATCTTCGTAAGAAATGATAGAATGATAATCGCTTTTGTTTACTATATCAACTTCGTGTGTCGGGCAGTATATGTTTTTAAGCTTCTTTTCGGATTTCAAATCAACTTTTACGGAAACATTTTTTAACGGCTTTGCAGAAAATTTTTCAGTGTTAAGCGGGTAAATGTATTCAAATAAATTATTGTCTGATTCAATTACCTGTGTGTAACTGATTGATATTTTCTTTTCACTTCTTGGTTCGATAGGGAATATTCTTAGTTTAAAAATGTTTTGTTCGCTGTACTCAAGTAGAGCCGGGTCACGCATTTGCCTCACAATATCTTCGTATATTTTTCTGGCTTTATCAGCATCAAGCAATTCAGCTGTTGATTCCTTACCGTTTATTACCATTGTGAAATTGCTGATAACTGCACCTTTAGGAACCGGGAAAATATAGAATCCTTCAAGCTGATGATGAGATGGATTGTAGAAAGATTGATCAATCTTTGTCACTGCTAATTGTCCATCAATCCTCACATCAACATTGTGATAAACAACTTCCAGCGGAAAGGGAACTGGTAATGGGTGCGGTCTTGGAATTACAATGAATCCATCTGCATAAGTGCTCATAGTAAATAATAATGCAGTTAAAATATATTTTATTAAAATCATCTTTTTCATATTAATCTCATTAATGTTTTATTGTTATTTACTTTGCGACTCTGCGTCTCTGCGTGAACCTTTTTTTGTTTTCACGCAAAGGCGCTAAGACGCAGAGATTTTTATTCAAACTTATAATTCTTTTGTTTTGCCTGCTCACGAATAGTCTTTATCATTACAGCATCAAGTGTGTTATCGTTTGGGTTATCAAGCATTTTCTGTGCAATGTATTTACTTCTTTCGTCATTCAATTTATTAATCTTATTCTGAATAACTTCACGCTCTTTTTCCATTTTATCTAAATATGCTTTTCTTTCCTGAACAGTCATCTTTTTCATTTCTTCAGGAAGTTCTTCATCTTTTAAATCTTCTACTTTTATTGTGCCATCTTTTTTGGCATCAACCAAATCCCAACCTGAGTTTTTATATTGTGTTCCTGATTTCGTAACAGACCTTTGAACCATTACTTCCGGACTTAAGCTCATAGAGTTTGCATCTTGTTCTGCTTGAAGTTCTTTCTTTTCTTTTCCATAATCACCAAAAGCGATATAAGTTTTATTTAATGCCTGTCCAAGTTTTATTATATCATCATCCTGTGGAGCATCGATATGAACAATCGCAGCGTTGTGATCAATGTTCATATATTTGCCGTCAGCGAGATCAGCACCATCTTTCCACATTGTTTGGATACCTTCGTCATAATTTCCACAAAATATTGTATTTACAACAATTCCTTTTTTGATTGCTTTTTTACAAGCTTCTTTATAATCAACATTACCTTGAGTAAATGGTTCGTTACCGGCAATAAAAATTATTTTTAGGTTATCATTCGATTTGTTCCATTGAAGATTATCAACTGCATTTAAAATTACTTTACCGCAATACTCATCTCCGCCGTTAGTTTGAAGTTTAAATAATTCGTCGGATATTTTATCCAGATCTTGAGTGAAGGGAACAATGTTTCTTAAATATCCTTCATCAACTGGAATTGATTGCTTGCCGTATTCATAAAGCGCAACATAAAGATCAACAGAGTTTCCGTTCTTCTTAGTTTTCGCAAGCTCGTTTACTATTTTCCATAGTTGGCTTTTTGCTTGGTCGATCAAGCCGTCCATACTACCGCTTGTATCTAAAAGCAGTGCAAGTTGGACCAGACTTTTTTTCGGCGGGTTTTTATCAGGCATTTGATTAGCAAATGGTGATAAAGAATAAACGAATATTATTATTAATACAATTAAAGATTTCATTTTAGACTCCCTTAAGGATTATTGATTAATAAAACTGACGCTTTAACTAATCGGTGTTTATGATTGTTCCAGTAAATCTGAAATTAATTAGAAAGGGAGAGATTTTTGACCTATCTGATTTCGAAATCAAAATAAGTATTTGGGAAAGGTTCATTAATTAGTGTAAAATGCCACCATTCTTCAGCTAAATTTCTAAAGCCGTGTTTTTCCATTAGTGTTCTAAGAAGCATTCTATTTGCTCTTTGCTGAGCAGTGAGTTCTTTGTTTTCAGTATGTGAAAGAGGATGGAAGCAATCGAATCCCGTTCCCATATCGATGCTGTTATCTTTAAATCTTTTCTCTGCAGATTCATAACATTCGCATTGGTTTCCAATATCAAATTCATGCTGAGAGGGAAGTGGTATGGAAACAATTGTAAGATCAACAGTGCTGCCGCGGCTGTGACCTGATTTCTCCGCTATGTATCCATCAATAAATAATCTGTCTTTATTTACAGTTGGATAAAATTCTTTTTTTGTCAGAGTATCGTCTAAATTTTTAGCCCATCGAACAAAATGATCTACAGCTCTTTGGGGACGATATGCATCGTATATTTTTATTGATAAAGAAAACTTTTTCAATTCTTCTTGCACTTTCAGCAGCGCTTCTGCAGCTTCTTTTGTTATAAAGCATTTCTCTGCTTCATATCCATCAACAGAAACACCAAGAAAATTATGATTACCTGTATATCGCAAGTCTAAAATCACATCGGGTATTATATCTTTGATATTGACAAAACCCTCGGGAATTTGAGGTTGTCCATAAATGAACTGACTGTAAATCAGAGCCAGTAAAAGTGTAATGGCATATACTCTGCAAAGTATATATGCTTTACAGTATTTTTTAATTCTGCGTGGGATAGTTATAAGTTTATCTGAATTTATCATAATCTGGAGTAACTCATTCTATTGTTTTGAATGACAATCGGTGCAGATTAAATTTACTACATCAGAGCCGATATCATTTGGATGCTCAAAATGTAAACCATTAAGATCGGTTTTTGTAATGCCAAGATTATTAGTCTGTGAAATTATTACATGGCAGCTATTGCAATCGTGAGAAATTACTTTTCCGTCATCGCTAACGTGTTTTCCATCGTGACATCGGAAGCAGCCTGGAGTATAAACGTGTGAAATATTATCGGGGAATGATTTCCAGTTTGCGTTCATATAAGGAAAATAATTTCTGCTGTAAATTTTTTGAACTTCTTTAACAGCTGACGCTATCTTGCCTTTCTTCTCATTATAAACATTTCTGTAAGTTGAAAGATAAAATGAATTAATAATTGTCTCAATACTGTCAAGTGCCACACTTTTTTCAGAATATGGAATTTCAAGAGCCTGAACGGAGATACTTTTTATATAAGGCAAAGTTGGGTCGATTCTATTTTGGTTCATATATAAATTAACCATCTTATCCGGCTGACGGAAAATGTGTGAGGGTCTGTTATGGCAGTCAATGCAATCCATAAGTCTTAAATTTTCTTCAGGAAAATTATTCTCATCAAAATCAATTTCAGTGTTTCTGTAAATAATTTCTTTACCATCTTTTGTAATCTGTTTAACCCAGGGAATTTCCTGTCGTCTTCCATCGGAATAAATATAATAAACGTCATTATTTATACTCATATGCCAGTGAATTCCACTTGCTATTCCGAATTCACTATTTCCGCCACCGATCTTGACGAGCATTTTAATACTTGATTTAGTGTTTTGTTCGTCCGAAATATAGTAAGCGTATTCTGTTTTCTTCTGACTGAAAAAATGTTCTGGTGAATGGCATTGTTCGCAGGTTCCTTCAGCAGGACGAAGTTCTCTTACTGGTGTTGGAATTGGTTGTGAATACTTTTTAAATATAACGGAATACACCTGGTATGCACCCGATAGTTTTGATTTTACGTACCAACCTGTTCCGCTTCCAATATGACAACCAACGCAGCCAACTCTAGAATGAGGTGAAGTTAAATAAGCAGTATATTCAGGTTCCATCACTTTATGACAAACAGTTCCGCAGAACTCATCTGTTTCTGTATATTCATAAGCTTTAAAGCTTCCGAAGGCAGTAAATAATAACAGTATTAATGTTCCAACAAAGAATGTAATAAAGGCAGCCCTTTTTGCCGGATCATTCAGATCGATCACAGGAAGTTTTCCTTCTCGAGATTTTCCTTCTCGTAATCTTTTTCTTTCTCGTAGGATTCCATATGCAATTAATAACAAACCAAAAATCAGGATGGAAGGAAGGATAATAAACGAAAAAATTCCTATATACGGATTATCACCAATACTACTGAAAATTTCCAAAATGAAAACGAAGAGAACCAATCCAAAGCTAACTGATGCAATTGCAGCACCAGTCAAGGTTATTGGATTATAAACATATGACGGGAATATTTTCTTCATGAAACTATTTCTTAATTAAGTTATGAAGTATACTATCTATAAGCAAAGATCATTGCATATATGATCCAGATAATCATGCTGAAACCAGTGATAAGAACTGCCCATCCGAATATTTTAATCACCTTTAATACAATAGGAGGATAAGATTCAACCAGATAATTATTAAGTTCACCTTTTTCTAAAAGCTCTTTATATTCATTCGGTCTGTCTAACTTAAATTCATCCAGAGGAACTCTGCCTGTAAAAATACAAACATCCATTGGAAATTTTTCTGGTCTTAGATGCGTGTTAAAGAAGTGCACGGTAAAAATGAATCCTGTAGCTAATAATGCCTCATCGCTGTGAATAATGGTTGCAACATTGATCATAAATCCCGGGATAAAATTTGTGAAAAATTCTGGAAACCAAAGGATAAATCCTGTTGAGCCAATTACAATCATTCCCCAGAACACTGCGAAGTAATCAAACTTTTCCCAGTAAGTCCATCTTCCATAATCAGGACGCTCACCCTTTCCTAAAAACCATTTAATGGTGCCAATAAAATCTTTTAAATCTTTTTTATTAAACAACATAGAATGCGGTCCGAGAATCAATACCTTAAAGCTTCCTGCTTCTTTTCTTTTGTTCTTAGTAAGATCAATAATATGAATAGTGAAGACAATTACCATAATTACAGCTGAGAATCTGTGAAGATATCCTGCTGATTCAAACCCGCCATATAAGCTTGAAAGAAATCGAGCCCAACCGGTGTAAGAAAATTTTAAAGTCATTCCGCTAAGAGCCAGATTTAGAAAACTTAATATCATAAAAAAGTGTAACCCACGGTTCAACCTTGAGAAACGCAGAACCTGCTTTTCTTGAGAAGCCGTAGTAACCTGACTTTTAATATCATTTGCTGTTGTTAT
>CAVQOL010000017.1:0-19768 GCA_963714415.1 uncultured Ignavibacteriaceae bacterium
GCTTCTGCCAATAATAACGAGTGTTTCTCCTTTTTCAATGTTAAGATTAACTCCGTTAAGAACATTATTACTGCCGAAACTTTTATGAAGGTTATTTATTTCTATCATATATAATTTGTGATTGACTCTCTAAAAATAAACAAATTAAAACTTTATTGATTGTTTAAAAATAAAAAACCGGATTTTATTCAAATCCGGCTAGTAAAGGCTTTCAAATCGATATTAGTTATTCTCAATTATCGAAACGTCCAAAGGCTGAAGTCCAAATTCTTCAAAAAAACCTCGTGTAAAGACAGTATAAATTTTACCGGTTGCAAATGTTTTATTACCTAGTTCGAGCACGACATCTGAAGTACCGGCTGTTCTGATCTGAAGACTGTATGATCCGGCATCGAATGATGTAAAGCCTATTACTTCCTTAAATACTACATCTCCGAACAATATTGTTCCGTCAGTTAAAGTGATATCAATTGCAGGAGCATCTGGTGAAAGATTAATAAATCTAATATGAGATTTCCCGCTTGCTGGAGTTGTAAGATCATCAATTAATAGTAATGCATCTAAATTTATTGCCCTATCAATTGCATATGCCGAATAATTTTTATTTGCATCAAAAGAAAGATTTTGGTTAAATACTGTTAAAGCTGTACCGGTAACATTAACTTTTATGTTTCGTATTCCTGCATCGACTTCGATGTATGGTGTGTTATTTGGAAAAGTTAGTCCTTGCTGTTTAAGGTTATTATCAACAAAGACATCAACTCCCGGCGCATCGGGTGATGCGTGAATTGCCATAACATTTGCTTTTCCCGGTTCAGATGAAACCGGATCATCATCACCACAGGCTGAGAACGTAATTGCTGCAATAAATAAAGAGGCTGATAAAAGAATCAGATACCTATACATTTTGTCCTCCTTTAACATTGTAATAAAAAACGACAGTTTGATTTAATACAAAAATACTATCTTTTATTGAATTAAAATTTATTACGAAAGTAATTTAAGTATATTTATTTACTCGATACTTTGTTCAAAAATCAATTTTTATCAATGTAATTAATTTTCCTTTTAGATAAGTACCTCTATTTACCTAATATTAAATAAAGTGAGTGTATTGATATAATTATACAAAGAAAAAATATGAGATGTTGAAAAAGTAATTGAGAGTTCTAATTAAGGATTTTTAGGATTATAAAAGAAGCCGGATTTATTTAATCCGGCTTATAATTAAACTACAGAACTTATGTTAAATATTATTAACAATTATTTCAGCACTTAAAGCCTGATTACCTGATCCGCTCAGGAAACCTCTAGCAAATACAGTGTATATTTGGCCGGCTTCTAATTGTATTCCTGGTAAATCTAATGCAACAGTTGATGTTCCGGAAACCCTTGCTTGCAGATCATAAGTTCCAGCATCCAATGGTGTGAAAGCTGATCCCTGCTTGAATACGTAATTTCCAAAAACTATAGTTCCGTCAGATAAAGTAATGTCAACTGCCGGAGCATCTGGTGAAAGGTGAATAAACCTAACATGTGCTTTGCCGCTGGCAGGTGCTCTTAAATCGTCATCGAAAACAATCGCTTCAATATTTGACACAGAATTCACGGCAAAAATTGAATAATTTTTGTTTGTCATCAATGAAAGGTTGGCTTCAATAACAGTTGTTGAACTACCGGTTACATTGACTTTAATATTTCTGGTTCCTGAATTTACCTGCAAATAACCAGTGTTATTAGGATAAGTCAAATTTGTACCAGCTACTTTATCATCCACTAATAGATCAACTCCGGGGGCATCAGGTGATGCATGAACAACTTTTACTAAAGAAGTTGATGGTGATACTGGAGCTAAAGGTGTCTCATCTTCACTGCAAGCAGTAAATGTAACTATACTCAAAAGAGCAATTGAAGTTAGAATAAAAAGTTTTCGTAACATTTTTCCTCCTAATACTATTTTTAGTTAATATATGTGTGATAACACACAATAAAACAACTATATGATACAAACAGTTCCATTATTCCAAATTATTTTTTTGATTTACTAACGAAACTTTTTTTATTAAGTTTTCAATCATAGAATATATTTTTTAAGGTCTTAATTATGAAAAAACTACTAATTGTAATTTTTATAGTCATTAATTTTTGCCCCGATATTACATCCCAGCAAAGTTATCCCTCATATTTTGAAGTTAACGATTTCAGCTTTGCACCCGCTGGTGCACTCAAATATGGTCTGTATGGATACGATAATCCGGCGGTGCTCACTTATCTTCATCAACCGGATATTTATTTTACCTGGAATGATCTGGGTGGAGATTTCAATGACTTAAATAATTGGGGATTATTTACTGCCATTCCAAATTTTGGTTTCAGTGTTGTTTCCTTTGGTGATAAAACAAATTCAGTTTTTAACTATACACTGTCTGCAGCTTTTGGAGGACCTTCTCTCAGTCTTGGGCTTGCTTATAAATGGACTAGCGGAGATTTTGAAGAATTTAATATCGCGAATGAATTTACTGTAGGGTCTTTAATAAGGTTAAACAGATATTTTTCTTTAGGATTAGTCGGAAATTTTCCAATAAAAGGTGAACGAGAAGGCGTTGTTGGTCTTGCATTTCGTCCTTTTGGTAATGAAGTAATTGCATTTTTTGGAGATTATATTTTTACTGAAAACAACATAAGAAATGAAATTCGTTGGAGCTCGGGTGTTGCGGTTGAACCTTTCGATGGTATCAGATTTATCGGAAGATATTTTGAAGGGAAGGCATTCAATATAGGAACACAAATCAGCTTTGGGAATTTTGGCTTGAATTATCAGTCGCATTTTAATAGTGATAAAAAACACGCTTATAATACTTATGGTATTAGAATCGGCGCTTATGACAGAAGTATCGTTCCCAAAATCTTTGCTAAAGATAAGTTCGTAGAACTGAATCTTTTTGGATCTCTGAAATACCAGCGGCACAGGTTTTTTGATAATTCCAACACTTTATTTGAACTTTTAAATCAAATTGATGCCGCAATGCGTGATAATACTGTTAGCGGAATTGCGATAAATCTTTCCGGTATAAATATTAACCGCGAAATGCTATGGGAAATAAGAGAAAAACTAAAAGAATTTAAAAACTCAGGTAAAAAAATAGTTGTCTATGCGGATAGACTGAACATAGATGATTATCATTTAGCCTCAGTTGCAGATAAAATAATCCTTGATCCGGTTGGAAATATAACCCTTGAAGGATACGTTTTAGGAAGGACTTTTTACAAAGGCACTTTGGAAAAAATTGGCATTGGATTTACAGAATTAAGATATTTCAAATATAAATCAGCGGTAGAATCATATTCGCGTGATAAGATGAGCGAGGCAGACCGGGAACAGCGTAAAAGACTGGTTGATGAATATTATCGGATTGCAAAAACTGATATTTGCGAAAGCAGAAAAATTTCATCAGAAGAATTTGAGGAACTTGTAAACAAATATGCATTATTTCTTCCCGATGAAGCTCTGAAATTTGGTTTGGTTGATACTCTGGGTCGTTGGGATGAAGTTTCTGAAGTTATAAAGTCCCTTAATAATAATAAAACCAGCCTTGTTTCACCTTCTTCCCTTGAAGAATTCAATTTACCAAGAGACGATTACTGGGGCAGCAAACCCGTTGTTGCAGTTATTTATGCAATTGGCGGGACTCAAATGGATGAAGGAATTAAAGCAAGGAGTCTTGTAAAATTTGTTGAAGCTGCTGTTAACAGTTCCAATGTAAAAGCAATAGTTCTTCGTGTTGATTCTCCCGGTGGTGATGGATTAGCTTCTGACTTAATTGCTGAAGCTTTGAAAAAAGCAAAAGGTAAAAAGCCTGTTATTGTTTCGCAGGGATATGTGGCAGCATCAGGTGGATATTGGCTTTCAATGTACGCTGATACAATTGTTGCTGCACCTAATACAATAACCGGATCAATCGGCGTTATCGGAGGCTGGGCTTACAATAAAGAGTTTAATGAAAAAGTAGGATTAACAACCGATCACGTAAAAGTCGGTAAATTTTCTGATCTTAATTTTGGAGTAAGAATTCCTTTACTTGGCGTGATGCTGCCAGATAGAGATTTAACAGGTGAGGAATTGAATAAAGTTGAAACAGCTATTAAAATGTTGTACAAAGATTTTGTTAATAAGGTTGCTTCAGGTAGAAATAAATCTTTTGATGAAATTGATGAGATAGGACAGGGAAGAGTTTGGTCCGGTGCCGATGGATTAAAAAACGGCTTGGTTGATTTGCTTGGCGGACTTGACGTTGCAATAAATATTGCAGTAAAAAAAGCAGGATTAAAAAATAAGCCGTATGAAATTGTTGAAATGCCGGATAGACCTTTTATTGATTTCAGCAATTTTATGCCTTCAATAATACCAAGTTTTATAGACCTGGAAGATGATCAATTTATTAAAGATCTGAAATTCAGAATAATGAATAATGGAATACCTATGCCGCTGTTACCAGTTGATTATATTGAGTCCGATATGCTAATAGAAAGATTTTAATTAGCTGAACAAAAAAACCTTCGGAACTTTCATCCCGAAGGTTTTGGTTTTTATAAAATAGAATTACAATATGTTATGGGGTAATGAAATAAGGCAATCCCCAGGATTCCATTTCAACAGGCGCAGTATCATCAAACAAAGTTGGATGAGAAAGTGTATTAAAGATTGCATGATAGAATCCGGGATAATTTAAAGCATTAAAGTATTGTTCGTAAACTTTATCATAACTTGTCCCGTTGAAAGTTGAAGAAATCAGTTCGAATCTCTTCTTTAACCTGTGTGCACCCAGCAAGTCGGCTCCAAATGTAACGGTTACTAAATCGTCTTCTTCATACAGGCTTGTTAAATCAACTCTTACCAAAACACTATCTCCGGGATTTAGAATAGGAATTTTTTTCCACCAATCAATTCTTCTGTTTATAAAATACCTTGTAGGCGATTCAATTGATAAAGTATCCCCGTTATCTAAAAATATGGTAAGTTTTTTCAGATCAATATTATCTGATTGTGTTTTTCCTTCGGAAAGAGAAACTGCAGCAATTATCCAGTTTCGCATCGGATATGGAGTATCGGCAATCTTTTTAAAAATTATGTTCTTTGTTACAGTTGTTGTGAATGGTTTAGTAATTATTGTATCAGGAAGTAATGCATTAGGATCATATGAGGCGGCGATAAATAATGTGCCATTAAATGTTCTTGTTAATGTTCCGTATGCAATGCTGTCCCGGATATCTATGGAAAGATTTTTTCTCACTAATTCTAGTTTGTGTCCGACTCTGAAGGGGTAAATGGCAACATCAACTTTCCCCAGAATATCCATTGCACCGCCTTCGTCAAAGTTTGGCAGAAAAGAAGATATCACCGAATCTTCATTTACAAGCTGTTCAAGTGCCTCCTGGTCAGTTGTGGGTTCATTGTCTGCAGGATCTACTATTGTATCTTCACTGCAAGAGATAAACAGGTTTATTCCGATCAATATCAGAAAAATCGGAAATGTTCGTAATAGAAATTTAGTTTTCACTTTAACCTCCTATTTTTGGTTATTATATGATTATCTCCATTTCACTAGCTTTGACAGGTAGAATCACTTAGTGGTTTAATAATCCAATATTAAATTTTAGGGAAGTGTGTTTTTCTTAATGTTTTAATGCAATTTGGTGTTGATATATCACCGATCACTTATTAGCGATCAAATTCAGCTAATTCTTAAACAAAATTTTATAATCCTTCGCTTTACCTTTTTCCCACCAATCCTCCGGAATGACGTTCCAGTTATTCAAACGACCTGGATTAACAGTCCCTTTGTTTTCAATCCATTTCATTAAGTAATAACGAAGATCTTTTTCTGTTGAGTCAAGGACACGACTTGGAAGTTCATCCTGGGGAATACCGGCTCCGCGTGTTAAATGTCCGCCGCCGCCATTGCCGCGATAAGAATTTATTGCAACAGTGTATAACTTGTTCAGGTCAAATTCCGATCCATCAGAAAGACTTTTTATCGAAACTCTTTGTCCTTCAGGTTTTGAAACATCAACAGTATAATTTATTCCTGCAGCAGACTCATAATTATAAAATCTTTCTTCAAGCTCAGGGGAATTCGATCTTTCCGAGTAAAGGATATTTCCGTTATCATCCTTTTTAAATTTTAACAGATGATCATTTTCATCCTTCATTTGATTGAACCAGTTTCCATAAGAATATTCTAAATATTTTTTTATCTCTTCGCCGCTTAGCAGCATTTTATAAAGTAAATTTTCATAGCGATAGAGATTAAACATATCTCTTACAAAAACATCACCCGCTTTTATTTGAGTGTTCATTGCAAGCGGCGCGGTGAATGAGATATCTGCAACGGTAAGCTCAAATTGAATAGTGTGAATTAAATCCGTAAAATCTGAGGGTCCGAATATAGATTCTCTTGAAGAAATTGTTTTCTCAAATTCACCGATTTTTCTGTTAACATAATTTTTTGCTTCTTCCAAAGCAGGTGAAAATCTTTGCATAAAATTATTGTCATACTCATATTCTTTTACATTGATAATTTCACCTTTAATAGAATCTATGCTCCAGGATTGACATATTTTATTGAATGTCATTGTAAGGTTTGCCACAGCAAGAGTTTGTGCACCGGCAAGCGGTCCCATAACAAGCACATCTCTTTCATCCGGATTTTTTACTGTAAAATTCCAACCCGAGTGGTCATGACCCACAAATACAATATCAAAACCTGATACCTGTTCTGCAATAAGTTGTGAGGCATTCTCATTTTTATAGCTATCAGCATTCTGATCCGCGTAAGTGTAATCAACTCCTGCGTGAAATAATCCTATGATAATATCGGGCTTTTCTTTTAGTTTAATTTCTGTAATCCAGCTTTTGGCAGATTCTATCATATCGTGAAATTCCATTCCTCCCCATATTTTTTCAGGCAGCCATTTGGGAATTGCAGGCGTAATCAACCCAAGAACAGCGATTTTTATTCCTTCTTTTTCAATAATAGTAAACGGTTTGAAATATGGTTCACTGGTTGAAGTGTTAACAGCATTCGCAGCCAGCCAGGGAAATGTAATTTCATCATTGAACTTATCATAAACATTGTGTCCGGTTTCAATATCGTGGTTGCCTACTGTAGCGGCATCATACTGCATATAATTCATCACATCAGCATAAATATGAATTGTATCTGTCTTTTCGAAATTGTAATAGTAAACAATAGGATCTCCCTGAAGTATATCACCATTATCAAGCAGGATTATAAGCTGATTTTCTTTAGCTCTTTCCTGATTGAGATAAGTCATCACTTGAGCAAGTGAAGAAGCAGAGGGTCTGTTGTTTCTAAGATCGTAAGGAAATATTGCACCATGAACATCACTCGTTTCAACTATTTTAAGATTTATTGTCTGTGCAGATAATGATGCAATAAAAAATATGCTTATGAAAAATGCAATAAATAATTTTTTTAACATTTATAAATCCTGTTGATTTTTATTTGGCAAGATAATAAAGAGATAATTAAAAAGGCGATCTGAATTTCAACAAGCAAAAGAGATCTTTTGAATTAAATAATTCTGAACATAAGAACGGTCTGTTCCAAATCACAGGCAATAAAATACTGACAAATTAAATAGGATTAATTCTAAAATTTTCAATAAATTCGACAAAATTCTTTTATTTTTAAGCTAAATATTTACTAATTTTGATATAGAAAAAATTTTATTAGGGCAGTTAATGCTTTGAGCAAATATTATTCTGTTTTATACCAAATTTCCTTTTTAAGATTAGTTTTGCTCCTGTTAATTAGAGTTCTGAAAACTGTCTTTTTTGATAATTTTCATTTAATTCATCATTTACGTTTAACCGCTGTCTGAAGGCGGCGAATATTTTCTAAATACTACATTAAAAGAGGTTTAGTATGACCGACTATACAAAAAAATTATTAGCTGATGTCAAAGCAAAAAATTCTAACGAACCTGAATTCCATCAGGCAGTTGAAGAAGTTTTAGAATCATTAGAACTCGTTCTTGAACGTCATCCGGAGTACCGTTCAATGAAAATACTTGAAAGAATGGTTGAACCGGAAAGAGTAATAATGTTCCGTGTTCCGTGGATGGACGATCAGGGAGAAATTCATATTAACCGCGGTTATAGAATCGAAATGAACAGCGCTATTGGTCCATACAAAGGTGGATTAAGATTTCACCCTTCTGTAACTCTTGGCATTCTGAAGTTCCTGGCATTTGAGCAGGTATTTAAGAACAGTTTAACAACGCTTCCTATGGGCGGAGGTAAGGGTGGTTCTGATTTCGATCCTAAAGGAAAAAGTGATCATGAAATTATGAGATTCTGCCAGAGCTTTATGACAGAACTTTTTAGACATATTGGCGCTAATACAGATGTTCCAGCCGGTGATATTGGAGTTGGAGGAAGAGAAATTGGCTATCTGTTCGGTCAGTATAAAAGATTAAAGAATGAATTTACGGGAGTGTTAACCGGTAAAGGAATAAATTGGGGAGGCTCACTTATTCGTCCCGAAGCTACAGGATTTGGCTGTGTTTATTTTGCAGAAGAAATGTTGAAAACAAAGAAAACTTCTTTTGATGGTAAAATAGTTGCCGTATCAGGATTTGGAAACGTTGCCTGGGGTGCTGTTCAGAAAGTTAATGATCTCGGTGGTAAAGTTGTAACTCTCTCCGGTCCTGATGGTTTTATTCATGATCAGGATGGTGTGAAAGGAGATAAGGTAGATTATCTCTTGAAGCTTAGATCAAGCAATAAAGATGCAGTTGAAGATTATTCAAAAGAATTTAAAGTGGAATTTTTCCCCGGCAAAAAGCCATGGGAAGTTAAGGTTGATGTTGCTCTTCCTTGTGCAACTCAAAATGAAATTTATGAAGATGATGCAAAGACACTTATTAAAAACGGATGTATGTGCGTATGTGAAGGCGCTAATATGCCAACTACGATTGAAGGTTACAAAGTATTTGCAGAAGCCGGAATTCTTTATGCTCCCGGTAAAGCTTCTAATGCAGGCGGTGTTGCTACATCAGGACTTGAAATGTCGCAGAATAGTATGAGATTACCCTGGCCAAGAGAAGAAGTTGACAAAAGATTACACGAAATAATGTTCAGAATACATGATACTTGTGTTACAACCGCTGAGAAATATGGAACTCCCGGAAATTATGTCAACGGTGCAAACATTGCTGGTTTCTTAAAAGTTGCTGATGCGATGCTGGATCAGGGACTTGTTTAGTAATTCATTACTAATAAAATGATTTACAATAAAGGCGATCTGAGTTGATCGCCTTTTTTATTTTTCAGTTTCTATTCCGCAAAGTTCTAAACTTAAGTTCCAAAGCTTCTTTGCTGATTCTTCATTATAAGATTCTTTGGAGGAACGTTTTTCTTTCTTGTCAAAATAGTATTTGCCGGATTCTTTGCTTAGTTCTTTAGATGTTGCCATCCAGATAATTGTTTCGGCAGCTTTTTTGGGAGAGATCAATTCTAATTTTATTAAATAGTAAATGTAGTGCTTTGCCCAGGCTACAATTCCGTTGTTCCTTCCTAGATTTGTTGCAACCCCGCCCGGATCCATTGCATTTATAGTAACATTTGTACCGGATAATTTTCTTGCCATTTCATATGTAAACAAAATATTTGCAAGCTTCGATTGTCCGTAAGACTTACTTTTGTTATAATTTTTTGGATTGACGATGTTCTCAAAGTCAATTGATTTACCCGAATGCGCCGATGAAGCAACATTTATTATTCGTGAAGATGAAGATTTTTTTAGTAAATCAATCAAAAGGAGTGATAGATAAAAATGTCCCAGATGATTTGTTGCAAAAGTAAGTTCAATGCCATCAACACTTTTTTTATAATCAGCAAATCTTGATCCGGCATTATTAATAAGTACATCAATCTTATCATACTTTTGTTTTATTTGTTCTGAAAGTTTCTTTACCTCTTTCAATGATGAGATATCCGTTTTAATAAACTCAGCTTGAACTTTGTATTTCTTCCGCAGTTTGTCAACAAGTTTCAATCCTTTATTTTCACTTCTTGCTGCCAATATCAAAATGAAGCCGAGCTTAGCTAATTCAATTGCAGTCGCTTTGCCAATTCCGGAAGTAGCTCCGGTTATAAGACAGATTTTGTTATTCATAAAATTATGTTCAGAATAGAATGAATGAAAGCTCTGAATAAAAAACTATACTTTTAATGTTTCACCTTCTGTTTTTGCAATCGTTACGGCACCGCATGTATCACTAAAAACATTAACCGTAGTTCTGCACATATCGAGAATTCTGTCAACGGCAAGAATTAATCCTACGCCTTCAAGCGGGAGACCGACGGCAGTAAGTACAACAGATATCATAACTAGTCCGGCCATTGGAATACCCGCAGCACCAATAGAAGCTAAGAGAGCAGTTATTACTACTATCATTTGCTGAATAAAAGATAGTTCAATTCCATAAGCTTGCGCAATGAACATTGCCGCCACACATTCATAAAGTGCCGTACCATCCATATTCACAGTTGCACCTAGTGGAAGTACGAAGCTTGTAATTTTATTTGAAACACCCGCATTGTTTTCAATAGCGTCCATCGTTAATGGTAATGTAGCAGATGAAGAAGAAGTTGAGAATGCAGTTATAAGTGGCAGAGACATTGCCTTAAAGTGTTCAAACGGATGAACCTTCGCAATAAATTTTAAAATCAGTGGAAGAGTAACAAATGCGTGAAAAGTCAGTCCTCCAAGTACAGTCAACATATAGATACCAAGATGCTCAACCATATTTAAAAGCTTTGTTTTATCAGCAGCCTGGTCAGCAACTACACCTGTAACGATTCCTAAAATTCCTATCGGGGCAAATTTTATAATGAATGAAGTAAGTTTCATCATTACTTCAAAGCTGGCATTGAATAAGTCGATCATAAAAACTGAATATTTGTTTTCCACTTTGGTAATGAAGTAGCCGAAAAGAATTGAAAAGAAAATTATCGCAAGCATATCGGCTTCTACTAAAGCAGTAAAAATATTTGTTGGAATTATTCTCATTACAATATTTCCTATGCCGCCGGAAACAGCAGTTAATTCCGGGACTTCCATTTGAAATCCTAGATCAGCGCCAATACCCGGTCTAATCAGATTTACCAAAATCAATCCGGTTATTATCGCAAACAAGCTGGTCATTAAATAGTATGAAATCGTTTTTAAGCCAAGCCTGCCAAGACTTTGAGCGCCTCCGATATTTGTAACACCTGAGACTATTGAAGTAAGAATAAGTGGAACGATTATAAGTTTCAAAGCACGGAGAAACAGATCGCCAAGCCATCTTACATAATCAGCATATTGTGGTATTGTTAATCCTAATAAAATTGCAACGATGAATGCAATAATAATCTGCCAGTGAAGTTTTAATTTTAACATAAAATATCTTATAAAATGTTCTTTAAAATCTCATCACAAACCGCATATCCTTTTTTTGTCAGCCTGATGAGATTGTTATTTATTTCGAGAAAATTTTCTTTCTTTAACGATTCAAAATAACCATAATTTTTCTTTATCCAATCGTTATTGAATTTGTTTGTGTAATCATTCGTATTAAGTCCTTTGCTTCTAAGTGCCAGCATCACGTATTCATCGTGTATTTGTTTTTTGTTTAACACTTCTGAATTCATTACAGCGTGATTATTCTTTTCAACTTCTGCAATATATTTTTTTAAACTTGAAAAATTCCACCAGCGCTTTCCTTCAACAAAAGAATGTGCAGAGGTTCCGAATCCAATATACTCGCGATGTTCCCAGTATGCTTTGTTATGAATACATTCAAATTCGGGCATCGAAAAATTTGAAACTTCGTATTGAATAAATCCGGCATTTCCCAAACGATCAATTGTTATTTCATAAAGCTCAGCATCGTAATCCTCATTCTGAATTTTTACTTTTCCATCTAAGACCATTTTATTCAGTATTGTACCTTGCTCAAGAATTAAACTGTACGCAGAGATGTGTTTAATCGGAAGGGACAAAGTTATATCCAGATTAGAAATCCATTTTTCTTTCGTCTGATCGGGCAGATTAAAAATCAGATCAATGCTGATATTTTCAAATCCTGCATCTAAAGCATTATGAACGGTTTGAATCGCTGTTTCTTTGTCATGAATTCTTGTTAGAAATTTTAAATCATCTTCATTAAATGACTGAATACCAACGCTGATTCTGTTTACTCCGGATTGTCTAAACTCTCTCAGTTTGTTATAGTTAACAGTTCCTGGATTGGTTTCCAGTGTAATTTCAGCGTCCGGTAATACGGAAAAGTTATTATTCAGTTCATTAAGAATTTGTTTAATATAATTTGCGTTCATCAAAGAAGGAGTACCGCCTCCAAAAAAGATTGAACTAAAATCCCTTCCATCAGAATATTGTTCAGAAAAATATTTTATTTCTTTTTTGATTGAGGATAAAAAATTATCAACATTATCGGATGTTATTATAGAATAGAAATCACAGTAAATACATTTATGATCGCAAAAGGGAATATGAACATACAAAGCACAGTTATTTTTCATATTTTAAAATAAAAAATCCTTCCGACATTGAAAGCCGGAAGGATTAGAATTATTCAGATTTTAAGCTAATTAAAATTAAAGCTCAACCTCAGCTTCAATCAGAACGTCAACCGTTCCAATAAGTGTATTATCTAATGATGCGTTTTGTACATCCAGCAGGTTAACGGTACCAATAAAACATGGATTATTCTGCCTGTTTGAATTTAGGAACTCATTAACTGCACTAATTTCAGAAGCAGTCAGTTTTAAATTGTAAGGTTTGTTTGGCTTCTTATAATCAATAGGTCTGAAATCCGCAACAATCTTATGGATCAGCGTTTCATTGGTATCGCCTCGCCTTATGATAACTTCAAATGTACCTTCAAGTTCGGCCGGTATAACGGAATTAATTTCATCAGCTGTTCTATAAATAACTCTGAGTAATGTTAGTGCTCTTATCTCTCCCTGATAATCAAGGTAAGTTTCTGAGTCATCCATACAGAATGTATCTGTATGAGTTAATGTAGCTCCATGCAGTGTAAATGGAAACTCAGTAGCCACATTCAGCGGCAGCTTGTTAATACTGTCGCATCCGCTCCAAAAAATCGGAGATATAAACAACGACGTAAGTATTAAATATTTAACGATATTTTTCATTTTGTACTCCTTTAAAATGCAAAGTTTAATCCAGTTGTAACTGCAAGTTGTGAGCCAATATTCAAATCGACATTAAGGGCGAAAAATGCAAGCTTGAGGGCAGTTCCTAGAGTTACTCTGAAATTGTTATCACCGTCAATTGAAAGTTTTACATCTTTATCTTCACGCAATAATGGATCTGCATCTTCAGGATCGCCGTCAATTGAATATTCAAGATCCATAGTAGAACTTTCATATTGCAGTCCGCCGTAAAGGATAATTATGCCGAAAGATTTACTTGCGTGCACATTAAAAGCTAGATTTTTATGATCAACAATATCTGTTATTGAAATTTTGTTGTAGACTATCTGTGCAGCCAAATCAACAGGGAAGAGAGGAATGTATTGAGAAATATTATGCTTGAGACCCACACCCCAGAAGTTTAATTTTTTTTCACCAAGGTCTATGCTAGGTAAAAATCTGATTAATAGTTCTGTGCCAAAAGAACCAAAGCTGACTTGTGGATAAGCAAGTGGAACCGATGAAAGATCAACTCCCGGAGGCATTACAATGAAGCCGTCATATCCGGCATAAGCACCGCCTTTATCTCCGTAAATTGTAGCCGAGGAACCCTCCTCATATCCTTCCGGAAGAACCGGATCAAATGTTTTATCATCATCCGGAATGAAAATAAACATTCCTTTTAAGCTGAATGTAAATCCGAATAACGAAGGAACACTTGCTGAATAGTATGTACCTGAGTTGAGTCCGACACCTAGTGATGTTGCCAGAGGTTTTGCATAGCCTTCAGCATTAATTTCATTTAGTGCTGAAAACCGATCCTCTAATTGGGCAGTTGAGATAGTGGAGACAAACAGGATCAAAAACAATGTGAATATTTTTTTCATCTTTCGCTCCTTTATGTGGTTAATTGTAAATTAAATTTGGTAAAAATTTATGACAAAATAAAGAGTTTATGGAAATTAATCTTAATTTTGTGCACTTCTTAAAAATAATTTGACCTGCCTGATGATTGTCAAAAATGAGAATAGTTAATACAACAAAATTAAAATAATTAAATCTGCATAAGTTGACGGGCGCCTTTAATACTATCTTCTGTAACAATTTCACCGCTTAATAGTTTTGCTATTTCATTAATTCGTTCATCCTGACTAAGCTTTTTAATATTGCTTATCATACGATTCTTAACAGATTTTTTCTCAACCGAGAAATGATGTGTCGCTAATCCTGCAATTTGCGGAAGGTGTGTTATTGCAATTATTTGATGTAAGGATGCAAGATTTTTTAGTGCAGCGCCGACCTTTTGTGCAATTCTTCCGCTTACACCTGTATCAATTTCATCAAAAATGAGTAAAGGCAGTTTATCGCTTTGAGCAAGAATTGATTTTAACGAAAGCATTATTCTCGATACCTCACCGCCGGATGCAATCTTAGTCAATGGTTTTGTATCTTCACCCGGATTTGTACTTATATAGAATTCAACTTTGTCAAATCCTTTTTCGTCAACCAAGAGTTTCTTCTTATTTAAATATACAAAAGTATCGGAGTTATCATCTGATGAAATATTTGTGATTTTTACTTCGAAAACAGAGTTGGCGATTCCAAGTTGTGAAAGAGTTTTTATTACTTCACTTTCAACTTTTGGAGATATTTTTTTTCTATGGTTAGAAAGCTTTTCAGCCGATTTTCCGGTTACTTCTCTTATTTCTTCAATTTCTTTTTCTACTTTAGAAATTTCATCGGAAAAATTTTCGGCTAATTGAAACTCTTTTCCTATTTTCTCACGATGCTCAATCACTCTCTGAAGTGATCCTCCGTATTTTTTTTTCAGAAGATTAATAGAGCCGAGCCTTTCTCTTTTTTCCTCTACTTCATCGGGATCAATGTCTATTCGTGATCTATAATCTCTAATATTTTTAGCCAGCTCTTTGATTATTGACAATGCCGATTCACATTCGCTTTTAGGCTCTTGTACGGATTTATCAATGTCAGCAAGTTGTTCTAATTTATGTTTAATATCGCCAAGTTTATCACTAACGGAATTTTCTGATTCATATAGTTGATCGTAAATCTCCGCACTTAATTCAAGCAGTTTTTCAGAATTCTCAAGTATATTTAACTCGTTATTCAAATTTTCATCCTCATCAGCCAGTGGATTTACGCTATCAATTTCCTTTATTTGAAATTCATAAACATCTTTTTTTTCTTTTAAAGAAGCTTCTTTATCTCTTAATTTATTTAAGCCAATTTTTTTATCGGTTAGCTTTTTAAATAGTGATTGATATTCATCAAGGAATTTTTGATTATCTGCAAACTCATCAAGAAAATCAATATGCGTTTCGACTTTTAAAAGAGATTGATGTTCATGCTGACCGTGTAAATCAACAAGAAGATCACCTAATTCTTTAACTAATTGCAGGGGAACAGGGGAGTCATTAATAAAACAGCGGTTAGATCCTTTAAGAGAAATTTCTCTTCGAACAATAAGTTCTGTGGAAAACTCAATTTCATTTTCCTCAAGAATTGCTTTTACTTTTTTATTTCCATCAACATCAAATGTTCCTTCAACAAAAGATTTCTGTGCACCTTTTCTTACAACTTCCGTTGATGCTCGTTCTCCTAGTAAAAGACTCATAGCATCAATTAAAATTGATTTGCCTGCTCCAGTTTCCCCGGTTATAATATTTAAGCCTTTCCCAAACTCAACTTGAATATATTCAATGAGTGCGTAATCTTTTATTTGGAGAGATTTCAACATAATTAAGAAAAAAATTATTGCTGGAAAAATAATGGAGAGTACTATTAAGAGAAAGAGTAAGAACCAATTTTGTTTAATTAAATTCTTACTCTTTAATTTTCAATTATTTTTGATAGATCATCTTCTTTGTTTCAAAATAATCTCCTATACTCAAACGATAAAAATAAACTCCAGAACTTAGATTCTTGGGATTGAATTCAATCTCATAAGTTCCTGCCGGTTTTAACTCATCAATGAGAGTTGCTACTTCATTCCCAAGCACATCGTAAAGTTTTAAGGTTTGCCAACTGTTTATTGAAGACTGCCAACTTATGACCGTAGCCGGATTAAACGGATTCGGATAATTCTGATACAACTCAAATTTCTCAGGGATAAATTGGGCAAAATCATTAATCCCGGTAGCAATTCCCATATAATCCATAACTCCTTTTATTAAGGCGTTTGCAGTGATATCAAAATTCCCGGTTCCTGTACATTGATACATATCCTCATAAGTAAGAGCCATAACGTTTTCGCCGTGATTTATCCAGAACCAGCTTTCAGGATATTGAAGAGGGGTTCCAGTTTTCCAGCTTATAAAATAGTGCCATGACTCTATTCCATTGGGATAATAGAATCGAATACCCTCAATAAAATCCTGTTCCATTAAAGCAAAAGTCGAAGAGGTTCCTACGGAATCGTGATAAACAAAATATCTTTTACATAAAGAAGAAGAATGCATATTTAGTGCAACTTCTATTGGTTTTGGTTTATCCATTAATTCTATAAAACTTGCTTTCAGCGCTGCAACTTCGGCTTCGTTAGGAAATGTGTACCAATTGCTTTCCAAGTCAATACCGTTTGCATTGTAACGTGTAGTGTTTAATTCTACACCATCAGGATTATACATCGGTATAATATAATAAACACAAGTTGCTCTAATAGTCTGCGCTTCCGGTGATTCTGATATAAGAATTTTTATCATTTCATCAGTGACCCAAAATCCTTCAGTTTCCTGAGGATGAGTTCTTGCATGAACATGAACTGTCCGTCTATCAATTATATTTTCGGGGTCATCACTTATTGTCAATCTCCATAATGGTCTTCCTAAAATGCTTAATCCAATAGAATCGACTTTTACATAGGGACTTAATTTCCATATTTCAAGATCTGCAAGCAGACTATCATAACTGTATCCCCAATTATTTATTGATGATGTACAAAAATTCTTTTCATCGTCGTAGAAGAATCCGCATTTGTCATAATCAGCCAATACTCCCTCAACCAAATTTATTTCCTGTTGTGAAAAAAGATCAGGGCTTATTGTAAGTACTGAAACGATAATGGCAATAAATCTAAAATAAAAGTAAACTTTACTCATAATTAAACTCGAATATTTTAATTGTGCAAAACATAAATCATTTTCATTTCAAGATAAATTATTAAAAAAACAAGTCCAACTTTTTAATATCAACTCATTGAATAGAAGGCTGTTCATCTTTTTTGTAATCCATTAAAAGATAAACTAGGGTAGTGATAAGAAAATAATTCAATCTTTTTGTACTCTTAAATTTTGATGATTCTTTCCACACAGAAATAGTAATAATTTTTAGAGTTGGAATAGCTAAGGCAATTGTTTCAATGTCTTTCGAATACCTGTTTTGTTTTTTTGTTAAACAGTTGCTGATAAAACTCTTAATTCGTGGAGCAAGATAATAGAACCATATAAAAATAATCAGTAACGATCTGCCGAGCATAATCAGAATTGCTTTTGCGTCGAACCTATCAGAATCGGGATAAAGATAAGTTATTAAAATTATTATAACTGATAAAATAAAAATTGCTAACGCGGAAGGCTTGAACCATCTTTTCTTTTTGGGCTTCCTAATATTAGTTTGAAGACTTGCTTGCTCAACTAAAGGTATAAACAAATCAGAGTTTTTCAGTTTTTCATCAACAATTTTGGGAATCCGATATGCTAAAACTCCTGCAAATATTCCAGCCAAAAGGTGAATTCCGACATAAAAACTTATTAACAAGGAACTAAAATTTATAGGATCTTTTATAGAGAAGACAAACCATTCTTCGGCAACGTATGTAAGAAAATCATTAATTGTCTTCCATAATGTTTCACCGTAGATAAGAGTTAAAACTATTATTTTCTGAAAGCCATTAAATAAAGAAACTGCTATGCCAAGCATTAGTGCAGAAATGAATTTGAATTTTTTTGTAAGAAAAAACAGTTCACCAAGTAGTCCCTGGAGAAATACTGCCAGATAAGCCGTAATAGGTGAATAAGGACTAATAACAGCTTTGATGATTATAACCAGGAAAGTTGATTTAAGAATCTGTCCTCTTTTATCTGAAAATTTAGCTATCATACTTATGAGTATAACCGCAACACTTGAGATAATCATTCCGCGAAAAGGAAATTTAAAGGCATGCAATACTCCACCGAGAGCAGCTTCACTCAGTGCCCACAATGCTGTAAGCTTCTCTGCTTTTGATGATAATTTTATTGAGTACCCTGTACCCTTTACTTCGTCTGAGACAACTTTTTCTTTAAACAAACTTATTCTTTCCTGTCAGTAATATCCTGAACCCAACTCATAGCAGCCATAGTTGAAGGAAGACCAATGGTTGGTAAAGCAAGCAAAATTGTCTGCTTAATTTCATCTTTGCTTAAACCAGCTTCAATTGCTTTTCTTGTATGAGAATGAACAGCTCCTTCCATACGAGCACCGGTTGAAATGGCAAGTTTTATTAGTGCTCTTGTTTTATTATCAAGAGTACCTGCTTTATGGACTGCTGTACCAAGCTGCTCATAAGCTGTTGCAACTTCAGGGTAATCTTCAATAAACTTTTGAAATTGTTTTGGTAAATCGCTCATTTCGATTCTCCTTATTTCTAAATGTATTAATGAATCTAAAAATAACAATATAATTTTCTTTATACTTTATTGTTTTTGTTTTAAAATAAAAACGCCGGCATAAAGCCGGCGCTGATTAAACAACTGTTTATTAGTAATGGCTAATCCATTACCTTTATTTCAACTCTTCTGTTGAAAGCACGATTTATCGGAGTATCGTTCTCTTTAATTGGATTTTCTTCGCCAAACCAGTTTTTATATATACGATTCGGTGAAATTCCTTTGGAGATGAGGTAATTATAAACAGTGTTTACTCTTTGTTCAGAAAGCTTATTATTGTATTCATTTGTTCCAAAGCTATCAGTATGTCCACCGATATTTACACTTATTTCCGGGAATTTATTAAGTACTCCCAATGCATGTTCCAGAATCGGGTAAGATTCAGGTCTCAAAACATACTTATCAAACTCAAAATGAACACCAAATAAAATTGGTTTTTCGATTTTTACTGTATCAATTTTTTCTTTATAAACTTCCTTAATCTCTTTAACAAAGACTGTATCGATTCTTATTATTTCCCTTATACCTTCCGGGCATTTATCGCAAAGATCAGATTCATCTCCCTTGTCGAAATACCAAACCAATCCAATATCAAAGGTTCCGTAAGTATCACCATTTCCACCAAAGAAACCTTTGTGGTTTTCGTTTATTCTCTCATTACCGTCAATTTGATTATTTGATGCAGTTCTGTAAACGGCTTCGGTCTTTAATGAGAAAGAATTGTCTAATCCCCACTCCACACCGAGTCCGAAATTAGCCTGATAACCACCGAAGGTTTCATCATCTAAATCAGGATTAAATGAATTCTGAGACCTAAATGCTGTTCCTCCAAATCCAAATACAATGTATGGAC
>CAVQOL010000018.1:0-13643 GCA_963714415.1 uncultured Ignavibacteriaceae bacterium
GCGTGACCTAACCAACTACTCGGATTTAGGCATATCAGGTAATTATTTTTTGTGGAATGAAAATATTATTTTAATCTAAAGCTAATCGGAATGCTCATTTGCACTTTAACTGGTTTACCTCTTTGTCTTCCGGGTTTAAATTTTAATTCCTTTACAGCTTTTAATGCTATTTGATCAAGATCATCAAACAGTTTTTTAGCTAATTGAGCTTCTATAACATTTCCATACTTATCAACAATTATGGTAACTATTACTTTCCCTTCGATCCCAACTCTTTTTGCGATTTCTGTGTAATATAGTTTTTCTGTTAAGGTCGAGATACCTCCGATAATTTCGGGGAACTCTTCAACAGCTACAAATATTTTGTCTTCTTCTTCTACAATAATCCGGTGATTCTCATTTGTTGGCGGTCTTGATACAACTTCTTCATTTTGATTTAAGATTGTCTCGGGATATATAATATCTTCAACTTCTTCATTCATTGAGATTACCGGCTGAGGCGGGGGTGGCAGTTTGGGTATTTCATTATTTTGTCTTGTGTTTATTTCTGGTTCAACAATAAATATACTCGGTTCTGATTCTTTAATTTTTCCCGCCTTAGCGGAAGACGGAGAAAACTTAAATGCGGCAATTAGGATAAGCAAAGATAAGATGAGACTAACGCGGAAATAAATTTCATATTTTCTTTTTAAGTCTGCATACCTGTATAAAAATGTTCCCATTGTAACCTCCTATACTTTTGGTTAGGAAGATGAACACTGTTGAAATACGTGTTTTATACTTTATACAATTAATTACGTTCCAATAAAAAGCAGGTATTTATTGAGTTTTTTTCACACAACGCCCCATTGCGGTTTTTCAATTCGCTTTATTCCCTTTCAAATTAAGTCTCTCATGGTTAAATTATTATCCAACAATCAATTCTCAATAAGATATAAACGATAAATAATGTCTGATCTAAATAAACGCTCTTTATTCCCTCCCGTCTTCTGGATTGCCAACACTGTTGAGGTAATTGAGCGGTTTGCCTATTACGGAATCTATATGGGATTCGGTATTTATATGGCATCGCTCGGATATTCAAAAGCGCAGCTTGGCATTGTGCAAAGTATTTTTCTTTTATTCTCTTATGGAATACCAATCATATCGGGAACGTTTGCCGATAAATACGGATTCAAGAAAGTCCTAATTGTATCTTACCTGGCATATCTTCCTGCAATTCTTTTGCTGATCTTAACAAAATCTTTTTCGGGCATTGCACTAACGATGTTAAGCATAGGTTTTGCTGCCGGAATTTTCAAACCATTGATTTCCGGGACAGTAAGAGCAACAACTGATAAGACTAATAAAACTCTGGGCTTCGGAATTTTTTATGCTATGGTAAA
Source organism: uncultured Ignavibacteriaceae bacterium (assembly GCA_963714415.1). Classification (GTDB taxonomy): domain Bacteria; phylum Bacteroidota; class Ignavibacteria; order Ignavibacteriales; family Ignavibacteriaceae; genus JAGXRK01. Next base: position 1,386 of record CAVQOL010000018.1, read on the forward strand.
TGTAGGCGCTTCATTCGGTCCTATCGTCGCAGGAAAGTTAAGAGCAATTTCGTGGGACTATGCATTTATTGCCGCAGCTATCGGCATTGGGTTAATGTTTATAATAACAATTCTTTTTTACAAAGAACCTCCCAGAGAAATTGAGGGTGAAACACTCGGTAAAAAGTTTAAGGATATTTACATCGCTTTGTCCGATAAAAAATTCTTTTTGTTTCTTTTTATGCTTGGAATTCTTTTCTGGCTTCCATTCTGGTCGTTCTTTAATCTTCTTGCTATTTATATCGATAGTAATGTTGATACTTACAGCTTATATAATTCACTTGTCGCTGTTTTCGGAACCGGATTCGCCAGCATATTTTCTGATGTTGATAAAAACGGCGTTGGAAGAGTTCTTGGCGAAACTATTTCTCATACCGGTTATATAATAATGATCATACAAATCTTTGTTTCAAAAATTGCTGAAAAGTTTACCGCAATCCCAACTTTTCTGTTTGGTTTGCTTGTGGCACTGATCGGATTCATCTTCATTGGTTATGCTCACATTGCTGCGGCGGAATGGGTTTTCCTTGGAATATTCCTTTTTGCTGTCGGCGAAATGGTTTCCTCTCCGCGTATCCAGGAATACATAACCTGGATTGCTCCTAAAGAAAAAGCCGGACTTTATATGGGAACAAACTTTCTTGCATTAGGACTTGGCGGTGCCTTGAGCGGAGTAACTTATACTTCACTTTATGGATATGTTTTAGAGATTGGTCATCCCGAGTACGTTTGGTATATTCTTGCAGCTCATTACGTTATTGCAATTGTTGCTATGTGGATATTCACTAAAACTCTTGGTGATTTTAAAGAGCTTGAGCATTGATTCTCCTTCCGAAACATTTATCCTGTGGTGGCTTTGTTCACCACAGATTCTTTTCGTTCTGAAATCTTACTTTTGTAATTTTACTTACTAAATTTTCCACACTAAACACTGCATTAACATGAAAACGACAATTTTATCCTTATTAATCTTGCTTTTAACAATGAATCTTTCAGCACAAACAAATAACATAAACATCATTCCCAGACCTCAGGAAATAGAATACTCTCGATGGGAATTTTACAATTAATTCATCAACCAAAATTTTATATGATGACGATACCAAATTAATTGCTGAATATTTTTCCGACGAAGTTGGATCTTTATTTGGAATAAAACTGAAAACCGAAAAAACTTCTTCGGATAAAACAAAAAATAATATAATTGATCTTCGACTTACAAAACTTGACCACAGTATTAGCAAAGAAGCATATCATCTTAACATTACTAAAGAAAAAATCATAATAATAGCAAACGAACCGAACGGAATATTCTATGGTGTTCAATCATTAAGACAACTACTGCCCGTTGTGAAGAATGTTAAAAACCAAAATGAATTGCTGATTCCTGCCGTTGATATAAAGGACTATCCACGATTTGTTCATCGGGGATTAAATCTGGATTGCTGTCGTCATTTTATGGAAAAAGATTTTGTTAAAAGATATATTGATCTGCTTGCTTATCATAAAATGAATGTTCTCCACTGGCATTTAACAGAAGACCAGGGCTGGAGAATTGAAATAAAAAAATATCCTGAGCTTACACAAATTGGGGCATTCAGAAAATATGATGACGGAACAAAGTACGGTGGATTTTATACTCAAGAAGATATAAAAGAAGTTGTAGAATATGCAGCAAGCAGATTTATAACTGTTATTCCCGAAATAGAATTACCGGGACATTCCACAGCAGCAATTGCAACTTATCCCCAATATTCCTGCACAGGCGGGCCATTTAATGTCGGAACTTTATGGGGAGTTTATAAAGACATTTACTGTGCTGGAAATGATGATACTTTCAAGTTTCTTGAAGATGTTCTATCAGAAGTAATTGATTTATTCCCCGGTCCATATATTCACATCGGCGGTGATGAAGCACCCAAGGATCGATGGAAAGTATGTCCCAAATGTCAACAGCGAATTAAAGAAGAAGGTCTTGCCGACGAACATGAGCTTCAGAGTTATTTTGTAAAACGGATAGAAAGATTTGTTAACTCAAAAGGAAAAAGAATTATCGGCTGGGATGAAATTCTCGAAGGCGGTTTGGCACCTGAAGCAACTGTTCAATCGTGGCGAGGAACAAAAGGAGCAATTGATGCTGCTAAAATGGGTCACGATGTAATTGTATCTCCGACCAGTCATTGTTATTATGATTATCCAATTGAAACAACAGATGTCCCTAAAGTTTATTCATTCGATCCTGTCCCGGAAGAATTAACTGCTGAAGAAATTAAACATGTGCTCGGAACAGAAGGTAATATGTGGACAGAATACGCCCCGCAAAATGTAATTGATCACAGATTGTTTCCGAGAATTGTTGCGTTATCGGAAGTGGCGTGGACAGATCTGAAACATAAAAACTATGAGGACTTTAATCGCCGTTTGCAAAATCATTATGATAAACTCGATGAACTTGATGTAAATTATGCTTTTGAAGTTAGTCCTGTTAAAATGAATTCTGTGTTTGATAAAGATAAAAATGGATTTGTGATATCATTAGAAAATCAGCAGCCAAATTTTGATTTATATTATACTATTGATGGAGCTGAGCCAAGTATAAGTTCAACAAAATATTCAGAAGAAATTAAGTTAAGTAAATCTGCGACTTTAAAAATGGCTTTGTTCCGCGGTGAGAAGAAAGTGGGATATACAATCGAAAGAGATTATACAATAAGCAAATCGCAAAACAAAACTGTTGAGTTAACTTATCCCTACAGCGAGAGATTCACTGGCGGCGGAGATCATGCTTTAACAGATGGCGTAAGGGGGACAAGTAATTATCGCAATGGTTTGTGGCAGGGTTTCGGACAAACTGATTTTGAAGCCGTTGTTGATCTTGAAAAAGTAACAGACATAAATAAAATAACCGTCGGGTTTTTCACTGCTTCATCGTCTCTTGTAGTATTTCCTGAATATGTTGAATTCTTTACTTCTGATGATAAAGAAAATTATAGATCGCTTGGCAAGATTAGTAAAGATTTTTCATTGAGGGATCCAACCTGGATAAAAGAAGATTTTTCTCTGGATGTTAATAATGTTTCTGCGCGTTATTTAAAAATATTTGCAAAGAATCCGTTAACTGTTCCCGACTGGCATCCCGCTGCGGGTTGGCGCGTTTGGTTGATGGTTGATGAAATTATTGTTGAGTGAGAGTATGGGTAAGATTAAGAAGAAAGAAAAAGCGCTTCGTATTCTTTTATCATCCTATCAATAGTAAATTTATCATTTACTATTCTTAATCCGGCTTGTCCCATTTCACGGACAAGCTGAGGATTAGAAATCAATTTTGTCAAGGCTTCCGCAATTGATTGTGAATCACGAGGTGGAACAAGAAATCCACTTTCACCATCGGCAACAATTTCCGGAATGCTGCTTGTTTTTGTAGCAACACAGGGCTTTCCTGAAGCCATTGCTTCAATAAGAACAATTCCAAATCCTTCCCATAAAGATGGAGTTAACAGTACGTCAATCGTTCTCATTATGTCGGGAATGTCTTTTCTAAATCCGAGCAAGTGGACTCTGTTTTGAAGATTGTTTTCTAAGATAAATTTATCAACATCGTTCTTTAGCTCACCTTCACCACAAATAAGTAAATGTGCATCACTAAATTTTTCACTTACAATCTTAAATGCATCCATCGCGTAATGAACTCCCTTTTGCACACTTAATCTTCCCACAAAACCAATGAGAAAATCATTTTCCTTTAAGCCAATGTCTTTTCTTAAATCTTTTGTTCTGTTTTTATTGTACGTATCGGGATATATTCCATTGTATATTACTTTTACTCGTTCAGCACTGAGCCAGGGCGCATTCTTCAACATTGTTTGTTTTGTAGCTTCAGAGTTTGCAACAATTTCTGCGGCCAGATTGTTATATGCAAATCGGTATCTGAAATTGTTTTTTAACGGATAGTCAACACCTTGTCTGGCAATTACTTTAATGTTTCTTATTAAAAGTGTTGCAATTCCGCTTAACCTTAAATCTTTCCCGGTATTAGCAATTACAACATTAATTTTTCTTTTTCTGATAATCTGACGGAGTTTAAATATTGTAAATGGATTCAGGTCACCCGAAATATTAAGAGGGAAAACATCTATTCCGGCTTTTTTGGCGTGCGTTATTATTTCTGCTCCCTTCTTACAAACAAGCGTTACATTATATCCTTTTTTAATGAACTCTTCAATTGCTGTTAGCATCCAAACTTCACCGCCGCCGTAAATTGTAATTGAGTTTATAAAAAGCAGGTTAGGTTTCATTTAAATATTTCAAAAGAATTTAATACTATATGGATATACAATATTTCCGCTGCTTGCCTTTGCTATATTTCTTAAGATGAAAATAATGTAATAAGTTGCAATAAATACAATCAACACAAACCCGATAAATAAAGGTAAAAGCAATATCCCGACAAAGAGATATAAAAGCATGTTAAGCTGAAAGTTCATCACTTTTGCCGAAATGAAAGCGAGCTTTGGTTTTTTGTTTAGCGCAAAAAACCAAACAGGTAAAGAAAACACCGGAATGGGAATCAACGCCGTTATGTGAAGAAATGTTTTCAATCTGATATTATTACTTTTTCATAGCCATTTTTTTCGTTTAAAGTACCATATCATCAAAGCAATTGCTGATACCGTAAAAATCCAGAAGCCCCAGGGATACATCCATTCATAGCGAAGTTCCGGAAAGTGTTTGAAGTTCATTCCATAAACTCCGGCAAGAAAAGTCAGCGGAATAAAAACCGTAGCAATAATTGTAAGAACTTTCATCACCTCATTCATCTTATTGCTAACGCTCGATAAATAAACATCCAGCATGCCGACCACCATATCCCGGTAAGATTCAATTGTGTCAATTACCTGTATTGTATGATCATATACATCACGAATAAAAACTTCGGTAGATTTCTGAATAATTCCTGTTTCATTTCTTTGCAGTGAACCCAACACTTCGCGCAGCGGCCAGACAGACTTACGCAATAAGATCAGTTCTCTTCGGAGATCGTGCACTCTCTGAAGATCGTTCTTTTCTGATCCTGTAATTAAACGATCTTCTAGTTCCTCAATATCGTCGCCAACTTTTTCCAGGATATGGAAGTAGCTGTCCACAACAGCATCTATTAAAGCATACGCAAGATAATCGGGACCGCCATTGCGCATTCGCGGACCACCCTTCCTCAGCCTTTCACGAGCCGGATCGAACACATCACCAATTCCCTCCTGAAATGTTATTAGATAATTTTTACCAAGCACAAAACTTACCTGCTCATTTTTTATTTGCCTGGATTCTTCATCATAAAAGAAGATTCGTAGTACAATAAAAAGATGGTTTTCATAATCCTCCAGTTTAGGACGCTGTGTTGTGTGCAGAATATCTTCAAGCACAAGTGAATGGATATCAAAATGTTTGCCGATCTTTTCGATTAATTCAACGTTATGGATTCCATCAATATTAATCCACGAAATAGTTTTCGTTTCTTTAAGTGCAAAAACATCTTCAACATTTTTTACTTCTGATTCTTCAATTTTCTCAGCATTATAATCAATAACCAAAATTTTAATTGGCTGCTCGGGTTTTTCACCGGTGTAAACGAGCGTTCCCGGAGCTAATCCTATCTTTTTCGGTTTTGGTTTTATTATTCGTTTTATTTTTCCAACTTGTCTTTTTGCCTGTCTTGTTAATTGCTTTCCTTGTTTAATCATATTAAACCTCTTTTAATATCATATTTTTTAATGCCTTAACCCATATTGGATTATCGTTCAGGCTTTCAACCAACTGAACTTTCTCACCGCCTTGTTTTACAAATAAATCCTGATATTCTTTTCCGATTTCAATTGTTGTTTCAAGACAGTCTGCTACAAAAGCTGGACTGAAAACCAAAAGCTTTTTTGCCCCTTGTTTTGCCTTTTCAATTACGACTTTATCTGAAAATGGTTCGAGCCAATCTTTGTCCAGCCTTGATTGAAAGCAAACAGTATATTTTTCATTAGAAATGTTTAATCTTTCGGCTATCAATCTTGATGTCGCATAGCAAACTGCTTTGTAACAGTATTTGTTGTCTTCATTAATTTCCTTTTCACAGTCATGATCATCGCAAGGTTTTCCGTCTTCATAAACTTTATCAACCTGCCTTAGGGGCAAGCCGTGAAAGCTGAATAATACATGATCATAATCATCCATATTATATTTACTTCCCTGCTCAGCAACGGAATTGATATAACCCGCATCATCATAAAACTGACTTATTATTCTCAACTCTGGAATGACCCACCATTTACTTATGATCTTCATTGCTTTATCAATTGCTGACCCTGTGCTTGCAGAAGCATATTGTGGGAACAAAGGGAATATGATAATCTTCTGATAATTTTTCTTTTTCATTTTTGCAAGAACGTCATCAAGCGATGGATTTCTGTATCTCATTGCAAGTTCAACTTCAAATTCCTCTCCCAATTCTTTCTGAAGTTTTTGCTTGACAGACTCTCCATAAATAAGAATTGGTGACCCAAGCTTACCGGCCGGCAGTCCTTTTTCTGTCCACAACTCTTTATAAATCTTGGCAGATTTTGGTGCACGGAAAGGAATGATAATAAAATTTACAAGAAAAAATCTTCCAACCGGATTAATATCAATAACACGAGGATCGTTAAGAAACTCAAATAAATATCTTCTTACATCTTTAATAGAGGGACTGTCTGGTGTACCAAGGTTAATTAATAAAACTCCGGTTTTTGCGTTCATACCTTTTAGCAAATAATTATTGAATAGGAATTAGACTGCTGCAAATTTATAAATCTTTATGGTAAGTATTTGATTTTGTTAGCTGTGAAAATCAAATATTTTTGCTTATTGGTTTTTGTAAAACATTTTTGTTTGAACTTTGACCACCGGTGGAACAATTCACACTATCCAGATAAAAAGTGTTATTACTTGTCCATCCACTCTTTAAACGCTGCAGCCCGTTCAACACTAACGAGTGCTTCAACATCTTTTGGCGCGGATGGATTTAATTCTATTTTTATTCTTGAGCGGGAATAGGGGATCATATTTTTAATGGCATCGAAACCAACAATTATCTTTCGGTTAATGCGAAAAAACTTTCCGGGATCAATAGCCTCTTGTAATTTATCAAGTGTGTAATCAACAGGATAAGAGTTACCCGTTAATGTTGTAAGAAAAACATTCTTCTCCATCGCATAGAAATATGCTATTTCGTCCGTTTCAACTTTTTTGATCTTCTGTCCGTATTGAATTAAAAATCTTTTCTTGTAACTGATTTCCTTACTCTGAATGTTTTTAATAATTTCTTCAAAGTCCATCGAGTAAGATGTCTTTATATTTTTATACTTATTCAGACTCTCGCGTAGCTCTTCTTTCTTTATTGGCTTAAGAAGATAATCAATGCTGTTAAGCTTGAATGCTTTAATTGCATATTGATCATATGCTGTTGTAAAAATGATAGGAGTATCAACTTCGACTTTATCAAAGATTGAAAAACTTAATCCGTCTTCTAGCTGGATATCGAGGAATATTAGATCGGGTTTATTTTGCTTTAACCATTTGATTGAATGCTCAACCGAAGTAAGCTTTGCAGAAATTTTGATTGAAGGATCGATCTCGTGTATTAATTCTTCCAACCTTTCGGCCGCAAGTTTTTCGTCTTCTATTATTATTGTTTTCATATAGATCCTCTTATGTCATTCTGAACGGAACGAAGTGGAGTGAAGAATCTCAAAAGGAAATAGAAGAGATTCTTCGCTTAAGCTCAGAATGACAGACCTCCTATCTTGTCATTCTGAATGAAGCAAAGCAAAATGAAGAATCTCACTCCCACTCCTTGCTTAAATCCTTCCATTCTGGATTTACGGATTCAATCAGTTCAATTTTCTTTTTCCGTATCCAGCCCTTTATCTGTTTTTCTCTAGCGATTGCTAAGTTAATATCATTAAATGTTTCAAAGTAGACTAATTTTGTAATATTATATTTAGCAGTAAATCCCGGAATAATTTTATTCTTATGTTCATAAACTCTGCGATGTAAATTGTTTGTAACTCCAGTATAAAGAGTTTTTGATTTGTTTGTCATGTTTCTTCCTCTATGCGAACCTCTGTGTCTTCTCGGATGGCAGTCTGCGTAATCAATCTGTTTTCGTATCACGGAGATACACTGAGAATGACAATAGTAATTATTCGGGTTTTATCAAAGGAATTTTAGCAACATATTCTTTCTCCGTTAAAGAAAACTGTGGGAGTTGTTCTCCTAGCAATTCATATCTCTTTTCTAGATTACTTAAACCAACTCCTTTAGAATCAGGACCTTTTATTTTGGGTTGAAGATTATTTACAACAATTAAAGCATTATCTTCATTATAAATTTTAATTGTCAGTGGTTTGATCAGTCGATGCTTTGTTATGCTTAAACGCATTCTCCAGCAGTGTTTGAATCGCAAGTGGTGGAACCAGGTAATTCAATTTTGATGCATCAACATTTATTTGCATATCAACGGTATTATCAAATCTAATCTTTTGTAGAAACAGATATGATTTTGCGAAATCAAGTTCCTCTCTTAACTCAACAACTGGTTTTTCAATAACTTCTAAAGTATAACGATAGACTGATGAAAATTCATCCACAAAGTTTTGAGCTTTGTCTGAATCTTTTTTTATCAGAGAAGACAGAACATTCAAACTATTAAAAAGGAAATGCGGATTAAGCTGACTCTTTAGTGTTTCAAATCTTATTTGCGAATTTTCCTTTTCCAGTTTTTCTGCAACAAGCAGAGTTTCCTGACTTCGCTTAAACCATGAAATCGCCTCAATAACGCTGATCATTATTAGGTTTATAACTGAGGTAATAATTGAATTAGTGATTATATTTTTGATTAGCCCGTCTTGATAAGGCATTATGGCATCGGCTATGACTGTGACCGAAGTACCGATTAATGCTCCTAATATCACAGTAAGAATTAATTCAGAAGGAATCCTTGGAAGTCAATTTTTCGGGCAACTGAAATATTCTATCTAGCTTGTTGATTATCTGAATATCCAGGAAAATCAACAACAAAGCAAAAACAAAACTGAATGATGTTCCAATTAATAATCTTGTAAAAAAGTTTAGGATACCTGTAATGTTTATATATCCCGTTAAATGATTGTAGCTAATTATGATAAGCTGAACAAACGAAGCAATTACAAATACGGTAAGAGTAATATTTTTATTTAATTTCATTTTCACACTTCAAAATTCGTTAAAAAGTAATTAAGATGCTTGGTTTTGTTAGGCATTCTGAGGAGCGAAGCGACGAAGAATCTGTTTTGAGATTCTTCACTTCACTCCGTTTCGATCAGAATGACAAGGACCGCATTTTTAGAAGGACCACGACAAACCAACTCCAACTGAAACATAATTCAACTCAACAGAAGTGCTGACATTATTAATATCAATATCTCTGGATAATGAACGATATCTAACACTTGGCAGCAAGGAAAATTTTTCACTCAAAGGAATCGCCAATCCAGCTTCAGCCTGCCAACCTAACCCATGCCCGGAATCAATTATAATATCTCCATTGTTGTTTTCGATTTCAATGTGATTGTATGTTCCTCCCAATCTGATGAGATAACTAAAACTTGATTCTCCGATTGGATGAATAAATTGAAAACCAAAAGTGTAGCCCGTTTCCTCGAAACTTGCATCAGTTCCTGCAAAAGATTGATCAACAGCAAAGTTGTTGTAGCTCCATCCAGCAGAAGCAGCTAAGTGAGGCATAATTTTATAAGCGATAGTTAATTCGGCACCAAAACCTAACCCGGGATCCGCATCTGCAATGTCCTGTGTAGCGTAATCAACGCCAGGTCTGAATTCAAGGCTCCAGCTTATCCTGTGCATAGGATTCGGTTGAATACAGTGAGTAGAACTAAAGCAACGATTGTTATAATTGGCTTTTTCATTTTTTATCTCCTTTTAAGTTTGTTTAAAGTTTATTTTAATTTCTGAACCAAACTTAAAGGGCTAGTTAAGTGTTTTAAAAAATAAGACGACGAGTGCGATTAAATGATGTATGAACTTGTTCTTAAGAAGGATGAAAATTCTGTTAGCAGCTACCGTTCTTTTCGTCCGTTGTTATTCTTTGTCAATGTTGTCTTTTTCTGTTAATAGTTTTTCCGTTATTGAAATTAGTTTTTGAACTAATTTTTTATCGGGTTCATTTGATTTATAACCGTGGACAATTTGATTTCTTATTTGAAATAGTTTCTCTAAATTCTCATAATCAGTCCGTGTCACATAGCCAAAAGGAAACAAAGTCTTGATAAGAACCAATGGCATTTTATTGCTTAATTTATTCTTGTCTTCTAACAGTAATTGTCTTGATAAACTCTCTAAGTTTGCCAAACGTGATTAATGCATACGGATTTTACACCCGATAGTCCTCCTAAAATAAATTTGCCTTCCTTTTCACAATTGTTTAACTCTCCTAAGAGATTGTTAGGCAGGATATTTATTACTATTTTAATCATAAATAGACCATTTAAAATTTATCACTAATCCTTTTTATTATGAAAATGAAATCTCACTCGGTTATTCTTGCGGCATTCATTTTAGCCGTGTTCTTCTTTTCATCCTGTAAAACCCAGTCTCCTGGTAATGAGATACCTATCACCACGTCATCAAAAGAAGCATTGAAGTTCTTTATTGATGGTAGAGATAAATTCGAGAATATGGGATTTATTTCAGCAGCTTCACTTTTTGATAAAGCTATCCAAGCAGATACCAACTTTGCAATGGCATATCTGTATCGTTCTCGATCGGGAGGTGGACCTGAGATTTTTCGACAAAACCTGGATAAAGCCGTAAGCCTTATCGACAAAGTATCTGATGGAGAAAAAAATGAGATACTGTACTATCTGGCACAGGCTGATAACAACGGCCAGAAACAGAAAGAATATCTCGATCAGCTATTAATTTCATTCCCATCTGATAAAAGAGTTCATATGATGGCAGGCCAGTACTATTACAACCTTGGAGATTCTACTGCTCTTATCCATTATTATAAAGTTACGGAACTGGATAAGGACTTTGCTTCAGCTTATAACAGGATAGGTTATTGTCAATCTGAACTCAACAATTACGAGGAAGCAGAAAAGGCATTTCTAGACATATATAAAATTAATCCCTGATAAAGCAAATCCTTACGATTCTTATGCTGAGTTTCTTTTAAAAATAGGGAAATATGATGAATCTATTGAACAGTACAAAAAGGCAGTTGAAATAGATCCGGTTAACTTTGCTGCTTCACTTTATGGAATCGGCAATAATTATATCTTTAAAGGTGATTATGAGTCAGCAAGGAAATATTATCAGGATTATTTTGACCAGGCCAGTGGAATTAACGGAAAATTGGGCGCTTTGCATCTTATAGCAACATCTTTTGTACATGAAGGCAAAACAGAAAATGCTCTGAAGACTTTTGATGAATTTCGTGCCTTAGCAGAAAAGGAAAATCTTGCTACAATGGTTATATTTTCATATATCGATCAGGCCTCCATTCTCAGAGAATCCGGGAATCCTGCTGAAGGATTGAAATATAGTGAAAAAGCAATTGATTTAGCTGGAAAATTACCAGTTTCGGAACCTAACAGAGAGCTTCTAATTACAATAATGACAACAATAAACTTTAGTATTTTAGCAGCTAATAATGAGCTCGATAAGGCAATAATTGAAGCTGAAAAATGCAAGTTAAGAGTCGAAAGCAGAAAAAATCCTGCTGAAGAAAAGCAACTAAATTCTTTTCTCGCAAGGCTTGAGTTTAAAAAAGGAAATTATGATAAGGCGATTGAATACTTTTACAAAGGAAGTTTTGAAGACCCACAGAGCTGGTACTACACTGCGGTGGCCTATAAAAATTTGGGTGAAAAGCAAAAGGCGTTAAAGTTATTTGAAAAGATAACACAGTGTAACGAATAACAGTTTTGCTCTTGCCTTTGCTAGAAAACTTGTGAGGGAAGAATTGAAAAAAATAGAATAATTACATACTCGTAATTTCTATAAGCCTGATAATTATCTTTACAGGTATTATTCTAGTCCGTTGATTAAGCTGATAATTATAGCTTGAGACAGTTTCTCTTTCAATCGCGACACAATTTAACTAGCTAAATGTGGTCAATGATATTGCAACATTAAACT
>CAVQOL010000019.1:0-13142 GCA_963714415.1 uncultured Ignavibacteriaceae bacterium
GGAGAATCGAAATGAGCGATTTACCAAAACAATTTCAAAAGTTTATCGAAGATTACCCTGAAGTTGCAATAGCTTATGAGAAGCTTGGTACAGCAGTCCATAAAGCAGGTAATCTTGATAATAAAACAAGAGCACTAATAAAACTTGCCATTTCAACCGGTGCTCGTATGGAAGGAGCTGTTCATTCTCATACAAGAAAAGCACTTGAGGCAGGACTAAGTAAAGATGAAATTAAGCAGACAATTTTGCTTGCTTTACCAACCATTGGTCTTCCTTCAACTATGGCTGCTATGAGTTGGGTTCAGGATATTACTGACAGGAAAGAATAAGTTTGTTTAAAGAAAAAGTTGTCTCAGACGAAGTAAAGGGTACAGGGTACTCAATAAAATTATCATCAAAAGCAGAGAAGCTTACAGCATTGTGGGCATTGAGTGAATCTGCTCTCGGTGGCAGTTTTGCATGCCTTTAAATTTCCTTTTCGCGGGATGATCATCTCAAGTGTTGCAGTTATACTAATAAGTCTGATAGCTAAATTTTCAGATAAAAGAGGGCAGATTCTTAAATCAACTTTTCTGGTAATAATCATCAAAGCTGTTATTAGTCCATATTCACCAATTACGGCTTATCTGGCAGTATTTCTCCAGGGACTACTTGGTGAACTGTTCTTTCTTACAAAAAAATTCAAATTCATTTCTGCACTAATGCTTGGCATAGCAGTTTCTTTATTTAATGGCTTTCAGAAAATAATAGTTTTAACTCTTATCTACGGTGAAACATTATGGAAGACAATTAATGATTTTCTTACATACGTTGCCGAAGAATGGTTTGTCTTCTCTATAAAAGATCCGATAAATTTTAGTTACTGGTTAATAAGTTTTTATGTCGGAATTCACCTTTTGGCCGGAATATTTGCAGGAGTTTTAGCATATCGGATTCCTAAAATTGTTGATGAAAAACTGAAAAACCCTGATTTGTTTATACCTTTAGTTGAGCAAGCAAGTCTTCAAACTAATATTAGTAAGCCCAAAAAGAAAAGATGGTTCAAGCCTTCCGCGTTAGCAATTTTTATTTTATCGGTTATAATAATTTTAATAACTTATCTTTATCCCGATTCTGATAGGTTCGACGCAAAAGCAATTCTGATTATGCTCGGCAGATCGTTACTGATTATTTTTATATGGTTCTATTATCTTGCTCCACGAATTAAGAGTTTTGTCAGCAACTATTTAACAAAAAAACAAAACAGGTATTCGAAAAATATAGATGCAATTGTATCGACTTTTCCAACTTTAAAAATTATCATTGTTTCTGTGTGGAAAAATTCGGTAAGACATAAGGGCCTGAAAAGACTAAACTATTTTTTGATTACAGCTCTCGCATACCTTTTGATGGATTACAAAAAAGATGAACAGCCTTCTATTCAATGAGTTGATATTAAAAAGTTGGACTTGTTTTTTTAATAATTTATCTTGAAATGAAAATGATTTATGTTTTACACAATTAAAATATTCGAGTTTAATTATGAGTAAAGTTTACTTTTATTTTAGATTTATTGCCATTATCGTTTTAGTACTTACAATAAGCCCTGATCTTTTTTCACAACAGGAAATAAATTTGGTTGAGGGAGTATTGGTTGATTATGACAAATGCGGATTCTTCTACGACGATGAAAAGAATTTTTATACATCATCAATAAATAATTGGGGATACAGTTATGATAGTCTGCTTGCTGATCTTGAAATATGGAAATTAAGTCCTTATGTAAAAATCGATTCTATTGGATTAAGCGTATTAGGGAAGACCATTATGGAGACTTACAATAAGTGATGACCCGGAAAATATTATTGATAAACGAACAGTTCATGTTCATGCAAGAACTCATCCTCAGGAAACTGAAGGATTTTGGGTAACTAAAGAAATGATAAAAATTCTTATATCAGATTCACCGGAAGCCCAAACTATAAGAGAAACTTGCGTTTATTATATCATCCCGATGTATAATCCCGATGGTGTTGAATTAAACACTACACGTTATAATGCGAACGGTATTGACCTGGAAAGCAATTGGTTTACAATACCTAACGAACCGGAAGTAGCTGCACTGAAGGCAAGTTTTATAGAATTAATGGCTAAACCAAAACCAATAGAAGTTGCTCTAAATATGCATTCTTCTTCTTTGTGTAAAAGATATTTTGTTTATCATGATTCAGGTGGTACTTCTTCAGACTTTTACTTTAATGGAGCAGGATTTTATTGAAGGAATTCGATCTTATTATCCCAATGGAATTGAACCATGGGACTATTATATAAGCTGGACAACTGGAACTCCTCTTAAATATCCTGAAAGCTGGTTCTGGATAAATCACGGTGAAAATGTTATGGCTCTTACTTATGAAGATATGTATCAATGTACTGGAACCGGAAATTTTGATATCACTGCAAATGCTTTAATCAGAGGAGTTATGGATTATATGGGAATCGTTACTGGCATTAATAATTTTGTCGACATTATTCCTGAAAAGTTTGCGTTGTATCAGAATTATCCGAATCCGTTTAACCCAGTTACGATAATTGGTTATCAGTTACCGGTTACCGGTCAAGTCACATTAAAAGTTTATGATTTACTTGGGAGAACGGTGGCAACTCTTTTTGATGAGCATAAACCGGCAGGAACTTATGAGGTTGAATTCAATCCCAAAAATCTAAGTTCCGGAGTTTATTTTTATCGTTTGAGTATCGGAGATTATTTCGAAACAAAGAAGATGATCTATCAAAAATAATTGAAAATTAAAGAGTAAGAATTTAATTAAATAAAATTGGTTCTTACTCTTTCTCTTAATAGTACTCTCCATTATTTTTCCAGCAATAATTTTTTTCCTAATTATGTTGAAATCTCTCGAAATAAAAGATTACGCACTCATTGAATATATTCAAGTTGAGTTTGGGAAAGGCTTAAATATTATAACCGGGGAGACCGGTGCAGGTAAATCAATTTTAATTGATGCTATGAGTCTTTTACTAGGAGAACGAGCATCAACGGAAGTTGTAAGAAAAGGCGCCCAGAAATCTTTTGTTGAAGGAACATTTGATGTTGATGGAAATAAAAAAGTAAAAGCAATTCTTGATGAAAATGAAATTGAGTTTTCCACAGAACTTATTGTTCGAAGAGAAATTTCTCTTAAAGGATCAAACCGCTGTTTTATTAATGACTCCCCTGTTCCCCTGCAGCTTGTTAAAGAATTAGGTGATCTTCTTGTTGATTTACACGGTCAGCATGAACATCAATCTCTTTTAAGAGTCGAAACTCATGTTGATTTTCTTGATGAGTTCGCAGATAATCAAAAATTTCTAGATGAATTTCAGTCACTATTTAAAAAACTAACTGACAAAAGAATAGAATTAAATAAATTCAGAGATAAGGAAGTTTCTTTAAAAGAAAAAAAAGATATTTATGAATTTCAAATAAAAGAAATTGATAACGTAAATCCACAGCCTGATGAGGATGAAAAGCTGAATAACGATTTGAATATTCTTGAGCATTCCGAAAAACTTGTTGAATTAAGTGAAGAGATTTACGATCAAATATATGAATCGGAAAATTCTGTCAGCGATAAACTTGGCGACATCAAGCGTAAATTGGAGCAACTTGCTGAGATAGATAAATCGCTGCAAGATTCTGAAAGTGAATGTGAGTCGGCATTATCAATAATCAAAGAGCTTGGCTAGTACTATTAGAAATTACAGATCACGAATAGAAATTGATCCAAACGAAGTAGAAGAAAAAAGAGAAAGACTTGGTTCACTTAATCTTCTGAAAAAGAAATACGGTGGATCACTACAAAAAGTAATTGAGCATCGTGAGAAAATAGGAAAAGAGTTTCAGCTAGCAGAAAATTTTTCTGATGAAATTTTAAAACTGGAAAAAGAAATTGAGGAAATTAGGAAGAACGGCTGGCGAATCAGCTGAAAAACTTTCTAACCGAAGGAAAAAAATATCTTCAAAAGTGGAAAGTGAAGTAAAGAAAACTCTTTCTCAACTTGGAATATCCGACTCTGTTTTTGAAGTAAAAATCACAAATGTTCCGTCAGAAGATAAATCGGATAATTTTGTTTATATAAATAAAAAGAAACTCTTGGCTGACGAAAAAGGAATTGACGGGGTCGAATTCTATATAAGCACAAATCCGGGTGAAGATCCGAAACCTTTGGCAAAAGTTGCATCCGGCGGTGAAGTATCAAGAATAATGCTTTCGTTAAAATCAATTCTTGCACAAAGCGATAAACTGCCTTTACTTATTTTCGATGAAATTGATACAGGTGTAAGCGGAAGAATTGCACAAAAGGTTGGCGCTGCACTAAAAAATCTTGCAACCTTACATCAAATAATTGCAATAACACATCTTCCGCAAATAGCAGGACTAGCAGCGCATCATTTCTCGGTTGAGAAAAAATCTGTTAAGGATCGTGTGATCAGCAATATTAAAAAGCTTAGTCAGGATGAACGAATTAATGAAATAGCAAAACTATTAAGTGGAGAAATCGTTACAGAAGATAGTATTAAAGGCGCCCGTCAATTAATGCAGATTTAATTATTTTAATTTTGTTGTATTAACTATTCTCATCTTTTACAATCATCAGGCAGGTCAAATCATTTTTAAGAAGTGCACAAAATGAAGATTAATTTCCACAAACTCTTTATTTTGTCATAAATTTTTACCAAATTTAATTTACAATTAACCACATAAAGGAGCGAAAGATGAAAAAAATATTCACACTGTTTTTGATCCTGTTTGTCTCCACTATCTCAAACGCCCAATTAGAGGATCGGTTTTCAGCACTGAACGAAATTAATGCTGAGGGCTATGCAAAACCTTTGGCAACCTCACTTGGTATTGGACTCAATTCAGGTACATACTATTCAGCAAGTGTTCCTTCGTTATTCGGATTTACATTCAGCTTAAAAGGAATGTTTATTTTCATTCCGGATGATGATAAAACATTTGATCCCGTTCTTCCGGCAGGATATGAGGAAGGTTCCTCGGCTACAATTTATGGAGATAAAGGCGGCGCTTATGCCGGATATGACGGCTTCATTGTATTGCCACCGGGAGTTAATCTTTCATCGGTTCCACTTGCTTATCCACAAGTTAGCTTTGCCACTTTCGGAACAGAACTTTTAATTAGGTTTCTACCAAGCATAGAACTTGGTGAGGATGCAAAATTAAACTTCTGGGGTTTGGGTCTGAAGCATAGTATTTCTCAATACATTCCTCTCTTCCCTGTTGATTTGGCGGCACAGATAGTCTATAACAAAATTTCAATAACAGATATTGTTGATCATAAAAATCTTGCTTTTAACGTGCACGCAAGCAAATCCTTCGGCATAATTATTCTTTACGGCGGATTGCAATATGAAAGTTCTACTATGGATCTTGAATACACAATTGACGGCGATCCTGATAATGCCGATCCATTATTACGTGTGGATAAAGATGTAAATCTTTCAATCGACGGTGATAACAATTTCAGAGTAACTCTGGGAACTGCACTCAAGCTTGCATTTTTCGCTCTTAATGTCGATTTGAATATTGGCTCACAACTTGCAGTAACTACCGGATTAAACTTTGCTTTTTAAAGGAGTACAAAATGAAAAATATAATTAAATACTTTATACTTACGTCGTTGTTAATCTCTCCGATTTTCTGGAGCGGATGCGACAGTATTAACAAGCTGCCGCTGAATGTGGCTACTGAATTTCCATTTACACTGCAGGGAGCTACATTAACTCATACAGATACTTTTTGTATGGGTGACTCGAAAACCTACCTTGATTATCAGGGAGAGATAAGAGCACTTAAATTACTCAGAGTTATTTATAGAACAGCTGATGAAATTAATTCCGTTATACCGGCCGAACTTGAAGGAACATTTGAAGTTATCATCAGACGAGGTGATACAAATGAAACGCTGATACATAAAATAGTTGCAGATTTCAGACCTATAGATTACAAGAAGCCAAACAAACCTTACGAATTAAAACTGACTGCTCTTGAAATTAGTCCACAGTTAATGAGTTTCTAAATGCCAACAGGCAAAATAATCCTTGTTTTATAGGTACCGTTAACCTACTTGATGTGCAAAATGCGACATTAGATAATACACTTATTGGAACGGTTGACGTTCTAATTGAAGCTGAGGTTGAGCTTTAATTTTAATTAGCATAAAATCTGAATAATTCTAATCCTTCCGGCTTTCAATGTCGGAAGGATTTTTTATTTTAAAGTATGAAAAATAACTGTGCTTTGTATGTTCATATTCCCTTTTGCGATCATAAATGTATTTATTGCGATTTCTACTCCATCATAACATCCGATAATGTTGATAATTTTTTATCCTCACTAAAAAATGAAATTAAGTATTTTTCAGAAAAATATTCTGAGGGAAGAAGTTTTAGTTCAATCTTTTTCGGCGGCGGTACTCCTTCGTTGATGAATACAAATTACATTAAACAAATACTTGATGAACTGAACAGCAACTTTTCAATATCACCGGAAGTTGAAGTTACGCTGGAAACTAATCCCGGAACTGTTAATTACAATAAATTGAGAGAGTTTAGAAAATCGGGAATAAACAGAATCAGTATCGGCATTCAGTCTTTTAATGAAGATGACTTAAAGTTCCTAACAAGAATTCACGACAAAGAAACAGCAATTCAAACAGTTCATAATGCCGTAGAAGCAGGATTTGAAAATATCAGCATTGATCTTGATTTTTAATCTGCCCGGTCAAACAAAAGAGAAATGGATTTCTAATCTGGATATAACTTTGTCCCTTCCAATTAAACACATCTCTGCGTACAGTTTAATTCTTGAGAAAGGCACAATACTGTATAAAATGGTTCTAGATGGAAAAGTAAAAATTCAAGATGACGATTATGATGCTGAACTTTATGAAATGACAATTGATCATTTTGAAAAAGCCGGATTTATTCAATATGAAGTTTCTAATTTTTCAAAGCTTGGTTTTGAATGTATTCATAACAAAGCATACTGGGAACATCGCGAGTATATTGGATTCGGAACCTCAGCACATTCTTTTGTTGAAGGAAAGCGCTGGTGGAATTTTTCAAGCTTAAAAAAATATATCGCAGAAATTGAAAAAAATAATCACGCTGTAATGAATTCAGAAGTATTAACCACAAAGCAAAAACACGATGAATACGTAATGCTTGCGCTCAGAAGCAAAGGACTTAATACAAATGAATACGCCAATAAATTCAATAACGATTGGATAAAGAAAAATTATGTTTATTTTGAATCGTTAAAGAAAGAAAATTTTCTCGAAATAAATACTAATCTCATCAGGCTAACAAAAAAAGGTTATGCGGTTTGCGATGAGATTTTAAAGAACATTTTATAAGATTTTTTATGCTAAAATTAAAACTTCACTGGCAGATTATTATTGCATTCATAGTTGCAATTTTATTAGGATTAACAATTCCTCAATATGCTGATTATGTAAGATGGCTTGGCGATCTGTTTCTCCGTGCTTTGAAACTTATAATAGTTCCGCTTATTCTTACTTCAATAGTCTCGGGTGTTACGAATATCGGAGGCGCTCAAAGTCTCGGCAGGCTTGGCTTAAAAACCATTTCATACTATTTAATGACCAGCTTGTTTGCGATAATAACCGGACTGATTTTGGTAAATCTGATTAGACCGGGTATTGGGGCTGATCTGGGATTTCAAATGGAAGTCCCGGAATTAACAGCTGTTTCCGGCGGCATTGGAAATATTGTTATGAGAATAATTCCAACAAATATTTTTACTGCTCTGGTAGAAGCAGATATGCTTGCAATAATTTTCTTTTCAATTCTTTTCGGTTACTTCATTTCAAAAGTAGAACAAAAATATTCCGTTTTTATGATCGACTTATTCAATGCCAGCTTTGAAGTAATGATGAAACTTACCTCGTTCATTATAAAATTTGCACCGATAGGAATTTTAGGAATTGTTGCTGGAGTCGTAGCTGATCAGGCCGCGGATAAGTCCAAGCTTTTAAATATGGTTGAACATCTTGGTATCTATATGTTGACTGTACTTGGAGGACTTACTTTTCACGCTTTTGTTACTCTTCCATTGGTTTTAAAATTCATTGCGAAAGTTCATCCTTTTGAACATTTGAAAGCAATGTCTCTACCGCTTATTACTGCGTTTTCAACTTCATCTTCATCCGCTACTTTACCGTTAACGATGGATGCAATTGAAAATAACGCGGGTGTTTCAAATAAAATTACAAGCTTCGTACTTCCACTAGGTGCAACTGTGAATATGGATGGTACGGCACTTTATGAATGTGTGGCGGCAATGTTCATTGCGCAAGCTTATGGAATTGAACTGTCTTTTATTCAGCAAATGATAGTAGTAATAACTGCTCTCTTAGCTTCTATTGGTGCTGCTGGTATTCCAATGGCCGGACTAGTTATGATATCTGTTGTACTTACTGCGGTAGGTCTCCCGCTGGAAGGCGTAGGATTAATTCTTGCCGTTGACAGAATTCTTGATATGTGTAGAACTACGGTTAATGTGTTCAGTGATACATGCGGTGCCGTCACTATTGCAAAAACAGAAGGTGAAACATTAAAAGTTTAATTTGCAAGTGAAGTTTTTCTTCATTCTATTCTGATTAAAATTTTATGAATAACAAAATCTGTCTTATAACCGGAGCGACTTCCGGAATTGGTAAAGCGACTGCAATTGAATTAGCTAAGCTCGGCTTCATTTTGATTCTAACTGCAAGAAGTGATAACAAGGGATTTAAACTTGTTAACAAACTGCAGAAGAAATATAAAGTTCAAGCTGAGTTTATTAAAACAGATATCTCATCACTTAAAGAGGTAAAAAAACTTTCAGAACAGGTAAAACAAAAGTATGATAAAATAGATGTACTTATTAATAATGCAGGATCAAGATTTGCTGATTATAAAAAAAGTGTTGATGGCATTGAACTTACTTTTGCAACAAATCATCTGGGGCATTTTTATCTAACACTCCTTTTGATTGATTTACTAAAAAAATCTTCATCGGCAAGAATAATAAATGTTGCTTCATCAGCACATTCGGGTAAATCAATTGACTTTGAGAATATCGTCAATCCAAAAAATTATAACAAAAGTAAAGCTTACGGACAATCCAAGCTTGCAAATATTTTGTTTACGTATGAAATGGCAAGAAAATTATCCGGCACAAATGTTACCATAAATGCAATGGATCCGGGTGGAGTAGCAACAAATCTTGGAAGAAACAACGGGATTATAGCTTGGGCGAAGCATTACATTTACTACTTAATAAAATTAGAATTAATTTCTCCTAAAAAAGCTGCTGAAACAATTATCTGGATGGCAACTTCAGAAGAGGTAAGCAAAGAATCGGGCAAATATTATTTTGAAAAGAAAAGGAAACGTTCTTCGGAAGAATCATATAATGAAGAATCGGCAAAAAAGCTTTGGCACTTAAGTTTACAACTTTGCGGAATTGAACCTGAGAAATAAAAAAGGCGACCAACTCAGATCGCCTTTTATGTAAATCATTGTATAAGTATTAACTTACTATACTAATCCTTGGTCTAACATTGCATCAGCAACTTTTAAGAAACCAGCGATGTTTGCACCGTTAACGTAATTCCCAGGTGTTCCGTATTTTTCTGCGGTTGTAATACAGGTATCGTGGATTCTAAACATTATTTCGTGTAATCTTTTGTCAACTTCTTCTCTTGGCCAGGGTAATCTCATACTATTCTGCGACATTTCAAGTCCTGATGTAGCAACACCGCCTGCATTAGAAGCTTTACCGGGCGCATAAAGAATTCCGGCTTCTGCAAATACTTTGTAACCTTCAATCGTAGTTGGCATATTAGCGCCTTCACATATGCACATACATCCGTTTTTAATAAGTGTCTTTGCATCATCTTCATAAATTTCATTTTGAGTAGCACAAGGAAGAGCAACATCAACTTTAACTTCCCATGGCTTTTTGCCGGGGAAAAATTCCACTTTAAATTCTTTTGAATAATCTTCAACTGCATCTTTATTGCTTGATCTTAGCTTCAAGAGATAATCTACCTTATCTCCTTTAACACCATCGGGATCATAAATATATCCATCGGGACCGGAGAGAGTAACAACTTTACCGCCGAGATCATTAACTTTCTGAACAGCACCCCAGGCAACATTTCCAAATCCGGATACTGCAACTATTTTACCATCGAAAGAAGTCTTCTTTGTTTTCAACATTTCTTCAGCAAAATAAACACAGCCAAATCCTGTAGCTTCGGGACGAATAAGTGAGCCGCCCCAATTTATTCCTTTACCGTTAAGCACGCCTGTAAATTCATTCTTTAATCTTTTATACTGACCGAACAGATAACCAATTTCTCTTCCGCCAACTCCAATATCACCTGCAGGAACATCAGTATTAGCACCAATATGACGGAAAAGTTCTGTCATAAAGCTCTGGCAGAATCTCATAATTTCATGATCACTTTTTCCTTTAGGATCGAAATCAGAACCACCTTTACCTCCACCCATAGGAAGTGTTGTTAAACTGTTTTTAAATACCTGCTCGAATGCCAGGAACTTCAGAATACCAAGAGTTACAGAAGGGTGAAATCTTAATCCACCTTTGTATGGACCAATAGCGCTGTTCATTTCAATTCTATAACCGCGGTTAATATGAATTTCTCCCTGATCGTCCATCCACGGAACACGGAACATTATTACTCTTTCCGGTTCAACCATCCTTTCAAGTACTTTCATTGAACGGTACTCCGGATGTCGTTCAAGAACGAGTTCTAATGATTCCAAAACTTCTTCAACTGCCTGATGGAATTCAGGTTCGTTAGAATTTTTTGCTTTGACATCAGCTAATAATTTTTTTGTATAGTCGGTCATACTAAACCTCTTTTAATGTAGTATTAAGAAAATATTCGCCGCCTTCAGACAGCGGTTAAACGTAAATGATGAATTAAATGAAAATTATCAAAAAAGACAGTTTTCAGAACTCTAATTGACAGGAGCAAAACTAATCTTAAAAAGGAAATTCGGCATAAAACAGAATAATATTTGCTCAAAGCATTAACTGCCCTAATAAAATTTTTTCTATATCAAAATTAGTAAATATTTAGCTTAAAAATAAAAGAATTTTGTCGAATTTATTGAAAATTTTAGAATTAATCTCATTTAATTTGTCAGTATTTTGTTGCCTGTGATTTGGAACAGGCCGTTCTTATGTTCAGATATATTTAATTCAAAAGATCTCTTTTGCCTATTTAAATTCAAATCGCCTTTTTAATTATCTCTTTATTATCTTGCCAAATAAAAATCAACAGGATTTATAAATGTTAAAGAAATTATTTATTGCGTTTTGCATAAGCATATTTTTTATTGCATCACTTTCTGCACAAACAATAAATCTTAAAATAATTGAAACGAGTGATGTTCATGGTGCAATATTTCCTTATGATCTTAGAAATAACAGACCAACGAATTCTTCATTAGCTCAGGTGATGACATATCTTAAACAAGAAAGAGCAAAGGAAAATCAACATGTAATTCTGCTTGATAATGGTGATATGCTTCAAGGCGATCCTATTGTTTACTATTACAATTTCGAAAAAACAGATACAATTCATATTTATGCTGATGTGATGAATTATATGCAGTATGATGCCGCTACAGTCGGCAACCACGATATTGAAACCGGACACAATGTTTACGATAAGTTCAATGATGAAATTACATTTCCCTGGCTGGCTGCAAATGCTGTTAACACTTCAACCAGTGAACCATATTTCAAACCGTTTACTATTATTGAAAAAGAAGGAATAAAAATCGCTGTTCTCGGGTTGATTACGCCTGCAATTCCCAAATGGCTGCCTGAAAAAATATGGGAAGGAATGGAATTTCACGATATGATAGAATCTGCAAAAAGCTGGATTAAAGAAATTAAGTTAAAAGAAAAGCCGGATTTGATTATAGGATTATTTCACGCAGGAGTTGATTACACTTACGCGGATCAGAATGCTGATAGCTATAAAAATGAGAATGCCGCACAACTTATTGCAGAACAGGTATCAGGTTTTGATATTGTATTTGTGGGTCATGACCACTCCGGATGGAATTTTACAGTAAAAAATCCGGATGAAAAAGATGTGCTTGTTATGGGACCGCTTGCCGGTGCACAAACTCTTGCCGTTGCAAACATTACAATGACATTCAATAAAATATGTCAATCCTGGAGCATGGATTCTATTAAAGGTGAAATTATCAATGTAAAAGAATATGAGTATGACAATGATTTTATGTAATAGATTTTCACCTGCTCTGGAAGAAGCTAAAAATTATGTTAACAGAAAAATCGGTGAATTTGAAAAAACAATTTCTTCGAGAGAATCTATATTCGGACCCTCAGATTTTACGGATTTAATTCACACTATACAATTTGAGCTTACCGATGCAGATATCTCATTCACTGCACCGCTTGCGATGAACACTCAAATAAAAGCGGGTGATGTTTTTGTAAGAGATATGTTCAACCTTTACCGATATGAAAATTTACTTTATAAAATGCAGCTAAGCGGCGAAGAGATAAAAAAATATTTAGAATACTCTTATGGAAACTGGTTCAATCAAATGAAGGATGAAAATGATCATCTGTTAAAATTTAAAAAGGATGAGAACGGCAATATCCTTTATTCGGAAAGATCGAATTCCCCTGAGCTTGAAGAAAGATTTTATAATTATGAGTCTGCTGCAGGAATAAATTATACTGTTGATGTTTCAAAACCTGAAGGACAAAGAGTTTCTATTAAAAGTCTTTCTGATGGATCGGAATTTGACCTGAACAAGTTATATACTGTTGCAATAAATTCTTATCGCGGCAACGGCGGCGGCGGACATTTAACACGCGGAGCCGGTATTCCCCAGGATGAACTTGCAAGCCGTGTTCTTGATTCCACTGAAAAAGATCTTCGTTATTACTTAATGAAATGGATTGAAAACAAAGGGACTGTTAATCCAGGTCGATTAAATAACTGGAAAGTCGTTCCGGAGGAGTGGTGGGAAAAAGGAAAAGAGAAGGATTATA
>CAVQOL010000020.1:0-10434 GCA_963714415.1 uncultured Ignavibacteriaceae bacterium
ACGACAACAGCAAATACCAATCAAAGTCAGGAAGCTGCCGCTTCTCAGGAAAAACAAGTACTACGATTCTCTCGGTTGAACCGTGGATTGCACTTTTTTATGATATTAAGTTTTTTAAATCTGGCTCTTAGCGGAATGACTTTAAAATTTTCATATACCGGTTGGGCTCGATTTCTT
The DNA here is from genome assembly GCA_963714415.1 of uncultured Ignavibacteriaceae bacterium. Classification (GTDB taxonomy): domain Bacteria; phylum Bacteroidota; class Ignavibacteria; order Ignavibacteriales; family Ignavibacteriaceae; genus JAGXRK01. Next base: position 178 of record CAVQOL010000020.1, read on the forward strand.
TCAAGCTTATATGGCGGGTTTGAATCAGCTGGATATCTTCACAGATTCTCAGCTGTAATTATGGTAATTGTATTCACTATCCATATTGTTGATCTAATTAAGAACAAAAGAAAGGAAGCAGGAAGTTTTAAGGCATTGATGCTCGGTCCGCATTCTATGTTATTTAATAAAAAAGATTTAAAAGATTTTATTGGCACCATTAAATGGTTTTTAGGAAAGGGTGATCGTCCAGATTATGGAAGATGGACTTACTGGGAAAAGTTTGATTACTTTGCAGTGTTCTGGGGAATGATTGTGATTGGCTCAACCGGGTTTGTTCTTTGGTTTCCAGAATTTTTCACTAATTTTATCCCGGGATTTATGATCAATGTGGCAACCATTATTCATAGCGATGAAGCATTACTAGCTACCGGATTCATTTTTACAGTTCACTTCTTCAATACGCATCTTAGACCAGAAAAATTTCCTATGGATGTTTGTATTTTTACTGGCAGAGTTCCTCTGGATGAATTTAAGTTAGACAGACCCAAAGAATATGAGGAGCTTGTAGAAAAAGGCGAGCTAAATAATTATCTTGTTGAATCATATCCTCCAATAGTTTTAAAAACTATTAAAGTATTTGGATGGACAGTACTGATCACTGGCTTTAGTATGATCATATGGATCATCTACGCAATGCTTTTTGCTTATAGATAATTTACTTCATAACTTAATTAAAGAAATAGTTACATGAAGAAAATATTTCCGGCATATGTTTATAATCCCATAACTTTAACCGGCGCTGCAATTGCATCCGTAAGTTTTGGATTAGTTCTCTTCGTTTTTATTTTGGAAATTTTCAGCAGCATTGGTGACAATCCATATATTGGAATATTTTCATTCATAATTCTTCCTTCTATTCTGATTTTTGGTTTGTTATTAATTGCATATGGAACTTTAAGAGAAAGAAAAAGACTGCGAGAAGGAAAATCACGTGAAGGAAAACTTCCTATTATCGATCTGAATGATCCGGCAAAACGAGCTGCCTTCATTACTTTCTTTGTTGGAACATTAGTACTCCTATTATTTACTGCATTTGGAAGCTTTAAAGCATATGAATATACTGAAACAGACGAATTCTGTGGAACTGTTTGTCATAAAGTGATGGAACCTGAATACACTGCATATTTAACTTCACCTCATTCGAGAGTAGGCTGCGTTGGTTGTCATATTGGCAGCGGAACCGGTTGGTATGTAAAATCAAAACTTTCAGGTGCTTATCAAGTATATTCTGTTATATTTAAGAAGTATTCACAACCAATTCCAACACCTGTGAGAGAACTTCGTCCTGCTGAAGGAACCTGCGAACAATGCCATTCACCAGAACATTTCTTCAGTCAGAAGAAAACAGAATACACTTACTATATTTCTGATGAACAAAACACCAAATCAAGTATTAAAATGCTTGTAAAAATTGGCGGAGGAAATAGTGAATTCGGAACCGCAAGTGGAATTCATTGGCATATGAGTATTAATAATGACGTTTATTATATACATTCAGATGAAAGACGACAGGAAATTCCCTGGGTTAAACAAGTAACAAAAGATGGTAAAGAAATTATTTACAGAAACACTGAAATTGATTTTGATGAAAAGAATTTTCCAGCAGAAAATTTAAGACTTATGGATTGCATTGACTGCCATAACAGACCATCACACATTTTCCATCAACCGGATAAGATGGTTAATTTATATATGAACCAAAATAGAATCGACCCAACTTTACCATATATAAAAAGTATTTCTGTTCAGGCACTTGAAATTCCCTACTCTGAAATAAGTGTGGCACTTGACAGCATTAAAACAATTATTAATTCATTTTACAATTCAACTTATAAAAACATTTTTAGTGAAAAGAAAGACCGGATTGCATCAGCTATTAAAGAAGTTCAAAATATCTACAGCAGAAATTATTTTCCTTATATGAATGCAAACTGGAAATCTTTCCCTGATAATATTTCACACGTTTATACTCCGGGCTGCTTTCGATGTCATGATGGAAAACACGTTAGCGATGACGGAAAAGTAATTTCGCATGATTGTAACAGCTGCCATGTGATAATTTCTCAGACAAACAGTCTTGGCATTACTAAAACTGATCTTAATGGTTTACATTTTGAGCATCCAAATGATATCGGCTCTGATGTAGTAAATTTAATCTGCACCGATTGTCATTCAAAACAATAGAATGAGATACTCCGGATTATGATAAATTCAGATAAACTTATAACTATCCCACACAGAATTAAAAAATACTGTAAAGCTTATTTACTTTGCAGAGTATACGCCGTTACACTTTTACTGGCTCTGATTTACAGTCAGTTCATTTATGGACAATCTCAAATTCCCGAGGGTTTTGTCAATATCAAAGATATAATACCCGATGTGATTTTAGACTTGAGGTATACAAATAATCATAATTTTCTTGGTGTTTCGGTTGACGGATACAAAGCTGATAAGTGCTTTATGACAAAAGAAGCGGCTGAAGCATTGTTGAAAGTACAAGAAGAATTGAAAAAGTTTTCTTTATCAATAAAAATATATGATGCATATCGTCCCCAAAGAGCAGTAGATCATTTTGTTCGATGGGCTAAAGATTTGAACGATACTCTGACAAAAAAAGAATTTTATCCAACTGTAAATAAAGACAGATTATTTATCGATGGATACATAGCGGAGAAATCAGGTCACAGCCGCGGCAGCACTGTTGATCTTACAATTGTTTCCATACCACTTCCCTCTCAACCTGAATTTGATATTGAAAACCAATGCGAATGTTATGAATCTGCAGAGAAAAGATTTAAAGATAACAGCATCGATATGGGAACGGGATTCGATTGCTTCCATCCTCTTTCACATACTGAAAACAAAGAACTCACTGCTCAGCAAAGAACAAATAGAATGCTGCTTAGAACACTAATGGAAAAACACGGCTTTAAAAATTTAGCTGAAGAATGGTGGCATTTTACACTAATTAATGAACCTTTCCCAAATACTTATTTTGATTTCGAAATCAGATAGGTCAAAAATCTCTCCCTTTCTAATTAATTTCAGATTTACTGGAACAATCATAAACACCGATTAGTTAAAGCGTCAGTTTTATTAATCAATAATCCTTAAGGGAGTCTAAAATGAAATCTTTAATTGTATTAATAATAATATTCGTTTATTCTTTATCACCATTTGCTAATCAAATGCCTGATAAAAACCCGCCGAAAAAAAGTCTGGTCCAACTTGCACTGCTTTTAGATACAAGCGGTAGTATGGACGGCTTGATCGACCAAGCAAAAAGCCAATTATGGAAAATAGTAAACGAGCTTGCGAAAACTAAGAAGAACGGCAGCTCTGTTGATCTTTATGTTGCGCTTTATGAATACGGCAAGCAATCAATTCCAGTTGATGAAGGATATTTAAGAAACATTGTTCCCTTCACTCAAGATCTGGATAAAATATCCGACGAATTATTTAAACTTCAAACTAACGGCGGAGATGAGTATTGCGGTAAAGTAATTTTAAATGCAGTTGATAATCTTCAATGGAACAAATCGAATGATAACCTAAAAATAATTTTTATTGCCGGTAACGAACCATTTACTCAAGGTAATGTTGATTATAAAGATGCTTGTAAAAAAGCAATCAAAAAAGGAATTGTTGTTAACACAATCTTCTGTGGAAATTATGAAGAAGGTATCCAGACAATGTGGAAAGATGGTGCTGATCTCGCTGACGGAAAATACATGAACATTGATCATAACGCTGATATCGTTCATATAGAAGCTCCGCAGGATGAGGATATAATAAAACTTGGACAAGCATTAAATAAGACTTATATCGCTTTTGGTGATTATGGAAAAGAAAAGAAAGAACTTCAAGCAGAACAGGATGCAAACTCTATGAGCTTAAGTCCTGAAGTAATGGTTCAAAGATCTGTTACGAAATCCGGAGCTCAATACAAAAACTCAGGTTGGGATTTGGTTGATGCCAAAAAAGATGGCACAATAAAAGTAGAAGATTTAAAAGATGAAGAGCTTCCTGAAGAAATGAAAAAGATGACTGTTCAGGAAAGAAAAGCATATTTAGATAAAATGGAAAAAGAGCGTGAAGTTATCCAGAATAAGATTAATAAATTGAATGACGAAAGAAGCAAATACATCGCACAGAAAATGCTTGATAATCCAAACGATAACACACTTGATGCTGTAATGATAAAGACTATTCGTGAGCAGGCAAAACAAAAGAATTATAAGTTTGAATAAAAGTAATTTCGTCATAGCTGAACTTGCGTGCAGACAAAATCGGTTCACGCAGAGACGTAGATCCCGAACCAAGTTCGGGATGACCATTAAGAAAATTAAGGTGAAAAAATGTTTAATAAAATATCTCTAATCGCTTTACTCTTATTGTTAAGCATTTGTCTTTCGCAGATGGATTTATTGTAATTCCAAGACCGCACCCATTACCAAATCCTTTTCCGCTGGAAGTTGTTTATCACAATGTTGATGTAAGGATTGATGGACAATTAGCAGTGACAAAGATTGATCAATCTTTTTACAATCCGTCTCATCATCAGCTTGAAGGATTTTATATTTTCCCGGTTCCTAAAGGTGCTGTTATCAGCAATTTCACAATGGTAATAAACGGTAAGGAATCAACAGCTGAATTGCTTGATGCTGATAAAGCCAGAAAAATATACGAAGATATTGTGAGGCAAATGCGTGATCCGGCTCTACTTGAGTACAGCGAACAAAACATTTTTAAACTAAGAATATTCCCTATCGAACCAAGAAGTGAAAAGAAAATATCAATTAGTTACACACAGGTAATTGAATCAGACAATAATTTATTTGAATACATTTACCCGCTTAACACTGAAAAATTTTCTGCAAAGCCGTTAAAAAATGTTTCCGTAAAAGTTGATTTGAAATCCGAAAAGAAGCTTAAAAATATATACTGCCCGACACACGAAGTTGATATAGTAAACAAAAGCGATTATCATTCTATCATTTCTTACGAAGATGAAAACACAAAACCAGATATTGATTTTAAATTATATTTTTCAAAGAATGCCTCTCGTGTTGGTTTATCGGTTCTTACCTATAAAAAATATAAAGAAAACGGTTACTTTTTTCTGAGTGCTTCTCCTTCACTTGATATTGATAATTCAGGCATAGAAGAAAAAGATATCACTTTTATTATAGATGTTTCCGGCAGTATGAGCGGCGACAAACTTGAGCAGGCAAAGAAGGCACTGCTTTATTGTGTTAATAACCTTAATACGGATGATAGATTTGAAATAATAAAATTTTCTACCGAAGCTTATGCACTGTTTAAAAATCTCGAATCAGCAAATAAGAATAATAGAAAGAAAGCAAAAGATTTTATAAATGATCTTCAGGCAATCGGCGGAACAAATATTGAAGAGGCTTTTGAACTGGCATCGAATAACTATAGAAAATCCTCACGTCCTCACTTTGTTGTTTTTCTAACCGATGGTAAACCTACAATCGGTGAGACTAATGATGAAAAGCTTATCAAGGCAATTCTTAAAAAGAATAAAAGTAATTCCCGTGTGTTTACGTTTGGAATCGGTGATGAAATAAACACTCATCTTCTCGATAAGATAACCGAAGAAACAAATGCGTGGAGAACCTATGTAAGCGATGAAGAAGATATCGAAGTAAAAGTATCTAATTTTTATGATAAAATTCAATCACCGGTACTAAGTGATTTAAAGATTAATTTTGGCAGCAATGTCGAAGTTTTTCAGACTTATCCAAAAGATCTTCCCGATTTATTTAAAGGTTCAAATCTTCTTGTTTTTGGAAGATACAAAGGCAAAGGTCAAGCTAAAGTTACTGTTAGCGGAAATTTGAGAGGAGAACGAAAAGAGTTCTCTACCACTGTTAATTTTTCCGATGATGAAGTCGAATACAGCTTCATTCCTCCTATCTGGGCATCACGAAGAATTGGCTATTTGCTGGATGTGATAAGACTAAATGGTGAGAACAAAGAATTAGTTGATGAAGTTACGACACTTGCACGTGAGCACGGAATTATTACTCCATATACAAGCTATTTAATTTTAGAGGATGAACAAATTCGAGTAAGAGGTGGCCGGCTTGCTGATGTATTGCAAACACTTCCGCCACAACCGGAACTCAAAAAAGATATGGAAGGAGATTACTTTTCAATGCGGGAAAAAAGCGGAAGAAAAAGTGTAACAACAAGTGAGGAATTTCAAAATCTTAATAGTGCAGGAAATATTACTCAAACACAGCAAGGAAATGAAAGACTAAATTATGTTGACTCTAGAGGTGTTAAGCAAAATCTTACGCAGCAAGTAAAAAATATTTCAGGTAGAGCAGTTTATCAGCAGGATAAATTTTGGGTTGATAGTGAGTTGCAAAAACGAGAAACGAAAAACGTAAAACGAGTACAATTTAATTCTGATGAATACTTTAAACTGTTAAACAAAGAACCAGAAACAGCACAATTCCTTGCACTTGGACAGAATGTAAGATTTTATCACAACAATGTTTTTTATGAAGTGTATGAGTGAAAAAGAGTAATTGTTGTAGCCGCAGAGTTTACGTCTGCGGTTATTGTTTTCACTAAATCAATTAACTATTTGTTAAAATGTCGTAATAAATCGGCTTCTTTGCCTCAGGCGTAAAGCCCGAGACTATATAATATATTTTAATAGTGACCGCAGACCTGTTTGTTGTAGGTAAGACTTATGTCCACGAAATCTTTCTAATCCCATTCAGCAAGATTGTAAACTGTTGATCCTTTCATTTTGTATTTCTTCCAATAATCAACTATTCCAGCTCTTACTGGATTATTTAAAATATATTTTGTTTGAACAATTAGGTCTTCATCTTTTCGTAGAATATGATCGTAATAATCTTTTTACCACTTATATTCCGGCAATTGATTATAGAGCCAATATCCTGTTTTTTGCTTGAAGCTATCTAAACATTTCTTAATATCAGAATTGTGATTCTTACCCGATAGTAATAAATGAACATGATCTGGCATAAAAAGATAAACGTAAGAATTACATTCATAGTTCTTAAGTTCAATAATAAGTTGTGATTCAAAAGTGTTGAAAATTTCAGATTGATTAAATAATTCTTTTCTATCTTTCACACATAATGTAAAAGAAACAATTATTTCCCCTCGATAAATTTCGGGATCAAGTCGATGTTTCTTTTCACAAATTGTTCGTTTCATTTTATCGTATATTTTCCTCAAGCATAAAGCCTGAGACTACCTGAAATATTTCTTCAAATGTAGCCGCAGACTTTACGTCTGCGGTTATTGTTTTCATTAAATCAATTTACTATTTGTTAAAATATCGTAGCTTCTTTACCTCGGGCGTAAAGCCCGAGGCTACTTTTTATAATTTGGATTCAACAAACTCTAAAACTTCAGAAAGTTTTTTCTGAGCTTTTTCTTTTAACTCTGCGCAGGTTTTTCTCATATCAGAATTAAACTTTTCATCTTTAATATCTTTAAGATTGATAAGCACATTGTAAATTCCGCCAAGAACACCAGTATAAGCACTTTGTGCTCCAACCCCAACATCTGTAATAGAATTTGGATTGCCGTACTTTGCTACTGTTTGTGCAATTTCAATTGCTTCATAACTTAAGTTGTGCAGTGTTAAGCGGAACGTGAACAGCTTGTTTTAATCCATTCTGCATTGCTGCTTCACGAGTTTTCTTTTCTTCAGCAGTTTTGTTTGGCAATCTTCGTGCTGACATATAATCATTAAATGCATTTGTATCATCATCAACAGCTTTTACTAAAACGTTTTTGATTTCCTGGCATTTATCCGCAGCTTCATTCAGAATTTTATCTGTTTCAGGATCACTGCCGCGTTTATTTGCTGTTAAGATTGCTAACCATAGATGATAACGCCGCACCAAGCGCCCCGGATAATGCTGCAATTGAACCGCCGCCGGGAGCCGGAGTTTCTCTTGATACTTCATCGACAAAATCTGTGAGTTTCATTTCAACAAGAGCAGTATCAATATTTTTTGGCAAACCTAAAACTCTATCTTCAATTTTAAATTCTGAAACATCATTTAATCCAAGCGATTGTACAGCCGTGTTTAGAATATCACGAATCGGAATTCCTGTTGAACGATGTTGTTTTCTGAGATAATGTTTTCCTGTTTCAAGCAAGGCAGGATAAGGAACCATTCCAACAATCTCACTTCCTGTTACGCGTAAACCTCTTTCAGCAGCGAGTTTTTCTGTCTCATCAAACACATGATGCGTTGATGTAACTTTATAGTTTGTAAGATTTATTGAGATTTGAACGCGATCAAATTTTGGAACTGACCAGCCAATAGCTTTACAATGTGTAAACTTACCCGGAATTTTGACGGATTGTCCTTCCGGTTTTTGCTTATCTATTCCATTTAACTCCAGAAGTTCAGCTAAATCATAGCTATGAACATCTTTACAATGTTTGATTGTTTCATTAATTGTCTTACCACTAAAATCACATTGTCCACAAGGATAAGAGCCTTTTTCATACTTCAGAATTTCTTCACTCTTGAAATAAAATGGTCCATTCCCTCCCTTTCGAGCCGATCTTCCCTTTTCTCTTAACTCAAAGGCAATATCGGTTGCATATTTTTCTTCGCGTGTATTAAGATTAATGTTGTATGCGATGAGGAATTCTCTTACTCCAATTACGGTAGCACCTGCTTTAGCATTAAATTTAGAAGTACCAAAATCCGGTTTCCATTCAGGTTTTTTTAATTTTTCTTCAAGGCTTCATATTCACCCTGTCTTACTTTTGCAAGGTTTTCTCTTTCAGGTTTTGCTGCAGATTTTTCATAAAGGTAAACAGGAATTCCAAGTTCTTCACCAACTCTTTTTGCAACTTCTTTTGAAAGCTCAATACATTCTTCAGTTGTAATTCCGCTTACAGGCACAAAAGGACAAACATCCGTTGCACCCATTCTTGGATGCGAGCCTTTATGCTTGCTCATATCAATAAGCTCAGCAGCTTTTTTAATTGAATTGAATGCAGCTTCTTTAACACCCTTGGCGTTTCCAATAAAAGTTACAACAGTACGATTCATATCGTAACCGGGATCAACATCAAGAAGTTTTACACCTTCTACTTTTTCAATTTCATCTGTTATTTGTTTAATGATTTCCGGTCGCTGTCCTTCTGAAAAGTTTGGTACGCATTCAATAAGTTGTTCGTTCATTTGTTCCTCTGATAAAATATTTTCGAGAACTAAAAATTCATGTCATTCTTCGACTTCGCTCCGTGTGACTTAGGGAGTATAAGAATTATCATACCAAAATTAAAACAATTGTGCCGAATTCTCACGTTATTCAGCAAATAAATTATACTAAAGTATAATCAAAAACGGTTAATAATTAAATTTAATTGATTGTTAAATTAGAATGTTATTTTTTAATTTATTTGACAAAAGAATGTTATGATCAGAAGGTTTATTGATACAAATGCAATTATCCTTACTGGAGGAGAAAGCAAGCGGATGGGAAAAGACAAATCCTCACTAATTCTTGGCGGAAAAACTCTACTTGAAAAAACGATCAATCTTTTATCTCCTTTTTTCGGAAAAATCATTCTTAGTGTGAGTGAAGATAATGCTTACCTTGAATATGACCATAAAAAAGTAATAGATAAGTACAAAGGATTCGGTCCGCTTATTGGAATTTATTCTTCACTTCTTATTAGTGAAACGAACAAAAATTTTATTATAACCAGTGATATGCCCTACTTGAATGAACAGATAATAACCTTCCTTTTGGATTATCCCACAAATAAAGAAATAATAATTCCTTTGGCTGAAGGAAAGATTCATCCATTATGCGGGATTTATTCAAAGACTATTCTTCCTTCTCTGGAAAGTCTGATAAGAAACAATCTCCCTAAGGATTTTATTGCAGCGGGAAAAATAAAATCTTTAAGTCTTAAAATATTTTCTTGACAATCAATCCAAAGAATATGTTGATATAGAAAAAAGTTTTAAGGATTATAAAACAGAACTGTTTGTGAATGTAAATACAATGAAAGACTATGAAAAAGTAAGGCGTGATTTTGAGACAAATTGATAAAATTATAGTAACATCTGTTTTGTATGTATAGTTACTTTATCAACTGAATAAAAAAACCCCAAAGAGATTTGGGGTTTTTATGAGCTGGTGAACGGAGTCGAACCG
>CAVQOL010000021.1:0-84041 GCA_963714415.1 uncultured Ignavibacteriaceae bacterium
ATATGTGCAATGATTAATAAGCTGCTGGTTTCTCATTGCATGTTCCGGAATAATACGTGCTACTACCCTGATATTATGCTGACTGGCGGCGGAGCAATAGCTATATTCGGTAATCCGACTATTGAATTTTGCGAGTTCATTGGAAACACAGGTGCATTTGGAGGTGCAATTTGTATCTGGGGTAGTAACATACATCCTTTGATCAAAAATAATTATTTTCACCATAACGGGGGGCATGGTACAATTGATATTGGAAGCGACGGAGGTAGCAATACTTCCCCGGTTTTGATTAATAATATTTTCGCAAACAACCACTCTTACGGACACACTTCCAACCCTAATGGACACGGCATTGTTCATTTTAGTAACGGCGGAGGTAAAGCTGTTCTTATCAATAATATAATTGTAAATAATAGCTCTGATGGATTGGGAGGCGGTATATCTAATGGTTACTTCACAGCAACTCCTTTATTAATCAATAACATTATTTATGGGAATACACCTTTCCAGGTCTGGCTTGGTGTTACATCCGATCTTAATTTTTATAATTGCTTGATTGAAGGAGGTAAAGAAGGATTCAGTGGCGCTACTTTTACAGGAAATTATGAAAATTGTATAGATGTTGATCCCCTATTTGTAAGCTCAAATGATTTTCATTTACAAGATAAATCTAACTGCATAGGTGCAGCAATTGATTCAGTTCTGATCAACAGTACTATGTATTATTGTCCTACAACTGATTTTGATGGAAACCCAAGACCAAATCCTTCAGGTTCAATGCCGGATATTGGAGCTTATGAAAATCCTCTGGCAATTCCTGAACCTACTGAAATACCTGCCGGGGATGTAAGCGGAACCTGGACTAAAGCCTTTTCTCCCTATCACATTAATGGAGAAATTACAATACCAGACGGTTTAACTCTCACAATTGAACCTGGTGTTGAGGTTGTTTTTACTGGACATTACAAATTCAATGTACAGGGAAGACTACTGGCTATAGGAACAGAAACCGATACAATTGTTTTTACAATTAATGACACAACAGGATTTTACAATCTAACTATTCCTGATGGTGGCTGGCACGGGATTCGTTTTATGGATACGGTTTCAACCAATGATTCAAGCAAGATTGTCTACTGTAAGTTGCAGTATGGAAAAGCAAATACTGGTGCAGGATCTTACGACAGGGTTGGAGGAGCTCTATGTGCAAAGATTAATAAGTTACTGGTTTCTCATTGCATGTTCCGGAACAACACGACCTATAGCACTGATATTATGCTGACCGGCGGCGGAGCAATAAGTATAAGTGGCGATCCGATTATTGAATTTTGCGAGTTCACCGAAAACACAAGTTCATTTGGAGCCGCAATCTTATCTGGGGCTACAACATAAGGCCTTTGATCCGCAATAATTATTTTCACCATAACCTGGGGCATGGTACAATTAATATTGGAAACGACGGCCGCAATACTTCCCCTGTATTGATTAATAATATAATCACCAACAATATCTCTAACGAATGCGGAACCATCACTAGCGGACACGGTATTGTTCATTTTAGTAACGGTTACGGAGCCGCTGTTCTTATAAATAATACCATTGTAAATAATAGCTGTACTGTATCGGGAGGCGGTATATTTGTCAATACTAGTCCAACACCTTTGTTAATTAATAACATTATATATGGAAATACCCCCTCACAAGTTGATCTTCTTACGGTGCATCTGACCTTACTTTTATAATTGCTTGATTGAAGGAGGTAAAGAAGGATTTACAGGAGAAGAATTTACTGGGACCTATGAAAATTGTATAGATGCTGATCCGCAATTAGTAGGATTAAATGATTATCATTTACAAAATACCAGCCCCTGCATTGGTGCAGCAATTGATTCAATTCTGGTTGGTAGTACTATGTATTATTGTCCTTCAACTGATTTTGAAGGAAACCCAAGACCAAATCCTTTGGGTACAATGCCGGATATTGGTGCTTATGAAAATCCACTCGGTCCTGTTGGCGTTGAAGGAAATCTATCAGTATATCCAACTGAGTATGCTCTATCTCAAAATTATCCCAATCCATTTAACCCAAGTACAACAATAAAATATTCTGTTCCAGAATTAAGTTTTGTAACCATTAAAATTTATGATGTATTGGGAAGCGAAGTTGCAACTTTGGTAAACGAAGAAAAGCTAGTTGGAACTTATGAAATAAATTGGCATGCATCTTACCTGCCAAGCGGTGTGTATTTTTACAGAATTCAAACAGGAAAATTTATGGATACGAAAAAAATGATTTTGATAAAATAAAAATATTCACCTTGAGAGAGAAGCGTTTTGATCCTCAGTCCAATGCATTCTCTCTAGCATATCTGCTGTGTTTCTCCCAAGGTAAATATTCTTTACAATTTTAAAATAAGTTCTTTGGAGGACTCAATGAAAATCGTTATTACTTTTCTACTAGCATTTACTTCTTTTTGCTTTTCACAAGAATTTTGGGAAGAGACCAATGGACCATATGATGTTACTGTTTCATCCTTAGCTATCAGTTTAAACGGAGATATTTTTGCTGGAACATATGATGGAATGTACCGTACGACAGATAGTGGTGACAATTGGACTCAGATCAATAATGGTCTGTTAGTATTATCTGTAGGATGTTTAGCTATCAATTCAAATGGGGATATTTTTGCTGGGACTTATGGTGGCGGTACATTTCGTTCAACAGATTATGGAAATAGTTGGACTCAGATAAATAATAGTTTGACAACTTTAAATGTTTGGTCCTTGGCTATCAACTCAAATGGTAATATTTTCGCTGGAACTGATGATTATCTATTTCGTTCAACTAATAACGGAGATAACTGGGTTCAACTAAATAATGGTTTGACAGATTTAAATGTTGAGTCTTTTGATGTTAGATGTTTTATTTTCAATTCAAACGGAGATATTTATATTGGAACAGACACAGGAGGAATGTATCGTTCAACAGATAATGGAAATAGCTGGACTCAGATAAATAATGGTCTGACAGCCTCGCATATTTGGTCTTTAGCTATTAATTCAAACGAAGATATTTTTGCCGGAGCTTGGATCGCAGACTTTACTTCGACAGATAATGGAGTTTTTCATTCATCAGATAATGGAGATAGTTGGACTAAGAAAAATAATGGTTTGACAGCTACAAATGTCTGGTCAATGGTTATCAACTCAAATGGTGATATTTTCGCCGGAACTGATAATGGAGTATTTCGTTCTGCGGATAATGGAGAAAGCTGGACTCAGATAAATAATGGTTTGACAGAGTTAGATGTTCATTCTTTAGCTATCAATTTAGAAGGATATATTTATGCTGGAACAGGTAATGGTGTATTTTGCAGCATAAACACTACTGTTACTGCGATTGAGGAAGCCAAATTATTACCATCAGCATTTACCTTAGATCAAAACTATCCTAATCCTTTTAACCCGAGCACAAAAATAAAATACTCAATCCCCCAAACCTCCAAAGTGGTAATAAAAGTTTTTGATTTACTTGGAAGAGAAGTAGAGACTTTAGTTAATGAAGAAAAATCTGTTGGCACTTATGAAGTTGAATTCAATTCTACAGTCGGCAGTCTTCAGTTAGCAAGTGGAATATATTTCTACAGATTGCAAGTCATAGATCCCGAATCAAGTTCGGGACAGAGTTTTGTTGAGACGAAGAAGATGATATTGCTCAAATAAAAGCAACCCCTCCTGCCTCCTCCCCTTTAGTAAAGGGGAGGAACGAGGTGGGGTTTTATAAAAAATATTTAGAGTGTCCAGTCATTCTGAAAACATTCACGACTGAACATCTTGATCATTAATCATTAATTTATTAGGAGGTCCGATATGAAAACATTTCAAAGTGCAGTTGTTCTAATAGCTTTTATGGGGCTTGTATTTCTTGGCTGTTCAGAAAAATCCCAATTGCCGAATGAACCAGTAAATTCACTGGAAAAAGTAACAAAAATCCCCTATACCGCTGAAATTTCATTGGTTGCCCTAGTTGATCCCGGTTCCGAAAAAATTGTAGGACAAAACTTGATTGTAAAAGATAGGGTTGTTCTAACAAGATACGAAGCCAGCAGTCCTTTAGTAACGGGAGACTTATTGGTAACCATGAATTTCACGTTTAACCTCAACACCGGGGAAGGGCCTTCGCACGGGAAATGGTCAAAAGTACCGGACGCATATCCTAACGCCTTGTGGGAAGGTAACTTTACCGGCTATAGAACAAAGACCGGCGAATCAGCATGGACAGATAACCTTTACATAGTTGGCAAGGGAGAAGGCGAAGGAATTGATGGCATGAAAAATTTTACCGATGCATTAATCTATTCGGATGATATATATCTGCGAACTGGATTTTTTGGCGTAGCGAGCGGAGTTATAAAATCAAAATAATAGTCCTCCTTCGTTAATCGCGACGAAAATCGGGATCGGAGGACAGGTTTTGCTAAAGTAAGACTAACTTATTTTAAGAGCACCCCTATCAATAAAAGCCTGCCTGCGGAAGGCAGGTTGGTAGGGGTTTATTGTTAACTAAATATAGTTGCCAAAATTTAATATTATTTTCTTGACATTTATTACTGCGAACCTTTTATTTAACAAGTAAATATTTCAACTGTTGACCACTGGACCTTTTGGGAAAAGTTGTTGCGGTATTCTTTTCTTATATTCATTTATTATTCTTCCCATAAAGGCGCAGCGATTCATTATATGCTGTGCAGAAACTTATTGTTTTCCAACATAGATAATCATTTATTTCAAACTTAAGAGGAGAGGGATTATGAAAAACCTATCTTTGCTTATTATTCTCTCCAGTTCAATTACATTTACTATAACTTCTCTAGCTCAGACAAATATACCACCGGGTGATGTGAGCGGGACGTGGACTAAAGCAAACTCCCCGTATAATATTAATGGAGAAATTACTATACCCGATGGCTTAACTCTTACAATTGAACCCGGTGTTGAAGTGATTTTTAAAGGTCATTACAAATTCAATGTACAGGGAAGACTACTGGCTATAGGAACTGAAACCGATACAATTGTTTTTACAATTAATGACACAACAGGATTTTACATTGTAAATATTCCTGATGGTGGCTGGCACGGAATAAAACTAGTAGCTAATCCCATTTCAAACGATAGTACGATTTTTGAATATTGCATTTTTCAATTCGGAAAAGAAAATTACGGCAACGGAGGAGCCATCTATTCCGAAATAGATAAACTTAGAATCTCACACAGTCTGTTCCAGAATAATCTATGTTCTTCTCCTCATCCTTTTAGTGGTGGAGGTGGAGCAATTTGCATATGGGAGGGCAAACCGGTAATTGAATATTGTGAATTTAGGCAGAATGAAGCTTTGTGGGGTTCCGCCCTTGTGATTGTTGGTTCATCTTCTGATGCTCTTATACGTAATAACCATTTCCATCATAATAACAGTTCTGTTACAATAAGCATAGATCTTTCAGCTTCTCCAAAATTTATAAATAACTTAATAGAACAAAACTACTCCTACTTTGATGGCATATTATATTTCAGTAATAATGGCGGAAATGCAAAAATAATAAATAACACTATTGTAAATAATATATGCGCACAGGGTGGGGCAATATTAGTTCATGATGGTTTGGCTTTGTTTATCAATAACATAGTATACGGAAATGAACCTTCACAAGTTTATTTTGATTTGCCATTAAGTGTTGGCTTTTATAATTGCTTGATTGAAGGAGGCAAGGAAGGATTTACCGGAGAAGCTTTTACAGGAACTTATGAAAATTGTATAGATGCTGATCCGCAATTTGTGAGCTCAAATGATTATCATTTACAAAACACCAGTCCTTGCATCGGGGCAGCAATTGATTCAATTCTGGTTGGTAGTACTATTTATTATTGTCCTTCAACTGATTTTGAAGGAAATATAAGACCATTTCCTGTTGGTACAATGCCGGATATTGGTGCTTATGAAAATTCTTTAGGAAATCCTGTTGGTGTTGAAGAAAATTTATCAGTTCATCCAACTGAATATTTTTTAGATCAAAACTATCCCAATCCATTCAATCCATCAACAACAATAAGATATTCCGTTCCAAAATTGAGTTTTGTAACCATTAAATTTTATGATGTATTGGGATGTGAAGTCGCAGCATTAGTAGATGAAGAAAAATCTGTTGGCACTTATGAAGTTGAATTCAAGTCTACAGTCGGCAGTCTTCAGTTAGCAAGTGGAATATATTTCTATAGACTGCAAGCCATAGATCCCGCATCAAGTTCGGGACAGGGTTTTGTTGAAACAAAGAAAATGATTTTGCTGAAATGATATATTGGGTTGTCTCATAAGTCGAAATTTATATGTCATTCCCGTGAAAACTGGAATCCAAAACACTGAAAACAAGATAGATTCCCACTTGCGTGGGAATGACAACTTAGTTTTTTTGACTTTTGAGACAACCTCCAAATGTAGAGGGGAGGTATTGTTTCGCCTGAATTTACAAATAATTTTAGAGGAGGTTGCTATGAAAAAATTGTATTTATTTTTTATTGCATTTCTATTATTCCAACTTTCATCATTTCCACAGTCAACAGATATAGGACAGCGATTTTCTGAAAGGTACCAAGGTGTTAACAATAATGAAATCTTGTTGGATGAAAAGGCCTATAATGGTTACTGGGATTTGGACTCATTTATTATTGCAAAGATGAATCAATATAATATTCCTGGATTAGCTGCAAGTATTGTTAAAGATGGTGAAATTTATTGGACTGGTGCTTATGGTTTTGCCAACATAGAAGAAAGTATTGAAGTTACTGATTCAACTCTTTTTATGCTTGCTTCAACTTCAAAAACTGTTACGGGTGTTGCTCTTATGCAACTCTGGGAAGAGGGATTATTTGAACTTGATGATGATATAAATGATTATCTTCCTTTCGAAGTGCATAATCCTAATTTTCCTGATTCGACAATCACATTCCGAATGTTGCTTACACACACATCTTCTATAAGTGATAATTGGGACGAGATGCCTTATTATGCGGGAGACTCTCCAATACAGTTAGGTGACTATCTTGAAAATTATCTTGTTCCAGGGGGCTCTTATTATCATAGCATAAATTACAATAATATTGCACCCGGCACTCAGTGGGATTATTGTAATATTGCTGTAGCACTTGTTGGTTATCTTGTTGAAGTTCTAATGGGTAATTTCTCTACTTATACACAAGATTCTATATTTATTCCATTAGATATGAATGAGACAGCTTGGTTTCTCTCCGAATTGGATACTACTCATATTGCTAGACCATATAACTACAATAACCCTATAGCACACTTTGGATATTCAGATTATCCTTCCGGTCAACTTAGAACCAGCACTCTTCAACTTTCTAAATTCCTTTCAGCTTTTATGCAGGGTGGAGAATTAAATTACATTAGAATACTTGATAGCTCAACTATTTCGTTAATGACTACTGTTCAATTTCCTCAAATTGATGCATCTCAGGGATTGATATGGTATAAGCTCTTATTAAATAGTAGATGGATTTGGGGACATGGTGGTGGTGATACAGGCGTTGGATCAGCGATGTTTTACAGTCCATCGGAAAATGTAGGGGTAATTTGTTTATGTAATGTTAATGCTCGCGCATTTTTGGAAGTTATGTTAGATGCTCTCTTTAATTATGTTGCTCCGGTTAACGTTGAAGATGAAATATCCTTACCAATTAGTTTTAGACTATTTCAAAACTATCCCAATCCTTTTAACCCGAGCACAAAAATAAAATATAGTATTCCCAAATTAAGTTTTGTAACAATTAAAATTTATGATGTATTGGGAAGTGAAGTTGCAACTTTAGTAAATGAAGAAAAACCTGTTGGTACTTATGAGTTAACGTGGAATGCAGAGAATTTACCAAGCGGAGTTTATTTCTATAGTTGCAAGCGTAGATCCGAATAGTTCAGGCAGCTATGTTGAAACAAAGAAAATTGAGTTTTGCTAGAAGTAATTATTGGCAAAACAATAAAAAACCCGATGAAGAATTCACCGGGTTTTTTTGTGACCCCAAGGGGATTCGAACCCCTATTACCGCCGTGAAAGGGCGAGGTCCTAACCATTAGACGATGGGGCCATTTTTCAACTAAAAATGGACAAAAACAAATTTAATAGTTCTGGGTGAGCGATGGGATTTGAACCCACGGCCTTCTGGGCCACAACCAGATGCTCTAACCAACTGAGCTACGCTCACCATCAATTCAAAATATCAATTAACAAAATTTCAAACCACAAATAAAACTTAAAAACCAATAATCAAGTTCCAATTAAAATTGATATTTGGTGCTTGGCATTTCAATTTTAACTCTGTACGCCCGAGTGGACTCTCCCAAAGGGATGGCTTCGCCAGAACCACTAACCTTCCCGACTTCGTCGGGATGCTCTATCCGACTTGTCCACCGAAATCACTTTGTGATGCAGGTGGATTGAGCCACGACCACCATTTATTCAAAATATCAATTAACAAATTTCAAACTACAACCAACACTTAAAAACCAATAATCAAGTTCCAATTAAAATTGATATTTAGTGCTTAGCATTTGAATTTTAACTCTGTACGCCCGAGTGGACTCGAACCACTAACCTCCAGCTTAGAAGGCTGATGCTCTATCCGATTGAGCTACGGGCGCTTTTAAAAAATTCCAAAAAACAATTAACAAAACCCAAATAAGCACTAATAATCAAGCTAAAAAATTCAAACATTGCAAGTTTTGAATTTGAGAATTTTTCGTCATCTGGTGCTTGTAATTTGTGATTTCACCAAGTCGGGGCGGCAGGATTCGAACCTGCGACCTCCTGCTCCCAAAGCAGGCGCGATAACCGGACTACGCTACGCCCCGATTTTTAACTTTAGCCCATTCTATAAACAAATTTTCAACGAACTTATTCAATACAACTCTGTTCAGACATAATCCATTAAACAACAAAATTCGGAACTAATATAAAAATATCGTGAAATGAATAAATGATTTCCAAACGAGGCACAAATATATATTGAATAATTAGAAAACACAATTTTTAGGCAATTATTAGGTTTGCTGCATAAATGATTTTAATACAGCTAAATTGTCGTTAAATTTGTATAAAATAATAATAAAAGAATGTCATTTTCCCTTTTTATATCCCGCAGATTCCTGAATTCGCGTAAAGAATCAGGATTTCTCAATATCATTTCGAAGATTGCGATTGTCGGAATTGCCATTGGTGTGGCTACTTTGATCATAGCACTTTCAGTTTTAAGCGGATTTGAGAAAACCATCCAGGAGAAAATCACTGATTTTGATTCACATATTAAAATTACTTCTTTCAGTGGAACTGTAAACAATTATAATCAGATCACTGAAAAAATTGAAAATCTTTTGGGTGAACATAAAAGGAATATAGTTCCTTTTGCATCCAAACTTGCAATAGTAAGTTCAAAGAAAAGGCAGGAAGGAATCAGTGTCATTGGAATTCCGGAAGAAGGTCAAATTGAGAGATTAAAGAAAAATATAGTAAGCGGTGAATTTGATTTAGGAAACAAAAATTCAAACTATATAATAATTGGAAAAGTATTGGCGAATAAGCTTATGCTTAAAGTTGGTGATAAAGTTACTCTTTTTGCTTTGAAAGATGATCAGATTCCCTCACCTCAAAATCTTCCTAACATAGATAAATTTACTGTGACAGGAATATTCGAAAGCGGAATGGCAGAATACGATGATCTTTATGCATATACTAATCTTACAGATGCACAAAATCTTTTTTCAATCGGTCAATCGATTAATGGGTATGATATTCAACTTACAAGCATTGAGAAAATAGACTCGCTGACAAGTTTGCTTAGAAAAAATTTAAGCTATCCCCTGTTTGCACGTTCTCTTTTTGAAAGTCATAGAAATATTTTTACCTGGATTGAATTACAACAAAAACCTATTCCTATAATTCTTGGATTAATAATTATTGTCGCTGTGTTCAATATCATCGGAACATTGTTGATTCTTGTACTTGAAAAAACTAATGCAATAGGAACATTAAAATCGCTTGGAGCAGACAGAAAACAAATTCTTAAGATTTTTTTAATCCAGGGAATTTTAATCGGTTTTATTGGCATTATCCTCGGTAATTTGCTTGCGATTATTTTAATGCAAATTCAAATCCAGTTTGATGTGATTACAGTACCTTCATCAGTTTATTTTGTTACAAAAGTACCTTTTGACTTAAGCCCTGTCACATTTCTTTTTGTATCTTCAATCGCTCTTCTATTAAGCTTAGGAGCCTCAATTATTCCAAGTTTTATTGCAGCAAAGGTAACTCCCATTAAAAGTCTAAGGTTCAACTAATGCTATTCGAAAGATTCATAGCGCGGCGTTATCTTATTTCAAAACATAAGCTTAGCTTTATCACTATTATATCTTTTCTATCAACTCTTGGAATTACCATTGGTGTAGCTGCTTTAATAGTTGTGCTATCAGTCTTCAACGGGTTTGGTAGTTTAGTCCAATCCTATTTAATGAATTTTGATCCCCATCTTAGAATAGAATTCATATCACATTATAATGAAGATGATTTACTCGAACTTGATAAAGTCTTATCAAATGAATCTGATTTAATTGAATTCGCACCTTATGTAAGCGGTAAAGTGCTTGCTTTAAGAAGAGATCTGACGGAAATTATTAATCTGAAAAGCGTTGAGCCGCAAAAAGCCAACGAAATATATGGAATTAAGAACAGCATTATCTTTGGCAGTGATGAACTTAAAGATAAAGGCGATTTACCTGTTATTGTGATTGGTATAAAGCTAGCAGACAAACTTCAATCATTAGTTGGAGATACTATTACAATAATTTCGCCTGCCGGAATTGAACGAGCCATAACTCAATTCACTTTACCTAATTCACAAAGTTTTCTAGTCGGTGGAATATTTTCATCACAAAATAATGAGTATGATGCTAGTTTAGCGTTTATCTCTCTTGAGTACGGACAATTTCTTCTCGGTTACAAAAAATCCTATCAGGGTTATGAAGTTAAACTTTCTGATATAAATCAATCATTTAAATTAAAAGATAAACTTGATTCTGTTCTGGATAAAAATATTTTTTCAGTTTCAACCTGGTATGATTTTCATAAAGATCTCTATTCAGTTATGCAGATTGAAAGATGGGTTGCTTATATTTTGCTTTCATTAATTATTGCGGTAGCAACATTCAATATTCTTGGTTCACTTTCAATGACTGTAATTGAAAAGAAAAGAGATATTGGAATTCTGCGTGCTATGGGTGTAAAAGAAAATTCCATTAAAAAAATATTTATGTATGAAGGTTTGATGATTGGAATATTCGGAACTCTTGTCGGAGTTTTAATTGGCTACTTCATATGTTTTCTTCAAATAAACTATAACATTTACCCGCTTGATCCGACACAATATAAAATTGATGCATTACCAGTTGAATTAAGATTATCAGATTTCTTTTTTGTCTCAGGCGCTGCAATGATACTGTCATTTCTTGCATCATATTTTCCAGCAAGACGAGCAGCACGTGTAAACACTATTGAAGCAATTAAATGGGAATAGAACAGATATGTCAATAATCATTAAAGCAGAAGATTTATATAAATCATTTACAACTGTCAAGAATGTTAAGCTTGATGTTCTTAAAGGTATTTCTATTGAAGTTGAACATGAAAAAATATCTGTTATAATCGGTGCATCCGGTGCAGGTAAAAGTACTCTACTGCATCTTCTAAGCGGATTAGATAAACCAGACAGCGGTAAAGTCTTCTTTGACGGTAAAGACATATTCAGATACGGCGATGAAAAGCTGTCGAAATTCAGAAATCAGAATATTGGATTTATATTTCAGTTCCATCATCTTCTTCCTGAGTTTACAGCACTTGAAAACGTAGCAATTCCATTAATGATCAGCGGACTATCATTAAATAAATCAATTGAAAGAGCAAAAGCATTATTAGAATCTGTGGGATTAACGGAAAGACTTGATCATAAGCCGGCAGAACTTTCAGGTGGAGAACAGCAAAGAGTAGCAGTTGCAAGAGCGCTTGCTAATAATCCAAAAATTATTTTTGCAGATGAGCCAACAGGAAATCTGGACTCAGCAAACAGCGAATCAATTCACAAACTTCTATTTGAATTAAGAGACAGATTAAAAATTACTTTTATAATTGTTACTCACAATCCTGGTTTGGTAAAATTAGCCGATAAGGTTTATGAAATGAAGGACGGATTGATAAGCCAGAAATGATTTCCAGCTTATCTGCTAACTACTGTTATTATGTTTTAAAAATATTTGGACGAACAGTAAATAATTAAGAATTTTATAATTTAAACTAATTATTATTCCATCTAAATAATTCTATACTTTGCTACTCTTAGCCAGGTAATCAACTAACAATCTAACGCCAAACCCCGTCATATATTTTTTGCTGTAGCTGTTTGAAGGATTTTTGAATGCCGGACCGGCAATATCAATATGAGCCCAGGGAATATTTTTATCGACAAAATTTTCTAAGAATTTGGCTGCAGAGATTGCTCCAGCCCATCTTCCGCCATAATTTTTAACATCGGCAACATCGCTTTTGTTTAATTCGTGATAATCCGTCCACATAGGTAAACGCCAAACACGGTCATAATGTCTTCATTCCGCTTTGATATAGATCACCAGCTAGTTTGTCGTTATGAGTAAATAATCCGGCTGCACTTTCACCCAGAGCAACAACAACTGCACCAGTAAGAGTTGCAAGATCAATTATTTCATCAACTTTTAATTTAGAAGCATAGTGAAGTCCATCAGAAAGAACTACTCGTCCTTCAGCATCAGTATCATCAACTTCAATTGATTTTCCTGAGGCAGTTTTAATGATGTCACCCGGACGGAAAGATTCTCCGGAAAGCATATTTTCTGCTGCTGGGATTATGCCGTATAAATGGACAGGTAATTTATTTTTAGCAGCAGCTAAAACAGTTCCTGCAACAACTGCAGCTCCTGACATATCACCTTTCATCTCACCCATATTCGCAGAAGGTTTTATAGAAATTCCACCTGAATCGAAAGTTATACCTTTTCCTACTAAAGCAATTTTTTTAAGTCGCTTACTCTTCTTTTTTCCAGGCTTGTATTCAAGTACGATAAATCTTGGTTTGTTAACACTTCCCTGTCCGACAGCAATCAATCCTCCCATTTTCATTCTTTTAATTTCATCTTCATTAAAAACTCTAACACGAATTCCTGTATTTTTTAGTTCCTTTAATCTGTTCGCAAATTTTTGAGGAGTTAAATTATTTCCAGGTTCATTTTGCAAATCTCTTGCAAGTACAACCCCTTCCATAGTATTGCGCGCTTTTATAATAGCAGATTTTAATTTTTTGAGATCATCAGCATAGAACAAAACATTAAGTTCCCGAAGCTTTTTCTTATCTGATTTGTACCTATCAAATGAATAGTTACCGTAATAAATACCCTCAATAAATGTTTGATAGTAGTATTCTTCATCCTTGAAATATTCTCTTACATTTCTGATTGAAGGTATAAAGATGTGAAGGTATTTTGGATTTTCGCTCTTGAGCTCATTTATGAAGGAAGCTAAATCATTTCGAAATATTTCTACATTAAACTTTTCATCTTTTTTAACTTTTTTAATTATAAGTTCATCCGGTTTAGATTTTGGATTCGAAATCCTAAGTAATTCAAATTTTTCAAAAACAAAATTTTTCTTATCCAATTCAGAGAATTTTATATTGAAAATTCTTTCAAGATTTTTCAATCCTGTGGACAGCTTACCATCATCAAAGATATATTTATAGACAATTGATAAAGGTTTATAGACTATTTTCTTTTCACCGGATTTTACAATTAGTTTAAACATTTTCTTACTGATATTTGTTAATATATTCTTGTGCTTTATTTAAAATTATTGGAATAAACTCATCTAATTTAGAGTCATGAAAACGTGCTCCCGAGGCATTTATATGTCCGCCTCCACCAAATTCAGCCGCAAGTTTATTTACAGGTAAATTCCCTTTCGATCTGAAACTGACTTTAAATCCACTCTTCAACTCTATAAATAAAATTCCTAATCGAACATTTTCAATAGATAACGAATGATTAACAAAACCGTCAGTATCACTTTCAATTCCATCAACTTCATTAAAATCATTCTGAGTTAAAATCATATAACCTATTTGATTATCAGCAGTTAACCTTAAGGAATTTAGAGTTTTTCCAAGTAACTTAATTTTGCTGAATTTACTCTGATCATAGATTTTATCATACACTTCACCCGGATCAACACCCTTTTCCAATAACTCTGCAATTAAACGATGAAGTGCTGGAGTTGTTCTTTCAAACCTGAATGACCCTGTATCTGTCATGATCGCTGCATAAATCGGATTTGCTAGCAAAATATCTAGGTCTACTATTTTTGTCTTTTTAATAAAGTCGTAAATAATCTCTGCAGTAGCACTACAATCTAACCCGAGAAATAGCTCATCTACAAAATCTTCCGGATCCTGATGATGATCGATACAGATTTTTATTTTGGATGAGGAATTAAAGGCATCTTTCATGCTCACTAGTCTGTCTAACTTATTAAAATCAAGAGCAACTAAAACATCAACACTATCACAAATATTTGAATCAATTTCAGGATTGAATTGTTTAATTATTCCTTCAGTATCAAGAAATTCCAGATTGTAGGGTGTTTGACTATGATTATATATAACAATCTTTTTATTTAATTTTTTGAGTAATTGGTAGAATGCTATTTCTGACCCGATAGCATCTGCATCGGGATTAACGTGAGTTGTTAAGAGAAAAGAATTATTGTTAAAAATAATTTGTTTTAGTTTTTCGAAATCAATCATAAGCTAAAAACTAAATGGGCTAAGGAAATTTCCAAAGCCCATCACGAATAGATTTCCGATATAAGTTTTGATTACTTTACTTCCCAGGTATTTGCGCTATAAAGAGTTTTTTGTAAGTCACCTTTACCTAATTTAGCAGTAACATTTTCAATTTGTTTTTCAACACCTCCATCATATGTTGGTTTAGAGACTTCCCTGAAAATTCCTATGGGTGTCGGCATTCCTGGAATGCTTTCCAGGGTTGCAAGAATTATAGATCTGGTAGGAGTTTCATCAAATTCATCATGTATCCATAAATCCTCTTGGCTGAATTCACCGGTTGATAAATCAACAATCCTAGGCGTAAAGCCATCAAGTTTAATACCTTTATCATTGTTTTTTCCGAACACTAAAGGTTTACCATGCTCAAGGACAACAATGTGATCATCTTTAGTATCTTTATCTGTCAATAAATTAAAAGCACCATCATTGAAAATATTACAATTCTGGAATATCTCTATTAGAGCCGTGCCTTTATGTTTTCCAGCTCTGCTAATCATTTCCTGCATATGCTTACCATTACGATCAATAGCACGAGCAATAAATGTTGCATTTGAACCAACTGCCAGCAAAATTGGATTAAAAGGATAATCAACACTTCCAAATGGAGTGGTCTTAGTAATTTTTCCTTTTTCAGAAGTTGGAGAATATTGCCCTTTTGTTAATCCATATATTCTGTTATTGAATAAAAGAATTTTGAGATCAATATTTTTTCTGCAAGCATGAATAAAATGATTTCCACCAATGCTTAGAAGATCACCATCACCGGTAGCAACCCAAACCGTTAGTTTTGGATTTGCTAACTTAACACCTGTTGCAATAGTAGCAGCTCTTCCATGAATACCATGAATACCATAGGTGTTCATATAATAAGGAAATCTGCTTGAGCAGCCTATACCAGATACCCAAACAACATTTTCTTTATGATCTTTTACTAATTCAGGGAAAGTTCTCTGAACCTGAGCAAGAACAGAATAATCACCACAACCCGGACACCATCTAACATCCTGATCCGATGCAAAATCTTTTGAAGTATACTGAGTAACCACGTTTTCTAAATTAGTTGCCATTATTTCCTCCGAGAATTTCCATAATCTTATTTAATACATCCGAGGTTCTGAATGGAAGACCTCTAACAACGTTAAATTGTTCCACCTCAATCAGATACTCACTCTTAATTAATACTGATAGCTGTCCAAGATTGATTTCAGGGATTAAAACAGTTTTAAATTTCTTTAAAACATCACCGGTATTTTTAGGAAAAGGATGGATATATCTGAAATGAGCCTGAGAAACTTTATAACCCTGTTCCCTTGCTTTTTGAACCGCTTCTTTTAAGGCACCGTATGTTCCTCCCCATCCAAGAACCAAGAGCTCACCTTCCAGTTCACCATCAACTTTAAGATCGGGAATATCATTCTGAATATTCTGAACTTTTTGTGCTCTTAGTTTTATCATGTTGTGATGGTTATCCGGATCATAATTTACATTTCCTGTTATGTTAGCTTTTTCCAAACCGCCAATTCTGTGTTCAAGTCCTGGAGTTCCAGGAATTGCCCAGGGTCTTGCAAGATTTTCATCTCTTGAATAAGGAAAGAAACCTTCTATTTCAGTTCTGAACTCAGTTTTTATCTCCGGTAATTCATCAACATTAGGAATTCGCCAGGGTTCAGAACCATTTGCAAGATATCCGTCAGTCAATAAAATAACAGGTGTCATATACTTAAGAGCAATTCTTGATGCTTCAATAGCCATATAAAAACAATCACGAGGAGTTCGTGCAGCAAGAACTGCAACCGGAGCTTCACCATTTCTTCCGTATATAGATTGTAACAAATCTGCTTGTTCAGTTTTTGTCGGAAGTCCCGTACTTGGTCCACCTCTTTGAACATTAATTACTACAAGCGGTAACTCTGTCATAACTGCTAGTCCAATCGCTTCAGTCTTCAATGCTAAACCAGGACCACTTGTTGTGGTTATTGCTAAAGACCCAGCAAAAGATGCTCCGATAGCAGATGATATTCCAGCAATTTCATCTTCAGCCTGGAAAGTTTTTACTCCAAAATTTTTATACGAACTTAAATACTGAAGAATTTCAGAAGCAGGTGTAATTGGATAAGAACCGAGAAACAATGGGAGTTTGCTTTTAACTGAAGCAGCAAGAAATCCAAGTGCCGTAGCCTCATTACCGGAAATATTTCTATAAGTTCCTTTAGGCAGTTTGGCTGCTGCAACACTATATCGTGTTGTGAAAGCCTCGGTCATTTCTCCAAAATTCATACCTGCTTTTAATGCTTTTTCATTAGCATCTACATAATCAGGATTCTTTTTGAATTTTTCTCGAATCCAGGCGATAGTAGTATCAGCAGGACGATTATACAGCCAATACATCAATCCGAGAGCAAAGAAGTTTTTACATCTGGCAACTTCTTTAGGAGAAAGTTTTGTTCCTTCCAAAGCATTTGCTGTTAATGTTGAAATTGGTACTTTATGGACATCGTAACCATCTAATGTATTGTCATCAAGCGGATTAGAATCATAATGGGCAAGTTTGAGGTTTTTAGTATCGAACGCATCAATATTAACAATTATAATTCCAGTTTTTTTTAGTTCTGGCAGATTCTTTTTTAAAGCAGCAGGATTCATTGCAACCAACATATCCGGCTGATCGCCAGGAGTATGAATATCTTTACTACTAAAGTGCAATTGGAATCCACTAACACCATATATGGTTCCGGCAGGAGCACGGATTTCTGCGGGATAATCCGGAAGTGTTTTAAGATCATTTCCAATCAAGGCTGTTGTATCACTGAACTGAGACCCGGTTAACTGCATACCATCTCCGGAATCACCGGCAAACCTGACCGTTACTTCTTTTAATTTAAGAATTTCTTTTTCTTTTGACATCACTCTCTCTAATATTTTTTAAAATGTTCTGGTAAAACTACAAAGTTGTTTGTGAATTAACAATTAAATTGAACATGCATTTCTTAAAACAAATCTGTTAGAATGTTATAAAATTCATCCGCATTTACAAATCCGGTAATTCGATGCAATTCATTCCCATCAATATCAAGTATAAGAACAGTAGGCACTCCGACAATACTATATTTATTTCTTAAGATTTCAACTTCTGGCGAAACGGATTTAGTCATATCTGCTTTAAAGGCTGCAAAATTTTTTGAAAGATCAATTACTCTTTGATCCGAAAATGTAAGTGCATCTAATTCCTTACAAGGGATACACCAATCTGCATAAAAATCTATTATGATACCCTTTTTATTATCTAGATTTAATAAAGCCGTCTCTGAGTATAATTCCCATTCAATAGAATTTTTGTCCGCAGGTACCAAAGCATAAACAGAAACTGCAATAATAAAAACTGAAAAAATATATTTGAATATTCTGAATGCTCGAACATTATTTCCTTTTTTGTCAAAGAATAAAAGAATCAACGCAGCAAGGATTCCAAAAACAGGAAGTACATATCCTGAAAATTCTTTTGGTAACAACGGGGTAAGGAAATAAAGTGCCATTCCAAGAAGGATAAAACCAAAAACATGTTTTACGGCTTCCATCCATTCCCCCGCTCTTGGCAGACTTTTTATTTTTCCGGAAAAAATCGCAAGAAACAAATATGGTAATCCCAATCCCAGCGCAAGAACAAAAAACATTAAGAAACCAAAGTAGGGATCACCTTTTGCGGCAACATAAGTAACTAATCCAATAACGAATGGACCAATGCAGGGAGCAGCAACTATTCCCATTGTTAAACCCATAAAGAAAGCGCCGTAAAATCCACCTTTCGCACCACCTGCTTTTGCTACGAGTTTATCGGGGACTTTAAATTCATATACTCCAAACATACTTAATGAAAGCACTACAAAAATTGCAACGATTAATAAAATAACTATCGGGTTTTGCAGTAATGCACCAAAAACTGCTCCGCTTAACGATGTAACTACACCAACAATAGAATAAGTTACAGCCATCCCCAAAACAAAGAGTAAACCCATTAAAAACAAACGGCTTGTTTTACCTTCACTTTGTCCGCCAAAGTAACCAATTGTAATTGGAATTAATGGATAAACACAAGGTGTAAGGTTAAGTGCTAATCCGCCTAAAAATACAATTACTAATCCGATTATAATTCCATTACTCTCAAGAGCAGAAGAAATTGGATCGGTGTTTGACTTTGGTGCGGAAACTTTTGATTCAATCGATAAATCAAGATTGTTAAAAATCTCTTCGTTAATCTGATTGACAACATCTTTTCTGTCAGCAACTATTACTTCAATAGTATCAGAAATGGAAGTTGGGGCAAGACAACTCATATCATTACACGCCTGATAATCAAAATTTACAATGAGAGTATAAGTGCCCGGTTCAACATTTTCATTTACATTTATTATTGCACCAATAATTATTTCACCTTCCCAAACGGACAATGGATCTTCAGAAAAAGCAAACTTAAAATCGTGAGCTTTGGGGTAAACTACTTTATTCAATTTAAAGTTTTGATCTTCCTGAATAGTTAATTTAGAAGGAATTAAATAATCTTCTAAAGGTTTGTTAGAATTGATGTGCCATTCTTTTTCAATATCAACTTTGAGTGCAATTTTAAATTCACTGCCTGTATAAACTTTATCCAATGAAAGATATGTTTTTATATTCAGCAAATCGGGATTAAAACCAAATTGAGCAAATGAATGAGAAGTAGACTATTAAAATTAAACCTACCAGAATTTTTAAGTATTTCATATATAATCTTGTTGTATTTTATTTTCTAATTGATAAAATATTTCTGGAATTAAATAGCTGATTTGAAGTAATAGGATATGAGTGCCTTACGCCCAACTTCCGTTCTCCAGTCCGTATCCACTATTTGTCATTTTCTCCAACCCTGTACTATCGGAAATCTTCTGCCATAACCAAACGCTTTTGAAGATACGCGTAAAGCCGGAGCAGATTGTTTTCTCTTAAATTCACTAAGGTCAACCATTCGAAGAACTTTTTTTACTATTTCCTCATCACCAATAATAGATGATATTTCTTCAAACTCTTTATTTTCTTCCAGATACATTCTTAAAATTTTATCAAGCAATTCATAAGGCGGAAGAATATCCTGATCAGTTTGATTTGGTTTTAATTCTGCAGACGGTGGTTTGTTTATTATTTCTTGCGGAATTATTTCTTTTTCTATGTTGATATAATTCGTAATTCGATAAATATCAGTTTTATAAACATCTGCAATAACAGCCAATCCGCCGCACATATCGCCGTATAAAGTACAGTAGCCGGTTGCTACTTCTGATTTATTTCCTGTAGTTAAAAGTAAATAATTATTATTGTTTGAAAAAGCCATTAAATAAAGTCCGCGTATTCTTGCCTGAAGATTTTCCTCGGTAACACTTTTTATATTTCCAGTAATTGAAGTTAATTGCTCCATTGTTTCATCAACTACTGGCTGAATAGAAACATTAGAAGATAAGATTCCTAAATTTGAAATAAGTTTCTCTGAATCGGTTATACTTCCTTCACTGGAATATTTAGAGGGCATTAATATTACATGGACATTTTCAGCACCAAGCGCTTCTACTGCAATATATGTTACTATGGCAGAATCTAATCCCCCACTCAACCCAATCAACAACTTTGTAAATCCTAATTTATTGCAGTAGTCTTTCACTCCATAAATCAGAGAAGATAACACTTCCTCCTCAAAACTTTTTTCACAATGTTTTATTTCATCGTTTGATTCGTTCGTATCAAAAAATAAAAAATCCTCTTCATAAGTTTTACCGAGTTTTACTAGTCTGCCATTACTATCAAAACACATACTTGCACCGTCAAATATCAAATCTGTTTGTGCCCCAACACAGCATACATAAGCTAAAGGTATTTTATCTTGTTTTGTAAGAACTGAAAGCATTTCCCGCCTATTTTCCCTTTTGCCAAAAGCGTAAGGGCTTGCAGAAATATTAAGCAGAATTGTTGCACCTTTATCAAGAAGTTCCTGAATCGGATCGCGCGTATATCTTCTTCTATACCAGTAATCAGCATCATTCCAGATATCTTCACAAATTGATATTCCTAATTTTTCACCTTTAAACTCAAATACATTTACTTCTTTGGATGGATCGAAATATCTCATCTCGTCAAATACATCGTAATTAGGAATTAGAGTTTTATGCTGGACGAATTGTATCTTACCATCAAAACAGAGAATTGCAGAATTATGAATATCGGTTCCAATTAAATCATCATCTTCTGTTATGGCACCGAAAAGCATAGCAGTTTCTTTGGTAATAGAAGCAAGTTCATTTGCAGCTTTTGTTACAGCATCACGAAATTCTTTTTTCTCAACTAAATCCTGCGGCGGATAACCAACAAGCGAGAGTTCAGGAAATATTACTATATCAGCTCCGGATTTAACACCCTTTTTGTAACCTTCAATAATTTTTGATTGATTGTACTTAAGGTTACCAATAATTGGATTTATCTGGCAAAGTGCAATTTTCATAATTAAATTTCTAATAAAAGAATAATTAAAATGTTGAAACTAAAATAAGATATCTTTTAATTTTTCCAATAAAAAAGAAGATTTTTTACCATTCACCGGTAACATTCGCCCGATAATCAATAGATTCTCCCATTTTTAACATTGGAATGCCGTTAATAATATTAACGATGCTTTACGTTTAAAAGGTGCTTATTTTTCCGATGGAAATTATAGAAAGTAAAGGAGTTCCAAAATGTATAAGAAATTGTATCGTTCAAACAGAGATAAAATGATCGGTGGAGTTGCCGGTGGAATTGCGGAATATTTTGAAATCGATCCGACTATTGTAAGAATACTCTTTGTACTTGCAGTATTTTTTGGCGGCGGCGGATTGATAGCATATATAATTCTGTGGATTATTGTTCCAGAAAAACCTTATGTTTTTATGGGTATGGAACAAAATCAAACCGATTCACAGAGTAATTTTACAAACACTACACAAAATTCCGAACCAACTGAAGAAAAAACTTCTGAGAATCAAAATACTTTTAATTATGCAGCATTTCAGCAGAAGCAAAAATCAAATACCAGTTTCGTTGCTGGAATGGTTTTAATTGTTATAGGCGGTTTGTTCTTTTTAGATAATTTTATTCCGCGTTTTGACTTCGGTGATTTTTGGCCAATTGTCCTGATTGCTGTAGGTATTGGATTACTTCTTAACGCAAGAAAGTGAGTTGATAAAATGAAAGCATCACATATTTTTTGGGGAACATTGTTTATAGTTTTAGGCGGTTTTGCACTTCTAGCAAATCTATTTAATTTTTGTTTTGATTGGTCAACTGCCTGGAAGTTCTGGCCGCTCGTTCTGGTTCTTATAGGTCTTGCTATTATCGTAAAAAATAAAACAGGAAAACTTATAATATCAGGATTTGCCGGATTAGTTCTTGCACTTTCAATTTTTGCATCTATAAGTGCAAGCCTGAACTTTTTTAAATGTGGATTAAATTTTACATTTGATGATGATCCAATAACATCAGAGACAGCTCGATATACAGAAGAATACAGCGACTCTATAAGTACAGCTTTATTTAACCTGGAAGCTGGTGCAGGAAATTTTAAAATACTTAGCACAACGGATAAATTACTTGACGTAAAAACAGAAAGTCACGGCGTTGATTATACTTTAATAAGAAATGATTATGACAGCACAAGCAATCTCACTCTTAAAATGGAATCAAACAAATTCCGTTTTGGTAAAAAAGGAAGCTTTAATAAAGTTGAGATTGCCTTAAATCCAAATCCGATTTGGGATCTAAATTTTGATATTGGTGCTGCATCAATTAAAGTTGATTTGTCTCCATTTAAAGTTAAAGATATTGATATAGATATGGGTGCTGCAGCCCTTAATCTTAAACTTGGTGAACCTGTTGATGAGACCAACTTGACTATTGATGCAGGAGCTTCGGATATTGACATTTTTATTCCAGAAAATGTTGGTTGTGAAATTAAGTCTGATGTAGCTTTATCATCGACAAATTATGAAGGATTTACTAAAATAAAATCTTCACTTTACAGAACACCTGATTTTGATACTGCCGAGAAAAAGATTTATATAGATATTGAATCTGGTGTTTCATCAATAGATGTGAGAAAATATTAGATTATTGGCGGTCTTCAGACCGCCTTTTATTCTTTTTCTCTTATCAAGTTTTCCTGGTTTCCACAAATGCTTATCTAATCTAACACATCCATTCTCATCAAACTCAACTCCTTCGCTTTGCAGGAGTTCCTCCATCAATTGTGGATCGCCAAAATGTATTTTGCCGGTTAGCGCACCAAATCTGTTAACAACTCTGTGTGCTGGAATATCGGGTCCGCATCCGTTCAACGCCCAGCCAACAGTTCTTGCAGCAGAGCGAATACCACATGCTTCGGCTATATCGCCATATGTTGTTACTTTTCCATAAGGAATTAATTTTGTTACTTCATATACTTTATTAAAGAAGTCCTTTTTCTTTTTATCAATGCGTTTCATTTGTATTTATGTTGAATTTCTCTTAATCTTAAGAAAGAATTTTAATATTCTCTTGCTATGTCAAAGCTAAAAAGAAAATTAATAATCTACATCGCGTGGTTTAAAGAATTATTTAGATTCTGTCCTGCCACAAAACGTAGAATAGATAGGAATACTCTCTTTCTCAATATCGGTCATCGTGGCTCTCCGGTTAATGAACCTGAAAATACAATTCCTTCTTTTGAAAGAGCTTTAAGAGAAGGTGCAAATGCTTTAGAAGCAGATATATGCGTTACAAAAGATAAAGAAGTTATTTTATGGCACGATTGGAATCCTGATGAACTTGTTGCGCTGATTAGAGAACAAGGACTGGAACCGGAAGTTAGTTACAAACCTGATTTCCCAGCTCCATTCAGTGGATTAAGGAACAAAACCAGTGAGTTAAATCTTGATCAGATTAGAGAGCATTTTAATTATGTAAAAAAAAGCAATTCGCATAGAGCAGATTCTCATATTCCAACATTAAGAGAATTCCTTGAATGGACATTGAACAAAGAAAAACTAAAATATGTTTTTTTAGATATTAAAGTTCCACCCGACGAGAAAAAATTGATACTTGTGATTTTAGATCAGCTAAATTCATTTATAGAATCTAATTCTCCAAAGTGTAAGTTTATAATTGAATCATTTAGTCCTGAAGTAATTGAAACTGCAAAATCAAAATATCCCGATTTTAATTATTGCCTTGATGTTGAACTTCCTCCCGGCATTATTTTCCTTCCGAGAATTTACAGCAGTATAAAATTGGCATTTCAGAATAAAAATAAAATTGCTCTTATCTTAAGACCAAGACAAATAACAATCGCAAACTGGATGACGTATAGAAGAATAATCGGATATGATGTTAGGAAGAGAAACCGGATTAATAAAAAACAAAATCATAAAATTGATTTTTTAATCGGTTGTACAATCAACAAAAAGAAAGAAATGGAATGTCTCATCAAAACTGGAATAAATGGATTACAGACTGATTATCCGAGGCGTTTAACAAATATTGTAAAGAAATACGAACTGAACAGAGAAATTAATTCTGACTAAACTTCATTAAGAATGCTTTAATGAATTTGTTAAGATTACCATCCATTACACTTTGCACATCCGAAGTTTCTTCATCAGTTCTGTGATCTTTAACCATATTATAAGGATGGAACACATAACTTCTTATCTGACTTCCCCACTCTATTTTCATTTTGCCTTTTTCAATCTCATCAATAGCAGCTTCCTGTTTTTCTACTTCTTTCTGATAAAGTTTTGCTTTAAGCAATTTCATTGCTCTGGTTTTGTTCTGAATTTGTGATCGCTCACTCTGGCAAGCTGCTACAACTCCGGTTGGTTCGTGTGTAATACGTACAGCAGTTTCAACTTTATTAACATTCTGTCCGCCTTTACCGCCAGCACGATAAGTATCAATCCTTAAATCAACAGGATTTATTTCAATCTCAATTGAATCATCAACTTCGGGAATAACAAACACAGAGGCAAAAGAAGTATGTCGTCTTTTATTAGAATCGAACGGAGAAATTCTAACCAAACGATGAACACCATTTTCAGCTTTTAAATAACCGTAAACAAATTCACCTTCAACTTCAATTGTTGCTGATTTAATTCCCGCACCGTCGCCTTCAAGCAAATCCACAATAGTCATTGTACAATCATTTTGTTCACCCCATCTAAGATACATCCGAAGCAACATATCTGCCCAATCCTGTGCTTCTGTTCCACCGGCACCGGAGTGAATTGTAAGAATACAATTTTTATCATCATCTCTGCCGCTGAGCATGTTCTTAAATTCAACTTCTTCAATCTCTTTCTTTAATGAATCAAGCTCAGCAGTAACGTCATCATAAAAAGATTCATCATCTTCCATAACAGCAAGTTGAATTGTTTCATCGACGCTGATGGCTTTTTTATCAATATTCTGCCAGAGGTCAATCCAGATTTTTAGTGATTTGATTTCCTGAAGTATTTTTTGTGCGGCTTTCTGATCATTCCAAAAACTAGATGCTTTGGTTTGGTTGGTCAGTTCATCAACTTTTTGATTTTTTTTATCGACGTCAAAGATAACTCCGTAAATTATCGATTCTTGTTCTGTAGCTTTTTAATATTTTTACTTCTTCTTCAAACATTGTTTTTCTCTTTTCTGTCACCCTGAATTTATTTCAGGGTCTTTAGTATTATTTAAGATGCTGAAACTAGTTCAGCATGACTTTTAAATTTCTAATTCCATTCTTAACAGAGCAGCCGCAAGCGTTTTACCCTGTGCATCGTGTTTAAGTGATACAGTTCCGCCGCCGCCGAGAGTATTGTGCAATAAAAAATTTAATGCTCTGTAAATTTGGCAGTTCAAATCTTTCAACTTTTCCGTAGCAAATTCCTTCAAAATGTTTTTTAACTCTATCAGCTGTTAAATGTTTCTTAATAATCTCATAACCCTTTATCATCATAAGCAATTATACCAATGTTAGCAGCATCACCTTTATCGCCGCTTCTTCCGTGAGCTATATCAATAAGTTTAATTTTCATTATTTCAACTCCAGTATTTTAACTTTAGGTTGAACCATATCTTTTTTGAAATAAGAGCAGGCCAAAAGCAATAACATCACTTGGCTTTGGTCTTCCACCAGCAAATCCGGTTACACTTGGCGGACCGGTTAAAATTAAGAGGTGCAATTTCCTGCCCAAACCTTGTTATTGTTTCTCTATCTTTTGCTCTTACAGCAAACTCTTAACATAATTTCATTAATCATATCTTCATCAATTTCTTTAGCAAGAGTTTCGTGAGTTGCAGTTATATCCAACAAATCCGTTCTAATTTCATCAAACTTAAGACTTAGGTTTTCAAGTCTTTTTCTTAGAATTCTGATCTGCTTTCTTTGCTTTTGTCAGAGCCTGTGGCCAGGAATATGTTAATGAACCTGACGCGCTATAACCATTGTGATAGGAACATGAAACTTTATAAAACTCTGTTTCGGGTTTACCTTTAACATCAAATACTTTTACTCGATATTTGCCTAAATTCTTCAAGTTTTATTGCTAGGTAAAATCTGCCACACAATCAGGCGTAATATATTCTTCAGGATCACCAATTTCATAAAGCAAGCTGCTCTGCAACAGTTTGAAACGAAACCTGCCTACCTGTGTTTTCATGTTTTGTAATTATAACTTCACCATTAGGATAATGCTTCAGCAATTGGAAAACCAATTTCAGCAAAATTTTCAATTGATTCCCAATCACCTAAAAAATTTCCGCCAGTAGATTGTGCACCACATTCAATATATGCCCCGCAATGGTTCCTGCAGCCATTAAATCATAATTCTTCAAATCCCATCCAAATTCATAGATCATTGGAGCAAGTGTTAAACCTGTATCAGTTGTTCTTCCTGTAATTACAATATCAGCGCCTTTCTTCAAGTGCTTCAACAATTGGCATTGCACCAAAATATACATTAGCGCTTAGCATTTTATCTTTATAGTTTATAATAGATTCACCTGTTTCCATATTGTTTAGTTCACAGCCCTTTGTCAATTATTTCATCAAGGCAATCATTTATGTTATCACCAAGAACAACCGCAATTTTAATTTTTTCAATTTCAAGTTTAACAGCTTCTTCTAAAATTGCATCAGCACATGCAATAGGATTAACTCCACCGCCATTAGTTATTACCTTAATTCCTTTCTTTTTGCAAACGGGTAAAATTTTTTTCATCAACTCCGGTAGATCGCGTGCATAACCAAGACTTAGGATTTCTGTTTTTCTGCTTTTGAAGAATGGACATAGTTACTTCAGCAAGATAATCCATTACCAGGTAATCAATGTCTCCTTTTGTTACCTGGTGATACGGTGCATCAACCAAATCTCCCCAAAAGCCCTGTCCGGATGCAATTCTAATCTTATCTTTCAAATTCTCTCCAATTCAAAACTAAATGAATGTACTAATTATTATTTATAAAAATCTTAAGGATAAGTTATTAAGAAATGTTGAAAGGAGAAAGCGCTATTGTCATTCCTACGAGTTACCTCGTAGTCAGGACATGTCCATATTTTATCAATACAGCATGGATTCCTGTTCACAGGAATGACAATTAAACCTGATGAAATAAATAATACTGCCTTATAACCATAACAGTGTAATCCAGATTTTCCTTCATCTTGGATTTTCCGAAATACTATTTTTACTTTTAATCCAATTTTTAATTTGTCGAATTCAACATCGGCTAACTGAGTAGTAATCTTTACTCCGTCCTTTAACTCTACAATACCAACCGCAAAGGGAGATTGTTGTGAGAATTTATCAGAACCAGTTCTTACAACAGTGTAAGTTATTAATTTACCTTCGCTGCTTAGATTAGTTTTTGTAAACTCTTTTGATTTACATTTAGGGCATATTAGACGAGGTGGAAAATATACAGACCCACATCCATTGCATTTGCCTGCCTCCAAACGATATCTCTGTGGAATTTCCCGAAAATATTTTGGACTTATCATAACGCCTCCAGAATATTAATTACACAACTTGCACCGGAGCCGCCCATATTTTGGGCTAACCCGATCTTTGCATTTTTTACTTGTCTTTTTCCTGCCTGTCCGGTAAGCTGCTCGTAAACTTCGATAATCTGAGCGATACCTGTTGCACCTACAGGATGTCCTTTAGATTTTAATCCACCGCTTGTATTGATAGGAATTTTACCGCCTAATGATGTCAATCCTTTTTCAACGGCAGGACCGCCTTTCCCTTTTTCAAAGAAACCTAAATCTTCCGATACAACTATTTCTGCAATTGTAAAACAATCGTGAACTTCAGCAAAATTAATATCTTTAGGAGTAATCCCGGCACTCTTATAAGCTTTTGCTGCAGCAACAGAAACCGCTGATAATGATGTTAGACTTTTCCTGCTGTGTAAAGCTATAGTATCTGATGCTTGTGCTGTTGCTTTAATTCTTATCGGCGTACCTTTAAACTTTTTAGCAATATCCATAGAACAAAGAATAACTGCCGCTCCACCATCACTGACGGGAGAACAGTCAAGAAGCCTTAATGGATCGGCTACCAAAGTAGAATTAAGAACCTGATCTAAAGTAATCTCACCACGGAATTGTGCATTTGGATTGTTGGAACCATTTTTATGATTTTTAACTGCAACAGCCGCAATCTGTTCACGTTTAGTTTTATATTGATGCATGTGTGCATTTGCAATCATAGCGTACAATCCAGGAAATGTAACTCCCTGGTAAACTTCATACTCCTGATCAGCAGCAGTAGCTAAGGCTTCGGTTACATCAGCACCATCTGTCATTTTTTCAACACCACCAGCAAGAACGATATCACTACTGCCAGAAGCAACTTCAAAGTATGCAGAACGAAATGCAACTCCACCGGAAGCGCAAGCTGATTCCACTCTTGTCGCAGGAATAGGATTCATTCCTAAGTAATCTGCCATTACAGCTCCAAGGTGCTCCTGTCCAACAAATAATCCGCTGGACATTGATCCAACATACATCGAATCGATATGATCGACACCTGCATTCTGGATAGCCTTCAAAGCTGCTTCAACAAAAATATCTCTTAAAGATTTACCCCAGAGTTCACCAAACTTTGTCATTCCCACCCCTATAACTGCTACATCTCTCATTATTTTTTCCTCCTAATCGTTCAGAATAATTTTACCGCGGAATTTTGCATATTCACCGTAATCAAGATAAATCTTTCCTTTGTCAAGCATATCTTTAAGTTTAACAGCTTTATTCTGCACTTTCAAGATTTTATCTGTTACTTTGAAAATGAATCCGTCGCTTCCAGCACCGGAACCAAAAGATACCATGAAAATTTTATCACCGGGTTTTGCCACATCAAGAATGGCAGCAAGACCAGTTGGTGAAGAACCTGAATAAGTATTTCCCATCCATGGTGCAATCCAGCCTACTTCAAGCTGCTTCTTTGTAAATCCTAATCTCTTACCAGCCATTTGCGGAAATTTTCCATTCGGCATATGAAATACAGCATGCTTAAAATCTTCCGGTTTCATACCTGATTTTTTGAGAAGATTTTGTGCGGCATTGATAACATGTCTGAAATAAGCTGGTTCACCAGTAAATCTTCCGGCATGTCGTGGATAAAACTGATGTTCACGTCTCCAAAAATCAGGCGTATCTGATGTGTAAGACGTAGTGAATAATATTTCGGCGACAACATTTTCTTTTCCCATAATAAAAGCAGCACCGCCTGCGGATGCAGAATATTCAAGTGCATCTCCGGGCGCACCTTGAGAAGTATCTGCACCGATTCCCATTGCATATTTCATTTCATTCGCTTTTACTAAGCTGTAAGCAATGTACATTGCTTCACTGCCTGCCTTACAAGCAAACTCAAAACTTGCTACATGCACATTTGGACCAATACCCAGGGCATCAATTAAAGTTGTTCCGCTTGGTTTAACAGCGTAAGGGTGTGATTCGGATCCGATATAAACGGCACCTATCAATTGTGGATCAATTCCTGCTCTTTTCAGAGCATTCCTGGCAGCCTCAACTGAAATTGTAATTGTATCTTCATCTAAACCGGGGACTGTTTTTTCGAAAAGCTGCAAACCTCTTTTGATGGCTTCCGGGTCTGAGCCCCATTCCTTAGCAATGCTTTCAACTTTTATGCGGTAGCGAGGGAGGTAAGAACCATAACCAACTATTCCGATCATATCTTTCTCCGTAAATAGTTTTAAAAAACAATAATTAAAATATATCTAAAGGAAATTGGTTTAACTTTTATTTAATATCCAATTATCCTTTAATTAATTTTGTACTAACACTAATCTAATATATTAATTATTAAATTTTCAAAAAACACTGATAATTATTTCTTAGATGTTTTTATTATTTTATCACAAACGCTGATAAGATCACTTTGCTGATGGATTGGATACCAGGTTATTCTTTTATCTTTATTAAACCATGTCATTTGTCGTTTGGCGTATCGTCGTGTATTTCTTTTTATCAACTCAGCAGCACGATCCAAAGATATTTTATTTTCTAAA
The DNA here is from genome assembly GCA_963714415.1 of uncultured Ignavibacteriaceae bacterium. Lineage (GTDB taxonomy): Bacteria > Bacteroidota > Ignavibacteria > Ignavibacteriales > Ignavibacteriaceae > JAGXRK01. The sequence continues at coordinate 30,581 of CAVQOL010000021.1, forward strand.
TATTGAATTATTTCTTTATACCCAACTGTATTAAGTGCATTTATTTCTTTTGAGAATCCAAGTTCTAAAATTGATTTTACTTCGTCAATTAATCCTGCATCTATCATATCATCAACTCTTTTTTCAATTCGTTGATAAAGTTCCGCACGATTCCATTCTAATCCGAACTGATAATACTTATGATCAGTATTTTTTTTCTGTTCCCGAAAGTGCTGCCAGATTGGTTTACCGGAAATGTAAAAAACTTCCAAAGCCCGCATAACTCTTTTCCAGTTTTGAGGAAGCATATTGGCTGCACTTATTTTATCAACTTTTTTTAGTTCATTGTACAGAAATTCATTACCAAACTTTTTTCTTTTCTCTGATAAATCCTTTCTGATTTCTTCATCGGAATCAACAGAATTTATTATTCCATCAATGAGAGATTTTATGTACAATCCAGTCCCTCCAACTACAACTGGAATCTTATTCTCTTCAGTTAGTCTGATTATAATTTTTTCGGATTCCTCAACAAACATTCCTGCATTGAATAAAACATTGGGTTCTAAATAATCAATCAGATGATGTTTTACTGTTTCCAGTTCTTTTACGGAAGGTTTTGCAGTACCAATATTTAGATGTTTGTAAACTTGTCTGCTGTCTGCAGATATAACTTCACTATTTAATTTTTTAGCTATATCAATAGCTAGATCCTGTTTTTCCGGAGCAAGTCGGACCTACAATTACAATTACTTTTCCCAACCTTCTCTTCCTATTAAAGGTACAAATGAAAATTCGGGGATAATATTTGTAGAAAAATTATTTTCGGATTCCTTAGTTATAACGTAAAGTTTTTGAGAAGCCCTGCTGCCAACAGGAATAACTAATCTTCCACCAATGGCAAGCTGTTCCTTTAATTTTTCAGGAACGGAAGGTGAACCGGCAGTTACTACTATTCCATCAAACGGCGCGTACTTTGCCCATCCAAGTGTACCATCACCATACTTTGCTTTGACTCTTATCCTAAGCTTATCAAAAAGTTTCAGCGTCTGATGATAAAGATCTTGATTCCTTTCTATTGTGTAAACATCAGCTCCCATTTTATATAGAATAGCTGCTTGATAACCAGAGCCTGTCCCGATTTCAAGAATTTTTGAATCTTTTTTTACTTTTAATTCCTGAGTCATATATGCAACAGTATAGGGCTGAGAAATCGTTTGTTCATATCCGATAGGCAAAGCAATATCTCGGTACGCATTAAGTCTCATCAATGCAGGAACAAATTTTTCTCTTTCAACTTCACCAATTGCTTTGAGCACAAAAATATCGTGAATTCCTTTTTTGGATAATAAATCTACTAATGCTTCTCTTTCAGTTCTTGACATATAATTTATATTTTTGAATGTGTGAAAGATAATTATATTCTAAATATATATTTTAGACTAGACAATTAATTAAAAAAGGAAAATATGTTCGAAACAATTTATGGTGCATTCATTATTATGGGAATGAGAATGGCCGACGTAACGCTCGGTACATTACGCACCATCCTCGTTGTTCAGGGAAGAAAATACTATGCAGCACTTGCAGGTTTCATAGAAGTACTCATCTGGGTTTTTGTCATACGCTTTGTTGTTCAGAATCTTGATCATATACCAAATTTGATTGGTTATGCTGCCGGATTTGCAATCGGAAATATCCTGGGTATAACAATTGAACAAAAAATAGGATTAGGTTTCGTACAGCTAAATATTATATCTAGACACTTGACAGATCAGATTGCTGATAGGCTAAGGCTATTAAAATATGGATTAACCATTCTTCCCGGTGAAGGAGGTTCAGGCGGAGTTTCAATTATCGTAACTATAATACCAAGAAAATTTCAAAAAAATGTTATTAAAATAATTGAAGAAATAGACAAAAAAGCTTTTATTACTATTCAGCATTCATTACCCTATCGGGGATTTAGACACGGAAGCAGGAAATAAATATTTAATTCAAGAATTCTTTTTAATTAATCCATTGCAGATTTTATTTCTTTTAATAGAAATATTTAGTTTTTTAACAATTTTTTAAATAAAATAAGTTCATCGTTAACATTTTAGAGATAAATTGTTTTGTTGCATGATTCAGTTAGCCACATTATATTTGAATCCGTTTTTGATGAGTTTTTAAGTAATTTGAGATTTAATACACTCTCTGTTATTGCAGGTTGGTAGAGCGTCCCGATAAAATCGGGACCAAGGTTGATGTCGTGGGTTACTAAAATTAGATATTAAGTTCTTTATAAATTTGAATCTTTATTATGCGGGAATAGCTCAGTTGGTAGAGCGCAACCTTGCCAAGGTTGATGTCGCGGGTTCGAGTCCCGTTTCCCGCTCACTTGATCCATTCTGATTCATCGGGGTGGATTTATTTTTTGGCGCTGTACCCAAGTGGCTTAAGGGGAAGGTCTGCAAAACCTTTATTCGTCGGTTCGAATCCGACCGGCGCCTCTGGAAGCCTCGTAATTGAGGCTTTTTTTATTTATGAGTTTCTTTGTTTACATACTTTTAAGTAAAAAAGATAACAAACGTTACATTGGAATGACTTCCAACCTTGAAAGAAGAATTTCTGAACATAATAATGGGCTTGTAAAATCCACCAAAAACAGAAGACCATTTGAACTGATTCACTTTGAAGAATTCGATCGCAAATCTGACGCACTTAAAAAGAGAAAAGCAATTAAAAAATAAGAAAGGAAAAATATTTCTTTAATCAGTCTACTTTATTCCATTCAATATTGCAGGCTTAAGGGGAAGGTCTGCAACCCCGATGTACATCGGGGCGAATCCGACCGGCGCCTCTGGAAGAGATTGTCTTAAAAGTAAGTTTTACCTGTTTATCCTTCCCACGAAAAAGAATCTATTCCTTCGCTTACTTTGAAATTTGAAAATGGAAATTTTTTATTAATTCAACTTTTCAGAAGATTTTACAATAAAACAAAATCTTTCAAATTTTTATTAAATTATCATATACAATTATTTACTAATTAATTTTATGCATTATCTAATAAGTTCATTAATAGGTTATATTTTAGGATCAATTCCTACTGCTTACATTCTGCTTAAGAAAAAGAGAGGTATAGACATAACAAAAACAGGCTCTGGTAATGTTGGGGCTATGAATTCTTATGAGGTAACCAACTCAAAGTTTCTGGGATTATTTATTTTTTTAGTTGATTTTATTAAAGGGTCCTTAAGTGTTTTTCTTGTGTCTATTATCTATCCCGATAATTTTGTTTTACCAGCCCTATCTTTGGTATTTGCAATATTAAGTCATTGTTTCAATCCCTGGATTGAATTTAAAGGTGGACGAGGTCTGGCTACGGCAGCAGGAGGAAGTGTAATTATCTTTCCTATCGTTATCGCAAGCTGGATTATCTTATGGGTGATTTTTTATCTATTTAAAAAAGATATACTAATTGCTAATATTGCCGCAATAGTATTGTTTCTTTTCTTGATATTTAATACTAGCGAAATCGCAATTAAATATGTTAATCCTAAACCGATTTCAGAAAATGAATTGGTTCTGTTTGTAGTGAGCGGATTGCTAATAATTTTTATAAAACATTTAGATCCATTAAAAGAAATTATTCAAAAATTTAAAACACCGGGTGTTAAAAATGATAAGTCGTAAGTTTTATTTTTTAACTGTCGCAGCTTTTTCAATTATTATGATTGCTGGATTTTACTTTATTAATAATTCAAGTAAGCCGTTAATTCCTCAGGAGCGCAGTACAAAAGAACAAATTTTACTTGCCGCTTATCAAAATAAATTAAATGATGATATTTCTAATTCACGCAGAAATATTATAACCAAAACTGTTGAACTTGTCAGCCCTTCTGTTGTCGGAATAAATGTTATAGAGCTAAGACAAGTCAGAGATCCATTCAGCTACTTTTTTGATGATCCCTTTTTCAGACAATTTTTTGGAGATCGTAGAACAAATAATCAAAGGGTTCAGGGTTTGGGTTCGGGATTTTTAATTTCACCAGACGGGTACATAATCACAAATGATCACGTTGCAGGAAATGCAACTGAAATCACTGTTACCTTAACAAATGGTTCACATCATCAGGCTAAAATCGTTGGAACCGATCCTATCTCAGATATTTGTCTTATTAAAATTGAAGGTTCAAACTTTCCTTATATTGATCTCGGGAATTCTGATGATATAATTATTGGTGAATGGGTTATTGCTTTGGGTAATCCATTCGGACTATTTGATTTGAATGATAAACCAACTGTCACTGTGGGAGTTGTAAGTGCTCTTGGAATGAATCTGGAACCAATTGATGATCGTTATTACTTAAATATGATTCAGACTGATGCTGCTATTAACGGTGGTAACAGCGGTGGACCTCTTGTTAATAGTATTGGTGAAGTAATTGGAATGAATACTTTAATTTTTACTGCTGGTGGAGCAAGAGGAAATATCGGACTTGGATTTGCTATTCCTATTAATAAAGTAAGAAAAATAGTTACCGAACTGAAAGAAAAGAATTCAATAGACAGGAATTTTCAAATTGGAATTAGGATCCAAACTATAGATGAAGGAATTGCTAGTTACTATAATTTATCAAGTTCAAGAGGAGTAATTGTTACACAAGTCACTCCTAACTCCCCTGCCGATAAATCAGATATTCGCGTTGGTGATATTATTTTGGAAGTTGAAGGATTTAAAATTAACAACGAGAATACTATTTATGGAGTCTTTCAGGAGTTTCGTGCTAATCAAACAATCTCCATAAAAATTGTAAGAGAAAATAAAGAGTTAAATAAAAGAATGAAACTGGAGAAAAATAAATGATCCCGCGTTATACATTGCCCGAAATGGGAAAAATTTGGGAAGACGAATTCAAGTTTAATACATGGTTAAAGATTGAAATCCTTGCTTGTGAAGCTCGTGCAAAGTTTAATGAAATCCCGAAAGAAGATGTAGAAGTAATAAAAAAGAAAGCACGCTTCGATGTAAATAAGATTTTAGAAATTGAAGAAACTACTAAACACGATGTGATTGCTTTTCTAACAAATGTAGCTGAATATGTTGGTCCCGAATCCCGTCACATTCATTATGGAATGACTTCATCAGATATTCTTGATACTACTTTATCATTTCAGATGAAATCTGCCGGAGAAATATTATTAAAGCGATTATATCTTCTTAAAGATGAATTGAAGAAAAAAGCCATTGAACATAAAGACACTATCTGTGTTGGACGTTCTCATGGAATTCATGCTGAACCAACAACGATGGGTTTGAAGTTTACTTTATGGTTTGAAGAATCTAAAAGAAATATCGTAAGACTTAAAAACGCTATTAATTCAATTTCGGTTGGACAAATTTCAGGTGCTGTTGGCACTTTCGAACATCTTTCTCCAAAAGTTGAAGAATATGTTTGTGAAAAAATGGGTTTAAAAGCTGCTCCTGTTTCAACTCAGGTAATTCAACGAGACAGGCATGCTGAGTTTTTAACAACACTAGCAGTTATCGGTGCATCTTTAGAAAAGATTGCAATTGAAATAAGACATCTTCAAAGAACAGAAGTTTTAGAAGCAGAAGAATATTTTTCCAAAGGTCAAAAAGGTTCTTCTGCAATGCCACACAAAAGAAATCCTATTATAAGCGAAAGGATTACAGGTTTAGCACGAATTTTAAGAAGCAATTCAATTGCTGCTTTGGAAAATGTTGCTCTATGGCACGAGAGAGATATTTCACATTCTTCAGTAGAAAGAGTAATTGTTCCTGATAGCTGTATTGCTTTGGATTATATGCTTGATTTAGCAATCAAACTAATTAGTAATCTCATCATTTATCCGGATAATATGATTTCAAATTTAAATCTTACTCGCGGATTGATATTCTCACAAACTTTGCTTTTAAGATTAGTGAATAAAGGAATTTCAAGAGAAGAAGCTTATAAAATTGTACAAACTTGCGCTATGGACGTTTGGGCAGATAAAAATAAAAATCTGAAAGATGAACTTCTCAAATCTGAAGAAGTAAAAAAATATTTAAGTGTAGACGAGATAAATGAAATTTTTAATAGTGATCAGATGTTGAAAAATGTAGATTTTATTTATAACCGAACCATTTTTAAGGAAGATTGATATGAGAATAAAATTTATAGTGAATTTGTTAACGATATTATTTTTTGCAATAATAATTACTTCTTGTGGTGGAAACGCTGATAATTTAACTGAGAATGATTTAGCTCCTGATTTTACTCTCTCCGATGCTTTCGGTAAATCTTTTACATTGTCGGAATTAAGAGGAAATCCTGTTGTATTATATTTCTATCCTAAAGCAAACACGCCGGGCTGCACAAGCCAAGCCTGCGGAATTAGAGACGCCTGGACTAAATTTCAAGAAAATGATATCAAAGTTTTGGGAATTAGTGTTGATTCAAAAGAATCAGTTGCTGAGTTTATTGAAGATAACAATTTAAATTTTCCTCTTCTTTCAGATGAAAATAAAGAAGTAAGCAAAACTTATGGAGTTCTTAATAATCTTGGGTTATCAAACAGAATTACCTTCATTATCGATAAAGACGGCACTATTGCAAAAATTATTCGTGATGTTGATATAGAAAATCACGCTGACGATATCTTCAATTACGCATCAACTCTGAAGTAAAAGAAAAAATCGCTTCTCTTAAAATTAATTGATTATAAAGCCCTGGAATTTATTTTGGTGTTTTAAAGAGCTAAAATAAAATTTATTATTAAAATATTAATTAGAAATTATATTATTTAATGAACAGCAAGATCGGTCAAACTATGAAATACGGATTACTCACAGTGCTATTATTAGTATCTGCTTATATTTTTACAGCCAAATCAACAGTAGTAAAAGCAGATGATATTGCAATTTATGACTCGACAAACGTTATCGAACCAAAGAATTACTATAGTTTTGAGAACCAATTAATTACTACTATTCTTTCAAGATACCATTTTAGAAAACTTAATTTAAATGATTCATTATCATCAATTATATACGATAATTATTTAACCTCTTTGGATTATGGTAAAGTATATTTTCTTAAATCGGACATAGATGAATTTGAAAAATATCAAAACAAAATTGATGATCTGCTTTTAGATGGAGATATTTCCTTCTTCTATGATGTTTTTAATATCTATCTGAAAAGAGTTAATGAAAGAGAAAATTATATTGAAACATTGCTTAATAATGAATTCGATTTTTCTACTGATGAAGTTTTTATCTTAAAGAGAGACAGCATAAACTGGGCTGCGGATTTAGATGAACTTAATGACAGATGGAAAAAAAGAATTAAAAATGATGCGATAACTTATAAACTAAATGATAAAGATTGGGATTACATTCAAAGCACTTTGCTCAAGAGATACAAGAATTATGCAAAATTTCTTAATCAGTATAACTCTGAGGATGTCTTTCAGTTAGCAATGAATTCTTATACTCAATCAATTGACCCGCACACAAATTATTTGTCCCCAATTACCTCAGATAATTTTAAGATTGAGATGAGTCTTTCTCTAGAAGGAATTGGCGCAAGGCTTCAAGCAGAAGATGATTATACAAAAATAGTAGAAATTATTCCCGGCGGTCCTGCATACAAAAGTAAGTCTTTAAATCCTGATGATAAAATAATAGCAGTAGCACAGGGAGAAGATGGTGAATTTGTTGACATAGTAGGCTGGAGAGTTACTGAAGCGGTTAAACTGATAAGAGGACCGAAAGGAACAACCGTTAAATTGCAAATAATTCCTTCCAAATCTGACGTAAATGGAAAGATAAAAGAAGTATCACTTGTTAGAGATAAAGTGAAAATAGAAGATCAATCGGCTAAAAAAGATGTGATTGAGATCATTGATGAAAATACACCACTAAGAATCGGTGTTATACAAATTCCATCTTTCTATATCGACTTTGAAGGACAAAGAAATGGTGAAAAAGATTATAAGAGTACAACGCGTGATGTTAAAAATTTAATTACAGAGCTTAAATCAGAAAAAGTTGATGGCATAATTGTAGATTTAAGAAATAACGGAGGCGGGTCGCTTATTGAAGCAATTGAGTTGACAGGTTTATTTATTAAAGAGGGTCCGGTTGTTCAGGTCAAAAATTCCGATGGTTCAATTGAAATCGGTGACGATCCTGATCCTGATATTCATTATGATGGACCATTAGCCGTTATTGTTAACAGATTCAGTGCTTCTGCATCAGAAATATTTTCAGCAGCAATTCAGGACTATGGAAGAGGAATTATTTTAGGTGAACAGACTTTCGGAAAAGGAACGGTTCAAAATTTAATTGATTTAAATCGTCTTTCTTCAAGACAAAAAGGTGAGCTTGGTCAGGTTAAATTAACCATTGCAAAATATTATCGGGTAAATGGCGGCAGTACACAGCACTTAGGCGTAATTCCGGATATAACTTTCCCAAATTATTTTGAGGCTGATGAATTTGGAGAAAGCTCCGAAAAAAATGCTCTGCCCTGGGATCAGATCGAATCATCTGAATATGAAATTTATTATGATCTCTCAAAATTCTTGCCTTTTCTTAAGAAAAAACATCAAACCCGTATGGCTGATAACATAGAATATCAACAAATGCTTCAAGAGATTACGGAGTTTAGAGAAAATAGAAAAAGAAGCAGTTTATCTCTGAATCTTTCTCAACGCAGCCAAGAAAAACAGGAAGTAGAAGACAGAAAGTTTGCTCGTGAAAATGAATTGAGAAAGGCTAAAGGTCTAAAACTTCTTGAAAAAGGTGAAGTATGCTTCAAATGAAGAAGATGAAAAAGATTTTTTATTGAGAGAATCAGCAAATATTCTTGCAGATTTTATTTTGCAGAAAGTCGGCTAATTTTATTTTGTTATTTCTTTAAACAATTTAGTTTTTATTGCAGGTAAAATTGTTTCATTAAAAGGAAAATCAAGGTCAGTTTTGCAAAAGTAAACCATTGGTTTATACATTTTTTGTGAGTGAGCTACGAACTTGTCCATTAGTTCCTCGATGGAGGAATCCAGGAGCAAACTTGGAATGGATCTAAGTAAAGTAAATTTTATATTTTCTGTTGGATGATCATATGACCAACTGATAATCATTTCATATAAGTAAATTTTTACAACTTCTTTTTTATTGTCTAAAACCACGAAATATCCTTTGCCTCTGTACTTTGCATCAGAATTAAGATGACTGATGGAAATATCATCTTTTATAAAATCAAAAATTATTCTTGCTTCGCGAATTATGTACTCAACATTTTCTATTGCCCATTCAACATAGTGAATAAGCCTGTCAAGCTCTGTGCTTATATGTTGTGCTTTATCCTGTACAATTATCTGGTCTTCTATAAGAATTCCCTTTACCTCCCTTTCCAGCCAGCTTTTTGAACTGATATTTTCAAGTAAAAGGTCATCAAGTTTATCTTTCACAAGTTCAGATTCCTGAAGAACAGGATGAATTATATTTTTAGCCAATAATTCCCGCCATTCTTTTATTTTCCTTAAAAGAAGATATTGATTGGTTTCCCAATCAGAACCACAGGAGGTTAACTTTCTAATATCTATTTGAAGCATGGTATTTTTCATTTTCTGCGGTTAGCCCAAATATTAAGCCAAGGTTTTATTAGAGTTTTTGATGTTTGGGAAGCGTGAATAAGTTAAATATTAGGCGATTTTTACATGTTACATGTCAAAAAGAAATGATTTTATAATAAGGAAGGTAGAAAAGAAAAAGCAGGACTTTTAATCCTGCTTTTAATATTGGAATTCGAAATACTCTAAATATCGAATTTGATACCCTGGGCAAGTGGAAGTTGAGTTCCAAAATTTATTGTATTAGTTTGTCTTCTCATATAGGCTTTCCACGCATCGGAACCTGATTCTCTGCCGCCGCCGGTTTCCTTCTCACCTCCAAAAGCACCACCAATTTCAGCCCCGGATGTGCCAATATTTACATTTGCGATGCCGCAATCCGAACCTTCTGCTGATAGAAATGCTTCAGCTTCGCGTAAGTTATTAGTAAAGATTGATGAAGATAATCCCTGAACTACTCCGTTCTGTATAGCGATTGCCTTATGGACATCACCGGAATATTTAATCAAATATAAAATAGGTGCAAATGTCTCTTCTTGAACTATTTCATAATGATTTTCAGCTTCAACCAATGCAGGAACAACGTAAGAACCGGATTTATATTCTTCACCTTTAAGCACTTCACCACCAAAAATAACTTTTCCGCCATCCTTTTTAACTTTTTCAAGAGCAACTGTGAATTCGTTAACAGCGCCTTTATCAATCAATGGTCCAACGTGGTTCTTCTGATCAAGTGGATTACCAATCTTTAATGATTTATATGCTTTTACCATAGATTCTTTTACTTTTTCATAAATTGATTCATGAATAATCAATCTCCTTGTACTGGTACATCTCTGTCCCGCAGTTCCAACCGCGCCAAAGACAACAGCAGGAATTGCAATTTTAAGATCTGTATCAGGAGTAATTATTATCGCATTGTTTCCTCCTAACTCAAGAATAGCTCGACCAAATCTCTTTGCAATAACTTCACCAGCATGTCTTCCAACTCTTGTTGAACCAGTAACAGAAATTAATGGTATCCTTTTATCATTCAGAATCTGCTCACCAATTGTTGAACCACGTCCTACAATTAAAGTAAACACACCTTCCGGAACGTCATTATCGACTAAGACTTTCTGAATGATATTTTGTGTAGCAATTGCTGTTAGTGGAACCTTTGAAGAAGGTTTCCAGATATTTGTATCACCGCAAACTGCTGCAATCATCGCATTCCAGGACCAGACAGCAACCGGAAAATTGAAAGCAGAAATAGTACAAACAACTCCCAGAGGATGATATTGATCATACATTCTATGTAAAGGTCTTTCGGAATGCGTAGTAAAACCATAGAGCTGACGTGATTGACCAACAGCAAAATCACAAATGTCAATCATTTCCTGAACTTCACCTAAACCTTCCTGAAGACTTTTGCCCATTTCAAATGAAACAAGTGTACCTAATTCCTGTTTAAATTCTCTGAGACGATTTCCAATTTGTCTGACTATTTCCCCGCGTTTTGGAGCAGGCATCATTCTCCATTTAATAAAAGCTTCGTGAGCAGTTTGAACTACTTTTTCATAATCTGCTTCAGAAGCCTGATAGACCGAAGCAATAAATTCACCCGTTGCCGGAGAATAAATTTTTAATTCGTCCTGATCTTTAGTTTCAAGCCATTTAGTTCCGGTGCTGGCTCCGAAATTTTTTTCTTTTATTCCCAGTTTCTTTAAGAATTCCATAACAACCTCACATATTAGTTTGAATTAATTTTGTTAATTATAGATTTAAGAGTAATATTTTTCATTTCATTTTCTATTGTCACTTGAATGTCAGCGAACAGATCAAGAAAAAAAATATTAAATTTCTGATTATTCTTTGATTCACCAGATGTTCCTGTATTTACATCGAGATGAAAAGCTTTTCGATCTTCAATTGCACAATAAATTTCCTGCAGGTTAATTTTATCGGGATCTTTCTTTAAGGTAAATCCACCGTTAGTGCCTTTAGCACTTTCGACAATTTCGCTTTTTACAAGAAAAGAAAGGATTTTCCTCAACTTTGAAGCATTTATACCAGTATGATTGGATATATCTGAACTATTCTTCGGTTCAGGAAAGACTGCTGCCAAATAGCTTAATGCTTTTACTGCAGTTGAAAGTTTGGTGGAAGCGGACATAATTCTTTAATTTGTTACGGTAAGTGTAACTAATTAAATATTAATAATCAATTGTAAGATATCAACTAATTAAAAATTTTGGTGAAATAAATTAGTTTTTTCTTTTGAAAAAACAGAAGTAAATGTTTACTTTTGTAAGCAATTTTAAATTTAATAATGACAATTCTTTATACTTTCTACATATACTCGGGGGAAAAAAATCTTCGGAGCTATTTTATTTCCAGCTTCGAAAATGTTTTTTAATAATTTGTTTCTTCTCTATTTCTCTTTTTTCACAAATAAAACTAATTCTTCTAGCATTAATTCTAAAATTATTAAAGGATTTTAAATGATCATTGGAATAAGACGGGCAGATAAAAATAAATGGGAAAAACGTGTCCCCTTGATTCCCGATGATATTGCATATCTAAAGCAAAAATTTGGTATTCAAACTCTTATCCAGCCATCTGAAATCAGAGCCTTTACTAATGATCAGTATCAAGAAGCAGGAGCGGAAGTTATAGAGGATATCCAAAGAGCCAATACAATTTTTGCAGTCAAAGAAATACCATTGCATTTTTATCGAGAGGGCAAGACTTATATATTTTTCTCTCATACAATTAAGGGGCAATCTTACAATATGCCTTTACTTAAAAAGATGATGGAATTGAAATGTAATTTAATAGATTATGAGAGAATTGTTGATGAATCAAACAAGCGATTGATATTTTTCGGAAAGTATGCTGGTATTGCGGGAATGATAGAAACGCTTCATGCCTTAGGACAAAAACTAAAGTTAAAAGGTTATAAAACTCCAATTGAAAAAATTAAGCAAGCATATATGTATAGCTCTATAGAAGAAGTGAAACAGGTCTTAAGCGAAATCGGTGATCAAATTAGAACTGAAGGAATAGCAGAAGATTTACAGCCTCTGGTAGTTGGGTTTGCTGGATATGGAAATGTATCAAAGGGAGCACAAGAAGTATTGGATATTCTTCCAGTAAAATCTATTAAGCCGGAAGAACTTAAAAATGTAAATCAAATTTCTAAAAAAGAAAAAACGAATAATTTATTTAAAGTTGTTTTTGAAGAAAAACATATTGCAAAACCCAAAAAAGGAACTTTTAAACTTCAGGAGTATTATGATCATCCTGAGAATTATGAAGGAAAATTTGAAGAATACATTCCCTATTTAACTGTACTTGTTAACTGTATTTATTGGACAGAAAAGTATCCAAGATTATTAACAAAGAATTTTTTAAGTAGTGATAGTTATATAAATTCTGAAAAGAAACTCATGGTAGTTGGTGATATTTCCTGCGATATAGACGGCTCAATTGAAATAACAAACAAAGCTACAGATCCGGGTAATGCTTTTTACACATATTTCCCGGATAATGACTCATATAAAGATGGAATTCAACAAGATGGTATAACTATAATGGCTGTTGACAACCTACCTTGTGAGTTACCGAAAGATTCTTCAAAAGAATTTTCTTCTACATTAAAAAATTATGTTAACGAAATTGTAAATGCAGATTTTAATAAATCATACGAAGAGCTTTCTCTTCCTTATCCAATTAAGAAAGCATTAGTTCTCCAGAACGGAGAATTAACTAAAGATTATCTCTATTTAAACAAATATTTATCTAAGGTGTAAAAATGAAAAACGTGTTAGTGCTAGGTGCAGGGTTAGTCAGTAAACCAGGTGTAAGATATTTACTTAATCAAAAAAATATTTTTGTTACTGTTGCTTCAAGGACAGTAAGTAAAGCAGAAAATCTAATTGAGGGTTTCCCTAACGGTAAGGCTGTTCAGGTAAATGTTCAGGATGAAGCTCAATTATCAAATTTGATAGAAAAAAATGACATAATAGTCAGTCTTCTGCCTTGGGTACATCATCTAAAGGTAGCAAATTTGTGTCTTAAGTATAATAAACATATGGCCACAACTTCTTATGTAAGTGATGATATGCAAAAACTTCATGAAGAAGCAACAAAGAAAAACCTTCTCTTCTTAAACGAACTCGGAGTTGATCCGGGCATTGACCACATGTCTGCTATGAAGATTATTGATGAAGTTTATGAAGAGGGCGGAAAAGTACTTCATTTTTATTCTTACTGTGGCGGTCTTCCTGCTCCTGAAGATAATGATAATCCGTTCGGTTATAAATTTTCGTGGAGTCCAAAAGGCGTCGTTCTTGCATCAAAAAATTCTGCAAAATTCCTGGAGAATGGTAAGAACGTTGAAATCGAGGGCAAAAATTTATTCCTTAATTACAGGATTGACGAAGTAAAAGGTCTAGGCAAATTTGAAGTTTATCCCAATCGTAATTCCCTTCCCTACAAAGATCTCTATAATCTTAAAGATGCTCTAACAGTTATGAGAGGAACTTACAGAAATTTAGGTTGGTGTGATACTTTGAAAAAAATGGTTGATCTTGGTTTGATTAATGAAGAAAAAAAGAGCAGTCTAAAAGGAATTACTTACAGGAAAATGATAGCTGATATAATTGGTGAAAAAGATGATTCCAATTTAGAAGAGAAGGTTGCTAAAAAACTCAATCTGGAAACGAACTCGGAAATTTTGAAAAGATTTGAATGGTTAGGATTATTCAGCGATAAAAAAGTAAATGACTTTGATAATATATTGGATATTCTAAGCGAATTACTCCAGGAAAAATTAGTCTTTAAAAACAAAGAAAAAGACATGATTATTCTTCAGCATAAATTTACGGTAGAGAACGCCGATAAAACCAAAGACTTGGTTACATCAACACTAATTGACTTTGGTGAAGCATTAAAAGAATCATCAATGGCGCGAACTGTAAGTTTACCGTTAGCTATTGGAGTAAGGTTTATGGCTGAAGGTAAATTCAATTTGACCGGAGTGCAGATTCCAGTTCACAAGCAGATTTACGAACCTGTTTTGAAAGAGCTCGAAACGCTCGGTATAAAAATGGATGAAAAGAAATTCAAATTAAATTAAATTTCTTAACAACTTGAAGGGGGTTTGCAATTTATTGAAAAAGTTCTTAGAATTATATTGTCCTAAAAAAATATAAGGATATAAACTACTTGCCGGGAGCGGCTCCTTTTTGGAGCCGTTCCTGTTTTAAACTATTTTTGAAGTAATGATAGGTAAACTTTACATAGTAAGTACACCAATTGGAAATTTATCCGATATAACTTTTCGAGCAATTGATACCTTAAAGTCCGTTGATTTTATTGCTTGTGAAGATACACGTGTAACTGGTAATCTACTTAAGCATTTTGAAATAACTAAAGAATTATTTTCACTCAACGCTGTTAGTGAATCTCATAAATTAAAAATAGTTATTGATAGAATTCTAAATGGTAAGAATCCGCTGCATTAGTTTCAGATTCAGGGACACCAACAATTTCTGATCCGGGAAGCAGACTAATTTCTGAATCCATTAAAAATGGAATAGAAGTAATATCCATTCCTGGTCCATCAGCACTAGTATCTGCCTTATCAATAAGTGGACTTCCAACTAATTCAGTTGTGTTTGAGGGATTTCTTCCTCAAAAAAAAGGCAGACAAAAGAAACTTTCTCAACTATCAGCAGAAGAACGAACAATAGTTTTATATGAATCGGTTTACAGAATTGAAAAGCTTATTAAGGAATTGAACGAACATATGCCTGAGAGATATGTTGTTGTTTGTCGTGAACTAACAAAAAAGTTTGAGGAATGTTGGAGAGGTTTTCCTTCAGATTTATTAGAATCGTTAAAGGATAAAACAATTAAAGGCGAATTTGTCGTTATTATAGCGCCAAAGAATTGGGAACAAAGACCTTAACAACTCTAATTCTCATCTTCATAAATTATTAAAGATCGAACATCATACTTTTTAAGTTTTTCTCTGCCATTGAGAAAAGACAATTCAATTAAAAAACTTATTTGAACCACTTCCCCACCCAGTCGTTCAATCAATTTACAAGCAGCTTCCATTGTTCCGCCAGTTGCAAGTAGATCATCATGTAATAAAACCTTATCACCCGGAACAATCGCATCTGAATGAATTTCTATTTTATCTTCGCCATATTCGAGTAAGTATGTTTCGGATAATTTTTCTGCGGGAAGTTTTCCCGGTTTTCTGATAGGTACGAATCCGCAGTTTAATTTTTCTGCCAGAAGAGAACCGAAAATGAATCCCCTTGACTCAATACCTATAACTTTAGTTATACCTTTATCTTTTGATAATTCAAATAACTTTTCAGTTGTTATCCTCAAGGCATCTTTATCTTTCAACAGAGTTGTTATATCTCTGAACATTATCCCTTTTTTCGGAAAATCTTTAATGCTTCTAATATGTTTTTTCAAATTCAACAATCATTTTAAATTATTCCTTATTAAGAAATTTTTGTATTCCATTTTTAAAATCATCAGTAGTCCGGCTTATTACATTAAGATTAACACAAAATTGTATTGCTGAGTCCAAATTCATATCAGAAACTGAATGAACCATTTTTTTTGTTGTCTCAATGCTTAATGAAGAATTTTTATTTAAAACTTCCGCAACTCTCATAGACTCTTCCATAACATTCTCAGACAAGTAATTTGCAAACCCAATTTCATACGCACGTCTTCCGGAAATTGTTTCCCCGGTTAATAACATTTGTTTAGTATGACTTTCACCAATTTTTCTCAATAAAAATAATGAGACAACTGCAGGAATGAATCCGATCTTAACTTCGCTGTAACCAAATTTGGAAAATTCAGGATGTGCAACAATTAAATCGCATACACTAGCAAGTCCGCATCCTCCGGCAATTGCTGGTCCGTTTACCGCTGCAATAGTTGGCTTTGGAAATTTATAGATTTTAACAAATAATTCGGCTAAGGAATCAGAATCTTTTTCATTTTCTAAAAGTGAATTATCATTGATTTCTTTCAAATATGAAAGATCAGCACCTGCACAGAATGAACTACCTTCTCCGGTTATAATTACAGATTTTACTTCTTTGTTGTCTTCGACATCATTCAAAGCATTCTTCAATTGCGCAACTAATTCAGGATTAAGTGCATTTCTTTTATCAGGTCGTGCTAAAGAAATTATTGCTGTGTTATTTTTTATTTCTGATTTTACCATAACAGTGTATTATTCTTTTAATAACTAAAATATTTTACTATAAAATATATTTGAATATAAGTTGAAGTAAAAGCTAAAACTCCACCAGCAAATACTTGCGCAAAAGAATGACATTGAAGTCTTATTCTTGCCCACCCCACAATTACTACTATTATTCCAAATATCAAAGCGTACAGACCAAATACAAACGTTAAAGCTGCAAATGGACCGGAAGCACCCATTGCGTGCGCGCTTATCTTCCAGTGTTTATTTATAAAAATTGTAATAAGTGTATTGGAAATATAGCAAAACCAAAATGCTATTAACATTATGTTTACTTCAAAATAAATAAGTATTAAAAATCCAATTACATAAAAAACTATTGCAATAGAAAAAGGTAATGTTCTTTCTTCTTTAATAGAGGCATCGCTGTCAACAAGTAATTCTTTATGTCTAAGGAAAAAGAATAATACTATAGGAGCAACAAATCCTAATAAATAAGCAGCAAATAAAGTAACAATTATTTTTAATGATTCTGTTTCTATATAAAATGCAAAAAAGGTAAAAATAATAATTGTAAAAGATGGAGGTACAAAAATAGTTGAAATGATTCTTGCGGTTTTATTTAAAAATGATTTTGCCAAATGAAGTTTTATGATTGTAAACCTGTTTGTACCCTTGCAGGATATATCGAGCCATAGGTTTTGTTCTTTAACTCTTCCAAATATCTGAATAAAACATTTTTTACGGATTCGAAATCAGTGAATTGCATAAGCTCCATTCTTACTTTGGATGCATGATGCATTCCTTTCAGATAACCGGAGTAAAATTTTCTGTGTTCAATAACAGCTCTCCGCTCACCTTTTACACCGATAGCGAGTTCAAGATGTCGTAAGCAAGTCTTAATTCTCATTCCGTCGTCAATTTCTGTTGATATTGATCCAGTTGATAATAATTCTTTAGCTTCTTTAAATATCCATGGATTACCGATTGCCCCACGAGCGATCATTACTGCATCGGCATTAGTTTCTGAAAAAGCTCTTTTTACATCATAAGCGGAAAGCACGTTTCCATTAAGTATAACAGGAATAGAAACAACTTCTTTAACTTGATTTATCCAACTCCAGTCTGCATTGCCTTTGTGACCCATTTGTCTTGTTCTGCAATGAACCGTTAGAGCTTTAATTCCAACATCCTCCAGCATTTTAGCAGCTTCGACTATTTTTATGCTGCTGTTATCCCAGCCTATTCTTGTCTTAACGGTTACCGGTATAGAAACATTATCCACAACAGCACTAACCATCTTTTGTAAATAAGGAAGATCTTTAAGAAGTGCAGATCCTGCTCCGCAGCCGACTACATTTTTAACCCAACAGCCTGCATTTATATCTATTAATTCGGGATTTTCTGCTTCAGCAATTTTTGCTGCACCAACCATAGATTCAATGTTACTGCCGTAAATCTGAATACCAACGGGTCTTTCTTCATCAATAATTTTTAGTTTATTATGTGTCTTTTCATTTGAACGGACTAAGCCCTCAGAATTAACAAATTCAGTATAGACTAAATCAGCACCAAGTTCTCTGCAAACCAGACGGAAAGAAATATCCGTAACATCTTCCATTGGTGCCAGAAGAATTGCTTTGTTTATTTCTATTTTACCAATTTTTAACATATCTGAGGTCTAAGATAATCAATCATAAGTAAAATATTTACACTAATCTTTATCATCCTATTAACTGCAATATATACTCCGCTATTTGAGATTGAAATACTAAAACGACTTCATTTAACATATAAATTTTACAATATTATCATAGTAAATTTTTATAAATACGGTAAAATAAATGCGATTACTTTTCTCTGCTCTTTTCCTTTCAACAACCTTCGTTTTTTCTATCTCTGCACAGGAAAAAACAGATACAACAAAACCGGGTGATCAATACCATTTAAGAATAGCAGATTCACTCTTCTATGAAACTGATGAAGTTATGGTTACCGGAACTCGAATTCAAAAAAAAATAATTGATATTCCTTATTCTGTAGTGCGGATTAGCAATATGCAATACAAATACGAGAAAAAGGTTTCAATTGGTGATGTGTTGAATTTTGTTCCGGGTGTTTTTCTTCAATCGAGATATGGAAATCACGATGTAAGAATTTCAATAAGAGGATTTGGCAGTCGTTCAAACTCAGGTATACGCGGAGTTAGAATTTTGCTGGATGGAATTCCTGAATCGGAACCGGATGGACAAACAAGAATTGAAGCTATTGATTTTAACTCTGTTGGAAGTATTGAAATTGTAAAAGGAAATTCTTCTTCACTTTACACAAATGCTCCGGGTGGAGTTGTTAATTTTATCAATGATATAAATTTCCCTCACACATCCATAGTAAACTTTAATGATTTTGGTTCTTACAATTTAAGACGTAATGGATTTAAAGCCGGTATAAGAACAGATGACTACGGATTTTTGGCAACTTACACATATCACACTTCTGAAGGATTCAGAGAACATAGCGAGGATTACTGGCATATATTAAATACTGTTTATGAATTATTTCCCGGAAGACATTCTAATTTCCAGGTACTTGGTTATTTTGTTAATGGCCTTATACGGTTGCCCGGTTCTTTAACCAAAGAAGAATTTGAAGAAGACTATCTTCAGGCAGCTCAAAGAGAAATTGATTTTGACTTCAGGCGAATTACTAAAAAAGGCCGAGTTGCGTTAAGATACTCAACTAAATTTGGAGAAAACCTGAATAACGAAATTGAGTTAACCACTTATGGAACAATAAAATATTTTGAAAGAACTGCCAGAACTTATCGAATAATAAACCGATACGGACTTGGCTCAACAATTAGATTTGTGAATAAATCTACTTTCCTTGACAGATTGAATGAGTTTTCTATTGGTGGGGATCTTCTTTATCAAACCGGTCCAATTGAAGAATATAGAAACATCGGTGGGAAGAAAGATGATTTGAATATTGGAATCACTGATGAGACAATTGGCAACAGCGGTTTTTACGTCCTTAATAATTTTGAGATCATTCAAGACAGGATGTCTTTGATGTTAAGCGGTAGATACGACAATGTTTACTTCGATCAAAAAAATCAACTGCTAGCTGTGCAAAATGATATGAGAAGATTTGAGGCTTTCACGCCTAAGGTTGCACTCAATTATAAAATCACTCCTTCTGTTGCTGTTTATACTTCCTATGGATTAAGCTTCGATTCACCAGCTGGTAATGAACTTGAAAATTATCCTATTAGTTCTAATACCGGTAAATTATTAAATCCTGATTTAGAGCCGCAGGAATCAAAAAACTTTGAATTGGGTATAAAAGGAAATTTAATTTATCCGGATAGAGTATTCTTTAGAAATGTTTTCTTTGAAGCTACATTTTTTAACAGTGTAATTGACAATGAAATAGTGCCATTCGAAGTATTCAGTGATGTGTTCTTTAGAAACTCCGCACAGACTCTGAGAAGAGGAATAGAATTCGGAACAAACCTGGAATTACTTATTGGACTACGATTCGCAGTATCTTATACTTTTTCCGATTTCTTTTATGAAAAATATATTACTGAAACTATTGACATAGTAGAGGGACAAATAGTGACGGATGAAAAAGATTTCTCAGAAAATATTGTACCAAGCATTCCAAAGCATAATCTACTCATTTCTTTATCGTACGAAAAAAATATTTTTAACAATCTGACGGCGTTCGGGAAAGTGAGCTATCAGAATGTAAGCGAAATGTATGTTGATGATCAGAACTCAGATAAAACGGATTCATATCAGCTTTTAAATACTACTCTTGGAATTGACTTACAGTTTAACAGATTTAATATAAGATTATCGGGTGGAGTAAATAACTTATTCGATGAAAAATATGTTGGTTTTATAAACATTAATTCCACGTCTTTAAGATTTTATGAAGCCGGTGAACCAAGAAACTTTTTTGCAAGTTTGAATTTAGGTTACACTTTTTAAATTATTATAATTTATTACTATAACGTTTTAAGCTTTGAGTAAAAAATCAATTCAAATATTATTTATTATTTTTATATTAATTTTTACAAGGGAAATATTCTCACAATCAGCCACGGAATTTCAGAATCCTACTGATCTAATTATTGGAAAAAGTTTTAGGATTTATCCAAGTCAGGTTAGCCAATCAGAAACTTTTATTGTTAACCATCCAACTAATTCATACATAATGTTCGCTTCAGCATATACATTTGTACCAAATCCGTTTTTTATCAGCGAGGGCATTTATGTTTCGACTAACTCAGGAGAAAACTGGTACGGAAGCGATACTTGCAGTGGTTTGCCTATACAATTTCATGGTGGTGAACCGGCAATTTCAATTGATAAAAACGGAACTTTCCTGATAAACAGACTTGGAAGACAGCCAACTTTTATTGGTCTATATTCACACTATTCTACTGATAATGGAGTAACCTGGAGTGGGCAATTAACGATATCGGCAGATGAACTTGAGAAACACTCTATTGCAAGTGATGTGTTTAGCGTAAGTGATTATTATGGAAGAACTTATGCTGTTTATACAATGTTGACTCCACCATATAATGTTAAAATTACTTATACTGATAATGGTGGCCAAAACTGGATTCCAACTTCTGCAATTAACAATCCACTAGTCAGATGTTTTGGTACAGACATAAGTGTCAAATTTAATGGTGAAGTATTAGTTTGCTGGGCTGTAATTCCAACAGATGTTGCATCCCCTTATGAAATTTATATTGGATTTGCAATCTCTTCTAATGGTGGAAGTTCATGGATCGTTCAGGAAAAAGCAATTCAAACTCGAGGTATAACCGGCATACTTAGTCAGAAACAAAATATCAGGGTTAACAGCACGCCGAGAATAACAGTAGACAATTCTAATAGTCAGTATAACGGAAATATTTATATCGTAACATCACAGAAAGAACTTGCCCCAGCAGGTAATGATCCGGATATAGTTTTATTTAAATCAACTGATAATGGAAGTACCTGGTCTCAAGGAATTAGAGTAAATCAGGATGCTCTCAACAACGGAAAAATACAATTCTTCCCCGCTATTCACATTGATCCTTTTGGAGGAATAAATATTTTATATCTGGATGATAGAAATACAACCAGCGATTCAACAGGAGTATTTTTATCTCGATCTATGGATGGCGGAGAAACCTGGATGGATTATCAGGTAAGTGATCATAATTTTCAACCAATTGCTGTGAGTGGTTTGGGAGCCGGTAATGTTTCCGATCACATAGACATAACTTATACGAACGGAAAACTTTGGCCAGTTTGGATGGATAATTCAACCGGTGTTTACCAGGTATGGACGGCTCCAATTGCTCTTGATTCCGTTTCTGAACAGATAAATGCACCTTCCAATCTTATTGCAGAGGCTGATACTTTCTCAATCGGTTTATCTTGGACGGATAATTCTGATAATGAATTGGGATTTGTTATTGAGAGACGTGATGGCCCTATTTTGAATAGCATTCCGTTTTTTACGATAGACACAGTCTTGGCTGATATTACAAATTATCTCGATCTAGGGCTTTTATCAAACTCAACTTATACATACAGGATTCATGCATTTAACCAGGATGGAGTTTCTGGATTTAGTAATTCGATTGAAGCAACTACACTACCTGAAATGGCCGATAGTAACGATCAAAATTTATTTATTTTAAAACAAAATTATCCTAATCCATTTACTACTGAAACTACTATAGAAATCCGCGTCGCTTACTTATCTAAGATATCTTTAAAGATGTATGATGTTCTTGGAAATGAGATTACAGTTTTAGTTGATGATTATTTTTCTGAAGGAGAGCATCAAATCAATTTCAATAGCTCAGAATTAAATAGAAACTTATCAAGCGGAATATACTTTTATCGATTAATATCGGAAAATTTTTCTGAAACAAAATCTATGGTTTTAGTTAAGTAAAACTGCTTTTTTATCTGTCGGATTTTCTTAACCATTCATATAATGATTTTAAGACTTAGGGACTAAATTCTGATAACCACTTAATTTTGGAAAAATTTAAAATGGAAAGAAATCTTCTCATAAATGAATCAATTCTTTCCATATATTTGCCCACAAAATTTTAAATATAGGAGATAGAATGAGACTGATATTTTTGGGAATACTATTAGTTAGCTTATTATTGACTAGTTGTGAAGAAAAACAAGAAAATAACATTCCACAACTAAATCACTCAGATGAAATGAATAAAGAAGCTCATGTGGCAACAGTCAAAGAAAAAGTTGATGCGGGAAGTTATTCTTATCTTAATGTATCGGAGGATAGGAAAACATATTGGATAGCTGTTCCAAAATCCGATGTTACTCCCGGTGAAGAGATTTATTTTTCTCAATTTATGGAAATGAAAAATTTCAGAAGTGAAACTTTAGATAAAACTTTTGAATCAGTTCTATTTGTTGAAGATGCAAGACGGAATAATCAGAATGACATTACTAATCCTCATAAGACAGAATTAGGATCGATCCCAAAAGAAAGTGTAACAACAAAAAAGGCTGAAGGCGGTTATACAATCGAAGAACTGTATGCAAAGAAGGATAAGCTCGTGAATAAAATAGTAAAAGTTCGTGGAAAAGTTGTTAAATCAAATCTTGGTATTATGAACAGGAACTGGTTTCATATTCAGGATGGAACAGGTACCGAAGGTTCACACGATCTAACTTTAACTTCAAATGATGCTGCTCAGGTTGGCGATGAAATCCTTGTTGAAGGAACTTTTGGAATAGATAAGAATTTTGGGTCAGGTTATTTCTATCCAATAATTCTTGAAAATTCCAAGATAAGCAAGAAGTGATTTCGTCAGTCCTGAAGGAAACTAAATAATTATAACAAAAAACTTCTTCACAATGTACGCTAAACAATTTTTTCTTGTTCGTCATGCAAAATCCAGCTGGAAAGACGCTAGCTTATCTGATCACCAAAGACCTCTTAATGAAAGAGGTAAACGTGATGCTCCATTTATGGGTAAACTTCTTAGAAGAAGAAATATCAAGCCTGATTTGATGATTTCAAGCCATGCTAAAAGAACAAAAACAACAGCTGATTTAATTTGCCGTGAGTTACACTTACCTTCTGAAGATGTAATAATTGATAAGAGATTGTATGAAGCTGGATTTAAGGATATTATTGAAGTAATAAAAGAAACAAGTGAAGAAGTACAAACACTATTTGTTTTTGGACACAACCCCGGATTCACAACTCTGCATAATTTTCTTTGCTATACTTATATAGATAATATTCCAACTTGCGGCATTACTGAATATGAATTTGAAGGAAACTGGAAGGAAATATCTGCAAATTCTTGCAGACTTTTATCATTTGAATTTCCGAAAAAATATAAAATTAGATGATCAATTTATTTTTTTATTATAAAAAGAAAGTTTGGAAAATTTTTTATCAACTTTATCGGAAATAATAATTTTATCATCCTTAGTAACCGTAATACTTTCCGGATTCCAATGGATATTTTTATCCAGTTTGATGCAATCTATCAACTCACGCCTTGGACTCAGTTCAATTATGGCAGGATCTTTTGATGAAAGTATGAGAAGATTGCCATTTGCAGTATTGTATTCGATGTCCGAAGGGGAAAAATCTGTTAATCCAAATTGTTTCTTTATTTCCGATAGATGTATCATAATTGAAGGAAAATTTTCCAACTTGTTGGATTTCAAATCAAATAAATAAATTGCTTTTACTTCTTTTAACGCAAAGCCGGGTTCTCCTTTACAAACAACTAATAATTTGTTTTCTTTAGGATTGTAAGTAATTCCTTCAACCTCGTTCTTTTGATTTAGCTTAGTTGCATATTTTTGATGTACAACAAAGCCTTTATCAATTGTCTTTTTGAGTTGGAATATTTCCCCCGTGTTATTAACCGAATAGAAATAATTATCTGCAATAGTAATCCCTTTAAACTTTTCTTTTGCTGGTTCATTACTCAGGTTAAAAGAATTAATGATCTTTCCAGTTTTTATATCAAGTTCAAATAATTTTCCAGTTTCAAAATTCTTAGCATAAAATTTTCCGTTCATATCTACAACCAGATCGGAAATATTATCTAATTCTTTATCCAGCTTTAATATCTGATTAGACTTAGTGAAGTCATACTTGCTTAAAAAAGATTGATTCTTTTGAGCATTAAGAATGGAGGCTGAAAAAACAATAATTAAAAATGCAAATAAAATATTTTTTGATTTCATTTTAATTCCCTTTTAGAATGAATATCACTGAAAATGAAAACTAATTCTGTATGTAGATTTAGCTAAATTAAAATTCATTGTAAACATACGATTTAATATACTAAATCAGACTTCCCTGCTATTTAAATTTAATTTATTCAAATAATTAAGTAATAAAGTTTTAAAAAAAAGACCGGAAAAATTCCGGTCCTAACTTCTATTTTACTTTTCTATTCGCATCAACTACAGCAATAGCGGTCATATTTATAATATCATCAACTGTAGCAGCTCTCTGAAGTACGTGAACAGGTTTTTTCATTCCCATAAGAATTGGACCAATTACAGTTGCCTGTCCGATTCTTGCCATAAGTTTGTATGCAATATTACTTGCATCAAGAGTTGGAAATATTAAAACGTTCGGTTTCCCTTTCAAATCTGTAAATGAAAACGTCTTCGCAAGAATTTCAGGAACAATGGCAGTATCGGCTTGCATTTCTCCATCGATCATTAAGTCGGGTCTCATTTTTTTAACGATCTTTGTTGCTTGTGATACTTTAATTGATTCGGGATACGGGGCTGAACCAAAATTACTGAATGATAACATTGCAATACGCGGAGTAATATCAAATTCTTTAACCGTATCCGAAGTAAGAATTGCTATCTCAGCTAATTGCTCTGCATTTGGATTGACATTAACAGTACAATCGGCAAAGAAGTATGTGTCTTTCTTTGCAACAACAATATACAATCCTGCGACAGTATTAAATCCTTCTTTCACGCCAATACATTGAAGTGCAGGACGAATTGTATTAGGATAACTTGTTGTGTGCCCACTTATTAACGCATCGGCTTCACCAAGTTCAAGTATCATCGAACCAAAATAATTTGGTTTTTTTATCAATTCTTTTGAATCATATAAAGTGGCACCTTTTCTCTGGCGTTTTTTGAAATATGCTTGTGCGTACTCATCAAGTTTTTTACTCGTTTCAGGATCTACAATAGTAAATTCACTAAGATCATAGCCTATTCTTTGAATTTCCTTCTTAATTATTTTTTCATTTCCAATTAAAATTGGTTCGGCTATTCCATCATTGTGAACAACGTGCGCAGCACGAATAATATTTTCTTCTTCACCTTCAGGATATACAACTCTACCAGGTTTTTTCTGCGCTTTATGAACCATCACGCGAATTACTTCTTTAGAAAGTCCAAGTCTTTCCTTCAGTTCTTCTTCATAAGCAACCCAATCAACCTCTGTAATTTTTGCCACACCTGTTTCAATTGCAGCTTTAGCAACGGCTGGTGCAACATACCAAAGTACTCGCGGGTCAAATGGTTTAGGAATTATATATGTCCTGCCAAATTCAAAGTCTTCGCCGCCATAAGCTTTTATAACCATTTCCGGCACTTTTTCTTTTGCAAGATTTGATAAAGCCAATGTGGCAGCCATTTTCATTTCTTCATTTATAGCAGTAGCACGAACATCTAAAGCGCCACGGAAAATAAATGGAAATCCAAGAACATTATTTACCTGATTAGGAAAATCGCTTCTGCCTGTAGCCATAATCAAATCATCGCGAACAGAAACAGCTTCATCATACATTATTTCAGGATCAGGATTTGCCATAGCAAAAATTATTGGATCAGGTGCCATAACTTTAACCATATCCTTAGAAACAACACCACCAACAGATAGCCCGACAAAAACATCTGCATCTTTAAAAGCATCAATAAGAGATGGAAAACCTTTTTTCTGTGCGAATTCCTCTTTGTACTTGTTAAGATCTTTTCGGTCTTTCGTTATGCAGCCTTTTGAATCGAACATATAAATATTTTCTCGTTTAGCCCCGGCTCTTACATAAAGCTTACAACAGGAAATAGCTGAAGCGCCTGCACCGTTAACAACTATTCTTACTTCATCAATTTTTTTGCCTGCTAATTCAACTGCATTGATTAGTGCAGCACAAGAAATTATTGCTGTTCCATGCTGATCATCGTGGAATACAGGAATATTCATAGTAGCTTTCAGAGTTTCCTCAATCTCAAAACATTCTGGTGCTTTTATATCTTCTAGATTTATTCCACCAAATGTTGGTTCAAGCATTTGAACAGTACGAATGATTTCCTGAGTATCTTTACTGGCGAGTTCGATATCGAATACATCAATATCTGCAAATCTTTTAAATAGAACTCCTTTTCCTTCCATTACTGGTTTACCGGCTTCAGGACCTATATCACCAAGCCCTAAAACTGCTGTTCCATTTGAAACAACAGCAACAAGATTTCCTCTTGCGGTGTACTTATAAACATCTTCTACATTTTTATGAATTTCCCTGCAAGGTTCTGCAACTCCCGGTGTGTATGCAAGGGATAGATCACGCGAGGTTAAACAAGGTTTGGTTGGTATTACTTCAATCTTGCCTTTTCGCTCTGAACTATGATAGAACAGAGCTTCTTCTTTTGTAAGTTTCATATATTTTCTCCATTAAGAAGAATGAATTGATCTGATTTATTTAGTTTATCTGAATGATTAGAATAAAATACGTTGTGATGATAAATGACCTGGAATTCAAATATCAATTTTGACTTAAATCCGAAATTAATACGATCGGAGTGATTTCCCCTTGAACATATCAATGCGAACAACTTTTCCTCAGACGACAATAAATTAGTACAAATAATTTAGCTTCTAAATAAAATTATAATTTACACTTTAAAAAATAAGAAAAATTTTATTAGGGAAAGAAAGAAATAAGAGATTTTTAAAATAAATCGCACAATAATTCATTAAATGTCGAAATAACGTTTAAATTTCAAATCTATTAGATTAAGGTTGCTTCGTGGGTTAATTTATCTGAAAGTTCTTTACCTAAATATTTATCAATTACAAAATGAAGTAAGTATAAAATTGGAGTGAGCAAAACAGCTATTAAAAATTTATAAATGTAGTTAACCAGACCTATTGCCAGTACTAACTTAATATCCCATCCTGCTCCAATATAGAAGGCAATAAATAAAACAATAAAACTATCAATAAACTGAGAAACCAGGGTTGAACCTGTTGCACGAAGCCAGATTTTTGAACTTCCTGTAATCGCCTTGAAATAATGAAAAACCGTTACGTCAACTAATTGACCGACAAGAAAAGCAACAAGTGAACCGATAATTATCCATAATCCTTGACCAAATATTGTGTTGAAGGCCAGATCCATATTTACGTTTCCTTGTGGAGTAATTCGATCAATCCAGAAATCTGATGGTGATAATCCTATTGCAAAGTAAACCATAAAAAATGCATAAGCTATTAAAGCAGCTGCTGTGAATGAAAGAAATCTTACTCCCCTTTTTCCAAAATATTCATTTATTATATCAGTCATAATAAAAACCACTGGCCAAAGAAGAACTCCTGCAGTAAGATTGAATGATAAATTCTCAATTCCCAGAATTGTGAGATTAAGCGGAGAAATTCCTAGAGTACCTTCTAAAGAAAATATTTTAACACCAATGAATTCAGCCAGAAGTGCGTTAGCTATAAAAAATGATCCGAGTATGTAAAAGAGCCGTGTGGATTTATCTTTCATATAAAACTGTTTTTGTTGAATAAAAATATTGATTTTGGGATTAAAATAAAAAAGCGGCATCCAAAGTTTAATTTGTGATGCCGCCTTCTTTTGGAGAGAGATGGAAAATCTATGGTTTAACTATCTGCTACGTTCTTTCTTTTTCTTATCTGAATCATCGTTCTTAGATTTATTTGAATCGTTTCTTTTGTTAGTTTCAACTCTTGTTTCCCTCTGCTTATTTTCAACTTTTCTTTCAATATTCCTGGTTTCTGGTTTCGTTTGAGTTGATACTTTTCTTTCTATTCTTGTTTCATTATTTCTATTGTTCAGTACGTTGCTATCAGTTTTCTTTTCTTCTCTCTGAATTACACGCGTATCTTCTCTTTTCTGAGTGTTATCATTTGTACGGACTTCATTATTATTTCGTTGAATCTGTTCAGTCCTCCTTTTTTCGATCTGAGCATTCTCATTTCTTTTTACTTCATTTTCATTTCTTTCTCTTATTTCTCTCGAATCATTTCTCTCGTTTGAACGATTTTCACGAACTTCAATTTTACGATCATCCGTAACTTTTCTTTCATTCTGAACATTTCTTTCTTCACGGATAACTTCTTTTCTGCTATCATCCTGTCTTACATCACGTTTTTCATTATTTGACATTTCCTTACGTATACTTTCTTTGTCCAGGTTTCTGGTTGATCCAAGTTCAACTCTTGAAAGATCAAGCGTGCTTCTTCTGTCAGATCTTTTTACTTCAACATCTCTAAGTGCGTCACGTGATAATTCACCTTTGTCAACATAAAATGTTCTTATATTTTCTCTGGTTAAATCACGATTCTTATCATATACAACCTGACGCGGATCCTTAACAGATTCAATATTTCTCATACGAATCTTTTGAGCAGTTCTTTTTTCAATAAAGCTTACATCAATTCCATTATTTCTAATTCTGCCATTATAGTATCCATAATTAACTCTGTGTCTGCTTCTTGAATGTATTCTGTACTTATACTGCGCACTAACATAGTAACTGGTTAAGTACGGATTATAAAAATTATTTATGTGAACATAATGCCAGTTAGAATAAGGAACGTAATAATCATGAGTAAAGCTTATACCTATTGATATTGAGAACACAGCATAAGGTGAAAGCGGAGCCCATCCTATGTAAGAATCAGTGTATCTCCATTCAACCCAGGCAGGTGCCCACTCATAATCAGGAATCCAGATCCAACCATAGTAATCATCGAAATACCATCTACCATAATGATAAACTATGTGACCGAAAGGTTCGTATGAATTCCAATACCATCCGTAATCACTCCAAATCCATCTACCCTGATGGTAAGGCTGCCAGTTTCTAACCATAATTGTAGGTTTCCACGCAATTGTTCCATAACCTATATCTATCCAGGTTCCGTGAGGTGAAAGTGATGCATAAAAATAACCACCAACTCTGTTGGAGATGTTTGTGCTAGCTTCAACGTTTGTTGTGAAGCTGAAAAGAATTATAACTACTGCGAATATTAAATTTTTCATTTTATCCTCCTATGGACTGCTATAAAGAATACAACAGGAGTGCCAGATGTTTTATTCCATTTTTTAACAATAATCAGTGTTTTTTAGCTTAAGAGTGTATATTAAATTGAACAGTATGAATATAAAATGAGGTTATTATTCAGCGGTTTATTTTCCTGTTCTTCCAAATATAATTACCAAAAACACCCGAAATTCCTGCTATAATTATGTATGGAATTTGCACGATTTCTGCTAATAAGAAAACATTCAATATTTTTTTGTTGAAGAGTAGCTTAACTCCATTTTTTAGAACGAAAAACTCAAAAAGGATTTTTAATATGATAAATAACAGGAAAGTCATCATAAATATGTTTGAATAAAACATTCCAAGTAAAAGCTGTGTCGGAAATGAAAGGTAAAATAAGTAGATAAGAATAAGTTTTAAGATTAAAATCTTATCCTTGTAAAATAATCCTTTACTTGCCCATCGTTTTCTTTGTTGATAAAATTCACTAATAGTTTTGTTTGCAGAAGTTCTAACTATTGCATTTCGATGATTTGCAAATTTTACTTTATACTTAGTATCCTTATTTATTTTCTGCATTAACAATTCGTCATCACCTGAGGAAAGATTCATCTGATAAGTAAATCCACCAACTTCTTCGTATACTTTTTTTCTGTAAGCTATATTAGCGGCATTGCAAATTATTGGTTTTCCCGCTCCAATTAATCCGGCACCAGTAATGACTAATCCCGCAAATTCTAATTTTTGAAGTTTACTGAACAGCGATTTCCCTTCTTCAAATTCAACAGGACCAGAAACAAATCCGGTATTATTATCGAAGAAACTTAATAAAGTTCTTAACCAATCTGGAGAATGAATACAATCAGCATCTGTTGTAACGATAAATTCCCCAATAGAATTTTCGATACCAAATCTGATTGCACGTTTTTTATGAGCATTAACGGAATAGTCATCTGGAACAGAAATTACTTTTATGTGAGATGAACTAATTGCATCACTTAATTTTTTATAAGAATCGTCTGTTGAAAAATCGTTTACAAAAATTATTTCAAAATTATCTTTTGGATAATTCTGATTTGATAAGCTATTGTAACTTTTTAAAATGTTTTCAGATTCATTCCTAAATGGAATTATAACCGAGACAAATCCTGAGGGAATATTTATTGTTTTTGCAGTTTTAAGTTTATTCAATCCAGAATAAACTTCATAAAGAAAAAGCAGGTAGTGCAATAGTAGAAAAATAAAAAAGATAATTAGAATATTTTCAATCATTAGATTTCTTTAATAGCAGTATAAAACCAATAATAGAAGGAAGCAGGACATTAATTAAAAATAAAAATATTGAAGCGTTAAATCCGACTGAAGCAGATTCGCCAAGTCTGGAAATAAAATAAACTGAAGCTCCTTCCCTGATCCCAAGCTCGCCTAGTGATATCGGAGGAATTATAGTCTTAGCAAACATAATCAGATTGCCCGCCCATAAATAATCAACAAATTGTAAATGATTCGAGAATGAGGCGACAAGCAAAGCATATTGAATTAAAAAGCATAAATAAAAAACGAATGAAACTGTAAGCATTTTAACAGCATATTCTCTATCAAGGTTCTTCAACTCTTTTAATTTGTTGAGGAAGTAATTCATTCTTGTTGATTTTCTAAGCTTTACAAAAATTAAACTATCCCAAAATCTTTCATTCAAAAGAAGGTAAATGAAAAAATAAAATAAACTAAACAGAACTATGAAGAGCGAAATAGTTATGAATATTGTAATGCCATATTCAAAGTGAATGAAAATTATTGAACTTATAGACCCGAATATTGCTACCATTAATAGTGGAAAGAATTTATCGAGTAAAGTAGCTAAAGCAACTTTATAAACAGGTTTATCTTTCAATACTATTGCTCTTCCAAAATATTCGCCAACTCGAGCAGGAGTGAAAACACCCGCAGCGAATCCGTGCATCAAGGAAATGAATATTTTACTATTGGAACTTTCTTTCAATAAAAGCTCACAGGTAAACTTCCACTTTAAATATTGTAGATAAAGATTTAGAAACATCAGTGAAAATGCTGCTAACATAAAACCTAAATTAGCTTGTTTGATAGCAATCCAGATTTCACCTGGCTTTACAGTTGAAATAATATATGTTAAAAGCCCGGCCGCAATAAAAAGTTTTAGCAAGAAGAATAGTAAACTTTTATTTTTTACTAAAAAACTTTCATCACCAAAATATTTATTTAATGCAGCTTCAATCATTATTGCTCAATTTCTAGAATATTAATTTTTAATCCTTCCGTACAGTTTGTACAAATATTAATACTTTTTCTGCTATTTAGGACTCTTTGTCTGAAATTTTGATATTGCCCGGATTTCCATACTTCCTGAAAAGATCTGCCATTAAGCACTCCTAAATTATACTCGGCATCTTTATCAAAGCAACAAGGAACAACTTTACCATCCCAGGTTATAACAGAGGTTCTCCAAAGTGCAAAACAATGATTGTTCATTTTGTTTTTTATTTTGTACGAACCATTTTCAACAATGTACCGTCTGTAATTTTTATTTGAAGGTAAAAACTTAATTGCATTCTCATAACTAGATATTTGCATAGTCTTGAATACAACCATATCCACACCAACATTCTTTCCATAACTTAACACATCATCAAGTTGATGCTCATTTTGTTTCATTACAATAAACTGAAATTCAACATAAGGTTTTTTCAAACCGCGCTCATTTTTTCTTTTTATAAGAGTTTTTAATCCATCATTTACTTGTTTAAATGTTCCGCCGACACGGTATTTCTGATAAGTTGATTCATCTAATCCATCAACTGAATAAATTAATTTGTCAGGGGCATTATCTAAAATAAAATCCACATTACTATCATTTATAAAATGTCCATTTGTACTAATAGAAATATAAATGTTGTTCTGCTGAGCATACTTCACCATCTCAGGAAGATTTTTGTTTAGAAAAGGTTCTCCTTGAAAAAATAACTGAACATAAAATCCTGTAGATTTTATTTGATCTATCCAACTTTTGAATTCCCTGAAATTTAAATTTCCTATTGGACGGGTTAAAATTCCTGATCCTGAAGGACATTCCGGGCAATTTAGGTTACAGAGGTTTGTCGGTTCAATCGAATAAGAAATAGGCATTCCCCAAACGATTGGTTTTCGGATAAGTTTGGAAAGGATAAACGAAAAAACAACTTTTATTGAGTTAAATAATCTCTTAAATGTAACATATTTAGCTAAATTTATTTCCAAACTCATTACAGAATAGTTTTGAATGTTAAAATAATCATTTAAGTGAATTAAAAAACCATTAAAGTTATATGATTTAAGAAGTTGTCAACTGCTAATCTTTTTTTTACTTTTGAATTGTCAATTCACATTTAAGGTGCATAATGCAAATTAATTTCTCCGATATCCCCAAAAATCAGAATTTGTTTTTGGATTACTTATATGAGTTTGAAAACGTATCTAAATTTTACAAATATGATTTCAGAGAAAAAGAGAATTACAGTGATATTTTCAAAAAAATAATAAAATCCAGGAAAGATCGGGAATTTAGTTTAACATCAATACTTAAAGACCAATATTCATTTCTGCCGAAAGCTTCTGAAAAGACTCATTATAATATTCATAATTTAAGTGAAGAACGAACTTTAGCTATTGTAACAGGTCAGCAGCTTGGTTTGTTTGGCGGACCTCTTTACACAATGTATAAAATTATTACTGCTATTAAACTTTCCCGACAATTAAAAGAAAGATATGAAGAATATAACTTTGTCCCGGTTTTCTGGCTAGAAGGTGATGATCACGATTTTAATGAGATAAGATGGATTAAAGTTCTTAATAATGAAAATGAAATAAAAGAAATAAATTATCTTGAAGAAATTCCTGAAGATGAAGCTAAAAAAAGTGTTGGGAATTTAATGCTAACTTCAGATATAAAAACTTTTATAGACAATATAAAAATATCACTGCGTGAGACTGAATTCACTTCTGTGTTGTTATCAAAACTCAGTGAATTTTATTGTGAAGGTAAAACTCTAAAACAATCGTTCAGAGAATTATTGTTCTGGCTTTTTGATGAATATGGCCTGGTAATTTTAGATCCGCATGATGAAAAAATAAAATCTCTTTTAACTCCTATTTTCAGCAAAGAAATTATTGGATTTAGAGAGCATACACAAAAGTTGGTTCTATGCAGCGCAAAACTTGAAGAGTTTTATCATGCTCAGGTTAAAATTAAACCTGTAAATCTATTTTATAGTACAGATGACGGAAGGTATGCAATCGAACCAGTTGATGATGAATTCAGATTGAGAAGAAAAAGAATACACTTTACAACTGAAGAATTATTATCCAAGATTAATAGTGAGCCAGAAAGATTCAGTCCGAATGTTTTACTAAGACCAATTTGTCAGGATTATCTGCTACCAACTGCATTTTATGTTGCCGGTCCAAGTGAGATTGCATACTTTGCACAAGTGATGCCTTTATATGATTTTTTTAATATTGAAGCCCCCGTAATCTATCCTCGAGCGTCTATAACGATAATTGAAAAAGGTATTCAATCAAATCTTGATAAATTTAATCTTGAATTAAAAAATATTTTCATCAATTCGGATACTTTGAAGGATAAAATCATAGCCTCACTGTCAGAAAATAATCTTGACGACATATTCGATGAAGTAAATAAACAAATTGATTTAGCATTTGAAGAACTTAAAGTAAAATTATTTTCTGTTGATAAAACAATTTCCGATTCAAGCGATCGTTACAGGGAAAAAGTTACTTTATCATTGAATGAATTGAAATCAAAAGCTCTTCAAGCTCAGAAGAAGAAACACGAAATAAGCTTGAAGCAGATTGATAAAATTTCTGAATCACTTTTTCCAGCGGAAAATCTGCAGGAACGCGAACTAAATTTTATATACTTCGCTAATAAATATGGTGATGCATTTTTGAAAAAGATTTTTGAAGAGATAATTGTGAATTGCTTTGAGCATCAGGTAATCAATATCTAGGAGAATTTACAAACAGAATTTATTTGAGTTAAAAAACCGGGATTTGAAATATTTACAGATTCAAAACCTTTAACCACACCTCCCTTTTCGCTTAATATCGAGAAAACTGAAAACGACATTGATATTCTGTGATCGCCGAAACTATCAAAAACTAATTCCTTACTTGAGGGTCTACCTTCGAATGAAAATCCGTCCTCATATTCTACAACATCAAATCCTGCTATTCGTAAATTATAGCAAATTGATTTTATTCTATCCGATTCCTTTATACGAAGCTCTATGCAATTTTTAATTTCAAACTTACCTTCTGCAAACGCACCTGCAACTGTAAGAATCGGAATTTCATCAATTAAAGATGGAATTATTTTTTGATCAATGTGAACATTTTGAAGCTTGCTTGATCTGACTAAAATATCACCATATTCTTCTTTGTTGCTAAGTTTACTCCCAATTATCTCAATGTACGCGCCCATCTTTCGTAATTGCTCAATAATTGCAGTACGAGTAGGATTAAGCGAAATATTTTTAATTTTAATTTCAGAGTTATTACTAAGAAGTGTTGCGACAATTAAAAAAGAAGCTGAAGAAATATCACCCGGAACAAAATATTTTTTTGATTTCGGGTAATTTTTAATTGATGATTTTGAGATTATCTTTTCATTTTCTTTAATCACTACTAAATCAAGCAAACGTTCAGTATGATCCCTGGTAATCACTGGTTCGATAATCGAAGTTTCTTTCTCAATATGTAAGCCGGCAATTAAAACTGCACTCTTAACTTGCGCACTTGGAACATTGAGTTTATAATTAATTGCTTTTAACTCATCTGCAGGATTGATAAGAAGCGGTAAAGTATGGTTATCTGTAGAGAATATTTTCCCTCCCATCAATTCTAAAGGCTCGATCAGTCTTTTCATCGGACGTTTAACAAGAGATTCATCGCCTGTTAACTTACTTTCGAAATTCTGAGTAATTAATAATCCTGATAACAATCTTGCAGTTGTTCCGGAATTACCACAATCAAGTTGTGCAGCCGGTTGTTTGAAACCTTTGTAGCCAACCCCCTGAACTTTTATCAAATTATTTTCTTCAGAAATATTCACTCCAAGTTGTCGGAGACAATTAATGGTTGATCTTACATCATTTCCATCAGAAATATTTTCAATTACTGATTCACCAGCAGCCATTGCCGAAAATATTAAAGCACGGTGAGATATCGATTTATCGCCCGGTAAACTAATTTCGCCTTGAATACTTTTTATTTTTGTGAATTTTTGGACCATCTTAGATTTACTTCCTGAGCCAATCATCAATAATCTTTTGTAATTCTTTCTCACTCAGATCTTTTGAAGGATACATGTTAGAAGCTTTTCTTTGTCTTACAGCCTCGTAGAGCGTAATAGCAGCAGCCACTGAAACATTTAAGCTCTGTATCATACCAAACATAGGAATCTGAAATTTTACATCAGCAAAATTTGCGGCTTCATCTGAAACACCGCGATGTTCATTACCAAGAACTATTGCTGTTTTTTTTGTAAAATCTATTTCATACAAATCAATCTGCGTCAGAAGAAATTGATGAAGCAATAATTTGAAAGCCTTTTTTCTTTAATTCAATATAACATTCTTCAACAGATTTGAATTTTTCTTTTTCAATCCATTTATAAGCTGAGGCAGATGATTTCTTTCCGATTTTTGGAAATTTTTCATAATTGTAGATTAATGATACACCCGGAACACCTGCTGCATCACAGGTTCGGAAGATTGCACTTACGTTATGTGGATCGTGAATGTTTTCAAGTACTACGTGAAGTGAATGTTGTCGTGCTCTAACAACATTATTAATTTTTTGTGATCTTTTTTCTGATCTCAAAGTGAAGTCTTATCAATTACTAGTTTGTAAATGGTAAAATTATTTTCTCTGCGAGCTTTATCCAGTTTAAACAATTTTTGATCAATTCTAAGAAAGTATGAAACTCTTTCTAATATATTATTTATTACAGTTTCTTCATCGTGAGCCCATGTATCACACTCCCGAAGTGATGGAACATCAGCATTAAAACCGTCATTTGTTTTTTCAATAACTATATCAAGAATCATAAATCAATAATTTGAATTCGAAATGGATTTTTCAATTATATTTATTCCGGAACTTGTACCTAATCGTGAAGCACCATTCAGAATCATAAGAACAGCATCTTCATAACTTCTAACTCCTCCAGAAGCTTTCACTTTTGCTTTATCTCCAACAATGAATTTCATCATTGCAACATCGCGAATGTTAGCACCGCTTTTACTAAATCCCGTAGAAGTTTTAACAAAGTCCGCTTTTGCATCAATAGCAAGTAGACATGATAAAACTTTTTCTTCATCGTTTAACAATGCAGTTTCCATTATTACTTTTAACAAAGCATTATTCTTATGACACAATTCTGCTATTGAAGAAATTTCTGTTAAAATATAGCTTTGATTATCATCTTTCAGCCTGCCAATGTTTATTACCATATCTATTTCCCGTGCACCGGTAGTTAAAGCCATTTCTGTTTCATCAATTTTCACAGATGTTTCATTTGCTCCAAGCGGAAAGCCGATTACAGTACAAACTTTCACCGTGCTCCCAAATAATTCTTTACTGCACAATTCAACATTACAAGGATTCACACAAACAGATGCAAAACCATATTTTTTAGCTTCATTACATAGATTGACAATCTCTAATCTTGTTGCATCTGCTTTTAATAAAGTATGATCGATAAAACCAGCTAATTCTTTTGTATTAAAGCTTTTACCCTTAATATTTTGAACCAAGGTATTAGAGTTTTCAAAATCAGCAATTTTGTTATTTAGAAAGTCTTTATTAATCATTTGCAATATATACCCTATTAATTTTTATTTATTAAAAGCTTCAAATGCTTTGAACGTATTGCTTAAAAGCATTGCAATAGTCATTGGACCCACACCACCAGGAACCGGAGTGATATATGAAGCCTTCTTTGAAACGGTTTCAAATTCAACATCACCCACTATCCTGTAACCTTTTGGTAAATGGGGAGCATCAATTCTATTTATTCCGACATCAATAACTACGACACCATCTTTTACCATATCGGCAGTTATAAAATCTGCGCGACCAATTGCAGCTATTAGTATATCGGCTTGACGTGTATAATATCCCAAGTCAGAAGCAGCTGAATGACAAACAGTTACAACTGAGTTGGCAAACTTTTGTTTCTGAAGCATAATATTTGCAATTGGTTTACCTACGATATTACTTCTCCCAACAACAACTACATGTTTTCCTTCTGTAGAAATTTCATATCGCTTTAATAATTCCTGAATTCCTGCAGGTGTACATGAAGCAAAAGTATCTTTACCAATAACAAGATTTCCAACATTAACAGGATGAAAACCATCAACATCTTTTTGAGGAGAAATTCTCTCAATAACATGAGTCTCATCAATATGTTTTGGAAGTGGAAGCTGAACCAAAATACCATGATAATCACTATTGGCATTATATTGATCGATAACAGAAAGTAGTTCTTCTTCAGAAATTGAGGAGGATAATATTTCTGTTTGAGTTCTCATTCCAATTTCTTCACAAGCCTTACCTTTACGCGAAACATAAATTTTTGAAGCAGGATCGTCACCCACAAGTATAGCTACTAATCCGGGTATATTTTTGACCTCAGATTTAGCTTTAGATATTTTTTCTTTTAGTTCATTTCTGATATCTGCAGCTACTTTTTTGCCATCAATTAGTACCATTTTAATTCTCTTTAATAGATTATATTGTATTTGTCAGCCAATAATTTTTTAATTTTTTGATCTTTTTTTATTTCATCAACAAATGGATTGGAATTTTGCCACCCGGTTTTTCCTGTTGTGCGAAATCTTTCCAATCTTCTTATACTAATTTCGCAAAAGACCGGATCAATATCAGCAGTAAAACATTTTCTTTTTAACTTTTCACAGGCGATGAGAGTAGTTCCGGAATGAGCGAAAAAATCAATAACAATTTCTCCCTCCGAACTGCTAGCATTAATAATCCTCTCTAGAGCTTTTAATGGTTTTTGAGCATAGCAACCATTAACGTTTTCTTCCATCCTGTAAAAAACCTGTTGAACGTCAATCCAGACATTTCCTGGTCTGATAAATTCTGATTTACTGCGTTCAATATTTTCCGTGACTTCTCCACCAACATTTTTATAATACCCCTTAAGTACTTTAGGAATATCAGTGTAGACAGTTTCAACATTAAATTTGGGAGCACCTTTAGTATAGTATAATAGTTCTTGTCTTACTGGACATCCAATTATTGCTTGTCCCATATCCGCGTTGATTTCTAAGTGTAATAAAATTTTTTGAATTAAAACCCGAATTTCTCATCATAAGGATAAAGTTTGCAAATGGCTGGAAATGGTTTTTATAATCTGCACCTAACCATATATAAATAGAAGCATTTATGCCTAATGAGTTAAATGAATTTTTAACCCACTTTTTCGACCATTCGATAAATTGCTCTTCCTTAAGCTCATCAAATACAATAAAATTGTATGGTGGATCGTGAACTGCTAATGAAGCTAATTTACCTTCCATTAGTTTCTTAATCTGCTGAGAAGTTGCAGCATCCAAACAAGCAACCTTGTGCTCCTGATTAGGATCATTCCAAATCTCTCCTTCGATAAGACGACAATATTTTAGTAACAATTCTCTTAAATTGCTGTCATTGTCAAGCTTTGGTAAGGCATATTTTTCCATTTTAACTAAATATTGCGTTCGAATTCAGGAAAAATTATTCGCTCTATTTGTTTGGATTTACCGTTTTCTGAATCTACTACAAGAAAAACACCGGCAAGATGAACATTGTCTGTAGCAGTTTCATATTTCTGAGGTGTCTGATAAATAAATCTGTTAATTGCTGCAACTGTTTTCATTCCTATAACCGAATCATAAGGTCCACTCATACCAACATCTGTAATATAAGCAGTTCCTCCAGTTAAAATTCTTTCATCAGCGGTTTGTATATGTGTGTGTGTTCCGATAAGTGCACTTATTTTACCATCCAGGTAATGTCCCATAGCCATTTTTTCAGCAGTTGCTTCTGCATGAAAATCAAGAATGACAATTTTAGATTCGCTTTTTATTTTTTGGATAACCCAGTCAGCAGTTCGAAACGGACAATCTAAAGGAGACATGAAAGTTCTTCCCTGCAGATTTAAAACTGCTACTTTACCTTTTTTAGTCGACGCAATATGATAACCATTTCCATATGTACCTTTGGGGTAATTAAGCGGACGAATAACCCTTGGTTCCGATTTAAGATAATCTTGAGATTGATGCTTATCCCAGGTGTGATTTCCACCTGTAATTACATGTACTCCCAGATCAAATAAAATTTGTCCTTCCTTTGAAGTGCAGCCTTTCCCATCGGATACATTTTCACCGTTAGCAATAACTAAGTCAGGTTTATATTTTTGAATTAATCCGGGAAGCCAGGTTTGAACATGATCCAGCCCTGGCTTTCCAATGATATCACCGATAAATAGAATGTTAATTGAAGACATAATCTGTAATTTTTAATATCAATATATCTAAATTGAGTGTGATTTTAAAAAAGTTTTTCTTAATAGTTACTTTTTATTGATATTTTTATGTCCTCAAGTAATTATCCAAACATTCCTGTAGAAGATTCTGCATTTACGGTTATAGACGTTGAAACCACGGGATTATCTGCCACAAAAAATAAAGTAATAGAAATTGGTATGGTTCGAGTTGAAAAGATGAAAATCGTATCTAGATTTCAATCTTTAATTAATCCACAAACTTACATACCGGGATTTATAACACAGTTTACAGGAATATCAAATGATGATGTTTCGGACGCTCCCCTATTTGAAGATTTGGTTGATGAAATATTATCCTTCACTGGAAAATTCAATTTTAACAGCACATAATCTGCCTTTCGATTATTCCTTTCTTAAAAATGAATTTAGATTTTGCGGATATGAAACACCACAGTTTCAAACTTTATGCACATTAAAATTATCAAGAAGAATTTTCCCTTTTCTAAAAAGCAGATCATTAGGATCTGTTGCTATGCATCTTAAAATCAAAAACTCTGATGCACACAGAGCACTATCAGATGCAGAAACTACTGCACGTATCTTAATCAAAATTACAAAGCAATTAAAAAAAGAAAACAATATATCGTCATTACAAAACTTATTAGATTATCAAAGTAATGTTGGAACGAGACCAATATTAAAAATAAAAAAGGACTTAGTTGATGATGTTGGGTCTGTTCC
Organism: uncultured Ignavibacteriaceae bacterium; assembly: GCA_963714415.1. Taxonomy (GTDB): domain Bacteria; phylum Bacteroidota; class Ignavibacteria; order Ignavibacteriales; family Ignavibacteriaceae; genus JAGXRK01. Next base: position 72,129 of record CAVQOL010000021.1, read on the forward strand.
AGATGCACCCGGAATATATTACTTTTTGAACAAAAAAAATGAAATTATATACGTAGGCAAGGCAAAATCACTAAGAGAACGGATGAAAAGTTATTTCTCTGTTTCCGCACAGAGAAAACCTAAAAAGATTGTTAAACAAGCCTCCCGCTTGAAAGTCGAAATTACTAATTCTGAACTTACAGCTTTGTTATTAGAAGCAGAGTTGATTAAAAAGATAAACCCAAAACATAATACTCAGCTAAAATCTTACGGCAATAAATATTTTTTGAGAATTAATACAACTCACAAAGTTCCTGATCTGGAAATAACCAATTATTTTGATTTTGACGGAAACGATTATTTCGGACTTTTCACAACTAAAAAGAAAACCAAAATATTATTTGATGTGTTAGCGAGAACATTTGAAGTAAGGGAGTGCGAAGACAAGGAATTCGCAAAAGGCAAAGGATGTTTTCTTAAAGATATTGAAAGATGTACCGCGCCCTGTTTGAATGATCCTGATAATATTATTAGATATAAAGAAGAATTGAATCACGTTTATGAGTTTCTTGGCGGGAAAAACCAGACTGCCCTTAATCGTTTACTCAATAAAATGAAATTGTACTCTTCACAACAAAAGTATGAAAAAGCTGCTGAAGTAAAAGAATTATTAGACTTGATTCTCGCACAGGTACATAAGAATTCTCTGCTTGCCGAACCGATAAACAATGCAAAAGTGGTTTTTGAAATTGATTCTGATTGGGGAAAGGATTACTTGTTGATGATAGATGGAAAAATATTTATAAAGAAATACCTTTTAGATAAAAAAGATTATTTTGATGAAGCATTGGACGATTATTTCAACTCTACAATTCAAAATGATATGCTTCCAAGTGAAGAAGATCTTGAAAAAATGAAAATTTCTCTAAACTGGCTTATAAAAAACAGAAATAAAGTCCGTACTTTTTATTTAAAGGACTATTCAACAAAGCACGAATTATATAAAACATTGTCTTCTTATATAACCAGTCATAACACACCTTCTGAAAAGACATTTGAAGTAAGTTCGTTGTTAAATCAAATATGAAAAAGATAGATAAGAACTTCGAGAAAATACTGTTTAATAAAACCGCCGGTTCAGCAGAACTGTTTGAGAAACTATTAATTTATTTTTCTAAAAAAGTGAAAGCGTGGAGAATCTATTCGAACTGAAATTGATTTAGCTAAAAAGTATTTATCACATTTTGCGGTTATAAAAAATAACATTCTGTCAATAGAACAGTAAAACTCAGAACAATGATCAGGAATCTCTTTTAAAATATTTGTCTAAAATTCTGGAAGAAAATCGAAATACTTATAAAATAATCTTTAACTCTATCCCGAATAAAATAAAACGTTATAGTAAAATAGTAACTCTTTCCAATAGTAAAACGGTCTATGAAGTGTTAAAATTATGGCATCAATACAATAATAAATTTGAAGTTACTGTTTGTGAATCACAACCCGAATGCGAAGGAAAAATTCTTGCAAAAGAATTATTAAAGGCAGGAATAAAAACAAAAGTAGTGTTTGATTCAGAAACCAGTAATAGCTTAGAGAAAGCTGATTTATTACTGTTAAGCTGTGATGTGATTTTAAAAAATGGAGATATCATTAATAAAATTGGAAGTCGTAATGCAGCAATTATCGCAAAGTATTTTAAGAAGCCTGTCATTGTTATTTCTTCAAAAGATAAGCAAATAAACAGTAATATATTTAGAATTAAAGGAAGGAACGCCATCGAGAAATCATTATTTGAACGGGTCGAAAATGAGATTAATTCACCAAATAGTTACAGACTAAATAATGAAAATTAAACCTATAGTGTTACAGTGTGTCTGCTTTTGTGATGGAACCTTAATGTAAGAAATATGGCAGAACAAAAGAGACCTAAAGACAGACCGATCCACACACCTTCAACACCATAATTAAAAACAAATCCGAGAAGATATCCAGATGGGAGACCAATAACCCAATATGCTACAAATGTAATAATTGTAGGTCCTTTTACATCTGTTAATCCTCTTAAAATACCAATCCCGACCGCTTGTACACCATCGGCAATTTGAAAAAATGCCGCAATAATCAAAAGGACTGATGCTATTTCAATCACTTTAATATCATCAATATACAAGGATGGAAGAAAAGTATTTAACGTAATAAATATTATCCCTGCCATCATCATAATGGAACCACCCAAGATAGAAGCAATAAATCCTGCTCGTCGTACTTCAGTAATATTTTGCTGCCCAACGGCATTCCCTACTCTGATACTTCCAGCTTGTGAAATTCCAAGAGCCATCATAAAGGATATTGAAGCAAGATTAATTGCTATTTGATGGGCAGCCAGCTCATTTGCTCCAATCCAACCAACCATAACTATGGCAAAAACGAATGCACCGGTCTCAAAGAAATATTGAAAGCCGCTTGGAATCCCCAGATTTAAAATCTTCTTTATTACGGGAAAATTAAATCCATTAAAGTTTAAAGAAACATTAAATGCTGAAAAATGTTTTGATTTCATAACATATAGCATTAACGTAACAGCCATAAATATTCTTGACATTAAGGTAGCAATACCAGCTCCATCTAAGCCTAACGCGGGTGAGCCTAGATTACCATAAATAAAAATCCAGTTTGAAAAAGCATTAATAATATTGGCAGTAAGAGCTACAATCATTGCCGGACGCATTATTGAAAATCCCTCAATGAATTGTTTATAAGTTTGAAATATCATCATGGGAAATACAGAAAAAGCCAGAATGCGCGTATATGATTCTGCAAGCGGAATGACTTCTATTGGTTGATTGATAATAGCTATCAAATAGGATGAAAAATAAGTTGCTAGAAAAAGAAATAGCGATATAATTGTGTTTACGATAAGAGATTGCCTGAAATAAACTCCACACTCTTCAAATCTTTTTGCTCCTACTAAAATTGCAACTAAGGGAGTGACTGCAATTGAACTTCCAATACCAATAATAAAAATGAGAATTGTAATGCTTGAACCTAGGGCAGCGGCAGCTAATGGAATAGCACCAAGCCTGCCAACCATAATGCTATCAACAACACCCATCATCATAAAACCCAACTGTCCGATAATAACCGGAAAGGCCAATGATATTGTTTTTATAAAATGGTCTTTATAAAGCTGCATAATTGAATATTTAAATAAAATAATTGGAAAGATAGCTTATTTATTACTAAGCAGAAATGAGACTTGCGGAAAGATAATTAAATAAAGAAGCCGGATTTATAATCCGGCTACTACTATTTCCTGACTGACATTTTCAAAACAATAACAGTTATAAATTTTTTCACACATCTTACTTACGCGAGGACTGTCGTCAAACCGGATTGCCTGTTTTACAGCGTATATTCCTCTTGCATCGCCAATTTTGAATAAAGAAACCGCAGCCATAATTCTAGCTTCCTCACTGGATTCATCCCTTAGCATTCTCAGCAATGGTATTACTGCTTCAGAAATTTTCAATTCACCAATCATATATGCTGAGCTGGTTCTTAATCCATAATTCTCTGAATTAATACCCATTAGAAGGGATTTAACAACTGCATCTCTGTTTTCTAACTGCATATCGGTCAGTAAATCATTACCGAAGTTAGAAACCGTAAAAACTGCAAAAACCATCAATATCAATAAAGCAATTTTTGTTTTCCCAAAGAAACGGAATTTCACATTCTTCAACATAATAACACCTCTTAAGTAAAATAAAAAATAATTTCAATTCCGAAACTAACTTAACCAGATAAGAGCATGTTGTAAATTGATTATGGATAGAAGGGCTTAGAAAATGATGATAAGCTATAATCAGATTTTTTCGGGAAAGGAACTATTCAAGAACTTATGTCATTTTTATTGCAGTGCGTTTTTTATAGTAAAACTAAGATTGTCTGATGCACTTAGACTATCAATTTGACGAATTGACATTTTTTCAATAAAAAAAATATCTTCACCGATAATGTGAGAAATATATTTTGAATGCTTTTGCGGATTAAAAACATCAAATGATGATCCTATGATTCCGCCTAATAACAATAAAACTGTACCAATTAAAAAAATCGTTTTCAAACAAAGCCCTTAAAAGGTGGGTGAAATAAGTTTAAATTCTTACTCTAAGATTAAAATTAGAGATAACAAAAACAACTAATAATATTTATTATTTATCGAAGGTTTGGATCATTTAAGACTACTGAAGTTTAGGTCAAAGGATACTATTTGACTATTAAAAGTTTTTTAGTGTCAGTGAATTCGGCTGTTTTTAAGAGATAAAAGTAAATTCCACTGCTTAATCTTTCTGCATTAAAGGTAATTTCGTTAATGCCATTCTGCGCTACTCCACTAAATAAAACTGCCACTTCTCGACCAAGGATATCATATATTGTAAGTTCGACATCTTGAGGAAATGGAACTTCAAAACTTATTGTTGTCGATGGATTGAAAGGATTTGGATAATTCTGATATAATACATAGCTCTTAAACAATTGTGGATCATAATTATCAACTTCAGACGGGTCACCACTATTGTTTACGGTTTTAAGAATCATCCCATTATCACCAATCACCCATCCAGTATTTTCATCTACGAAATAGATTTTTTTTATTTCATTTTTAATCCGCGTATTAATTCTTTGCCAGTTATAACCTCCATCTGTAGATTTAAATAAAGAGCCCTCTGTACCTGCAGTAAATCCAATCAATGAATCAACAAAGATTACTGAATTTAGTTTATTAACTGCTAACATATTGAGAAGTTCATAATCATGTTTATTATAAGTTTTAAAAATTGCCCCATATCTACCAACTGTCCACCCCATTAATTCATCATGATAAAATATATCCTCCAAATCAAATGAAGGAGGAACAGAAAGTAAATCAATTCTAGTCATTCTAAACCATGTATAAACATAGAGTATAATCCCTTCGTCACCAACGACATGTAGCTGTCTGCCACCATAAACACTGATAATGGAATTTAAATTATTTGTAACCCCGGTATTAAGAATATCCCAATATCTTTTTTGAGTAACTATATCATAGCTTAATGCTAAATAGAGACCAGCGGATCCAACAATCGCTTTTCTAAATGGATCCATCTCAATATCATAATAATTTGTATATACTGAAGTTGGTAAATCAGATTCAATAAGCCAATTTAATCCACCATCTGAAGTTTTAAGCATTGTAGAATTATTACCTACTATCCATCCCTGCAAGGAATCCATAAAGTCAATGGCGTTTAAGTCCGTACTAACTCCCGAATAAACCAATTGCCAGGAATCACCTCCATCATCAGTCTTCAGTATAAGTCCCCCATCGCCAACTATCCAACCAGAATTGCTATTTAAAAACTGTAGATCATTTAGTTTTTTAATTATCCCGGAAAATTGAAATTCCCAGTTTTCTCCTAAATCTAGCAGATTTTACAATTACACCATTATCACCAACAACCCAAACAATATTTCCATCTATTATCTTAACAGCGTTAAAATTGTATGATTCTGTAATCTGATAATATTCCCAGTTTATTCCACCGTCGGTTGTTTTTAGTATTATACCTGGTGCACCGACAGCAATTCCATTATTTTCATCTGAAAATGAAACCGACTTAAGCCAAGACTCAGTTTCAGTATTGAGTTTAAACCAATGATCACCTGCGTCCGTAGTTTTCAGAATTGTTCCGTTAATACCTGATAAATAAATGACTTGAGAATTTACAATATCTATGCTGGATAAAATCTCAGTATAATAGTTGGTTTGTTGATTCCAAGTATTACCACCATCGGTGGTCCTGAGTATTATCCCGTTAGATCCGATCAGAAAACCATTCAAAGCGTCCGAAAACAAAATATCTGAAAACGAGTTTGTAAAACTTAGATTCTTTTGTTCCCAAACATTACCACCATCCGTAGTAACAAGTATAATTCCATTTGATCCTACCACAAATCCATTCGTTGAGTTAATAAAACAAATCGAGTGAAGATCATAATTATAATTTTCATTTAATAAAGTAAAGTTCAATCCGCCATCTGTCGTCCTAAGAATCACACCAGCTCTTCCAATAACGTAGCCATTTAATTCATCGAAGAAGAAACAATCAAGATAATCCTGCTCAATATTTGTTTGTAATGAGAACCAACTTGTTCCACTATTTGAGGTTTTAAGAATTAATCCATTTTCACCAACTGCTAAAGCAACCTCTGAATTAAAGACCCAAATATCTTTCAATCCTTTTCCTTGTGGAATAGGATTTTGCCAAATCCACTCTGGTTGAGAATAGAGTAATGAGTTAAATAAAAGAATTATTAATATTTTATAAATATTTTTTATCATTGGATTTTATAAGTAAACCCAGTTTGAATTAATAAAAAAGCCCGGGCAATATACTGAGTGTTAATTCTATTATATTTTGCATTGACATCTACATCAAAAAATGGAGTTATATTTATTTTAAATCCTGCCTCTGGTGATATACCCCAATGTTTTGCTTTAGTAATTACAGAAGTAATTCCAAAGAAGCCGTAATCAATCTCCGTCAAGTATTCTGTAAAGAAAATTCCACCTTCCAGCCCTACATAAGGAATAAAATCATAATCTGTAAAATTAAATCTGAATCCGGCAGTTATAGGTATTGATTTAAAAGAAAAATTATAGTCTGGCAAGTTTTCCTTAAATCCGAATTCATAATATCCTGCAGTTAGGCTTAATTCAAAATGAGAATTTATTAAATAATGGCTAATATTAATATTGCCGCCATATCCCAGCGAAACAGCATCCTCGGCGTATCCAGTAGGAATAGCAGCAGCCCCTTGCAATCTTATTTTTACCTGCGCAAAAGAGGAGAAATAAAAAAGTATTATAAATAAGATTATAATAAATAATTTGTTATTTCTTTTTTGAATCATAATTGTTGTATTTTACATTATTAAAATAGTTAATATGTTTTCTTAAAAAAACACTTAAAAAATGGTTTAACTATTTTTTAGTCTATTGATATATTAGAATAGAGAAAAATAATTTAAAATGAAATTCATACAGTCAAATAATTCTCAGTTAAGAGTTTTAATTATCCTTTCAATAATATTTCTTTTAAATTTAAATCAGTATTCCTTTTGCCAGGAGTCACTGTCTCGTGTAAATCTCTCGGGTGTAATTAAAGATGCGAAAACAGGTGAAGCAGTTATTGGCGCCAATATTCTTCTTTACATGGATAGTTTGAAACAAACACCGTTGCATAGAGGAGTAGCAACAAATAAATACGGATTTTATTCAGTGCCGGATATATCTGTAAGAACATATTATATTTTTGTCAGTTGTGTTGGATATGAAACCAAAATAATAGAATTAGTTCTACGGACAAATGAGAAATCGCGTGAACTTAATATAAATATTGAAGCGCAGTCTGTTTTACTTGGAGAAGTAGTAGTGGAAGACAGACGAATAACCGATTTCACTCAAACTTCAAGTACCATCGAAATTGATCCTATGCTTATTGAAAAATTGCCATCCCTTGGTAGTGAGCCTGACATATTCCGAGCTTTACAGTTGCTGCCAGGTGTTACTTCGGCAACAGAAATTTCGACAGGAGTTTATGTCCGTGGAGGATCTTCTGATCAGAATTTAACTTTGGTTGATGGAGTACAGGTTTATAATCCTTCACATCTCGGAGGATTTGCAAGTACATTTAACTCCGATGTACTTAAAAATATTAAACTTATTAAAGGTGGATTTCCTGCTGAATATGGCAGTAGACTTTCGAGTGTTTTGGATATAACAATGCGTGAGGGAACAAAAGAAAAAGTGAAAGGTGTTATATCTCTAAGCACGATAAGTTCCAGAGTAACCATGGAGGGACCCTTAGATACAAATTCTACTTTTATTTTATCTGCAAGAAGTATGTATTTAGATAAGATATTACCAATTGCAAAAGAATTTAATTCAATACCAAGGTATAACTTCTATGATGCCAACGGTAAAGTGAATTTTAATCTATCGGAAAAGAATAAGATTTTTATAAGCGGGTTTTTTAGCCGAGATAAAATAATCGAATCGCCCAATAGTAAAGATGTAGCTTTTAATATAGCTTGGAGAAATGCTACAGTTAATCTTACATGGACTAATATATCATCTTCAACATTGTTTCACAGAACATCGTTGATGTATACTAATTACAATTTTTCCACATTAATAAAGGATGAACAAAGTGTAAAAGATCCGTTAGATTTTTATACAGCTTCTAATATAAATGATTTCTCTGTAAGAAGAGAAACAGAAATATTCGTAGGAGAAGACCATATGATTAAAGCGGGCGCAGATTTTATTTATCATAATTTTTCTACTACCACAAGCGACTACTATGTACCTGAATTTGACTACAAACCGTTTTATGGTACGGAGTTAAATGTATTGGAAGGTGCTATTTACCTTCAGGATGATTGGAAAATAACATCAAATTTACGAACAAACACAGGTGCCAGATTATATTATTTCCCAAGCAGTAAACTAATAACTATTGAACCTAGAATATTTTTAACTTACTATATATTTGATAGACTTATAGTAAGGACAGCATTTGCCTTAGTGAATCAGACTCTACATCTTCTTAACCGAAGTGATATTTATTTACCAACAGATGTTTGGTATCCTTCTACAAGTGCAATCAAGCCTTCAAGGTCTTTACAAACTTCTATTGGAATTGAAGCGACCTCTACTGACAGAACTTTTCTTTTTTCAGTGGAAGGTTACTATAAAGATTTAAAAAATCTTTATGAATACAAGGACAACGCAGATTTCTCTTATGGATCAAGTTTTGAAGACCAATTAACAATAGGCAGAGGAGAAGCTTATGGTGTAGAACTATTCTTAAATAAGAGAATAGGAAATTTAAGCGGCTGGCTTGGTTATACTCTTGCTTTTACAAAACGTTATTTTGACGAACTTAACTTAAGTGACGCTTACTATCCACGGTTCGATAGAAGACATGATATTTCATTTGTCCTAGGATATGACATAAACGATAAGTTTAATGTAGGTGCCACATGGACTTATGGAACAGGACAGGCGTTTTTTATGCCTATTGGTCAGTATGCTTTTTTAGGTTTAAGCAATCCCACCAACAATACATCTAAGGTATATTATGAAAATTCGGCCCGTGATGCATTTAGACTTCCACCATTTCATAAGTTAGATCTAAATTTGAAATATTCCCTAAGCATCGATAATACTGATTTAGAAATATTTGTTAATATTTATAATGTATATAATCGTTTTAATGTATTTTCTAAGTATGTGAGTTATAAAACAGATCCGGTTTCCGGTCAAAAATATCCAATACTAAAACAATTTACTTTGTTTCCTTTTTTACCAACAGCGGGTATTACTATAAAATTTTAGTTTATTATGAAAAAATTTATTTCGTTAATTTTGTTTATTAACATTCTACTATTCTTCGGATGTGAACAACCGCTTGAAGAAGAAGAATTTCCATACGAATTGAAGCTTGTTGTGCGAGGTGTTCTTGAACACAATAAACTAATAAATGATATATATGTAGGCAGAACCTTACCAGTATCTCTTCCGTATTCTGAAGACTTTGCAAAAATTACAGATGCTGTGGGTGCAATAGTTGTTGATAATGTTTCATATCCTCTGAGACATGTAGACAAAGGAATATATACAACTGACTCATTAAGGGCAGTAAGAGGTAAAGAGTACGTTCTTCTTCTTCAATGGGAAAATAAATCTGTCTATGCCGTTACAAAAGTACCAATTATCGGAGGTATTATCGGAGCATATATTACTAACAGGATTAGTGAAGGCGAGACAGAAACATATTTTGAATGTTCTGTCAATTCTTTTTCTAATGAGGTCTATGCTGCTACCTGGGCTTTATTCAACATCGGCGGTATTTTATTAAACGAGGCTAAAGAATTCGAAAGTGTTGTTCAACCTGTTTCTGCTAATGATAATATCAAAGTTCCAACTATTGAAGTTCCCGATAATATTTTAAATAGTGGCAGTACTCTGGGAATCAAATTATATATATATGATTCATCGTTCTATGATTATTTTATTAGTCAGGGAAGCAACCAGGTTTCTGATGCAATATTCGGTCAACCTGGAAGTAATATTAGATGGAATATATCTGGTGATGGAATAGGGATGTTCATTGGTAAAGCTGATACGACCAAACTTCTGAACAGTAAATAGATTTGCAGTTCTACTTTCCCCCTATATATTTAGCTAAACCTAACGTAGAAATCCATTTATTCTCTGCTAAATCTATTGCTATAGATATAGTAGAGTTATCCGGCAATCCGGAATTAGATATGTTAAATTCAACCCATCTTATTCCATCATAATAAACTAAACCATTTTCTGTGGTTACCCATATTCGATTTTTGATATCACTGGTTATATCGGTCACACGGATGCCCGGTAAACCAGAATTAAAAGGGTGATAATTAGTAAAAACTACATCATCGAATTTAGAAAGACCTCCAAATTCAGGTGAATCGGAACTCCCGATCCATTTATTTCCTTGACTATCGACAAATATTACAGAAATTAAATTCCCTAAAAGATTTGAAAAGAAAGCATTATATTTTTTCCATTCCGCGCCATTGAATACTGCAATTCCTTCTCCCCAAGTCCCAATCCATAGTTCATCCTCATCATTTGCAAGACTGGAAATTGTGTTAGAGGGTAAAGGAGAATTCGAATAGTCATAAAAAATAAAATCCACACCATCAAATTTTACCAAGCCACCTGTATTAGTACCAATCCATATATTATTTCGAGAATCTTGAATTATACAAGTTGTAAAATCATCTGGAATACCAGAATTACTGGAATTATAATGAACCCAGCCAGAAATACCATCAAAACTGCAAAAGCCATTATCAGTGGCCAACCATAGCAAACCGGAATTGTCTATAAAAATATCATTTATACTATTACTTGGTAAAGCGGAATTACCTGTATTGTAAACTGTGAAATTTAAATCATCAAATTTTAAAAGACCATAGCTCTTGGTCGTAATCCATTTGTTGTTATTCTTATCAATCCTGATTTTTCCTATCATATTGGTTGGAATAGATGAATTTGAAGAATTATATATTTTCCACCAATCAATGGGATCTTCTCTCAATTCCACAAACAAAGTGTCAACTTTATCACGGTAAATAAGGAAATAAATTGAAGTATCTAAATAAGTATTTTTTGTTAAATCTATTTTATAAAAACCGGGTTCTAGATCATCCAAAACAGCAGGAGAAAAAATATCACTTTGCTTGTTATTTAAATAAATTGAGGCACTGTCGGGACTTGTAAGAATTACGACATTACTTTTTGTTAAACCGGGAATAATCGGTGGTCCGTCTTCACATGACATTAAACCAAGGATAAGAATAATTATTAGGAGATAATTTATTATTTTCATTAAGATTTAAATATTTCCGTTTAAAATATCTAATTATTGTTAGATAAAAAAACACTTAAATAGGTGTTTAATTTCTTATCTGTATTTATACTATAATCAGTTTTCAGTACTTATTAATATATTTCTATTATTTTGCGGAAAGGGAGGGATTCGAACCCTCGGTGGAATAAATCCCACAACGGTTTTCGAGACCGCCCCGTTCAACCACTCTGGCACCTTTCCAGAACAAATAATTAACAAACAAAGTTAAATAAATTTTAGTTGGTGGTGAAACAGAGAATGAAATTTCTTTGGTAAACTCTCTGTCTATGGATATATTTCGACTTGTTATTCCTGCTAGCTTTAGTTCTCATAAATCTTAATTACGGAGAGGTGCAAGAGTGGCTGAATTGGCTACCCTGGAAAGGTAGTGTACTCGCAAGGGTACCGTGGGTTC
>CAVQOL010000022.1:0-57801 GCA_963714415.1 uncultured Ignavibacteriaceae bacterium
GAATCCCACCCTCTCCGCTCCCCTATTTTACAAATCCTGTGATACTAATTACTTTGTTCGTTAAGTGCCATTCTATACTACCTAAATGGTCTTTCAAATAAGGCAAACAAATCATTTTCTCTTTAATACTTTTCCAGCTAGTTTTCCGGTATGTTCTCCTTTGTGAATTACTACTTCACCGTTCACAAGCACATATTCAATTCCTTCCGCATATTGATGAGGATTAACATAATCTGCCTTATCAATGATATTATTAAAATCAAAACAAACAATATCGGCAGAACATACCGGCGGCTATTTTTCCCCTATCGGATAATACCAAGTGTCTCTGCAGGAAGTGATGTAATTTTTCTTATTGCTTCAGGTAAAGAAACAATTTTTTCATCTCTTACATATTTTCCAAGAAATCTGGGAAAAGTGCCATAACTTCTCGGATGCGGACTTCCTTCAGATAATTTACCGTATGTTGCCCTTGCCGATCCATCAGAAGCAATCATACATAAAGGATGAGCTAAGATACGTTTTGTATTTTCCTCGCTCATGCCAAATCCGCACATAGAAACTCTTCCTTTTTCATCTATCAACAAACGCCTTGTAAATTCGAATGGATCTTCATTTGTTTCATCTACAATTTGTTGAATTGTCTTTCCCTCAAACTGTTTATTTTCTTGTTTTTCTACACCTGAAATGAGAACAGCATCCCAGGAGCTTAATCCAAAAACTTTTAATAGAACATATGCTTTTATTTTATCAAGTTCATTCTTGTCTTCAAGTCTTTGCATAAATTTTTCTGTTCCTCCCTCGCGAGCCCAAATGGGAAAGAGATTTGAAAGACCCGTACTGAAGGCAGTGTAAGGATATCTATCCATCGTTACACGAGTACCGGAATTGTTAGCATTTTGAATAATTGCAAACATCTGATCATATTTATGCCAATTAGCTGAACCCTGTAATTTAAGATGTGATATGTTAACCGGAACATCAGCTCCCCTGCCTATTGCTATTGCTTCTTCAATTGCTTCAAGAACTTTGTCGGCTTCATTCCTCATATGAGTGGCATAAATTCCTCCATCAGTTTTCATTACTTTACAAAGTTCTGTTATTTCCTCTGTTGTTGCAAAACTTCCAGGTGTATACTCAAGTCCGGATGAAAGTCCATAAACTCCTTGCTCCAATGCTTCATGAACAAGATTTTGCATTTGTTTAATTTCATCTCTTGTAGCGGGCCGATCATCCTGACCGACTACATAACGGCGAATTGTTCCCTGTCCGACGAAAGTAACAAAATTTATCGCTGATTTATTTTCTTCAAGAAGCTTGAAAAAGTCATCAAAGCTTTCCCATCGTTTGTCATCTGTATCATATTCCTCATCTGTAAAATGTGGTTTCCTTGGTGCAACAGAACTGCCATCCTGTCCGGCAACTTCGGTAGTTACACCTTGTCTTATTTTACTTTCTGCATTTGGATTTACAAATAAACCTGTATCAGTATGCGAATGAATATCAATAAATCCTGGTGTGACTTTTAATCCACTGGCATTGATAATATTTAAAGCAGAGCTATCATCGATAATGCCGGAGTTTTCTAATGCTAATATTTTCCCATTCTTAATTCCGATATCTCCAAGAAACTCTTGTCTTCCTGTGCCATCCAAAATTGCCCCGTTTTTTATTAAAATATCAAAAGAAGGATTTCCTATCTTGGCAATTAATGAGGAAGTTCCACCGATGGTTCCTGCGGCAAGGGTTATTAGTGAAGTTGATTTGATGAACTTTCTGCGGGAAATATTCTGAGACATTATTGCTCCTTACTTAAGAAAGAAGATGAATTTATAAAAAGAGAAATATTCTATTGAAATATAAAATATTTTTTCTAATTATTTCCAGGTTGACAACTACTGAAGTTAACCCATAACTGTTATTGACGAGACATAAAAAAGTTATTTAGATTTTCTTACAAGCATATAATCTGTCTGATTCGATTTTAATTCCATACTTAATCTGTTCATTTTCATTAAATAAATCCTTTGGCTGATAAGATGAGACTGAAAAACCGGTTTCTCTTATTCTTTCTTTAAAATCTTCACCATAAATACGTACGTGATCTTTTTGTCCGAATATTTTTAACCTCTCATCAGGATCAGTTATTGAAAAATCTTCATAAGTATTTTCTCGTTCAACTGGAATAAGAATCAAAGCAATTCCATCCTTTTTAAGAATTCTTAAAAATTCCCGCAAAGCTTTTCTGTCATCATCAACGTGCTCAAGAACATGACTGCAAAGAATGAGATCATAAGTTTCATCTTCAAACGGAATATTTCTTATATCAATTTTGATATCAACATTATTTCCTTCAATGTCGGATGTAATATAATCTCTTGAACCTTTTCTAAGCTGTTTTTCCAAACATTCTTCAGGCGCTATATGTAGAGTCGATTTGTTTTTGTTTGATCTAGTTCCAATTTCCCTTTCAAGAAATAACCAAAGAAATCTGTGCCTCTCCAGCGATCCGCAATTCATACATTGAGAATCTTCTCTTTTTTCAACTCCTCCTTTCCCAAACTTTTTATAATTCTTTCCGCACAAAGGACATAGTCTTTCATCACCGGAATAAATTATCCCATAAATAATTGCACGAAACCTTTTTAATAACTTTTTAATGTTTGAAATATTAGCCATAACTTTTCTTTGAATATTTACTTTGCAAAATAAATCATAAAAGTGATTCAATAAACAATTTTAGATGATTATATTTGAATCAATTATTATAAAACAAATTATAAAAGGTTTATGGAAAAATATATTCTCATTATGGCAGGCGGAGTCGGTTCGCGTTTCTGGCCAAGGAGCAGAAAAAATCTTCCTAAACAGTTATTAAATATTTTTGGTCAACAGACAATGATACAAGAAACTGTATCAAGAATTAAAAATTTTGTTTCGCCGGAAAATATTCTAATCATAACAAATAAAGTCCAGAAAGCTTTGGTTGAGGAGCAACTTCCTTTCCTGCCAAAAGAAAATATTGTTGCAGAACCAATTGGCAGAAATACTGCGCCTTGCGTTGGACTTGCTGCAAAAATCATCAGTAAAAAAAGCAGAGATGCTGTTTTTGTTACTTTACCAGCTGATCATCTTATAGAGAATAATAAACTTTTCATTGAAACTTTAAACAGAGCGATGGACTTCGCTTATCATTCAAAAGGACTGATTACTTTTGGTATTACACCAACCCGACCTGATACCGGATACGGCTACATAAATTTTGAAAAAGCTGAAGTTGAAAGTAAGATACATAAGGTTATTAAGTTTGTAGAAAAACCGGATATTGATAAGGCAAAATCTTATTTAAGATCAGGAGATTATTCCTGGAACTCGGGGATGTTTGTTTGGCGGGCTGATGTGATCTTAGATGAAATAACTAAGCATCTTCCGGAGCTATCTAAGGAATTAGATGAATTTGATAAGTCTATTAAAACAAAGAGCTTAAGTGATTCACTTGAGATTCTTTTTAATTCCATAAAAGGTATTTCGGTTGACTATGGAATTATGGAAAAATCTGATAAAGTTTTTATGATTAAAGGTGAATTTGACTGGAGCGATGTTGGTAGTTGGGAAACTGTTTATGAGTTAAGTAAAAAAGATGAGAACAATAATGCTATCGTTGGTGATGTTCATACTGATAAAACAAAAGGATCATATATTTATTCACCTGAGAAATTTACATCCGTTATAGGATTGGAGAATATTGTTGTTATTGATACTAAAGATGCATTACTTGTTTGTAACAGAGAAAATGTTCAGGATGTAAGAAATACCGTAGAATATCTTGGTAAGAATAAAAAAGATGATTTAATTTAATTTAATTTTTCTTGGCAGATAAAAAATACTTAACAGAAAAATAAACAAAGTGAAAACTGCACCTGTTAAAAAAGGAAAAGGATAGCCAAGAAATTCAAATGCAAATCCTCCCCAAAGAGGTCCCAGCACTCTTGCAAGCGCAGAGAGCGATTGATTTATTCCTAGAGTTATTCCCTGTTCAGCATCAGAAGTTACTTCAGATATTAAGCTTAAAATGGTCGGCTGAAGAGTACCTGTTCCGTAAGAAAGAAAAATTGAAATTATTGCAAGACCTAAAAATGTTCCTCCGTACGGAATAAGAGCTAAGGCAGCCATAATAATAAAAGCTCCAACAGATATGATCGTTCTACGAGAAAACACTTTGTTTATATAACCTATCAATCCGCCCTGAACTATAGCCGAAGATAATCCGACGATACCAAACATATAACCGTTCTGAAGATCAGTGAATCCGTAAACCTGAATTCCTAACAAAGCAAATGTTCCGTAAATATTTGCAAAAGAAAAAGTAAGGATAAAAAATAATAATACAAGAATTGCAAGATCAGGTTTTGATAATATTTTTTTTGTTCCTTTGATATCAAACAAAGTTCTTTTTCTGATCGGTACCTCTTCCCTGTTTAGATTTGATTCCGGTAGAAAGAGAAATGTTAAAATAAAAGCGAGGACTGAGAATCCTGCTGCAGCAAATCCGGTTACCATATAACCATAGTCGGATAATAAACCACCGATTAATGGGCCGAAAACAAAACCAAGTCCAAATGCAGAACCAATCAATCCCATTCCTTTGGAACGATTTTCTTTCGTAGTCACATCGGCAATATAAGCCTGAGCAACACCAATGCTGCTTCCACCAATACCAGCAATAGTCCTGGACAGAAGTAGCATAAGATAGGAATGAGTATATGCGAATATTATGTAACCAATTGCATTAAGTAACAGACTGAATACAATCACCGGCCTTCTGCCGTGTTTATCTGATAATTTTCCGAATAGCGGATTAAATAAAAATTGAACAAATGAATAGATAGCAATTGCAATACCGATAGCTGCTTCATCTACACCTAACTCTTTTTTCGCAAATGAAGGAAGGATTGGAATCAGAATACCAAAGCCTAAAAGGTCAATGAATACGGTTAGAAATATTAAAAATAAAGCTGATTTGTTTTTCACAACAATTAGTAGATTTATTCTAGAATCTTGTAAATAACTAGAGTAGTTCTGAATTTATGAGTTTGCTGAATATTACGGTAAATCATAAAGTCTTATTCTATCATTAAATTTTGTAAGGATCGATTTTGTATCTTCAAATGCTTCCTTTGTCTTTTCACGTTCACTGTTTGAAAGGAAGTAATAAGTAGAATCATCAAATTTTTGAGAAGGAATAATTATAAACTCTTTCCCGAGATCAGTGTTACCTCTGAAAACCCAGGTTGGAATGAAATTAACATCAGATATAAAAATTGAATCAGTAGTAAAGTTCTTAGACAACTCAATATTTAAGATTAAACCTGCATCAGAGTACCGCCACTGCTGATTTGAAATAAAATTGCCGAGAGAATAAATAACAAATCCGGTATCAAGTTTTGCGTTGTAAGATTTATAAAATTCAGTTGGTTGAATAACGTGAGGATGTGAACCAATTATTAAATCAGCACCAAATTCAATTGTACTATTTACAACATCTTTCTGAAATTGATTTGGGAGTCTTTTATATTCATCACCAAAATGATAATAGACCAAAACAATGTCTGCTTCTTTTTGTCTTGCGGATTTAATATCATTTTCGATCACATCGTAGTCAATAAGATTTACAAGATAGTCTTTACTCTTTGGTTTTGGAATTCCATTAGTACCGTAAGTATATGAAAGAACGGCAATTTTTATTCCTTTTAAACATAAAACTCTTATTGAATCACGATCATTTTCTGAAGTGAAAGTTCCAACATAATTAAGATTGTTTTTCAAAATTTGTTCAATGGTCCTCAAAACTCCTTTTTCACCTTGATCCAGTGCATGATTATTTGCAGTGACAAGCAAATCAAATCCTGCATCCTTAAGCGCAGCAATGTAATCATCCGGTGTGTTGAAAAACGGATAACCCGAATAGACTTCTTCTTTTCCAGCAGTAACAGTTTCTAAATTTCCAATTGTTAAATCAGCAGATGAAAGAAGATTTTTAACTTCTCTGTAAACAGGTCTGAAATCAAATGAATCACTTTCAATCCTTGCATAATTATACTGTGTTGAATGACACATTAAATCTCCTACAATAGAAATTCTAACTGTAATCAAAGAATCTACTTCATCAGTTTCAGATATTGACTGAGTTTTAGAATCATCTATCAGTAACGATAAAGTAACTACAGCAATTACAAACGATAGAAGTGATTTTTTAATCCAAATCTTTTTCATAGATATAAAATAGGCTGAGCTATAAATAACTCAGCCTTAGTGTTAGTTAAATTTAAGTAAGATTAACCTTTAGCAGCTTTTCTCTCAGATTTAACTGTCTGAACATCATTTCTGACTTCCTGACAAAGCTTGCGCAATTCACTCAAGCCTTTTCTAACACGAGTACCTGCAGCAGATTGTCCTTTTTCATAGAACTTTTGGAAATCTGGTTCAAGACCCTGAACGAATCTTACTAAATCATTATACTTTTCCATGAACACCTCCTGAATAGTGGTTATTGATAGTTAATTAGAATTTTCGAGAACAATTTCAGCAATATCTTTTATAAAAACCTCATCGGTTTTTTCAAAATGTTTAACACCGTCAGTTAACATTGTCATACAAAATGGACAGGCAGAAGCTACTGTTGAAGCATTTGTTTCAAGTGCTTCACGTGTTCTTTCTTCGTTAATCCTTCCACCTTCTTCATCTTCAAGAAACATTCTACCACCACCTGCACCGCAACAATAACCCCTACTTTTATTGCGTTTCATTTCAACAAGTTCAATTGATGAAATTTTATTTAAAGTTTTTCTGGGTGGATTATATACATCATTATATCTTCCAAGGTAACAAGAATCGTGATAAGTTATTTTTTGTAATTCTTTTGAACCGTTTAATTTGATTTTTCCATCTTCAATAAGTTCAGAAATTATTTCAGTATGATGCTTAACCTCAAAGTTTCCGCCAAATTGTTTGTACTCGTTTTTAAGTGAGTGATAACAATGCGGACAAGCTGTTATAATTTTTTTTACTCCGTAATTGTTCAAAGTCTCAACATTTTCAATCATCATCATCTGAGCTAGATATTCATTGCCTAATCTTCTTGCAGTATCACCGTTACATTTTTCTTCTGAACCAAGTATTCTAAAATCTACACCGGCTTTCTGCATCAATGATGCAAATGCACGAGAAACTTTTTTATATCTGTCATCAAAAGATCCTGCACAGCCAACCCAGAAAAGATACTCAGTGTTTTTATCTTCAGCCATAGTTTTGATGTTCAATCCTTCAGCCCATTCAGCTCTGTCTGCCGGATTGAAAGCCCATGGCGAAAAGTTAGTTTCAATACTCTTAAAAACACTATTAAGATTCGATGGAAATTGAGATTCTGAAAGAACCAGGTAACGGCGCAAATCAACAATTGAATCAAGATGTTCGATCATGACAGGACATTCCTGAACACAAGCCATACAAGTTGTACATTGCCATAATTCAAGATCAGTTATATAATCGTGAACAAGTGTTTTGTTGAAAATTTCTTCATTATTTTTTCCTGCTGCAATCAGAGGAGCTTTGGATTCTGTTCTTGCTCTTATATCTACAATTATTTTTCTTGGTGATAATGTTTTTCCAACTATGTTAGCGGGACATACTGATGTGCATCGCCCACACTCTGTGCAGGAATATCCATCCAATAATTGTTTCCAGGAAAAATGTTCAATATCTGAAACGCCGAACTGATCTGCATTTTCATCTTCAAGATTTAGTGTCTTTATAGTATTTCTTTCTGGTTCCAGATTTGCAAAGAATACATTTGGAATTGAACTTAAAACATGGAGATGCTTGGAATATGGGAGAAAATTAAGAAACGTAAAAATTATAAGTATGTGTGCCCACCAGAAAAATTCGTAGAAAAATCCAGCGGGAGAACCATCAGCAAAAAATATTTCACTCAATGAAGCTGAAATAGGTCTGAATTCATTTTCGTGTTGTATGAACCCATTCATTGCAATTGCAGAAGCATTTTGCCCGAACATTGTAATACAAACAAACATTATCATCAGAAGAATGAATGCAGCATCTATTTTGCCTGATTTAGTTACATCAAGTCGAGGAACTTTAATAATAAATCTTCTAAAAAGCAAAAATAAAACAGATAGTAATTATCAAAATTGCAAATACTTCATGAATAATTGTAATTATGGAATAAAATGATCCAAGAAATTCGAGCGAAAATGGTGAGTAAAAACCTTGAACTATTGACTCAAGAACTGCAATAATGAAAAGAATGAATCCCCAAAAAATAAGGAAATGAAGCGTGCCTGCTACAGGATCACGAAGAAGTTTGGATTGTGCAAATGCTATAGTCCAAACTCTTTTTAATCTTGTACCGATGTTATCGAAACGGTCATCTTTTTTCTTAGCAACTTTAAGATACCTAATCAGTTTTGAGCAGCTGTAGATAAAAAATCCACCAGCCGCTAAAAAGACTAAGATAAAGACAACATTCTTTATTCCGAATGCAGGCATCATTAGAATAATAAAAGTATTTACTTAATTGATTTTTTAATTCCAAAATAAATTGCAGCTGAAGCGAAAACCTTCACAATAGTCCATAGTGAAAATATTGCGGCTCCGAGCATAAATGCTTCAGATAGATCGCGAACATAAAAAGTATACAAGAACGACATACCTGATAAAATTATAACTACATTGCCTGCAAACATTGCAAGCACAACCGGTATATAACTTTTATTTTTTTCAATTATATAACCTGTTAAATAAGCTGCAACCGGAAATGCTAATAAATATCCGCCAGTTGGTCCGAATAATCTTGCAAATCCAATTAATCCATCCGGAGTTTGAGCAAATATTGGCAATCCAATTGAACCAAGAGCTAAATAAATAATCTGGCTGTAAGCACCATTTCTCGCGCCAAGAAACGCTCCAGCAAGAACAACCATCATAGTTTGTAATGTAAACGGAACAGGTTTAACCGGAATAGCAATTTGAGCTGAAATTGCTGTTAAAACTGTAAAAGATAAAATCCAAAGCAGCTTGGAAGATTTCACTAAATTTAGTGTTTTCAACATCTTACTATTTTTAGCTGACTCTTTTATCATCACTTTTTTCCTTAAATAAGTTGTTATTAAAAAATTTATCTGTTTCTATCAAAACTCTTTCTAATTTATCATTCATTCCATTAAAAGGATGAGTGATATTAAAAGTATGTCCCGTAGAAGGGATAATACAAATTTCACTAAGATTTTTATCAGACCAATCATAAAGCTGATTAGCTTCTTTTACAGGAACAGTTACATCTTGCTCACCGTGTATAATCAGAAAAGGACGCTGTAATGATTTTACGGCTTTTTCCATATTCATCGAAGTTTCTTTATTTTTTTCAATATCTTCAAGTAATGATATATTCAATCGCATCATTTGATTTGTACGCGAATTCAGAATTTCAACAAATCCTTTTTCTCGCCATTCATTCTTTTGCCGTTCAGTATATCTATCAATTTTAGCAACTGAAGCCCATACAGCTAACGAATTAATAGAATCATTTTTTGCAGCAGTTAAAATTGAAACTGCACCACCTCGGCTATGACCAATCAATCCAATTTTTGAATTTATTGTTTCGCCAAAAAAGCCATTTTTATAATTTTCAATTAATTCCGAAAGCTCAGCAATTTCTAAAGAAAATGTGTTTTGGGCAAATTTATCTAATTCAGTGAATTCGGATAAATTATCACCTATACCATTATGCGAAAAATTAAAAGAAATTACGAAATAACCTTTGTCTGCAAAAAAATCTGCAGTATGATTCCAGAATCCCCAATCTTTAAAACCTTTAAATCCGTGAACTAAAATCAAACAAGGAGAAGAAAATAGGTTATTCAAACCATAAGCCGTAATTCTAAGAATATCATTTCGGCTGGTTTTTAGAATAAAATCTCTACTCATTATGCTGAAATATGCTTAATATAGTTCTCAATGTCAAGATTTTAGCTTATTTTCTCAATTTTTAATTTGATATTTATTTATTGCATTTACTCGGATTACTTAATTAGATTATAATCTCTTGAAAAAAATGATAAATTTTACCCAATTTTACACTTTGATTAGACAGTTGTTAAATGACTTAGAGAAATGAATTGTTTTGTAAAAATATTATAAATTGAAATTCGAAAGTAATTGAGACTAAATATCATCATTTAAGTTTATTTTGTCTGAGTCTTTGATTATTTTTTAACCGAGTAAATAAAGAAAACATTTCAGAAAAAATGAATATACAACGATTTTTGCTTGTAATACCTTCAATAGACATTAAAGATGGAAAGACAGTTAGAGTAGTTCAGGGAATTCCAGAATTAAATTGCGCTGAATATGGCAATGATCCTGTTGAAATGGCAAAACTCTGGCGTGCAGAAAATTCAAAAATGATTCACGTTGTTGATTTTGATGGAGCGATTGATCATTCTCACAAAAATCTAAAAATTATTGAAAAAATTTGTTCATCGGTTGTTATTCCGGTTGAATTTTCCGGAGGAATCAGAGATCTTGATGATGCAAAAGTAGTTATGGACAGTGGTGTTAGCCGAATGGCAATCAATACGATGGCAATTGAAAACAAAAAAGAATTTGATAGATTATTTCAACTTTATGGACCGACTAAAGTTGTAATATGCCTTGATATTATTGATGAGGAATTAGTTACAAGAGGACGAAGAAAAAAAACCGGAATTAATTATATCGATTTTGCAAAAGAAATGGCTGAGATTGGGATTAACAGATTTATTGTAACTGATGTAAAACGTAATGGAATACTACAAGGTCCGAATATTAAATATTCTTTAAATATTGCAAAAAATACAAATTGCAAGGTAACTCATTCAGGCGGAATACGAAATAAAGATGAATTAATGGACTTACAATCATTAATTAATGAAGGCATCGATTCGGTTATTGTTGGAAGAGCATTTTACGAAAATAGATTTCCATGCCAGAAATTATGGCGTGTCGCTGAATCTGGAATTTTTAATTAAAAAGGCAGAGTATGAAATCAGAAAAAGAGAAAGTCGTTCATAGTAGTTTCTGGACAAATATTTTTAATCCACAAACTGAAAAAAAAGATCTTAGACAATCGCTCCAACCAATCCCATTATTCCGATCATTAAGAAAAAGAGAACTTGACCTACTTCTGAAAATTATTCATAGCCGAAGTTATGTCCCTGGAGAATACATTTTTTATCAGGGTGATCCGGGAATAGGCTTATACATTATAAGAGAAGGCGAAGTGAAGATTTATAGGGAACATGAAGATGGGAAAAAAATAAACCTTGCAACTTTTTCGAAGGGAGATTTTTTTGGTGAACTTGCTTTAGTAGATGGTGAAAAGAGATCGGCATCAGCAATTGCACAAACTGATACAAGGGTTTCTGTTATTTTTAAACCTGACCTGGATGAATTTATAGAAAGATATCCCAAAAAAGGAATCAAAATTCTTAATGGATTCTCAAGTATTGTAGCAATTCGGCTTAGAAAATTGAATGAAGATTATTTCTACCTTCTTAACAAACAAACTAAATTATCGGAGGAAGATGATAATGGAAACGCAAATAAATAAAATATTAGTACCCATTGATTTCTCAGACTATTCCAAAAGCGCCTTGAAATATGCCGTCAATTTTGCAAAACTCTTTGAGGCAGAATTACTATTAATTTACGTTGTTGAACCGGTTATCTATCCGCCTGATTTCAGTATGGGTCAAATTGCTATTCCAACGGTAACAACGGAATTTGACGAAAGAGCTAAAGAGGAATTAAATAAACTATCGAGGACAGAAATTCCCCAGGAGATAAAGGTCTCAACAATTATTAAAACAGGCAAGCCGTTCGTTGAAATAATTGATACTGCGGTTGAATCTGATGTTGATCTGATAATTATTGCAACACACGGACATTCAGGTGTTGAACATATTCTATTTGGAAGTACTGCTGAAAAAGTTGTAAGAAAAGCACCTTGTCCTGTACTTACTTTAAGAGAACCAGTTAAAGGATTCCTGTTCAAGGAAGAGATTAAAAAAGAGAAAGGTTAATTTTTTCGCTCGGTAATAAAATCTACTAATGATTCAAGTGCAATTTTAGCAGGAGAGTCAGGAAATATTTTAAGAGATTCTTTTGCTTCAAGGGAATATCTTTGCGCAGTTTGCAAAGCATAATCAATTCCATTATTCTCCCTTACAAATTCAACTATGTGTTTAACTTTATCCTTGTCTTTTCCATTCTTTAGCAATTTTCTAATTTCAGCAGCTTTACGTTCGGAAACCTGACGAAGTGAGTAAATTAATGGAAGTGTAATCTTTTTTTCTTTAATATCACCACCAACAGGTTTACCGGTAAGACTTGCAGTGCCTTCGTAGTCAAGAATATCATCTCTTATCTGAAAAGAAATTCCTATTGAATGTCCGAATTTTCTCAATGCCTCATGATACTCAGGATTATCTGTAGCACTCATAGCACCAATTACACAGCAAGTTTCAAGTAGCGATGCGGTCTTATCGGAAATGACTTTAAAATAAGTTTCTTCATCAATATCAAGTTTGCGTGTTTTTTGAATTTGAAGCAACTCTCCTTCAGACATTCTTTTAACAGCGTTGCTTATTACACCAAGAAAATCAAAGTCCTTTCCATCAACAGCAATCAATAAACCTTTGGAAAGAAGATAATCTCCCATTAGAACAGAAACTTTATTTTTAAACACTGCATTAATAGACCAAACTCCCCTTCTCTTATCAGCATTATCGACAACATCATCATGAATTAAAGTTGCTGTGTGTAAAAGTTCAACAAGAACTGCACCGCGGTAACTTCTATCATTAACACCACCGGAAATTTTCGAGGAAAGTAAAACAAGTAAGGGTCGGATTTTTTTACCTTTCTGACGAAGGATATATCTTGCTACGAGATCAACGATACCGACTTTAGATTTCATTGAACTTTTGTAGAGCTGATTAAACTGTTCAAGTTCAGCTTTTATAGGACTACTGATTTCAGATAATGAATTATTAATCAACTTTTTCTTTGAGATAGTTTTGAAATAAATATACTTATTTCGTATAAGAGAACCAACGGAACTGTAAGCACTAACTGTGAAACAGGATCACCACCCGGAGTTAGAAAAGCAGCAAAAATTAAAATTATTACAATAGCTTGCTTCCTGTATTTTTTCATAAATTCTGGAGTGAGAATCCCAAGTTTTGATAGGAAAAATGATAACATTGGCAATTCAAAAACTAATCCCGCCGCAAGCATAACACTTATAATAATCGACATATACTCGTCGATAGCAAACTCGTTTTTAATTGCTTCAGTTCCAAATTGCGCAGCAAATGCAAATGCAAATGGAAGCATAACAAGATAAGCAAAAACAATTCCTGCTAAAAAACAAAATGAAGAGAATACAACAATTCTTACAATGTACTTTCTTTCATTTTTTCTTAAAGCAGGTGAGATAAATTTCCAAAGCTGGTAAAATAAGTTTGGTACACTAAGAACAATTCCAACCATTATAGAAACTTGAACGTAAAGAAATAATTGCCCGAAGGGTTTCAGATTTTGAAGTTCAAGATTATGATCAAGTGCGGGTTTTAAAAAAATATAATTGATTAGAAAATCAATAAAAATCCAGGCAATGATAGTCCCAACAATAACACCAATGAAAGAATAAATTATTCGCCATCTTAATTCTTCCAGGTGATCGAGAAAACTCATTCCACTCCCCATCTCTTCATCTTCCCCAAAATCTTCTTTCTTAATTACATCTGTATCTGACACATTGCCTCAATCTAATATTTTTAATTTGAGAACAACGGAAATCCTGATGTCATCTGTTTGACTTCTTTACGTAAACCATCAAGCACCTTGTCATCCTTAAAATTAGAGATTGCTCTGTTGATAATATCAGCAATCATTTCCATTTCTTTTTCTTTCATTCCACGTGTTGTAACTGCCGGCGTTCCAATACGAATGCCGCTTGTAACAAAAGGACTTCTCTTATCAAAAGGAACCATATTTTTATTTACAGTTATTCCTGCTTTCTCTAGTGATTGTTCAGCTTCTTTCCCGGTAAGGTTTTTATTTGTTAGATCAATAAGCATTAGGTGATTATCAGTTCCGCCGGAAACAACATTAAAATCATACTCTATAAGTTTTGCAGAAAGAGCTTGAGCATTTTTTCTAACCTGATCAATATATTTTTTGAAACCTTTTTGTAAAGCTTCACCAAAAGAGACTGCTTTTGCCATTATAATGTGCATCAATGGACCTCCCTGAATGCCAGGCATAACCATACTATCGTAAAGTTCAGACATCATTTTAACACGATCGCCTTTTGGAGTTGTTAAACCAAAGGGATTTTCTTTGTCTTTGCCCATCAAAATAACACCACCTCTTGGACCTCTAAGCGTTTTATGAGTTGTTGAGGTTACAACATCACAATATTCAAGTGGATTATTCAGAAATCCTGCGGCAATCAATCCAGCCGGATGCGCCATATCACACATAAGAAGGGCACCAATTGAATCAGCAATCTCTTTGAATTTTTTATAATCCCATTCTCTTGAATATGCACTTGCACCAGTAATAATTAATTTTGGTTTTTCTTCTTTCGCGATATCTTCAATCTTATTATAATCGAGTAATTTAGTTTCCTCATTTAATTCATATCCAACAGCTTCATAAAGCTTTCCCGAAAAATTAACAGGAGAGCCGTGTGTTAAATGTCCACCATGAGCAAGACTTAAACCAAGAAATTTATCTCCCGGTTTAAGCAAAGTCATTAACACAGCCATATTTGCCTGAGAACCACTATGAGGTTGTACATTAACATATTCAGCATTAAATAATTTTTTTAATCTTTCTCTTGCAATATCTTCTGCCATATCTACAAATTCACAGCCACCATAATAACGCTTACCTGGATAACCTTCGGCATATTTATTTGTAAGAACAGTTCCGGCAGCTTCTAAAACGGCAGGACTAACAAAATTTTCAGATGCGATTAGTTCAAGTTTATTTAATTGTCTCTCTGTTTCTGATTGAAGGACTTTAAATATTTCAGGATCGTTTTTGAGATAATTTTCCATGATAACTCTTTATTAAATCTTTAAAAATACTGCCAAAAATAGAAAAGCCTCCCTGAAAACTCAAGGAAGCTTTTGTAAAAGCTCAATTAGAAGAAATTATTTAACTATGGTACAGTTACTGTTCTGCCAATCCAACTGACACAGGTAATTTGAATTGTGTCACCAGATTTATATTTCCTGAAGAAATAATCTTCTTGTGTTGGTACTGCACCAGAAAGAGCATTAATTCGATCTCTAGCCATATCTAAAGAAGAATCCATTGATAGAGCTCTTCTATATGTTTGTTGTGCAAGAAGAAAAACAACCTTAGCATCAAAATCACTGCAGGATCTTGCTGCCTGTTCATATAAAAAACCTTCATAATAAATTGGAAGTGCCCATCCACCGCCAAGATCGCTTGCCTTTTGAAATTCAGATCTGGCTGCAGAAAGTCTTCCCTGCTCTCTTAAATTTATCCCAAGATTCAAATAGTGTTCTTTTGCCTTAGGCTCAATTTGAATTATTTTTCTATAAGCACTTTCCCCTTTGCTTAATCGATCGGTTTTCTGGTAAGCAGCAGCTAACTGATTCCAGTAGTTGACATTCTCAGGATCTTTTTGAACAAGAAATTCTAATGGTTCAATTGCTGTTCCGAACTCACTTGCACGAATAGCCATCGAAGCAAATCTCCAGGCTTTTTGAAGATTTTCTTTATCTAATTCCCACGTCCTTTTTGTTAGCTGAACAAGTTCATCTATATTTTCAGCAAGACCTTCAAGTTCGATTACCCATTGCGGGTTATCCGGCTCTCTTTCCGAAAGAAAAGAGTATATATCTAAAGCTTTGGTTTTGTAATCGTTGTTATCATCAGCATTATTTTTGTATAGTTGCCCTAAACGATGATAGTAATAAGATGAAAAATCCTTTTTCCAAACAAAAGCTAATTCATAATCCTTAATTACTTCAATAGGATCAGAATTCAACCAAATTTCTTTTACAAAAGCTTTTCGAGCCTGAAAATAAGCTTTATCATCAGGATAATACTTAATTGCATTTTCGTAAAATCCTAATATAGAATCCTCAATAGCTTTAACTTCCAAATCAGACACATCAGCTGAATCGTGAACAAACCACAAGGTTTCTTCCATCTTATAGTAGAAAAACTTTGCAAATCGGACAGGATCCATTTCCAACACTTTCCAACCATACGGTAATGCACTTACAAAGTCTTTATTTTTATGATATTCAGAAAAAAGACTATACTGTTCAAGTACCTTCATAGAATCTGCAGGAGATAAAGGCGCCCGCTCAAGAGCAGTTGACGTGTTTCCACAGTTTATAAAAAACATAAACAGTATTGTTACTGCAAATAAATTGATTATCGTTTTCACTTTAAACCCTTAATTATTTTTAATGTTCGAATCTTAAGAACCAGATTTCTCCAAAACTGATTCCTAAATTTAATTTAATTATGTTTTCTCTGAGAAGTCCCGAATCAGTTGTTCCTCTCATTGAATACTGAACAGCAATATCTATGCTATTTTCTATGCCAAGAGGAAACGAAAAACCACCAAATACGGAATATTGATCAATTCCCTGATTATTTATCAAATATTGCGTTTTTTCATAACTTAAACCGGCACGCCAAATCATTTGTTCCCACACAGTTGCCCCAATAATTTGTCCAGGTTTGTATTCAAACCCTGTGCTGATTTTGTGCATATCTCTAAGAACATTTTGGGTTTGATTTGCTAATTTATATTCACTCCAGGGTTGAAATGAATAATCTAAACTAACCAGATAAGTTGAAAATAAATTAAAACTTATTCCAGTTGTAATCCGATAAGGAATATTCATTGTTGTTTTTGCAGTAAGCAAAGTGTCTTCAACAGTATTGGATCTTGAAATGTATAATGTGTCCATATCCATTTCAGGAATTAACTTTAAAGCAGAACCAAAACGTAAATTTGATATGACAGAATTTTCACCAAAAACCATTGACAAATCAGGTGATAACAATCCAATGGTTGTTCCAAATCCAGTTCCCTTATATAATTTTTCAAATTCAGCAGGATATCTTGTTTGATCAACAAAATCTAATTTAGTTTTGTATGATAGATTACCGAAATAGTAATCTAGCGTTGCACCGAAAGCTATATTTGCGGGAAGCAGGACAGATGTTCCGATAAATATTTCAGATAAACCTCCTTTGCCTTCATAATTGACATAGTATGGTTCAGAGCCTGAAATTAATTCCTGAGCTTTATAGCTTATTCTTGAAAAAGGAATTAAACCTGTCGCTAATCCAATTCCATAATCTTTGCTTATAGGAAAACCAAACGTAAATCCTTTAAACTCGGTTTCAGAATAAAAGCTTGATGTATTGTCATCCGAGATAAGCAATCCACTATAAGAAAGATTAACTCCAAATCGAGTTCCCTTCATTTTATACCAGGTTGCAGGATTTAGTGTTGAGATAGAATTATCATCAACAACCGCTATACCTAATTGACCCATCGCAATTTTTCTTGCCGATGCTGAGTGCTCAACATCACCAATTCCAAAACGCGTATAAGTTGAATTGCTCTGCGAATATGAATTAATACATGCAAAAAGCATGAAAACAACAACTAAAATATTTCTTTTTCTCATTATCAATTATATGTATAAACAATTTCTAAATATGGACGTTTTGACGGATCCGCAGCTTCACTTCCAAACAAATTAAATAATTCTACTCCAACTTGTTCACTTCCTGATCTTAAGATCATTCCTTGATTATCATTATCTCTTAACCATTTTCTTACCATTGGAGTTATATCTCCGCTATACTTGTAATTAAAATCCGCAAGTCTAATAAATAAATTTTCATCTACCTCATTGGTCTCTTCATCCTTTATAAGAAAAGCAAGCAAAGAATTTTCAAAAGACGAACCAAAAACATTTTTTGTTGAATCAGATAGTAATGTTAATGTGGCTCTGTTTATAACAACATTTGTCGGAATGTTTGAAAGATCAAAATATAATTTTGAATTAATAGCTAAACTTGATTGAACCAGCATATATTCTGACTCAACCTGTGGAAGCTCACCAAGAACCAAACTAATATCCGAAGCTACGATTCCTGTTAATGTATCAGTATATGAACCTATTTTGCTTATAATAACTTTTAATTTTGATTCGACATCTAAAAAAGCATTATATGCTTGAAAACCAACTATTTTCTGAGTCTTAGTAGTATCAGGAGATATAAGAATACCGTAATTAGTCAAAGAATCCGTATTCATCGAAAAATCAATCCACTCCCTTGCAAGTTCATTGGTAATCTTAAACGAATAAACCGAATCACCAAAGGATTTATCAGAGCTAACATCGTCAAAATTATATTGAAGAGTGCTGAATGAATCAGCGGAAAAAGTTGATGAACTCCAGTGAGATATTACTTTATGAACAGTGAAATCGAATTCAGCAAGACTGTCTGTAAATATATAATTTGGAAAAAGTTCTATTGTTGCAGATTCGATAACAATATTACCTTCATTAAAATCTGTTTTAATTGAATCAGGTAAAAAGAAAGCAAAATTCATTAAAGAATAAGCGGTTAGATTATTTTTCATTCCGACAAGTAATCGGGAAGAATTTCCAAGAGAAATTACTTTTTTGAAATGAGAAGAAGTCTGGAAAAAATTTCCTTCAACAGAGTTGATCGTATCAACTTTCAAATAATCCTGTTCAAGTAAATTCAATCCAACGGAAGAA
The DNA here is from genome assembly GCA_963714415.1 of uncultured Ignavibacteriaceae bacterium. Lineage (GTDB taxonomy): Bacteria > Bacteroidota > Ignavibacteria > Ignavibacteriales > Ignavibacteriaceae > JAGXRK01. The sequence goes on from CAVQOL010000022.1 coordinate 18,924, forward strand.
GGATCATCCGCACAGGATATGAGAATAAAACTTGAAATTAAGAGGAGAAATAAAACAAAATGTTTGATCACTAATTATCTCCGTGTGAATCTTTAACAATAAAATTAGAAGCATCAATTATATTTTCGGCTACAAAGCTTGGGAATTTATTCTGATTTTGCAACATAGAAATACTCTCCGCACCCTGACCGGTTTTTACTAGAATTGTTTTAATACCCGCATTCATTCCTGATTCAATATCAACAAGAGAATCTCCGATTATATAAGATTTTTTTAAATCAATATTAAATTCTTTTGCAGCATCCATAATCATTCTAGAGGAAGGCTTTCTGCACTCACATTCTTCAGCAGTGCTGAATTCAGGATGAGCCGGACAATAATAAAACGCATCAATATTAACATTATTTTCTGATAATAAATCAGATATTCTTTTATTCACATCTTTAACTTGAGATTCGGAAATCAATCCCCTTGCAATACCTGATTGATTAGATACAACAATCAACAGAAAGTTATGTTCATTTTTTAATTTTTGTAATGCGTCAATTACTCCGGGCAATAAAACCACATTATCTGCATCACCCAGATATCCGGGATCTTCATTGAGAGTACCATCTCGGTCTAAAAAAACGGCTTTAACGGGCATCAGTTTAGTTGCTGGTAAGGATTGTTTTATAAAGATCGATATATTTTTTTGCAGAAGTTCCCCAGCTAAAGTCAGACTTCATGCCATTTTTCATAATTTTTGCCCAGGTTTTTTTATCCTCATAAATTTTCAATGCATGTTTTAATTCTTTCAACATTTCTGAAGTATTATACTTCTTAAAAACAAAACCATTGCCCTCTCCTGTTTTCTCATTAAAACGGATTACTGTATCTGCAAGTCCACCTGTTTCCCGAACTATTGGAACAGTGCCATACACCAAGCTATACATTTGATTTAGTCCGCAAGGTTCATACTTTGAAGGCATAAGAAAAATGTCAGCACCTGCTTCAATAAGGTGAGCCAGCTCATCATTAAATCCTAAATAACTAGCAAATTTTTTGCTGTATTTTGAACTCATTTTTTCAAAGAACTGATGGTATTTTGATTCACCTGTTCCAAGAATGATAAGTTTTATATTTAATTTCATCAAAACAGGAAATGCTTTTTGAACTAAATCAATGCCTTTTGAATCGAATAGTCTTGAGATAATCCCAATAATTGGAACATCTGGTTCGTGACTAAAACCGAATCTTTCAGAAAGATCTTTTTTATTATTGTACTTATCCTCAAAATTTTTAATCGAGTATTTTTGAGGAATCAGTTTATCTTTTTCGGGATTCCATACTTTGGTATCTATTCCATTGACTATGCCAAAAAGATCACCTTTACGTTTAGCAAGAACATCCTTTAATCCTTCACCTAATTCGGTAATAGTTCTGATCTCATTTGCATAAGTTTCGCTAACAGTATTGATGGCATCAGCGTGAAGAAGAGCTCCCTTCATAAAGTTAATTTTTCCTTTATGAATTAATCCTTTTTCCGTATTTAATTCATCCGGCAATCCAAGTTTGTGAAATGAAGATTTAGGAAATTCTCCCTGAAAAGCAAGGTTGTGAATTGTAAACAATGTATTAAACTTATCAAATCCGGGTTCATTTTTGTAAATGGTTTTAAGATAAACCGGAACTAGTCCTGTTTGCCAATCATTACAGTGAATAATATCCGGAATCCAGCCAAGCTTAATAATTAACTCCATAACAGCACGATTAAGCAAGATAAATCTCTCATCATTATCTGAATAATCTTTTCCGGTTTTCGGATCAGTGTATAGACTATTTTTGTTTCCGAAATATTCTTGGTTCTCAAGAAAATATATTTGTACTCTTACTCGTTGACCGGGAAGGAAGCAAGATTTTAGTGAGAAAATAACTTCTTTCTCACCAATCTTTATCTGAAGATCTTTCAGTCTTACAATCTCGTGAATTTTAAATTTTCTTTCGTCAACAGCTCCATATTTGGGAATTACAAGTCTAACCTCGTGACCCATTTCAGAAAGCATTTGAGGAAGTGCTGCGGACACATCTGCTAAACCACCGGTTTTTACGAAAGGAACTACTTCGGATGTTACGAAGAGAATCTTTAATTTTTTGGCTTGCCATTGTTAAATCTTTTATAAATGAATATACAAAAATACGAATAAATGACATTTTACTCAAAAAAACTTAACTTTAAAGTTATAGGACAATATTATTTGTAAAACGGAGATTTTAAGCCAAAATGAAGAGATTATTAGAGATCAACTTAGATTTTGATTAAAGCTAGCTTGCTTTTCTCAATTCTATTAGTATTTTTTTTATCGGGTTGTGGTGCTGTTTCTACTTCAGGACGCTATGAGTCTAGTAAAACCAGCAAGGATAAAGTTGAAAATAAGGACACAGAATTAACAGAAACGTTTGACCTAAAACCATATCGCCCGGAATTAAACCTGGAAGAAAAAGAATTTGTAACCGAAGGGTACCAGGAAAATTTGGGTGCGTGGTATGGATATCTACCAAAATCAGATTCAAATAAAAAAATAGTTGGGACAGAAGACGGATATCGTGTTCAGGTTATTGCAACAGATGACCTTGATGAAGCCAACAGAATTAACAGTGAAGTAAGCTCACAAATTCCTAATCAAAAAAGTTATGTTAATTTTGAACCACCATTTTATAAAGTTAAAGTTGGTGATTTTAATGAATTGCCTGCAGCAAATAATATGAGATTCAGACTCAGCCAAATGGGTTATACCGAATCTATTGTTGTTAGAGAAACAATAAATATTTTTGAATAATGCAAACAATATTTATTAACGCTGAACAAATTGTTACCGTAAATACAAACGGTAAAAATGAAAAACGAAAAGATGATCTTTCAAAACTTGATGTTCTTGCAGATCATTCAATTCTTATTGAAGATGGAAAAATTGCAGATTTAATTTCAAATAATTCTTTATCTAAATATCAAACAACAGAAAAAATTGATTTAAAAAATAAAATTGTGCTCCCCGGTTTAATTGAATGCCACACTCATACTGCATTTGCCGGTTCAAGAGCAGATGAATTCAGGCAAAAACTAGCCGGTGTACATTACGAAGAGATTGCAAAAAAAGGTGGTGGAATTTGGACAACTGTAAAAGCTGTTAGAGAAACTTCACTTCATTCATTGGTTGAAATAATCAAACCAAGAGTAGAAGAATTTATTCGTCAGGGTGTAACAACACTCGAGATTAAAAGCGGTTACGGATTAGATTTTGAAAATGAGATTAAACTTCTTAACGCAATAAGAGTTATTGATGAACTTTATGCAATAGATATTATTCCAACTTTTCTCGGTGCACATACTTATCCTCCCGAATTCCGAAATGATCATCAATCTTATCTTGATGAAATAACAAATAAAATGCTTCCTTACATTGCTCAAAACAAACTTGCAGAATTTTGTGATGCATTTTGTGAGAAGACAGCTTTCTCGTCTCAAGAAGTTGATCTTGTATTTTTAAAAGCAAAAGAACTTGGGCTTGGCATAAAACTCCATACAGATCAATTTAACAGTATTGGTGGAATTGATATTGCACTCGAACACAATGCTATAAGCGTTGATCATCTAGAAGTAATTGAAGAAGCTGATATATATAAATTATCTGATCACGATATTGTTTGTGATCTTCTTCCTGGTGTATCATTCTTCCTCAATTACCAATATGCTCCTGCTAGAAAATTAATCGACAACGGAGCACTAGTTGCTTTATCAACAGATTACAATCCGGGTTCTTCACATATAAACAACATTCATTTAATTATGAGCCTTGCAGCACTAAAAATGGGAATGACAATCGAAGAGACAATAAGTGCAGTAACAATTAATTCTGCAAAATCTGTCAATCGCAATAAAACTTCCGGCAGCATTGAAATTGGTAAAGAGGCCGACTTTGCTGTTTTTAGTGCTAAGGAATATTCCGATATAGTTTATAATGTGGGAAGAAATTTGAATTGTATGACTATTAAACGAGGCAGGATCATTTATCAGGCTGAATAATTTTATAGTACTTCTCTATTTGATCTCAAACAATATATCCGTAATACTCCACCGCGGTTTTAATTCTAAAGTATCTTTATAAACAAAAAATCGTTCTGAATACTCAAGCGGTGAAGGATAGCCGTAATCATATTTCTCATTCTGATTTGTGTCATAAAATCCCCATAATAAATATTTACCCGCATCTATCCGTTCAAAACTGAACTCCGATTTTGTATTAACTGTCTGTTGACATTGTAATAGATCAGATTCACTGCTCTGAAGAATTAAAATAAAATCCTGAAAAGATTCTGATTTAATATTACCAGATACACCTGTAAATTCAAGTCCACTGATCGTTCTGATCCTATAGACAAAAGTAGTATCGCTAAAATTTCCGGATGCATCTTGAAATTGAGTAAGATTAATATTTATCAGATAATCTTTATCATTCTGTAAATCTCTTGCAGAAACAATATCCAAAGTTGCATCATCAGGAAAATTGAGAGTGAACGGAATGCTATTTCCCAAAGTATCTGTAAAAGAAATTGCATTATTTATTTTATCTCTGGTATATGCATCGTCAAAATAAAAACGTATAACTGGATTCTTGAAATCAAGCTTTCTGAGATCAGCAGGAAAAGTTTTAAATATTTTTATAGCTGATGTATCAACTCTTTCCGAAACAGTTAATGATGCATAATCATCCGTAAAAAGATTACCTGCTTTATCAATTAGTCTATCGGCGCGCAGAAATAATAAATTTTGATAAGGGATATTTTCATCAGTAACTACCACAAGTTCTTCTGGTTTTGTGTTTCCTTTGAATGCATATAAAACTCCAAACTCAATATTTTCTGTTGAATCTATTATAGAAAAATTATAAGATGAAATAACTGTTGAGTCAATTGGTCTAGAGACAGTAACTAATATGTGCCGATTATCCGTCATTACTGCGCTGATAAGTCTCGGTTTTGAAGTATCAGCAGACATTAGGAAGAAATTTAATCCTGTAAAAGTTGAGTCATTATCCTTCAGATGATATATCTGAGAACGGCATCCCTATCTTATCTGAGGCAGACTGGAACAGCATATCTCTTAACTGATCTTTAACTGCGAATACTCTATAGTTATCTTCAGCAAGTCCATTCAATTTAAAACTGCCATCTTTCCCAACCTGAGAAATATAATCGGGTTTAGTGCTTAGATAATCAGTTGTATCATTTGCCACTTTGTAAGCATATATAAGAACTCCGTCGGCTTCTTTATCGTGTACTTTTCCCGAAATACTTCTTCTGTCAATCTTATCTCCTGTCGCAAAAGAAAAATTTAAGGACTGTGCCATACGATTTCTGTTATTCAGATCGATTACATCTGTACCGATTGTGACAACATAAGTGAAATCTTCTCTCAAGCCTTTTGGAAAAGTAACGGTTACACTTTTCCCCGTCCAGCTAATATCCAGTTCACCTTCAATGGTGGGAGAAATAAAAATCGCTTCTTTAAAACTTCTTTTGTCAACATATTCAGAAAAATCTAATTCGAAATGATCGTCTGAAAAATTAGTCGTTCCGTCTTCCGGATAAACAGAAATAATTTCAGGAGGAGTTGTATCAACATCACCACCGCCGGGAGGTAATTGATTTGCACAGTTTGATAAAAAGAATAAAAACAATACTGCTGATGCAAATTTTATTTTATTTGTTGAGCTCTTAACCATTTCCTGTATTCTCTTACATACTTTAAATGTTCGGAATAAGATGCGTGCAAATTTATGTCCGCCATTTCCGCTGGCTACAAAATACAAATAATTATGCTTTTCCGGATATAGTACTGCAAGTATCGGATTTTTACCAGGATTATTTATTGGTCCCGGCGGAAGTCCAGCGTACTTATATGTGTTATATGGAGATTCAATACGCAAATCATTATATAGTAATCTTCTCCAACCACCGGGCAATAAGAATTGAATAGTTGGATCAGCCTGAAGTCGCATTCCGAATTTTAATCTGTTATAATAAACACCAGCTATGCGAGGCATTTCTTCAACAAGGTGTGTTTCACCCTTTACTATTGAAGCCAGAGTTATAACTTGATGAATTGAAAACCCAATTTCTTTTGCACGAGATTTTAATGAATCGTTCCAAAAATCATTAAAGCCCTGAAAAAATATTTTTATTACTTCTTCAGGAGAACTTCTTTCATAAATTTTATAATTACCTGGAAATAAATATCCTTCCATTGTCTGATATTTTAATCCAAGTGATTTTATAAATTCAGGATTTCGAGCAGTATTAGCAAAGGCAGCACTATCAATTCTTAGATCTCTTCTCACTTTTGCTGAAAGCCATTTAATAGTCTGTCCATCATTTACTCTGATATTTCTTAAATAATCTGCCGGTCCATAAATAAAAAGATCGAGTAATTCCAGATAACTTAGTCCATTTGGAATTTTATAACGAGCAGCTTTAATATTTTTTTCTGCACCGTAAATAAATGCAGCAATTCTGAAATTTGTTTTACTTGGAATGACATTAAGATTTATTAATCTGTTCGCAACAGAGATAAATGATTCGCCTTCTTTGATTTCAAAAATTATTGGTTCTTCTGCAGAATAGTAATTTGAAGTGAAGAAAGTACAGTAACCTAAACTGATTATAGAGATAAACACAACAACTATTGCAATCAGTTCTTTTTTAGTGAATAATTTTTTCAAATTAAAATTTATATGATTGATTGGATTTTATAATTTAATTTTTCGCTGAACCGCCCGTGATTCATCAATAATTCTTTCGAATATTCTTTTTACATGAATTCTTAACTTATCATCGCTAACCATTGAGTTAATTCGGTTCAGAATTTCTTTTTCGCGCACGGGAGTATATGATTCCATTGATAATTCTTTTTTCAACTTACCGATAGATACTGATTTTTCAAGTCTCTCTATTAACAGAGATATAATTTTATCATCAAGCAGGTTAACTTCATCACGAAGTTCTTTCAATTCGTTTTTTGTGTTCATTTTTAATTCAAACTCTTAAAGTGATTTTCTAATAAACCCGGAAACGGTTTGCTTTCAAGTGTATCTCTGATTCCAGCTTCGTATAGTGATTGACCACGAAATGCAATCATTGCAGCATTATCACCGCAATATTCTAAAGACGGAATAACAAGTTTTAATTTATATTTTTCTGCAAGCAATGATGCTGAATCTCTTAATAACTTATTGGCTGCAACTCCGCCAACAACTGAAATAGATTTTACAGGAAAATTCTTTATCGCTTTTTCAAGCTTACGAATCAAAGCTTGCACAACAGCGTACTGAAAAGAAGCCGAAATATCGCATATAGTTTTTTCATCAAGCTACTATTTAAAGATTGCACATAGCGCAATACAGATGTTTTAATTCCACTGAAAGAAAAATTATAAGGATCTTTTAACTGTGCAATGGGAAATTTAATTTTCTTTTCATCGCCTTGCATAGCCGCTTGTTGAATTTTTGGTCCGCCGGGATAACCAAGTCCTATCATTTTTGAAACTTTATCAAATGCTTCTCCTGCTGCATCATCAACAGTGGAACCTAAGTTTTATTATTTCTGTAAAGCTGTTTACGAGAAGCAATAAAGTGTGTCCTCCTGAAACAACCAATGTAAGAAAAGGAAACTCAGGTTTTTCATCCATCAGAAATCCGGAAAAGATATGACCTTCAATATGATTAACTCCAATGAACGGTTTGTTCAATGAATATGATAAACCCTTTGCATAAGTTAAACCGACCAGTAAAGCCCCAATTAAACCAGGACCGGCAGTTGCACAGATTAGATCAATATCATTAAGTATAACAGAGCTTTTTTGAAGTGCATTTTTGACAAGAGGATTAACAATTTGAAGATGTGCCCGACTTGATAGTTCAGGCACAACTCCGCCGTAATTTTTATGAAAATCCTGAGAAGAAATTAAATTAACAGTAACCACTCCGTTTTTTAATATTGCAACCGATGTTTCATCGCATGAACTTTCTATTCCTAAAACAATCATAATCTTCCGAAACTTAAAATGCTTTTAACTATGTGTCCAGCCATAGCCGGATTTTCTTTAAGTCGCCTGATAGAATAAGCGTACCAGTCTTTTCCAAACGGGACATAGACACGAATTTTATAACCGTCATTGTTTATTTTGTCTCTTAAATCTTCTCTTACACCCAGCAGCATTTGAAATTCAAACTTTTCTTTTGGAATATTCATTTCCTTAATCAGCTTGTATGATTCATCAATTAAATATTTATCGTGTGTTGCAATACCTACATAATTTCCATTCTTAAACATTTCTTTCAGAGCTTTCATAAAATTATCTCTGATTGCTTGTTTGTCTTTATATGCAATTATAGAAGGTTCAACATAAATGCCTTTGCAAATACGATAAGTAGTTCCAAGCTTGTTTAGAATAACAACATCATCATAAGTTCGTTTCAGATATGATTGCAGAACTATTCCGACATTTTTAAATTGTTCATAAACTCTTTTGAAGAGATTTATGGTAGCATCGGTGAAAGGAGAATCCTCCATATCAATTCTAACAAAATTATTTATCTCGTGTGCGCGCTTTACTAACTCAAGAACCTGTTCATATGCAAAATTTTCATCAATTGCTAAACCCATTTGAGTAGGCTTGATTGAAAGATTTGCAAGCAGATTGTTTTCAGCTATAGCATTTAAAGTCTGAAGACATAGATTTTTGTCAGCAACTGCTTCTTCTTTGTTTGTGACTGATTCCCCGAGAACATCCATTGTTGCATGGATTCCTTTAGCATTTAATTCTTTAACAACCCTTATTGCATCTGTCAGGCTTTCACCCGCAATATATTTTTTAGAAAAAAACCCCACAACCGTTTTGGGCATTAATTGCACCAACTGTACTAAGAGCTTATTGAAAATGGACACTGCATACTCCTTGAATTGTGCAATCCAAAATTAAAACAAATTTCTTTATGAATAAAATTAAGCGAAGTTTAACAAATTGAGTAAATTGATTCTGCTGAACGGAGAATTTATAAATTTTTGTAAGGCAAGGGTTGCTGCAAAATTATAAAAAGTAAGTTTACTTTTTGCTGCAAAGCTGCTAAATCAGAATCATTGCTAAATATAAAATCGGCTCTTTTACGTTTTTCATCTTCGGGAATTTGCATTTCTTCCCTTTTTGCGAATTGCTCTTCAGAATAATTCTCAAATTTTTTCTTTCTCTGAAATCTTAATTCTCTATCTGCAGTTATTAAGATCACATAATCAAAATACTGTTCCATATCGGCTTCATAGATAAGAGCAGCTTCTAAAAAAACAATGTCATTTTTTTTTAGATGTAACTCCATCATTTCAACAGAATTTTTTATTACTACTGGATGAAGAATTAATTCTAAACGGGAAAGATTCTTATTATCATTAAAAACAATTTGAGCAAGAAATTTTTTATTGGGTTTACCGTTGTGATATGATTCCTTACCAAATGCTTTTATAACTTTTTCTTTTACAATATCATCGTTTGCAAGAATTCTTTTTGACAACTCATCAGCAATTATAACTTTATATCCGGCTTCTTCAATGAATCGGGAAAAAGTTGATTTGCCCGATCCGATATTTCCGGTGATAGCTATTTTTAATTTTTTCTTAGTCATAAAAAAGAAAGGGCAATTAAGCCCTTTCAAATAAATTATTTTGCGTAACCAATTTTTCGAACTTCACGAATCACAGTAACTTTAATTTGTCCGGGATAGTCCATTTCTTCTTCAATTTTAGCAGCAATATCGTGAGCAAGTTTTTCTGCTAGAACATCGTCAACTTTTTCCTGTTCAACAACAACTCTAACTTCTCTTCCAGCCTGGATTGCATAAGTTTTTGCAACACCTTCAAAAGATTTGGCAAGCAATTCCAGATTTTCAAGACGTTTAACATACCCTTCAAGAGGTTCTCTTCTTGCACCGGGACGAGCGCCGCTTATTGCATCGGAAGCCTGAACCAATACTGAAATCGGATGTTCCATTTCAATATCTTCATGATGAGAACCAACTGCATTTACAACAATCGGATTCTCTTTATATTTTTTTGCTAAATCGTATCCAATTAACGCATGAGGTCCTTCAATACTTTTATCAACAGTTTTACCGATATCGTGAAGAAGTCCGGCTCTTTTTGCTAAAGATGGATCAAGTCCCAGTTCAGAAGCCATAATACCTGTAAGGTAAGCAACTTCAACACTATGTTGAAGAAGATTTTGTCCATAGCTGGATCTGTATCTCATTCTGCCGATATGCTTAATTAATTCCTGATGCATATTGTGCAAACCAAGTTGAAGAATAGTATTTTCACCTTCTCTAACAAGTTCTTCTTCCAGTTCGGTTGTTACTTTCAGAACAATTTCTTCAATTCTTGCCGGATGAATTCTTCCATCAGCAATAAGTCTTTCAAGTGAAACTCTAGCAATTTCTCTTCTGAATTGATCGAATGAAGAAAGAATAACAGCTTCGGGTGTATCATCAACAATTACATCAACACCGGTAGCAGCTTCAAAAGCTCTGATGTTTCTGCCTTCTTTACCGATGATACGACCTTTCATTTCATCATTCTGAATCTGAACTACTGATACTGTTGTTTCAATTGAATGATCTGCGGCAGTTCTTTGGATAGCCTGAACAATAATTTTCTGAGCTTCTTTTTTTGCTTCTAATTTCGCACGATCCTGAATTTCTTTTATTGACTGACTTGCATCCTGTCTAGCCTGCTGAACCATGTTCTCCATAAGCATTTTCTTTGCTTCTTCAGAACTTAGACCTGATATTTTTTCAAGACGTTCATTTTGTTCAGCTTCAAGTTTTTGAACTTCTAAAGCTCTTTGATCTAATTGAGGTTTAAGATCCTGCAATTCTTTTTCAAGTTTTCTGTTTTCTTTTTCCTTCTTTAATACAAGATCAAATTTTCTTTCGCTGTTTTCTTCACGTGCCTGAATCTGTTTTTCAAGATTAGAAAGTTTTTGTCTTTTTTGATTAACTTCGGTATCAAACTCAACTTTCTTACGGTACCATTCATCTTTTACTTCTAATAATTTTTCTCTCTTAAGATTACTGGCTTCTTTCTGTGCATCCTGTATAATAATCGTAGCTCTTTCCTCTGCGGAAACAATACTTTTCTTACCAACTCTTGAGTTGAACCACCATCCAAGATAGAAGAACAATACCATCAAAACCAGGACCATAGGTATTATTACAACAAGTTCCATTTTTCCTCCAAACTGGGATATTTAATTTAAATACCGCACTGCTACACTTGATAAATAGGGAAAACCCTATTTATACACGCTCGGGAATACGCTCGAACGCTTTTTACTTCCACTGTTCCGACAAAGTCGAAATTCCCGAAAACCCCGATAAATCGAGGTAAGCCGAAATGAGGCCTGTAATACACGCCGAAGTCCGTGCTCCCTATTAGAACTAACTGTTAGTTTTCTATTTATGCTGGCAGCAGCGCGGTTAAATTTAAGATGGGTCAGACACTTCCGTTTCTTTAAGAAGAAGCTTTATCTTTTTCACTTTATCTGAAGCTTGAATGAGGAATTCCCTGTTCTTATTTTTTTCAATAAATAAATCATACGCTATGTTAAGACACGCTATTATTGCTATTGTTTGTGCAGGTTGATCAGGAAGTTCGTCTTTAGTTTCTTCCATTACTTTATTCACATATATAGCCAGCTCTTTAGCTATCTCTTCATTCTCTACAAGCAGGGAATATTCTTTGTCAAATATTTTTATTTTTAGCTTCTTTTTTTCAGTCATGATGTCTGTCCATCTAACAAACAGTTAATGTAATGAACAATAATCTACCTTTCCCAAAGGGATTAATGATCGGCAGATAAATGATAATCTATTCTGGAAATTAAATCCTGAATTTTAGTTTTAAGAGTTTCCCTCTCTTTACTGTTTAATATATTAAAAGTATCAGGTTCTTTTTTCAGATTTTCAATTTCAATTTCTAATTCAGTTAATTTGCTTTTAAGTAAGGAATTCTCCTGCTTGAAACGCTGAGTTATTTCTTCAATTTCGTCAGTACGGGAATAGTTATCGCTTAACTTATCTTTAAGTGTAGCTACTTCCGCTTCTATTGAAGAAAGATCGTTAATCAGGCTTTCATACTTTGTATGATCCACTTACTTGCTTCCTCTTAATGTTGCGCTAAAATCTTTTGTTATTTTAGAAATAAGATTATTAAAATCTTTTTCAACTTCTTCTTCAGTTAATGTTCTGCTTTCATCATAAAATTCAAGCGTGAATGCCATACTTTTCTTTCCCTTACCCAGGCTGTCACTTTCAAATACATCAAAAAGATCTACACTCTTAAGTAATGATGAAGAATACTTTGTAATATAACTCTTTACATCACCATAATTAACTGATTCATCAAATAAAAATGCAAAATCTCTTATAATTTTCGGATACTTAAGCGGTTCAGTAAAGCTTTTAGATTTTTGAGGTATTTGTTTTAGTTTATCAAGATTAAATTCAAAACAAAATACGTTCTGATTAATATCAAATAAATCCAAGAGCTGTTTTTTTACTCTTCCACCCGCTCCAATTACTTCCGAATTGTACTTTTTAGCAAAAACTAAGTCAAAATTACTATTTACATCGGTATAATATAAATCAGTTAAAACATTGTCAAGAGAAATTTTCTTAATAAATGTTTTAAGTAAACCTTTAAGTGAATAAAAATTAAAAAGATTTTCAGGTGAATTCCAGGTTTTATCTGATTCTTTTCCACTTAAAACAAATATAATATTCTGATTTTCATTGAAATCGGAAAAAGAATCTATCTGATGTTTATTTAGTTTTTGGAAAACATTTCCAATTTCAAATAAAGCTAAATCTTTAACTCCTTTATTGATATTTCGGGAAACAACAGAAAGCGCACCTGATAAAAGAGAAGTCCTCAGATTAGCCATATCAGCACTTAACGGATTAGATATAGCTATCGGATTGCCGCTAATTCTTGAATGATTTTCAGGAACGAGCGGATTATTTATCATCTCATAAAATCCAAGAGAAATAGCCGATTCACGAACTATATCAGCAAATTCAGAATCATCGTGCTTTTCACCAAGAGTTATATTGATTCTGGATATGGTTGGAATATTATCGTAGCCGTGAATTCTTGCAATCTCTTCTATCAGATCAATTTCTCTTTCTACATCTGGTCTGAAACCGGGAACGGAGACAGTAAATGTATTTTCATCGCTGCTTAATTCGATAAAGCCAAGTTTAGTAAGAATGCTTCTAATTTTTTCTTTAGGAACATCATATCCAAGAATCTTTTGAACACTATTATATCTGAGCTGAACCTCTTTGTTCTTTATTGGAAACGGATAAGCATCAATATATCCTTTACAGATTTTTCCACCGGAAATTTCTGCGATTAATTGAGCAGCTCTTTCTGCAGCAAAGGCTACATTATTATAATCTGTTCCTCGTTCAAATCTGTAGGATGAATCTGAACTTAGCTGTAATTTTTTAGAAGTTCTTCTGATGCTTGAAGGATTGAAATAAGCACTTTCAATTAAAATATTTTTTGTTGATTGTGTAATCTCAGAATTCTCTCCACCCATAACACCGGCAATTGCCACTTCTCTTTCACCATCACAAATCATCAAAGTACCTAAAGGAAGATTTCTTTCTTTGGAATCAAGTGTAGTAAATTTTTTCTCTTCCTTTGTGCTGCGTACAATAATTTTCTTTTTAGCAAGTAAATCTAAATCAAATGCATGAAGAGGTTGACCAAGTTCGTGCAAAATGAAGTTTGTAACATCAACTACGTTATTAATTGGTCTTAATCCTAATTGTGAAATTTTTCTTTTCAACCAATCAGGAGATTCCTTGATCTCAATATCTTTCACAACTTTAGCAATATATCTCGGACAATTAACACTATCTTCAATTTCAACTGAGGCAACAGATGTTATATCTTTTTTAGTTTCGGTAAGTTTAAGCTCCGGATAGTTTAACTTTTTATTGAAAATGGTTGCAAGATCTCTTGCAACTCCAATGTGTGACAATGCATCAGGCCGATTTGGTGTAACACCAATTTCCATAATCACATCATCTAAACCGAGAGCTTTTGAAATTTCAGTTCCGGCACTGAGTTTATTATCTAAAACCATTATCCCGGTATGATCATCACCAAGTAAAAGTTCATCTTCAGCACATATCATTCCATTTGATTCAATACTTCTAATTTTTGCTTTTTTAAGTTGAATTTTACCATGAGGGATTATAGAGCCAACAGTTGCAAACACTACTTTCTGACCGGCTTCAACATTTGGCGCACCACAAATAACCTGAAGCTCTTCTTTTCCATCATATACTTTACATACGGTAAGCTTATCTGCGTTTGGGTGTTTTTGAACTTCCTTTACTTCACCAACAATTATTTTTTTATAAAGTTCAGACTGATCAGTGTAATCCTCAACCTCTAGTCCGGACATAGTAAGTTTTTGAATAATCTCGGGAACAGGAATTCCTTCGAGATCGACGTATTCTTTTAACCAATTAAGTGAGATTCTCAATTTTTACTCCGTATCAAAACTGTTTTAAGAATCTAAGATCATTTTCAAAATACATTCTTATATCTGTAATTCCGTATTTAAGCAGACCGATTCTTTCAATGCCCATTCCGAATGCATATCCCGTAAATTTTTCAGGATCAACGTCAACAAATTTGAAAACATTCGGATCAACCATTCCACAGCCTAATATTTCAAGCCAGCCTGTGTTTTTACAAATCTTACATCCTTTACCTTTGCAAAGAAAACAAGTAATATCCATTTCTGCACTTGGCTCCGTGAATGGAAAGAAACTTGGTCTGAATCTGTATTTAAGATCTTCACCATAAAATTGTTTTGCAAATGAAACAAGAGTTCCCTTCAATTCTGCAAATGTTACATCTGTATCAACATAAATTCCGTCTACCTGATGGAACATACAATAACTTCTTGCGCTGACAGCTTCATTCCTGTAAACTCTTCCCGGCATTATTGCTCTAACAGGAGGTTTTTGATTTTCCATTATTCGAACCTGAACAGGGGTTGTATGAGTTCTTAATAAAAAATTTTCGCTGATAAAAAATGTATCCTGCATATCCCGTGCAGGATGATCAGCAGGAAAGTTTAGCGCTTCAAAATTGTAATAATCTGATTCAACTTCGGGACCTTCATGAACAGAAAATCCTAAACTTTTAAAAATTGATTTTATTTCATCAAGTGTTTGAGTTAGAATATGTTTTCCGCCGATCCGATATTGATTGCCGGGTAAAGTTAAATCAATTAAAGATTTTTTTTCGTCCTTAAAAGATTCAAACTCTTTTTGCTTTGACTCGAATTTTTCCGTTAGTTCATTACGAAGAAAATTCAAATCTTTTCCCATTTGAGGTTTTTGTTTTTGGGGAACTTCCTTTAGCTTATCGAAGAGTTGTGAGAGCAGTCCGTTTCGACTGAGGTACTTAATTCTAATTTCCTCAAGGTCGGCAGATGATTTTGCTTCATCAATATTTTTGATGAAATCTTTTTTTATTGAGATTATTTGTTCATCAAGCATAATATTTAAAATAGAAAAATACCCTCGAAAAAATTGAGTTAACAATTGTTCCGCGAGGGTATTTCAAATTAGTTGGTTGAAAATTTAACTAATTCAGCAAAAGCAGATGGATTTTCAACAGCAAGACTTGCAAGAACTTTTCTGTTTATTTCAACGCCTTTCTTATTCATTGCATCTATTAATCTTGAATAAGTTATTCCGTTTTCTCTAGCAGCAGCGTTAATTCTAACAATCCATAATTGTCTGAAAGTTCTTTTCTTCAGTTTTCTGTCTCTGTATGCATGAACGAGACCTTTTTCCACCGAACCCTTGGCGATAGTATAAACTTTACTTCTGCTTCCCCAGTAACCTTTAGCAAGCTTTAATATTTTTTTTCTTCTTCTGTGCGAAGCAACTTTATTTTTTGTACGTGGCATCTTTATCCTCTAACTTATTGAAGCATTATTTTTAAACGTTTTTCTTCAGCAGCGGAAACCATAGTAGGTTTACGTAGCTGTCTTTTTCTCTTTGTTGATTTGGAAGTAAGAATATGACTTTTGTAAGCCTTTTTTCTTTTAAATCCACCGGATGCTGTTTTCTTAAATGATTTTGAAGCACCTCTGTTACTTTTCATCTTAGGCATAATTTAATCCTGTTATTATTTCTTTTTTCCTTTTTTCGATTGCGGAGCTAAAATTACATTCATATTTCTCCCTTCCAATTTTATAGGAGATTCAACTTTAGCAAGGTCGTCCATCCTTTCAATAAAACGGTTTAATAATTCTTCACCCTTTTCCGTATAAGCCATTTCTCTTCCTTTAAACATCACCGATACTTTTACTTTATTACCTTCTTCAAGAAAATTTATTGCATGCTTGGCTTTGAAGTCAAAATCGTGAACATCAGTATTAGGATGTAATCTTATTTCTTTAAGAATACTTACTGTCTGATTTTTCTTTTGGATTTTTTCTCTTTTCTGCTGCTCATATTTAAATTTTCCAAAATCAATAATTTTACAAACTGGTGGAACAGCTTGAGGAGCAATCTCTACGAGATCAAATCCCCTTTCTTCTGATAGTTTGATTGCATCACGAACAGTAAAAATTCCCAATTGGGTACCATCAACATCTATAACCCTAACTTTCGAAGATTTAATTTCTTCGTTTACTCTTACAAATGACTTTTGAGCGATATTTGACCTCTTTAAATGACTATTTAAATCTTATTTATAATTTGAGATGCAATTTTATCAATAAATTCAGACAAAGCCAAAGCACCTTGATCGCCTTCTTTATGCTTGCGAACTGAGACTGTGCCGGCTTCTTTTTCCTTCTCACCAACAATGAGCATGTAAGGAACCTTTTTGGTTTCCCAATCTCTTATTTTATAACCGATCTTTTCATTTCTTTCATCAAGTTCAGTTCGGATTCCTTTTTTAACTAATTCATCTTTAACTGATATAGCATAATCAAAGAAGTTTTGCGAAACAGGAACAATTACTGCCTGAACAGGAGCGAGCCATAAGGGAAATTCACCGGCATAATGTTCAAGTAATATTCCGAAAAAACGTTCGATAGATCCGAGCAAAGCACGGTGAACCATATACGGTCTGTGTTCTTTTCCATCTTCACCAATATAACTCATATCAAATCGTTCTGGAAGATTAAAATCAAACTGAATGGTACTTAATTGCCATTCTCTTCCTAAAGCATCTTTTATCTTAATATCTATTTTAGGACCGTAGAAAGTACCTTCACCTTCATCAACTTCATAAGTAAGATTTTCTGATTCGAGCGCGTGTTTGAGTGAATCCTCAGCTTTATCCCAGAGTTCTATTTCACCAACTGCGTCTTCTGGCTTTGTAGATAAATAATAATTCATATCTTCGAATCCAAAAGCGCCTAAAATCATTTTTGCAAATCTTATTGTCTTAATTACTTCTTCTTCAATCTGTTCGTGAGTACAGAAAATGTGAGCATCATCTTGTGTAAAACCTCTTACGCGAAGAAGTCCATGCAGCACACCGCTTTTTTCATAACGGTATACAGTGCCAAGTTCAGCCCAACGCAAAGGAAGATCACGATAACTTCTTAAATGAGTTTTATAGATCATAATATGAAAAGGACAATTCATCGGTTTGATGTAGTAATCCTGTTCATCTATTTTCATACTCGTGTACATACTGTCTTTATAAAAATCCAGATGACCTGATGTTTCCCATAACCAGCTTTTTCCCATATGCGGGGAATATAAAACTTCATAGCCGTTTTCAAGATGAGCTTTACGCCAGAAGTCTTCTATCTCTAATCTTACTCTTGCACCTTTAGGATGCCAGTAAATCAAACCGGCTCCGGCTTCTTCATGAACACTGTAAAGGTCTAGCTGTTTGCCAAGTTTTCTATGATCTCTTTTCTTTGCC
Organism: uncultured Ignavibacteriaceae bacterium; assembly: GCA_963714415.1. GTDB lineage: Bacteria > Bacteroidota > Ignavibacteria > Ignavibacteriales > Ignavibacteriaceae > JAGXRK01. Next base: position 36,990 of record CAVQOL010000022.1, read on the forward strand.
TCTTCAAGAAAAGCGATATAATCATCGAGCATTTTTTTCTTAGGAAAAGAAATGCCGTAAATTCTTTGCATTCTTTTATTATGTTCATCACCTCGCCAATATGAACCCGAAACACTGAGCAGCTTTACATATTTTATTTTTCCCGCTGAAGGAAGATGAGGTCCGCGGCATAAATCAGTAAAATCACCTTCTCCATAAATGCTTATCTGTTCTGAATCTTCATCAAGCTCATCAAGAATTTCGAGCTTATAGTTATCACCTTTTTCTTTGAAGAATTCTATTGCTTCCTGTTTAGAAAGATCTCTTCGTTTGAAAGAACTGTTCTCTTTTGAAACTTCTTCCATTCGTTTTTCAATCTTTACTAAATCTTCTTCAGAGAGCTGCGAATTAATGTCTATATCGTAGTAAAAACCATTTTCAATTGCAGGACCTACACCAAATTTGGCTTCCGGATAAAGTGATTGAACGGCATGAGCCATCAAATGAGATGAAGAATGCCAGTAGACTTCTTTTCCTTCTTCATCATCGAAAGAAAGAAATTTGATGATGCCATCTTCATTAATAGGTCTGTGCAAATCTATTATTAAGCCGTTAAATTTTACGGCAAGTGCATCATCAGCAAGCCTATTAGAAATAGATTGAGCAATTTGATAAGCTGTAATACCATTATCAAATTCCTTTACTGCACCATCCGGAAATGTAATTTTAATTTTATTCATAAATATAATTTCAATAAAAAAATCGGAGTTAACTCCGATGTTGTGGGCTCTAAAGGATTCTTCCGAAGGAATCCCTTTGGAGAACCTTTGACCACACTCGAATAATCAGGATTATCTAATTTATTTCTAATTCTGATCGTGGGCTCTAAAGGATTCGAACCTTTGACCTTCTGCACGTCAAGCAGACGCTCTAACCAACTGAGCTAAGAACCCTAATCAATTAACAATTAAAAATGAAAAATTAAGAATTTGCTTTCTCATTTCATTCTTAATTCTTAATTATTTTAAGTACCGAGGGCCGGACTCGAACCGGCACGGGTGAAAACACCCACAGGATTTTAAGTCCTGTGCGTCTACCAATTCCGCCACCCCGGCAGCCTAAAAATCACATTTAGCAAAACTAAACACAATCTATTAAAAACTTCAATTTTAGCGTGTAAATATAGAGATACACAATATTTCTTGCAAGAATTTGACTTAAAAAGATTTAATAAGTGAAGAGTTATCAATTGTTGTGGAAAATTAAATTTAATTGAATCACTCAACTTCTCAAATATAAGAATAAATCTTTCTCAGTTCTGCTTATTATATAATTTAATTGTTTTAAGTTTTTAACTTAAATTCAAATAAACACAATATTAGATCATATTAAACGGTGGCATATACTTTGTCAAAATAGGGCGATTTTGCACTAATAATTTTGTATTTATCAATTGTTAATATTGAGATAATTTGTTCAAACTATTTCATTTCTAAAAGGACTTTAAAATGAATATTACACACATTGAGCACATCGGTATTGCTGTTAAAAACCTTGAGGAATCAATTAAGTTTTATGAAACTGTTCTTGGTCTTAAATGTTATGCTGTCGAAGAAGTCACAGATCAAAAGGTTAAAACCGCATTCTTTCAGGTAGGACAAACTAAAATAGAACTACTTGAATCTACGGATGCTGAAGGTCCAATAGGAAAATTTATTGAGAAAAAAGGTGAAGGCATTCATCACCTTGCATTTGCAGTGAGCAATCTTCAATCAGCGCTCGATCATGCAAAGACAAAAAATATAAAACTTATTGACGAAAAACCGAGAAGAGGTGCTGAAGGACTTAACATAGCTTTCCTTCATCCAAAATCAACAAACGGGGTTCTTACTGAATTCTGTTCAAAATCGGAATAAAGATTTTTATTTATTACTAATGGAATAACAATTATGGCAATGGAAGATAAAATAAAAGAGTTGATGGCTCTTCGTCAACAAGCGAAACTTGGCGGTGGTGAAAAACGAATTGCGACTCAACATAAAAAAGGCAAACTAACTGCCAGAGAAAGAATTGATTTACTTCTTGATGAAGGAAGTTTTGAGGAATTCGACATGTTTGTTTGTCACAGAAGCATTGACTTCGGACTTGATAAAGAAACTTATCTTTCCGATGGTGTAGTTACTGGTTATGGAACGATAGATGGCAGATTAGTTTATGTATTCTCACAGGACTTTACTGTCTTTGGTGGATCACTTTCTGAAATGTTTGCACAAAAGATTTGTAAAATAATGGATAAAGCAATTAAAGTTGGTGCACCAGTAATTGGAATTAATGATAGTGGCGGTGCTAGAATTCAAGAAGGTGTAAAAAGTCTGGGCGGATATGCAGATATTTTCCAAAGAAATATTCTTGCCTCAGGTGTGGTTCCACAGATATCTGCTGTTTTTGGACCATGTGCCGGCGGAGCTGTTTACTCTCCTGCTCTTACCGATTTTACAATTATGACCAAAGGCACAAGTTACATGTTTGTTACCGGACCCAAAGTTGTTAAAACAGTAACCGGTGAAGAGGTAACGGAGGAAGAACTTGGCGGAGCAATGGTTCACGGATCAAAATCCGGTGTTACACATTTTGTAGCTGATGACGAAGAAGAAGGCCTTTCTCTTATAAGAAAACTTCTAAGTTATCTGCCTCAAAATAACCTTGAAGATCCTCCATTGGCTCCTTGCGATGACCCAATAGACAGGCTTGAAGATGGATTGAACAATATCTTGCCCGAAGCAACAACAAAGCCTTATGATGTAAAAGATGTAATTCACTCTGTGGTTGATTATAATGAATTTTTGGAAGTTTCCAGACACTTTGCGCCAAACATTGTAACAGGATTTGCACGTTTTAATGGAATGCCCGTTGGCATAGTTGCTAATCAGCCAAATTATCTTGCTGGTGTACTTGATATTAATGCTTCAAGAAAAGCAGGAAGATTTGTAAGATTCTGTGATGCCTTTAATATTCCAATTGTAACGTTTGTAGATGTACCAGGTTTTTTACCTGGAACAACTCAAGAATACGGCGGAATTATTTTACACGGAGCAAAACTTTTATTCGCTTATGGTGAAGCCACTGTTCCCAAAGTGACAATAATTTTGAGGAAAGCCTATGGTGGAGCTTATGATGTTATGAGTTCAAAACATTTGCGCGGAGATATTAATTATGCCTGGCCAACAGCAGAAATTGCCGTAATGGGTCCCAAAGGTGCAATGGAAGTTCTTCATCATAAAGAATTGCAACTCATATCCGATGTTCAAGAAAGGATTAATTTTATCAAGGAGCGTGAAGAAGAATACAGAAAGAAATTCGCTACACCTTATATTGCAGCTAAGTATGGATACATTGATGATGTGATTGAACCAAGAAATACGCGATTCAGAATAATTCGTGCTCTGCAATCACTTGCAACAAAGAAAGATGTTAATCCTCCGAAAAAACATTCCAACATCCCTTTATAATCGGAAGTTATGAATATGATTTTATTTATGATAGCATCAAAAATTCTAGCACTTATACAAACAGCACAAGCAGATTCGCTTGCGCAACTTATTCATGAAAATGCAGAAGAGTTTGAACAAGTTGATCCGATTGGTTTTGGTCTTGCTGCTGTCGGAATTGCAGTAGTATTTTCTTCGCTCTTACTTCTTTATTTGGTTTTTCTGAATCTCTCGAAATTTCTGCAGTCTAGAAGCAAGAAAAAACTCATTCAAAAAGGGCAGGTAGAAGATTCAAAAAAAGAATCAGAATTAACCGGCGAGATAAATGCAGCAATAGCAGCCGCTTTATATCTTTATTCGCAGGAATTGCACGATCAGGAAAGCACTGTGCTTACAATTAATCGAGTGTCGAGAACTTACTCTCCGTGGAGTTCTAAAATCTACGGACTGAGACAATATCCAAGATAATAGGAATTAATAATTATGAAACAATTTAAATTCACGATCCACGGCAATAAATATGATGTTAATGTAATTAATGTTGAGGATAATGTTGCTGAATTAGAAGTTAACGGAACAACATATAAAGTTGAAATTGATAAAGCGATCCAACAAAGTAAAACTCCAAAACTTGTTCGATCGGTATCCGTACCCACGACTGATTCTATAAATGCCACAACAAAAACCGCTTCTCCCACAGCACCTAAAGGAACTGGACTTATAAAATCTCCGTTACCGGGAGTAATACTTGATATTCACGTTAAGGTTGGTGATCAGATAAAAATTGGAACAAAACTTATTACTCTTGAAGCTATGAAGATGGAAAATAACATTAACGCAGATAAAGAAGGAACTGTTAAGTCTATAAATGTAAGTAAGGGCGATTCTGTTCTTGAAGGCGGCGTACTCATAGAAATTGGGGCGTAGCATGGAGAAGTTTTTTGAATTCATTCTGGATGGTTTTAATCAATTCTTTCGTTATACAGGTTTTGCTAATCTTACTTATGGTCATGCCATAATGATAACTGTCGGATTAATTTTTATTTATCTGGCAATCACAAAAGATTATGAACCTTTACTGTTAATTCCAATCGGATTTGGTATACTCATGGGTAATATTCCTTTTATGCAGGATGCAAACTTGCAATTAGGTGTTTATGAACCCGGCAGCGTGATGAACTATTTATATTTTGGAGTTTTGAAAGGTATTTATCCCCCGCTCATTTTTCTTGGAATAGGAGCTATGACGGATTTCTCAACACTTCTTTCAAATCCAAAATTAATATTACTTGGTGCCGCTGCACAGATTGGTATTTTCGGTGCATATACAATTGCACTTTCACTTGGCTTTTTACCTGAACAGGCAGCTTCAATTGCTATAATCGGCGGCGCAGACGGACCTACAGCTATTTTCTTATCATCAAAACTTGCACCTGAACTTATGGGTGCAATTGCAATTTCAGCTTATTCATATATGGCATTAGTTCCTGTTATCCAACCGCCAATAATGAGATTACTCACTAATGATAAAGAACGTAAGATAAGAATGAAACCGCCTCGTACGGTTTCTAAAACTGAAAAAATAATGTTTCCTATAGTTGGACTACTTCTTACAACTTTCATAACTCCTTCTGCTCTTCCCTTGTTAGGAATGTTGTTCTTTGGAAATCTATTAAAGGAAAGTGGCGTGACGAAGAGACTTGCAGATACTGCAAAAGGTCCATTGATAGATATAGTAACTATACTTATTGGTATTACAGTTGGGGCTTCAACACAGGCAACAACATTTCTTACTCCTGCTTCAATAGGAATTTTTGCATTAGGTGCAATTTCATTTATGATTGCTACAACAGGCGGCGTTCTATTTGCAAAATTTATGAATTTATTTTTGAGTGAAGGAAATAAAATAAATCCTCTGATAGGAAATTCAGGCGTGTCTGCTGTGCCCGACAGTGCACGAGTATCACAAATGATTGGTCTACAATACGATAAAACAAATCATTTGCTTATGCATGCAATGGCGCCAAACGTTGCCGGAGTAATCGGAAGTGCCGTAGCAGCAGGTATTCTCTTGAGCTTCTTTGTTGGATAGTGCCAAAGTTGAGGCTTAGGCTGAAGTGTAGTATTTTTAATAGTAATAAATTCTCAATCCAAGTCTTACTCTAAGTATGGTCCTCGTTAAATCGTTTTAATCGGTATTCAAGATCCGGAAACTGATCACGCTGAACTAACGAAACACAAGCACGAATTCCTTCCAATCTTTCACTTCCAGTAATTTTCAAAGAAATTGCGCTAATACCGTAATAAAATAATTCTTTTAAAAGTTCATCACCGTTCATTCCCGGATAAGAAAAAGTGAAATAAAATCCATCAGCAATTGGCTGATCTTCATCTTTATCGTAAACAATTTTAAATCCGTTATCGGTAAATAATTTTTTCATGATCTTTGCTTTCTCTCCATACTCACGTACAACTTCAACAAAGTTGAAAGTACCATCATTCACCGCTTTAAGCATAGCAGTAAGAGCATATTGAGAAGAATGAGTTATTCCTGCACTGAGAGCATAAATACTTCCAAAAATCATTGCATAACCGAAACGATCAGATGAATAATAATTTTTTAATCCGCCATATTGTCTATCGAAAAGTTGATCAGAAATAATCATCAAACCAATTCTTTGTCCTGCATAACTGAATGCCTTTGAGCTGGAAATGAGAAAAACATAATTATCAGTGTAATTAGCAACAGTCAGCTGATAAGGAGGTTCACCGGGTTTAGACATATCCTTTCTAAAATCCATTGCAAAGTAAGCTAGATCTTCAACTACAATAACATCATACTTTGTGGCTAACTCACCTATTATCTTAAGTTCTTTTTCAGTAAAGCATATCCATGAAGGATTATTAGGATTTGAATATAACATACAAGATATATTCTCTTTAGAAAGATAACTCTCAAGTTTATTTCTAAGTTTATCACCGCGGTAATTATAAACATCAAATGCTTCATATTTCTGACCTAGCACTTTTATCTGCTGCTTATGAACAGGAAAACCCGGATCAATGAAAAGGGTTGTATCTTTTTTAGGATTTAATCTGTTACAGGTAAGAAAAGCTGCAAAACTGCCTTGCATTGATCCTACTGTTGGTATGCAGCCTTCGGGACTAACATCAATATTCATAAAAAGTTTAACAAATCTTGACGCTTCAAGCTTGAGAGGAGGAATTCCAAAAATATCCGGATAAATTGATGCGACACCTTTACGAAGCGCTTCAATTTCTGCTTCGATTCCAATTTGTGTTGCAGGAAGGCCAGGTATACCCATTTCCATTCTTACAAATCTTTCCCCTGTTGCTTTTTCAATTTGATCAATGAGCCGTTTTATCTCACGTATCGATGCATTACCAACATTATCTAATTTGCTGTCTATAATTTTTTGTGTAACAATTTCAAAATTGATAGGTGTATTTTTTTTTAATACAGAATTCATGAATACCCCTGAAGAATTGATGACAAATTTTACAATTGTTTAATCTATAAAATGACAAATCTTAATGGTAAAATAAGAAATTATACATTAAGTTTACATTAATTAATTTGAATAAATAGTATATAAAATATTTTGGGTAGAGACATAGTATTATATTTTTAATTTATTCTAAATAAAAATATCAATTAACAATTTGAGGGGGAATAATTTTTTCAAGCTCTCATTCCAAGCTCCTCTCCTTGTTTATTAATATTTATTGCATTTAAGACAATTATGATTTTGTAACAAATATTTATATCATAATTGTTCAAAAATTACTGTTTTTTAACTATTATATAATTTTAGCAGTTTATAATAAGTTCTAATGTGACTGACGTGGCGAAGCTATATCCGGGATTATAATGTTAAAGATCTTGGAATTACATAATTGCATAATTGTACTAAAAACATATCTTTGAAACAGAATTTTTAGAATTGTAAAAAAGTATAGACTAAATAATTTATTAACATAACGGAATCCTTTATGAAGAATGAACTCATTAAAAAAATAAACAATAAATCTGCTGTTGTAGGCATTATTGGCATGGGCTATGTCGGACTTCCATTAGCTCTTGAATTTGCTGACAAAGGATTTTTTACAATAGGATTTGATATTGACGAAAAGAAAATTCCTATTCTTAATTCTGGAAAGAGTTATATAAAGCATATTAAAGAAGATAAAATTAAAAAAGTTATTCATAACAAAAAGTTTATAGCAACATCAGACTTTAGAAAATTGACTGAAACAGACGCAATAATTATTTGTGTGCCTACTCCGCTGAATGAACATCGTGAGCCTGATATGACTTATATTGAAAACTCTGGAAAAGTAATTGCTCAGTATTTGAAAAAAGGACAATTCATTGCACTTGAATCCTCAACTTATCCGGGGACAACTGAAGAAATACTTCAACCGTTATTTGAGGAAGCACTCTCAGGGACTGTCAGAAATAAAATAAAAAATCAAAAGTAAGTAAGTATGTTGTAGGAAAAGATTTTTATTTGGCTTTTTCACCGGAGCGTGAAGATCCGAATAATGCAAAATATTCTACTTCAACAATACCAAAAGTTGTTGGCGGAGTTACTCCCGATTGTCTGGAAATTGCACTAACACTTTACAATCAGGTAATAGTGAAAACTGTTCCCGTCTCATCACCAAGGGCTGCGGAAGCAACCAAGCTTCTTGAAAATATTTACAGATCAATAAATATAGCTTTGGTTAATGAACTTAAAATTGTATTCGACAGAATGAATATTGATGTGTGGGAAGTTGTTGAGGCTGCATCTACAAAACCATTTGGTTTTCAACCATTTTATCCGGGACCGGGTTTAGGTGGACATTGCATTCCCATTGATCCCTTTTATCTTACCTGGAAAGCACGTGAGTACGATATCAACACTAAGTTCATAGAACTTGCTGGTGAGATAAATACTTTTATGCCTTACTATGTTATAGAAAAAGCTGCTGAAGCACTAAATAAAAATAAAAAGTCTTTGAATGGTTCTAAAGTATTAATTTTAGGTGCTGCATATAAAAAAGATATTGACGATATGCGCGAATCCCCTTCTCTGAAATTAATAGAAATACTTAGAGAAAAAGGAGCTGAAGTTAGTTATAATGATCCTTATGTACCTAAACTTTTTAAAACACGTAAGTATGATTACGAAATGGAATCGATCGAATTAACTATAGAGAACTTAAACAATTATGATCTCGTACTTTTAAGTACAGATCACTCGAATTATGATTACAGCTTTATCCACAATAATTCGAAACTTATTCTTGATACAAGAAATGCTTTTGAGAAAGCAGGAATTAAATCAGATAAAGTCTTCAAGGGATGAGTGATAAATTACTAGGATTATAACTATCCGAAGAATTCCATTTAAAAGTCATACTTTTGGAAAGATTGTTTGGTTGTAAACTTATATTTATAGAAAAAATAATACACAAAAATAACTAAGACTTACTTTATGAAAAACTTTGCCATAACCGGAGTTGCCGGATATATAGCTCCAAGACACTTAAAAGCTATTCAGGATACGAAGAATAATCTTGTAGCAGCAACTGATCCACACGATTCAGTTGGTATTCTCGATCGTCATTTCCCTGATACAAGCTTCTTTACGGAATTTGAAAGATTTGACAGACACTTAGAAATGTTACGTCGCAATGATCCTGAAGAAACGAGTTGATTTCCTGACAATATGTTCACCGAATCATCTTCACGATGCTCACATTAGATTAGCATTGAGAATTGGTGCAGATGCTATTTGTGAAAAACCGCTTGTGTTAAATCCCTGGAATCTTGATGTTCTTGAAGAACTTGAAAAAGAAAGCGGAAGAAGGGTATATACTATTTTACAGTTACGAGTACATCCATCGCTTATAGCGATTAAGGAAAAGATCCAAAAAGAAAACTCAAATGTCAATCCGCAAACCCGCGGACAAAAGTCAAAACACCAGGTTGTTTTAACTTACTTAACTTCGCGCGGAATGTGGTACAACTATTCGTGGAAAGGTATATCAGAAAAGTCTGGCGGTGTTGCAACTAATATCGGTATTCATTTTTTTGATTTGCTAATGTGGTTCTTTGGAAAGGTTCAGCATAGTGAAGTACATTTATCGCAAGCTGATAAAATGAGCGGATACCTTGAACTTGAAAACGCTGAAGTAAAATGGTATTTATCAATTGATAAAAAAGATCTTCCACAAGACGCATTGAATGCAGGAAGAACAACACATCGCTCAATTACTATAGACGGTAAAGAAGTTGAATTCACTGAAGGATTTACTGATCTCCATACAAGAGTATATGAAAACATACTGGCAGGAAAGGGATTTGGAATAAATGATGCAAGACCATCGATTGAGACGGTATATCAAATTCGAAGAGCTGAAATAACAAAAGCAAAAGAAAAATTTCACCCGCTTCGACTCGCGTCGAGCGAGGCGAGTCCGATGCTCAACAAATAATCAAACAGATGATTATCTAATTGGATGAATGTGCTATTACATTAATATTTTTATAAAGGTAAAGAAATATGAACCAGTCAGAATCTAATTTTTATATAAACGAATACGCTGTAGTTGATAAGGATGTTGAAATTGGTGAGGGAACCAAAATATGGCATTTCTCACATATTCAATCCGGTGCAAAGATTGGAAAGAAATGTGTATTCGGACAAAACGTAAATGTCGGTAATAATGTTACAATTGGCGATTACTGTAAAGTTCAAAATAATGTTTCAATATATGAAGGTGTAACGCTAGAAGATTATGTATTCTGCGGACCTTCGATGGTGTTCACAAATATTTTAAATCCTCGTTGCAAATATCCGCAAGTGGGTGCACAGTATTATGTAAAAACTTTAGTTAAAGAAGGTGCATCATTAGGTGCAAACAGTACTATTGTTTGTGGAATTACTATTGGTCGTCACGCAATGATTGGTGCCGGTGCAGTTGTTACTAAAGATGTTCCTGATTACGCATTGGTTGTTGGAAGTCCGGCGCGAGTTATCGGCTGGTATTCAGAAGGAGGAGAAAGACTAAAGTTTGATGAAACCGGCTTTGCAGTTTGTAAAAAGTTAGGCAAGAAGTATCACTTGAAAGATGATCGGGTTAGTGAGGTTCAGTCTTAATTTTAATTTATAGCATTTTCTGAATTCGTAAAAGCAATTTGAAAATGTAAAACAATTAAATCATTTCTGGTAAAATAGTTAGATAGAATATCTAAAATATAAACTGTAAATTAATATTGAATTTTAAATTAAAATTTGGAAATAAATTTAATGCGGCATTACAATATATTGGTTTTGTTTTTTCTTATGCTTTTTGTTTTTGATGTTCAGGCACAAGATAACATACAGCTTGGCGGCGATTTAAGAAATATGAGGCAAACTCAAAGCGGACTTTTTGATTACTCCGATCAAGGAAGCATAAATATTAAAATACAATTATGGGGTTATGTAAAATATCCGGGTTTTTACATTGTACCGATAAGAACTACTATTAATGAGCTAATATCTTTAGCCGGCGGTCCTCAGGAAGATGCACTGCTCGGCGATATAAGAGTTATTAAAATTAATGCGGACTCGACCGGTGTTATACAAAAATATAACTATAATGATATAATGTGGGAAGATGAACTAACGACACCGTTAAAATTGGTTCAGCTTGATGCGGGCGATATTGTTGTTGTACCCGGAGAACCAAGATATTTTATCAGACAGGATATATCCTTCTATCTTTCTGTTGTAACCGCTCTTGCGTCACTTGCTGCACTTATCATTAGTATAACTAAATAACAAGAGATATTAAAATGAGTAATCAAATGAATGAATTTGATCTGACCAATTCTGAATCCTATTCACTGAAGGATTATTTAATTCTTATTAGAAACAATTTAGTACCGGTAATTATAATAATTGCAGCGAGCATTGTTGTATCGGTAATATATGCATTAAGCTCTGTTGATATTTATAAATCCGAATCTACATTAAAATTAACCAAATCCGGCGGCAGTATACTTCAGTCCCCTTTCCTGCCTGATATTCAGGACTACGGCAGTGACAGATTTATATCAAATGAAATTGAAATACTGAAAAGCTACAACCTGAGAGAAAGAGTTGCACAGACACTGATTGATACTATCATTAATTATTCAGACAATTCAAAGTTTAGTTTACTGTTTCAGGATGAACCCGCTTTCGGAAGCAAGGATGAAGAAAAACAAGTTCGAAGTGTTGAATCAATAACAGAAATGCTCAATGATATTTCTGTAGAGCAAAAAAGAGGATTGGATATAATTGTTATAAGTGCAGAATCACCTTCTCCGTTTGAAGCAGCTTTAATTGCAAACACCTTTGCCGATCAATACAGAATGTTTAATCTTCAATTAAACAGAGATCAGCTTACTTTTGTAAAAAACTTTTTAGAGCAGCAAAAAGAAAATAAACGTATGGAGCTTCAGGATGCTGAAGATCTGCTTCGTTCATTTCAGGAAAAAGGCGGTGTAATTGCTTTGGATGAACAGGCTAGCGAGTTAATCAGACAACTCTCACAATTCGAAGCTCAGAAAAGTGCTGCTCAGATTGAATTAATGGCATCTGAAGAAATACTTAGTAAACTCAAAGATAATCTTAAAGAACAGGATCCCAAGTTGGTCGATTACTTAGAAAGTCTTACATCTGAAGTATATCTGAATGCATTACAAAAACAAATATCCGAGTTTCAACTGCAGAAAGACCTTGCTTTAAGCGGTGTTGATCCGAAAATTGACGTAAGTGTTAAAGTAAAAGAATACGATAACAAAATTAAAGACCTCAAGAAAAAACTTGATGAAAAAATAAAAGTATTAAAAGCAGGTATCTATGCCAGCAGTCCTGAAGAAGTAAAAGATCTTTCACGCAAAATTGTTGACGAAGAACTGAAGAGTAAATCATTAAGAACAAGTATAACCGGATTGACTGCAATTGTAAACAAGTATGAAAAACGATTCAATACTTTACCTAAAACTTCTATTGATTTAGCAAGATTCCAGAGAAACAGAGAATCTACAGAAAAGCTTTATATACTGCTGGAAGAAAAATACCAGGAAGCTCTTATTAACGAGCAATCTCAACCCGGTAATGTACTGGTAATTGATAATGCCAGAGAACCTAATTTCCCGGGCAAACCAAACAGAATTCTGATAATTTTAGTTGGTACTATACTTGGATTTGGATTGGCATTCGGCTATGTATTCGTTAAAAATTATTTTGACGACACTATAAAAACTCCTGAAGATGTTCAGAAAAAAAATGTAAATGTACTAGCCTGGATTCCCGAGATAGAAGGACTAGGTATAAACGGAACAAGCTCATCGGAATTTGTAATAGCCAGACTACCTGATTCAATACCATCGGAAGCTTTCCGTGCATTAAGAACGCGAATTAATTTTTCACGTCCTGATATATCATCATTAAAAACTATACTCGTCACTTCACCTGCACCAAGAGAAGGTAAAACAACCATTGCACTTAATCTTGCCGGAAGTTTTGCACAAACAAATAAAAAAACATTATTAGTCGATTGTGATCTTCGAAAACCAAGGATTCATCAATTATTTGGAACGAAAAAAGCTCCGGGAATTATAGACTATTTGTTTAGCAGTGCTAAATTAGAGGATGTTTTAAGACAAACCGAGATAGAAAATTTAAGTTATATAACCTCGGGTACCATTCCGCCCAATCCTGCTGAAATGCTTGCATCACAACAGTTGGAGGAATTTTTTAAAGAGATGAAGAAAATTTATGATATTATAATTATAGATTCACCTCCGGTTGTTGCAGTTACCGATAGCGAAATACTATCCCGAAAAGTAGATGGTACTTTGCTCGTTGTTTCTTCTGAATTAACAGAAGCTGATATGCTGAAACGCGCAGTAGAGCTTTTAAAAAATGATAATGCCACACTGCTCGGTACTGTACTTAATAACTTTAGATATAAGGCAGGTTATGCTTCTTACTATAAATACTATTATTACTATGCGCCGAAAGAAAGTGCAAAAGACAGCTAACATGTTAAGATTGAATGATTGAGTGATTGGATGATTGAATGATTGGATGATTGAATGATTACAAAATTAGAATATTGCAACGACCTATAAACATTCAGAAATTGTAAACTTAATCTTACTCTAGCTTATAGTCTCTTGTTATTAAAAATGTGAAATATCCATTTTGACATGTAACTTTATTACGTAAGAAATTTCCGCATTATTAATTATCATTACTTTTAACTCTGAATCCAATCATTCTATCATAACATCATACGGTACGAAGATTGTTGTTATTGTTCCAAATTACTATGAAAAATCATAAAATCTTATAATGAGACCTACTCAAAGCTTATTTATTCTGATACTAATTTCACTTTTTGCTGATGCAATCCTATTTAATTGCACAGCAAGATGAGGAACCGATTGTCTATTATCAGATGGAACCGCTTGATGACAGCCTGTTTATACAAATTCAGGAGGTTTTGTTTATTGATCCGCCCGATCCTAAAGCAGAGATGATTGTTGATTTACGTGATGCAAATAATCAGACTATTTCAATAAAAGGCGCTTTATATCCTTTTCTTGCAATACCTGCAGAACTAAGAGCAAGAATAATTACTTATCCTTTCAAATTAAATCTTGAAGAAACAATCCACTTCGCTTCAGTATTTACAGGAGTAATAGAAAAACTAAGATTTTCAAAAATCCTTAATACACCAACAGTTTATCAAATTTCTCCAACTCTCGGCTATATAAATCCTTTTCTACAGGTTCAGGGCGGTGAAAGGTTTGGTATGCCCCTTAAAGCTGATATTGGAGTTTCAATCGGATTCGGTACACCCTATTCCGGAAACATGGAAACAAATTTTATTGAAGCAAACTTTCATATACTTGGATTCAGAGCAGGTATTTTCCAGAATGCGGATGCATTTGTAGAGATAAAAGATTTTAACAATCATAACAATTTATTCGTAAAAAACGGTTTCCAGGTTGCTTATGTAGTTCCTTTCGGAAATTTCTTTGAGTTCGGATATTTATCCGCCAAAGGTGATTTTTCTGATTTGCAGATCAGAAAGTACACAATTAACACAGTTAATAAAGATGCAATTGTTCTTAACCCAGATGGAACAATTAAATACCAGCCCTGGTTGCTTGGAGAAGGAGATTTTGTTAACTGGGAATTCCGTTATCCCATAAAAATTCTTGGCTCCACTCGCGGTAAGTTTTATGTTGCCAGGTTTTTAAATGAAACACACATTGGTTACACCGGACGGGAACATACTCTGGGCGGAAGTGTTTTCGATTTCCGGTTTGACGCTTTAGTAGCCAGCAATACAAGACAGCCGCAGTATGTTTTTGATATTTTGGTTCAGAAAATATTTGATTTGTGGGCTTCCAGTGCTGTTGCCATTGGTCCAAGTGGAATAATAGGCACAACTAAAGATGGATCACTCGGTATTATGTCTATTCTGTTTAACCTTAGAATTAAAGTGGGAACTTCGTTGTAAGGGCAAAGTGCGTGGGCATAATGTGAAGGTGGAATAAAGATAAAGAGTAAAATAAAGTAAAAAGTTAATAAGTATAAATTTTATTTTTGAAAAAGTTAAGATAAGCATAAATAACAGAAACCATTTTGAATTCAATAAGATTTTAATTTTTGCGAAGGGCTAAGAGGGAAAAAGATTAGCCTGTGAAAGTTAATTGATCACAGTTTTAGTCAGGTTTAAATTACTAATCATCAATTCAAGTACTGATAAACGATGAAATATTTGTTGTTAATGTTATGTGTTATTTTAAATATAACACCCTACACTCTTAATGCCCAGCAGGATGAAGAACCGATTGTTTATTTTCAGATGGAACCTCTTGATGATAGTCTTTTCATACAGATTCAGGAAGTTTTTTTAATAGATCCACCCGATCCAAAGGCTGAAATTGTTGTTGATCTCAGAGATGTAAACAATCAGACAATATCAATACGCGGTTCATTATATCCGTTCCTTGCTTTACCGGGGGATTTAAGAGCTCGAATAATTACTTATCCCTTCAAACTAAATCTTGAAGAAACAATTAACTTCGGTAGCGTATTTTCAAGAGTTATTAGCAAACTCAGATTTGATAAAATTATTAATACACCAACTGTTTTTCAGATATCCCCTACTCTCGGATATATAAATCCCTTTTTACAATTTATGGGCGGCGAAAGATTTGGTTTTGCTCTAAAAAAAGATATAGGATTCTCACTCGGAATCGGAACTCCCTATTCCGGTGCTTTGGAAACAAATTATTACGAATTCAATTTTCATATTCTTGGATTGAAAGCCGGCATAATAAGTAATGACGATACGTTTATTGAACATAAATCCGAAAACACTCATAACAATATTTATTTTGAAAGAACATTCCACATAACGTATACGCTGCCATTCGGTAACTTTTTTGAATTTGGTTATATGGAAACCCAAAAAGAATTTGGAAAAACCAAGTTGGCAAAGTACAGACCGGAAAGCAGTTTAATATTGAACGAAGACAGTACCATTAAATATCAACCGTATTTAGTGCAAGGAAGTTTTATGAACTGGGAATTTCGCTATCCTGTTAAATTACTTGAATCTACACGTGGAAAATTTTATGCTGCAAAGTTTGTTGATGAGTTACATATCGGATACACAGGCAGAGAATTAAGTCTGGCGGGAAGTACTTTCGATTTAAGGTTGGATGCTATGGTTTCCTCGCCGCACCGGCAGCCTCAATATGTAATTGATATTCTTGTACAAAAAGTTTTTGATTATTGGGCATTCAGTGCTATTGCTGTAGGACCTTCTGTGATAATTTCTAATACTAACAACGGTAAAATTGGTTTTATTACTTTTTTTGTAAACGCCAGATTTAAAATGGGCACATCGTTGTAATGTAAGGATTGAGTAGAGAGCCTAGATTCCACCATAGTATTATGTGGAAAGATTGAGTGATTGAACTAACCTTCGAACGAATTACCCATAAAGCAGATTGACTGATTGACGACCTGCTTTCCGAAAATACAGATGAATGATTTTCCAAAGGATCAATTTAAAAGTTCGATTGCAAATCAGCATTATTTAACCAATAATGAAGTTTTATGAATGAAGATATAATCAATAAAAACAAGATACATGGAATCGAGGATTCCGTAAACTTGAAGTATATGTTGCTCTTGATCAGGAAGCTATTTCAAGGGATTTTTGATAAGTTACAGTAAAAATGTGAGAAATTAAAAAATTGATTTCCGGATTTAAAAAATATTTAAGTAATTCTTCCAGAACTAAAAAGAGATAACAATTAACTCTGAACTGATAACATTGAACTCCTAACCCCTAACTTAACCATTAAGAAGCACTTATTAATAATTTTTACTATCGTTTTCGTTACTACTCCTTGCACTCTTAAAGCCCAGGTTGAGGATTCGATCTTTTCCTGTCATTCAAATATAGCAGAAGGATATTGCAGAAGAGGATTAAAAGAGAATATTCAGTTTAATAATATTGCTTTAGGTTCATTAGGTGAAAACTATAGTCAAATAATTGCACTTCTTTACAGTAATGATATTGATAAGGAATGGTTTTATATTTACGATACAAAACATTATTCTTTAGAAAATAAATTGATCAACTTCAACAAGGCGCAAATTAAACAATTAAAAGATAATACCGATTGGAGAAATGATTATATTATTCGAGATTTAATTGAAAATTATGGTCTTGATTAATCAATCATCCAATCAATGAATCAATCAATCAATCAATGAATCAATCAATGAATGAAAGAACTAAATCCCCAAACGAAGAGATAACTAAAGTCACTATAATTGATAGTGTTATTTACGTACTCAAAAAATTTGACTTGCAGCCAAAAGACTATATCTATGTTGCTAATGCATTGCTGGATATGGCTATTAAACCAAAAGTTGAATCAAAAAATAAATCTTTTGAAAAAATTAATCTCGATCCCGATCTTAAACTCCCTATCTCTTTTGAAGATATTACCATCAGGGAAATCAATCTTGCAAAAGACAAACAAAAAATAATCGGATGGATTGAGGATATTCAGGGACGCGATTTTTTCCTGTCACGTATTGATGATATAGAGCTTGCAACCGATGTAATAATTAAAGATCCTAAACACATTTTTGGATTAGTTCTAAAAGATGGTGTTCCGATTGGTATTATGAGTTATATGAATTACGATAAAAAAAACAGAAAAGCCGAACTTAGAAAGATTATCGGTGAATTAGACTACAGAGGAAAAGGTTATGGTAAAAAAGCTACAAACCTTTGGCTTTCTTATGGTATCAATTGTCTGAATCTAAGAAAAATCTACCTTTACACTTTTGAAAATGATTTAAGGAACATAAGAATAAATCTTGATATGGGCTTTCAGCTTGAAGGAATATTCAGGAAAGAAAATCTGCACGGAAATGAAACTAAAGACATTATGAGAATGGCGTATCTCGCAGAGGAGTAATCGCAAAGGGGTTAGAAAGTCATTCGTAGTCATTCAATCGTCAATTGAACTATTAACTGATAACCGACAACTTTTAACATAGAACTATTTTCCTGACAATCAATTAATTCTAATTACTACCTACTACATACAACAAACAAAATACTAATATGAAATTTCTAGTCACCCGGTTAAATATTTGCTCAGAAAATTTAACGGGGCCCGCTTCGAATCGTCGAAGGCGAGGCGAGCAGGCAGTCGGAGCTGGGTTCATCCTGTGGAATGATTTTAAGTTTTTATATGTCCTTTTCTTAACATAAGAAAAGAACGAAAAGGAGCATGCCTCTACAAAAGAATTACTAAAATATTATTCCGTATCACGGAGATAAATGAACTCCCCTTCGATAGACTCAGGGTCAAACAGCATTTATCTCTTTTCGTTTTACTACATAATATTTTTTGACGCAATTCTTTTGAGGAGCTAATAATAAATTTTAATTTTCGACATCAAAAAAAATCACGTATAGAAAATTCACGGAATGAAGAGTCAAAAAACAAAATCTGTTTGAGGAGCGAAGCGACGAGTTATTTTGTTTTAACGAAATGATGTGAATTTTTAGTAGATTTTTTTGCAGCCCGCCTTGCCGGACGCAAGTCGAGGCAGGTCTTGATTTTTTGTTTCTGAAGCCTGTCCCGAACTTAATTCGGGATATCAAGACAAAAGTAAGATGAAAAAAGACTAAATATTTGTTATTAACTTTTCTTGGCCCCGATTTCATCGGGATAAACTCCAGAAAAGTTACAACCTGCCTGCGGTAGGCAGGAAGAACATTCACTGAAAAATAAATGCTATAATTTTATGTCGTTCCATTATGACAAAATAACTCACCCCGATATTTCGGGGCTCAAACAGATTTTGTCGTTTACATTTCACTTTACAAAATTATTTAACGCAATTCTTTTTATGTGATAATGAATTGGAAAGGGATTTAAAATGAAGTTCTTGTAACCGGCGGAGCCGGGTTTATCGGTTCTAACATTGTTGAAGAACTGCTAAAACGCGGTTACAGCGTTAGAGTGTTCGATAACTTTGCTACGGGTAAACGTGAAAACCTTAAAGAATTTGAAAAGGATATTGAACTGATTGAAGGTGATATTCGATCGTATCATACAGTCAACCAGGCAATGAAAGGGATAGATGTAGTACTTCACCAGGCAGCACTTCCTTCTGTTCCCCGTTCTATAAATGACCCGATTAACAACCAACGACGTTAATGTAGGCGGAACATTGAATATTTTAGATGCAGCAAGAGAGCATAATGTTAAGCGCATTGTGTATGCTTCTTCTTCATCTGTTTATGGTGATAATCCCGAACTGCCAAAGCACGAAGGTATGATGCCCAATCCCCTTTCACCTTATGCAGTAAGCAAATTAGCAGGTGAAAAATACTGCCAGGTTTTTGGAAAGCTTTATAACATTGAAACCGTTGTGCTACGTTACTTTAATGTGTTTGGACCAAGACAGGATCCCAACTCGCAGTACTCTGCAGTTATTCCAAAATTTATTAAACTGATGTCCAACAACCAGCAGCCAACTATCTACGGTGACGGAACACAAAGCCGTGACTTTACCTATGTTGCTAACGTTGTTGAAGCAAATATTTTAGCTGCTACAAAAGAAGTAGAAACCGGATTGGTAATGAACTGTGCCTGTCACGGACAAGTTACATTGAATTCGTTAATTCGCGAATTAAACGAATTGCTGAATAAAGAAATAAAGCCAATTTATGGTGAACGCAAACCCGGAGATATTAAACATTCGTTTGCAAATATTGATTTAATTGTAAAGAAGTTAAATTATAAACAACTAGTTTTATTCAGCGACGGACTAAAACGAACATTAGAATATTACCGTAATGTTCAAAGAGTGAAGTGAACAGTTGAGGAACTTGAATGATATATTACTTGTAAATCAATGAATACGTACAATTTTTTTCGAGTTAAGTTAGATATGAAAATCAAAAAAAATGCAAACAGTAATTTATAAGTCAATGAATCAATTACCCTCCTATCATATTATATGACTGACAGTAAAGCTAAAACCCTTATACATAACACTAAATGGATATATATTTCAAAGATAGTTACACAAATTCTTGGATTAGTAGCAACTGTTTTAGTTATAAGAAAACTTTCGGTTGACATTTTCGGGACTTACAACATTTTACTTAATTCATTTATTGTTTTTCAAATATTTGCAGTATCTTCAGTTTCAAACATCTTTAATAGGTATATACCAGAACTAATCGCTAATAAGGAATATAGAAAATTTAGGAAATTCGTTTTTAACTGGTCATTTGGATTTTCTACGTGTTTTACTTATCATTTTTAATTATCTGTCTTACATTTCTACAAAGATTAACTTCGCATCGTTTTTTAACATCGAGGATTTTTCTAAATATTACCCGGTATTTATTATTCTATTGTTATGCCAGTTTTTTACAAATATTGATGGATACGGTTTTAAAGTCATTATTATTACACAAAAAGGTTGCCGCAATTTCAATTTTCAACGCGGTATTGAGGACCTCACTTTACATTATTTTCCTCGAAAGTCTCGACGTTAGTCATTTACTGAGTATTGAAATTCTCTTAGCGTTTATATTTTTAGTCCAGGGCCTATTCATCTATAAAAAATTTACAGCAAACTTCGATACTTCTATAATACCTGCGGTTAAGAAACCGGTTACTTTTTAAAAGAGTAAGAAAATACGGATTGCTATCATTTGTTAAT
>CAVQOL010000023.1:0-69632 GCA_963714415.1 uncultured Ignavibacteriaceae bacterium
TTTCGGTATTACTGCTTTAAAGCCAATAAATTGTTGTGCTTAATCGCAATTCTTTTATAATATTTGGCTTGAAGGTTACACTAATTGTTCTTGGTGTAATTGGGTTGATTACCTGCATAATTAAGATACCTGGTTTTTGGTCTGGATATGTTCTTGATATTGCTGGTCCCGGATGGAACTACATTCTCCTGAGAGGAATTTACCATTCCCCAAACACAAGTTTTCTTTTCATTAAATTTTCACCGGAAGGTGCGGTATTATTACTAATGGCTATATGTTTTATAATTGAAATCCGCCAGTATTTTAATCTTTACGATAAATACTTCGACCCAAATGATTACATAGCATATGTTTCGCTGCTTCTTCCTATTTATTTAATAGATAAACACTTTTCTGTTGGTAAGGGAAACGATTAAAATCAAAGGAAAGAATATGAATGAATACAAGCTCTGGCCCGAAATAAAATCATTTACTGAAGGATTTCTTAAGCGTCAGCGATATTCACACTATACGATACGCTTTGTACGGAAATCCGAAAGGTAAACCCGTATTCTTTCTGCATGGCGGACCGGGCTGTGGATCCAACGACGATGATGCAAGATGGTTTGATCCTTCAAAATATCTTATTGTAACTCACGATCAGAGAGGAAGCGGTAAAAGTACGCCGATTGCGGAAATAAGAGAAAATACTCCACAACATTTGGTTAATGATATTGAAATACTTCGCAAACATCTTAACATTCAAACCCCGTTTTCAATTTTTGCCGGTTCATGGGGAACCACTTTAGCCCTTTTGTATGCTGAAGCTTATCCTACAGAATATTTCTAGAATGATTCTCAGAGGGATATTCCTCTGCAGCTACGATGACCAGGATTATTTCTATTCCGCAACCGGAGCCGCAAAGTTTTCTCCTGAAGCCTGGAATAATTTGATCAAAAAAATTCCTGAAGGCAATGATAGAATTCAGGAGCGTATTCATCAAGCTAATTGAAAATTCTGATGAAGAGGAAAAACTAAAATGGTGCAGGATACTGGCAGAATATGAATACAGCTTTTTCAATCTTTCTTCAGATGAATTGAATAAGGCTCTTGAAAATATGGATTTGGTTTTCAAAGAGATGAGAATTAATATTTATTATCAGGCAAACAGATTTTTTCTTGAAGATAATCAGATTATTAAAAACATAGATTCAATTAAGCATTTACCTATTTCAATTGTACACGGAAGCAGGGATCTAATTTGTCCTCCGGACTCAGCCTTTAAGTTGCATAAACATTTATCCAACTCCACTTTTGTTCTGGTTCCGGAAGCAGGACATCTTTCAAGCGATCCTAAAATTCAGCAGGCTTTAATTGAGGCTGTGAACAATTGGAGATAAGACAGAAATGAAATTCATAAATAAAAAACAGAAAGGCAGCAAAAATGAAATGTGAAAAATGCGGACAGGAATTTCCTTCCGTTTATTACTTTAAAACCGATACTATTTGTCTGGATTGTTTTAACAAAATGACGTCCGGAGGATAAACAGGCTGCTGTTTATAAACAACTAATGAAACATCCGATGACAACGACAACATTCAACATTGAAGGATTTAAAGTTGTTAAGCAACTTGGTGTTGTGCGAGGAATTACTGTTCGTTCGCGTTCTATCTTTGGCACAATCGGCGCAGGAATACAAACAATCTTTGGCGGAAACATTTCTTTGTTTACAGAGCTGTGTGAAAAATCCCGTTCAGAAGCATTTGATATGATGGTTGAACACGCAGAACAAATTGGTGCGAATGCTATAATAGGAATTAGATACGACACAACTGAACTAATGAGCGGCGTAACAGAAGTGCTTTGCTACGGAACAGCAGTTGTACTGGAAAAAAGTGCTTAGCATAATTACAGTCGAAAAAAATGTAGTTGTGGAATACCATATCTCCATGCCAGGAAGGATTTCTAAAGGTTGGCGATATTCACAATATTCACTACGCATTGTACGGAAATCCAAAAGGAAAACCAGTTTAATAGGCTTATAATTTGAAAAAATCTTTTCAGACAGAAAAAATTATTACAATATCGTCTGCTCATTTTTTTCACGATATTTACACAGCTTTCCTGGCGCCTATGCTTCCTTTGTTAATCGCGAAGTTTGGCATCTCCCTATCAGTAGCTGGTTTGCTGGATGTAGTTAGAAGAATGCCATCCCTTTTTAATCCCTTCATCGGGCTTCTTGCTGATAAAATTTGTATGAAATATCTTGTCATCTTTACACCCGGGATTTCTGCAATAACTATGAGTTTGCTTGGCGCATCACCGTCATTGATTATTCTGTTTATTTTATTATTTGTTACCGGGATAAGCTCCGCTTTGTTTCACATTCCGTCTCCTGTTATGATAAAAGATTACTCGGGCACTAAAACTGCAACTGGAATGAGTTTTTTTATGTTCGCAGGCGAGCTGGCAAGAACTATAGGACCGTTATTAATTACCGGCGCACTTTCTATTTGGGGTTTGGAAGGTTCTTACCGGGTTATGCCCTTTGGAATAATTGCATCGGTTATTCTTTTCTTCAAACTTAAGGATGTATCATCGCTTAATAGTAGGAATAAAAAGAAAGTGAAAGGCGCTGGAGAAACTGTAAAAGAACTTGTGCCATTCTTTTTATTTATTACCGGTTTTCAATTCATGAGAGGTGGAATGAAAGCGGCATTAACACTTTATCTGCCAACATATTTAATAGCAAACGGCGAATCATTGTGGATCGCAGGAATTTCGCTATCGGTGTTACAGTTAGCAGGAGTTACCGGAACTTTTGGAGCAGGATATATTTCTGATAAAATTGGTCATAGAAATTTGCTTCTTATTACAGCAATTGCCAGCCCAATAGCGATGTGGGCTTTTATCACTTCCAGCCAAATTTTGATGATTCCTTTACTAATTATTATGGGTTTCCTGCTTTTTGCTTCCGGACCGGTTATATTAGCGCTCGTACAGGAAACAAACACAGAGCGACCAGCTTTTATAAATAGTATTTATATGTCTATTAGTTTTGGGATCGGTTCTTTAATGGTATTGATTGTCGGAATTTTAGGTGATAAAATAGGTCTCCAACTTACCTATCAAATTTGTGCCGTAGTGGCATTTGCATCAATACCTTTTATTTTTATTTTACCTGGAAAGAAACTTTAACAATATAAATTTTAAAACGGCTGGAATATGCAATTGATATGTTGAAATGAACAACCAAACATTAGGTTCATATCCTGAAATCAGACCATTTGAATCAGGCTCCCTTTGTATGCGTGATATTCAAATTATTAAAACAGAATTAGTTGTAATTGGGGAAGCAGAACAACTTTAAAGGGAACCTAAATACAGGGATTTTGCATGAAGCAGTGAAACCCTGGAAAAAATTGCATAGTACAGCTTATAGAGAAAATTAAAGAATTGAAATTCTTTGCATTTTAACGGAAAACTTTTCCAGGCATTTACCGCACATCAAGTCTATTCATCTTCTGTAAAGAATATTCCGCTTTTATCTAAAACAAAGCAAAATTGATATATATCACGAATAACTTTGGTTGGTAAATTCCATTAACTAAAATTGGTGAAGAAATGAAAAAAGTATTTTTTACGATGATCCTGATGTTTCTATTTGTCGGCAGTATCATTCCCCAGGAAGGAATGTGGATGTTAAATCAGATAGAGAATCTTGATCTTGAAAGCAAGGGTTTAAAAATCGGGGTGAGCGATATTTACAACACACAAAAACCCGCACTGTACAATGCAATTATTCAGCTTGGCGGCGGCAGTGCCTCTTTTGTTTCTAAAGAAGGATTGATTGTTACCAATCATCACGTAGCCTACACGGCTATTCAGCGTGCTTCGTCAGAACAAAATGATTATTTAAAGAATGGATTTCTTGCAAAAACCCGCGACCAGGAAATACAAGCTCCGGGTTACATTGCAAGAATTTTATTAGAAATGAAAGAAGTAACAAACGAAATAACTTCTTCAGTAAATGAAATTACCGATCCGGATCAAAGGCAAAGAAAAATTCAGGAAAAGATTCAGTCTATAACTGATGAACTTGAAAAAGGTAAAACGGATATTCAGGCGAGAGTATCTCAAATGTATAACGGCAAGGAATATTATTTGTTTGTTTACAAAACCTTTAAAGATGTAAGACTCGTTTACGCACCACCTGAAGCTATCGGAAAGTTCGGCGGAGATACTGATAACTGGATGTGGCCGAGACATACGAGGAGATTTTTCTTTTATGCGTGTTTATTCTGTTCGCCGGATGGAACAGGTCGTGAATATGATCCAAACAACGTTCCTTACAAACCTAAAGTATGGTTGAAAGTTTCACAAACTGATCTTGATGATGGCGACTTCACTTTCATACTCGGATTTCCCGGATTCACTACACGTTACAGATCTTCTACTTCTGTAGACTGGAACCTCAATGAAAATTATCCATTTGTAATAAAAAACTTTAGGGAGATAATTGAGCATGATGGATGATCTTACTAAAAACTCTGAAGAAGGAAGAATTAAAGTAGCATCATTGAAATCCAATTTAGCCAATACTCAAAAGAATTTTGAAGGTAAAGTAGAGGGAATGATTAAAACAAATTACCTACAGAAAAAACTTGACTTTGAAAAAGAGTTTATGAGCTGGGTTGACAAGAATCCGGTAAGAAAAGAAAAATACGGAACCGTATTTGGTGATGAAAAAAAATATTATGAAATACTTGCAAAGACAAAACATAAAGATAATGTGCTTGGATGGTTTGGCGGGCTCTCAGGAACTCCGATAAGTGCCGCAATACAGATTTATAATATTACTAAGGAAATTGAAAAACCTGAAAGTGAACGACAACCCGGAATTACATCAGCAACATTTGATCGAATAAAAGAACAGGTTCCGTTAAATTATGCAAATTATTATGAGCCCGTTGATAAAGCACTTATGATCCGGACAATTAAAATGGCAGCGGCTCTTCCGGTCGGCCAAAAAATTAATGGAATAAAATATATAACCGAAGCTGAAATGACACCTGAGGCTATTGTTGAAGAATTACTGGCAAAAGTTCAAAACTTAATGACCCTGATTATGTTGTTTCAATTGTTGGAAAATCATCTGCAGAGCTGGAAGCGCTAAATGATCCATTTTTTAAAATGGCTGCAGCACTCTATCCGGAGTTAGAAGAATTAAATACACAAGGTCAAGCATTTAATGCGGGAGTTATTCCAATTCGTAAAATATATATGGATGCTCTTTATGAATGGAAAGGCAGCAATATGTATCCTGATGCTAACGGCACAATGCGGTTTACTTACGGAAAAGTCCGTGGTTATGCACCGGCGGATGCAGTGTGGTATTATCCGTTTACTACTTTGCGCGGAGTAATTCAGAAAGAAAAAAATGAAGATCCTTTTGATGTTCCGGATGGTTTACATGAACTTTATAATAAACAGGATTTCGGAAAATGGGTTGACCCCGAACTTGAGCAGGTTCCGGTTGCTTTTACTCATATGGGCGATACTAACAGGCGGGAATAGCGGAAGTCCTGTTATCAATGCAAATGGCGAATTAATCGGTCTTGCATTTGACGGCAATTATGAGGCTATGATAAGCGATTGGCAGTATGATGCTGATTTGCAAAGAGTAATTTCTGTTGATATACGATATGTGCTTTTTGTAACCGAGAAATTCGGCAAAGCCGGATTTCTGCTTGATGAAATGGGAGTTAAACACTAATATTTCAAATGTGGAGTCCACTTTTTAAGTGGCCTCCACATTTTGTTAGCCTGATATTCCTTTCTCTAAACCCTGAATTCTTAATGTATGAAGAAAAAAACTAATGATATTTACAGTTGGGATTATTAGTTTTAATTATTTATTGTAATTTTCATTTGCAAATTATTTCCACAGACTTAAGTACAAAGCTTATGAATAATATTCTTACGATACTATTGGCTATGGTTTTTTGTTCCTCCATCATCGGGCAAACTAAAATAGCCGGAAAGATTACTGATGCCGATAAACAACCGCTGCCCGGCGCAAATATTTATCTTCAAGACACCTATGATGGAGTTTCATCGGAGACAGACGGCACATTTTCATTTACAACGGATGAAGAAGGAGAAGGTATTTTAGTTATCAGCTTTGTGGGTTATAAAACTCATATCGCAGAATGTTGTTCTTGACGGTACCGACAAATTCTTTGAAATCGTTCTTGAGGAAGAATCAACAGAACTTGGATCCGTTGTAATATCCGCCGGTTCGTTTGAAGCCAGTGATGAAAATAAAGCTGTTATTCTGCGTCCACTTGATATTCTAACAACAGGTTCAGACGGCGATATTTATTCTGCGTTGGAGACATTACCCGGAACTCAGCAGATTGGTGAAACGGAAGGATTATTTGTTCGTGGAGGATCGGCAGCCGAAACAAAAACCATTATTGATGATATGGTTGTTCAAAACCCATTTTACAGCAGTGTTCCGGATATTCCATCACGCGGAAGATTTGCGCCAATGCTTTTTAAAGGAACCGTTTTCAGCACCGGCGGATATTCAGCACAATACGGACAGGCACTTTCATCTGTGCTTGTACTCAAATCACAGGATCTTGCACCGAAAACCCAAAGTGCAATAAATATAATGGCTGTAGGACTTGGAGGCTCGCACGTTCAGAGATGGGAAAACACTTCTTTCGCTTTCGAAGGCGGATATTATAATCTTGCTCCTTACTTCGCAGTTCAAAAGCAAAGAACAGATTGGGAGAAGGCTCCTGTAGGTGTTGAAGGCTCTGCTAATTTCAGACAAAAGATTTCGAAGAATGGAATGCTAAAAGTATTTACGCTCTTACACTTACGGTGACTTATCCCTTTATACACAGAATCTGGATAATCTTTATCAGAAGGATTTTCTTTCATCAAAAGAGCAGTAACTTTTTTGTGAATACAAGCTACCGCGATATTTTCTGGGAAGATTGGACATTCTTTGCGGGTCATTCATTCAGTCTTGATAATGTAAAAAACGATATCAATACCGATGAAGCTAAAGCAGGATGATATCTTTCAAACAGGCAAAATAACTATTATCTAAAAACTTGTTTTCAAATTCTTTTATAACATTTGGCGGCGAGGTTCAAAATCTAAATTCCACCGCTTCTTTCAATGAACTTAAAGGCGAACTGGATGAATCTTATTTTGCCGGTTACGTTGAGACGGATATTTTCTTTACAGATGATTTTGCAGCTAGATTTGGTTTGAGATCGGAATACTCCAAATCACTGGATAAATCTAACTTAGCTCCCCGTATTTCTCTTGCTTACCGCTTAGGCAATTATGATCAGATAAATTTTGCTTACGGACATTTTTATCAAACACCGGGACAAGATTTTCTTCTTCAATCAAAAGATTTTGAATTTGAAAAAGCTACACACTACATTCTTAATTATCAGTATCTCGGTGACGGAAGAACTTTCAGGATAGAGGCATATTATAAAGATTACGATAAGCTTGCAAAAGGTACGGTTTTCACTTATCCATATTTTAATCTTCCCGAAGTTCCTTTCAGCAACAACGGAAGCGGATATGCAAAAGGTATAGATATATTCTGGCGTGACAGATTAACATTTGATCTTGCAGAATACTGGATTTCATATTCGTACCTTGATACAAAGCGCGATTTCAGAAATTACCCGACCCTGGCCTCACCAACTTTTTCTACACCGCACACGGTTTCTGTGGTTGCCAAACGCTGGATACCGGAAATAGTTTCTTTCGTCGGAGTAACATATACATTTGCAACTGGTCGCCCGTATTTCAATCCCAATAATCCTGAATTTCTACGCGACCGCGCAAAGAACTATCATAATCTCAGTTTAAATGTGAGTTACTTAACCAGCATTTTTGGAAATTTCACAGTTGTGTTTTTCTCGGTTGATAACATACCCGGATTTACCAATTTGTTCGGCTACAACTATTCTACCGACGGACAGATTCGTGCACCGATTATTCCGCCGGCACTGCGAAACGCTTTTCTCGGTATTTTTATTTCATTAGGAGAATCTAATCCTTACTAATTTTCAGGAGATTTAATATGAAAGCATTTATAGTCATCGTTTTATCCTTAACTTTTATTTCAGGCAGTTTTGCAGATGACAAGTATGAACAGGCAATGAAAAAAAATCTTGCCAAAATTCAGGAGTGCAGAACAGCAGGTGACTATCTGAAACTGGCAAACAGCTTTGAACGTATTGCGCTTGCTGAAAGCGAAAAGTGGCTGCCCTATTATTATACTTCCTTTATTTACGTGCTTGCTAGTTTCACCGATTCTTCCAAGACACAAAAAGACATTTATTTAGATAAAGCTGTTGAATTTAATAACAAGGCTGATTCTCTTGAACCGGATAATTCCGAAATTTATACTCTTAAAGGAATGATAGCCCAGGCACGAATGCAGATTGATCCTATGAGCAGATGGCAGAAATACGGGATAGAAGCAGATAATAATTTTAAGAAAGCAATTGAAATTGATACTCTAAATCCCCGACCGGAATATCTTATTGGAGTTGGAGTTTATTATACACCAACTCAGTTCGGCGGAGGACCCGAGGCTGCAAAACCAATCCTGGAAAAATCGTGGAATAAATATGAGCAGTTCGTTCCGGCGAACGATATCATGCCCAATTGGGGCAAGGAAATGGTTGGTCAACTGCTGGAACAAATAAATGCAGTTCCAACTGATACGAAAGAGAATTAATGTCGGGTGCCGCTGATAACAGCGGTCACTATATAATTTGCGACTATATTTAAAATAGATCTTTCATGCTGATCGGCAGTGTCCCAATTAAAATTGGTATTTGAAGTTGTAACGACTATCATGTTCAGTGCGGGAAAACAGATAACAAACTGACCGCAATACCCGATTGCAAGAAAAACCTCATAGCTCTTTATTTCTCCGAGCCACCAGAGATAACCGTAATTAACATTGTTTAAATCTCCCCATACTGAATTATTAAAATTCGTGAAGTTGGTTAAGGATTCTTCTACCCACTCTGCAGGAACGATTTGTTTTCCATCAAGCATTCCGTCGTTCATATAAAGGTAACCAAGTCTTGCCATATTCCTTGGAGTGAAGTACATATTATTGCCGCCAAAATAATAACCCTGCGGATCCTGCTTCCAGTCCGCACATTCAATATCCATATGCTCAAATAAATTTTGTCCGGCAAAACTCATTGTACTCATTCCACTGGCTTTTGTTATAACACCGGATAGCAGATGAGTCAAAAAAGTATTATATGCAAAACTTGTCCCGGGATCGTAAATCAGCGGCAGCTCAATTGTTGCTTTTATCCAATTGGCAGTAGAATAGATTTGCTCATAGAGGTTTTGGTCTATATCAATCCCTCCACGCATCATTAACAAGTGTCTGACGGTTATATCATACTTTCTTGGATCTATAGAAGCGTATATATATTCAGGAAAGAAGTCCAGCATTCTTGCGCCCAGACTATCTAAGTGTCCGTCTCTTAATGCAATGCCGGTCATCGCCGACAGAAAAGATTTTGAAACAGATTTAACATTGTGCGGAGTGTCCTTATTATATCCGTTATAATATTTTTCTGTTACAAGATATCCGTTTCTTATAACCAGAATGCAATCTACAAATCCAAGTTCTTCTCCCCGACTAATAGCTTGCAAAAGAGTTACGGAATTCATTCCCTGTTTTTCCGGCGATGAAGTGGGCCAATTGTAAGATGTAAATTCCGGACTAACCGGATCTTCGCTGCAGGAAGAAAATATTATTAGAATAGATACTAAAAAATAGCTTAATATTTTTGCGGTTGTTTTCATTACTTTTAACTCTCTGTGTTTATTAGAGAATCATAACAAACAGAACTTAATGATTGCCTGACAAAAAAATACACAAACCGGAGAGTTTTTCAAACCAAATAATTGGTGTTGTTATCTGGACGTGATTGGGGACACTTATAAGAAAGTATTTTTCGCAGTTATGCGGCTTATGCACAAATACATGGTATTTTTGTGCGAATGCTAATTTATATGCAATTCGACCTTACATCGGATACTCGATTCAACATCAGAACTACAAGATAATGTGCTTTATTCATCTAAAAATCCTCAAAATATGGCTTTTTGGCGCATTTTATCTCTTTGACAATTGTACATAACACAAAACACTTGCTTTTAAGCAAATAATGTTTTAACATTCAACCTCAGGGAAATTCCCATTATTAATATTATAAATTTTTACGGAGGCTCTATGCATAAATTAAGCGTTTTCTTTTTCATTCTTTTTGCAATCGTTCTTACATCAGGAACATCTTTCGCTCAATCTTCCGATGATGCTCATGTGGTTCATTTTCAAAGCTTTAAGATGAAATCTATGCCGATGGGAGAAGACGGCAAGGCGTTCCAGGAAATGATGTTGAAACAGGCAAAGGTTATTAACAGCGATTCACGTGTTGTAAGCTCATATATATTAAGACACTATTGGGGAAATGACAGCCGAGATCTTGTTATGGTTACTGAATTTAAAAACAGTAGTGACCTTTTTGCTTTTTATGATGAAATGAATGACCTGATGGAAAAAGCAATGCCCAAAGAAGAATTGGAAAAAGGCAATGCATTGTGGAATAAATATGTCGGAGAACATTCCGATGAAATTTATATGGACGTACCCGGAGCTAGAAAATAAAAATTCCTGTTGAGTTTTGTTATGTTCACCCAAGTGCTGCAGAGCCACGCGATGCAGCACTTTTTTTATGTGCAAATGCCCGATACTTGTTTTTAATCCTGAACCATTATTATCTTTTTACCTGCCGAAGGCACGGTAATCCTTTCCTTCGTTTCCCATCTTGTAAAAAAATAACTGCTAATATGGACTAAAAAGAGCGAAATCATAAACAAAATTAGTTAATGGCGTATAATCTTCCTATTTTTGCGGTCTCCGGTGTTAGACCGGAATTTTATTTATTATTTATTAGAGGTTCTTTGTGAGCACTAAGTTATTCGTGGGTTCTCTCCCCTGGTCGGTAAGCGACGAAGAGTTAAAAGAAACATTTGAAAAACATGGTACTGTAGTTTCTGCTAAGGTTATTACGGACCGAGATACCAGGAGATCCAGAGGTTTTGGGTTTGTTGAGATGGAGAGTTCTTCAGATGCAAATAATGCTATATCAGCATTAAATGATTCAGAATTAAATGGAAGAAATATCGTAGTTAATGAAGCTAAAGCACGCACTTAAGTAGATATTCTGTTCTAAGTTCTGTAAGGCGCCTTTATGGCGCCTTTTTTATTTTTCAGCCAGCAGTTTTGTTTCCGGCTTTTTTCCTCACTCTAAAATTTTCATTCTTCTTCCGTCTCTCGTTTCTCTTTTCTCGTTTCTCTTTTCTCGTCTTTCATTTCTCGTCTTTCATTTCTCGTCTTTCGTTTCTCGTCTTTCGGTATTGGCTAAATGCTTTTACGTGTTTAATTTTATATACCAACTTTAAGGAAAACTACTGCAATGAAAACAATAGGACTTATAGGCGGCACCGGATGGGTTTCTACTGTAGAATACTACCGCCTGATAAACGAAGGAATAAATGAAAGGCTTGGCGGACTTAACGCCGCACGCTGCATTCTCTATTCTTTTAACTATGCCGATATAAACGAATATGTTCAAAGAGACGATCTCGATAGTGTTTATAAACTTGTTCTGGACGCTGCAATAAAACTTAAAAATGCAGGGGCTGATTTTCTCGTTCTGGGCGCAAATACTCTGCACCAGTATTATGAAAGACTTAATGAAGAAATAAAACTTCCCATAGTGCATATTGCAGATGCAACCGCGACGGAAATTAATAAGCAGGGTTTTTCAACAGTCGGACTGCTTGGGACAAAGTACACAATGGAAATGGACTTTTATTTTAAACAATTAAGCAGCGCAGGAATAACTGCTTTAGTGCCGGAAAAACCGGAACGGCTTTATATTCACAGCACTATTATAAATGAACTTCTTAAAGAAATATTTAAACCGGATGCAAAGCAGAGATTTTTAGAAATAATAAACGATCTCGAACAAAAAGGTGCGCAGGGCATTATACTTGGCTGTACTGAAATCCCACTGCTGATAAAACAGGAAGACACTCGCCTGCCGGTTTTTGATACTCTGAAAATTCACGCAAAAGCCGTCGTTGATTTTGCTTTACAGGATTTAAAATGATTATTCTGGAATAAATTCATTAGTATGACAGAAAAAGAAAAGCTTTTTATCAAGTACCTTGAACTTCTTGAAATAGATGCTGAAGCACCATCTTTAGAACTGCTTAGAAAAATTATAAAATCACATCTTGCCAGAATTCCGTTTGAAAATATTTCAAAGCTGTTAAATAAAAACAAAGGAATACGCTACATTCCGGAACTGCCTTTGTACCTGCATGGAATAGAAAAGTATAACTTTGGAGGAACCTGTTATTCGATCAATTATTATCTCTACCTGCTGCTTGAGTATCTTGGATTTAATGTCAACCTGTGTGGTGCAGATATGCGGAATCCAGATGTGCACGTTATCTCTATTGTTAATATTGACGGAAAAGAATTTATTGTTGATTGCGGATATGCAGCTCCTTTTCTTGAGCCCCTTCCCAGAGATATTTCTGAAGATTACATAATAAATTTTAATGATGAAAAATATATTCTTAAACCTAAAGACGGAGAGGGAAAATCACGGCTTGAACAGTATTACAAAAATGAACTTAAGCACTGGTATACAGCCAAACCTGAACCAAGACACAGCAATGAATTCAGGGCGGTTATAATTGATTCTTATGATGATAATGCTTTGTTTATGAATGCACTTCTTATTACACGCTACAGCTCTGAACACTCCATTGCATTAAGAAATCTTTCTGTTACAGAAGTAAGCGGATCAGAAGTATCATTCAAGAAAATCACCAGAGAAGAAATTCCGGAACTTGTAAATCAAAAATTCGGTATGCCCACCGATTTAGTAAAAGAAGCAATATCCGGTCTTAGCACACTTAGAGATGTTTATAGTTAGTACACTAAATTCTTTTAGCTTGTTCTCATTGAGCATTAAACATTAACAATTTTAATTGCTACTAATTTTAAATTTATTTTCATTGATCTCCACGCATTGTTACTTATAGTATGTAGACTTTTAATCTACACCCATATAAGTTTTAATATGAATTCTTTATTATCTCAATTTGGCAAGAATGTTAGAAATCAAAGAGAATCCAGAAGTCTTTCTCAAGAAAAACTTGCCGATCTTTCTGGATTACACCGAACATATATCAGTTCTCTAGAACGGGGCAAACGAAATGTATCTCTTGTTAATATTTATAAGCTTGCCAAAGCACTTGAATGTGAAGTAATCGAACTTTTCAACAAAACGAAAAAATAATATGAGTATAGAAAATATTAGAGAATTTATTAAAGAAAAAGCAGATCAGTTTGGAGCTAAAATCGATAATGAATTCAATAAACCATACATCGAAAGAAATAATACTGGACCAGAAGCATTAAATGATAATGGAGCATATTTTGGTTTCATTCATCCCGAGGAGGAAACATCAGGACCATTTCACGACTTTTCCTTGACTATTTTTCCTAATGAGCAAAATAAACCATGGCTTGTATGTTTAGGGATTGGGTCAAGTGGTTTTAAAAATGATTATGAGCTTGCGACATATCCTGGATTACGTAGACTGTTTTCAAAACTGATGAACCAAAAAGGTTATTGTAAATCAGATTTTGCAGATATTGAAACAAGTCTTCCAAAAAGCATTACGGGCAATCTAGATCTACAGCATATAAAAAACACAATTAAAATGTACTCTAAAGTCCTACCGGTATGTCAGATTGTTGAAAACCCCGAGTCAGAAGGAGGAAAGAAAATAATAGCTGCATTTGCAGCTGGGTATGCAAAGCTTCGTGAATGGCCAACAAATAAGGGTCACAGAGATGCTATTTCAGATGCATTGACTCCATTTTTACAAATGTGCAAATGACGATGAGAAAGAAGTTATCAAGTTAATGAATGAAAGAAAATATATAATACTTCAAGGCCCACCAGGAACTGGAAAAACTAGACTTGCTAAAACTGTTTCTGAAAAACTGAAAGCAAGAATATTTTTCACTCAATTTCATGCTGAGACATCTTATTCGGATTTTATTTATGGAATCCGACCAGATGTAAATAATGAAAACTTTCTTACACAGAATCTCTTGGTGCATTTACAAAAGCATTAGAACATGCAATAAATACAAAAGAAAAAACAGTTTTAATTATTGATGAAATTAACAGAGCTAATCTCTCAAATGTTTTAGGTCCAATTTTTTATCTATTTGAACATAAACAAGATATTTCAAATGTCTTAATAGAAATTAAACCCGGGTTGAGTGTTAATGAATTACCCGAAAACTTTTTAGTAATTGCAACTATGAATACTGCTGATAGAAGTTTAGCAGTTGTTGACTTTGCACTAAGAAGACGATTTGCTTGGTACTCGCTAAAACCAAAACCAATTGATTCCAACCAGTTTTATAAAGATGACTTTGTACGATTGCAAGAAATATTTGATTGGTATGCAAACAGTAGTGAACTTTCATTTCAACCAGGACAAGGTTATTTTCTAGCATCTCATCTGAAGAAATGACAAATAGAATCAGATATGAAATATTTCCATTGATAAAAGAATATTTAGAAGAAGGGCTTTTGAGAAATGCGAGAGAGGAATTTAATAATTATTTCACTTCAAGAATTAAAATTTCACTTTTCGAGTGAACAAGCCATTAGATATATTTTGCGAAATACCATGCTTAACTGAAAAATCAAATCTTTTGAATGGTATTACATTACAAAAAAAATGGTTCAAATGGGCTGACAAACGAATTATTGGCCAGTATCTTCAAAAATTTATTCATTACAATAATTCACTTTCAATTATATAGGTGTTCTACCATTTATTATCGGTACCGATCAGAACACGTCTATTACTTTTCGATCTTCACAATATATTGGTGCAATTCCGCTTCGTGCCCCAGATACCGGAAAGCAAATTGGCGATTTTGTTGTAGTGCCAAGATTTACAGGCAAGGATAAATTTGAAGATTATATTGAAATCATCAATTTACTTGGGAACGAAATAAGTCCCCAAGTAATTGATAGTTTGCCTTTAGCTTCGGGTAGAAATTTTAGACCACCAATGTATCTGGAAGCGATTAAGTTTATAGACTCTTTGGGAAAATTACTAAAAACATCTTGGCGTAAATTTGATCGGGTTGAAAAAATATCATGGAACCAATTGGGCAAGTTAATTGGCAGAAATACTTGCAAAAAGAATACAAAGCTGAAAATAAATTAAGATTCCCAACTGGAAAAAACACATTAAGTTCATTTCATAAAGAATATTCTCAAATTAGATTTGTCTTCGATTTATGCAAGTCAGAATTGTTGTCACCGAACACACCACTGAGAATTAAATTCGGACTAAAAACGGAAATATTTTTTATTGAAGAAAAACTGTACAATCATTTACCATTACAAACAACATCAATTTCTATTAGGTCTTCAGATAATCCGATAATTAAAAACTGTAAGGATCAAGCAAACAAAATTTTAAACTATAATTTTATTGATAGCACTGCATGGAGAGTTGATTTCTCAGATGTTTTTGAAAAATTTGTTCAGTATATTTTTAATAAAGTTGCTAAAGAATCTGGTGGTAGATTATTTTCAAATTATAAATTTAAGGGGCATTCCTCTAATCGTAATTCTTGGGAGCTAAACCACGTTGAACCAGATGCTATATATCAAAAGGACGAAATTCTTGTTTTCATTGATGCAAAATATAAATCACACTTATACAATAAGTATGATAATAGTGAATTATTAAAAGACGAACACAGACAAGACTTACATCAAATAATGGCATATACTTCATTTAGTAGTACGCAGTCAAAATATGGAATATTATGTTACCCATCTAACAAAATTGAAATCAAAACCATTAAATACATCAATGAAATAAACCAAACCATAAATGACATTAAATTGATTGGTCTCCCATTGAAAAAAGATATCATAAAAGAAGCGATTCATATTTTGATTAATGAATTTACAGCAATGGAAAGATTTTCTAATACTTTTCCGAAATTCGCTCCAAACTTATTTTTATCAATAAAAAATTATTTTTCGCTCTAGGACAAAATAAAACCCTAACAACCTTTTCTAAGAATAAAGAAAAGATTACTCTGCGCGGTAATTGTTTCTTGAAAGCATTAAGGTTAAGGAAGGTGTAGGTTAATTATTTTCAGTAAAAAGTGAACAAATTAAACTACAGCCATTGGTATAGCGATTGCAGATGCTGAAAACAAAACATATTTTTGTAACGACATATTAAAAGCAACCTGTATGAACCTGTGCTTTGTTCTTTCTGCTCTCACAAAAAAGGAATCCCTTCCTTACCGTCTTTTAATTTTTAAAAACAACTAATAAACCAATCATAAAATCAATTATTAAATCATCACGGAACATTTACTGCAAAGGCTGCAGTTTGTTTGGCTGCTTGATTAATAAAATAACACCCATAGGAGAATGGAAAATGAGAAAACATTTACCGGCTGTTTTAGTTTTGTTCATTAGCTTTTTAATTAATGTAACTGTTGCACAACCCTGGATGGAGCAGAGAAACCCGCTCGGCTTTGGTGGTGATGCGATGCTTGGCAAAATTCATTTTGTAAGCCAGACTGAAGGATGGATAGCTTGCGGCAACGGAGGATTCCTTCATACAACTGATGGCGGTACAAACTGGTTAGTCGTAAATCCGTTTCCGGCAGACACTGTAGAATGCACTTCCGATCCGGCTGTCTCGATGTCGTGGATAGGAACAACACACGGCTGGAATATTAATATCGGTTGCTTCGATGAGTCACAAGGAGCCGTTGTTTACAAAACGACTAATGGCGGCAGCAGCTGGTGAAAAGTTGCAATTTCAAATGAACCCGGTGGCTAGGGTTTCAGTTACAGTTTGTTGATGTTAATAATGGCTGGGCAATAAGTTATAGTCCTTCGGCCGGACTTGGATATTTTTTACAAGACAACAGACGGCGGTAACAGTTGGAATACCACCCAGGGAATGGGAATTTTTAGTTTTGCTGATGTTAATAACGGCTGGGCATACACTGCAGTAGGCCCAAACCTCACCGAGCCATTTAAGATTTATAGAACTACTGATGGTGGAGATAACTGGAACGAACAATTCACTGATAACAATCCCGGTGAATATAGTGCAATCAGATTTACAGATTTAAATAACGGGTGGGTTGTTGGACATAATGGTAAAGTGCTTAAAACAACTGATGGCGGGGCAAACTGGAATTGGGTAACGAATTCCGGCATAAACGCACTAGCCAGTTGTAAAACATTATTTGCATTAGACCAAAATCATATTTGGATTCCATCAAAAACGCCCGATCAAATGCAAACTCCTTACGTGCAGTACACATCCGATGGAGGTCTGAACTGGTCAACTCAAATGACACCTTTTGGAAGCACTGAGGGCAGCAATGCAATATTCAGTATTTATTTTGTTGATCCTCAAACCGGCTGGCTGACTGCAGATGATGGAAGAATAGCAAAATACACAGGCACGACCTCCGTTGAGAACAATGTGGATGGAGTATTTAGTTTTTCAGTTGAACAGAATTATCCAAATCCATTTAATCCATCTACAATTATTAAATATCATATCGCAAACTCCGAATTTGTTTCGCTTAAAGTATTTGATGTTCTGGGAAATGAAGTGACAACATTGGTTAACGAAGTAAAATCTGCCGGGGAATATGAAGTTGAGTTTAATGCAGCAAACCTTTCTTCCGGAATTTACTTATACAAGCTGCAAAGCGGAAATTTTTCACAAACCAGAAAGATGATTTTAATAAGATAACTATAATCAAATTATCCGGATTCTTTACTGCCGTAGTGATACTGCGGCAGTAAATTTATAACACACCTTCACGTCAGCAAAGTCTATTTTATAAGCTAATATTATTCTTTCTTCGACTAATCCGGGATCAGGTATATCTGCACAAGTTCTATCCTGCACAATTGACAATGAAAAACAGGGCTATATCATTGAAATCCTCCACTTATAACATATTGGTTGAGAATATCTGCTTGCATTTTTATGTTGCATCAGGTAATTACAGAAGAGGTATATTATGAAAAAGGCATTAGTAATTGTACAGAATAAAAATAACACAGCTAAAAGATTTGGCGAGGAGATATATCAGTTCCTGCTTCAAAGAGGACTTTTAGTAGAGCTGATACCAATCAGCAGCTTTGAACCTAAAAAGCTTGAAGGTGCAGATTACCTGCTTCTCAGCGGATGGAAGAACGGATCTATATTTTCAGCAAGTCATCCCGACAGTGAATGGCTTACATTTGTAAAAACGCTCCCGACTCTTAATGGAATTAAAACAGCATTATTTACAACATATAAATTATTTGCAGGCAGCATATTCAAGAGAATGAAAAATTATCTGAGTGAAAAAACTGAAAGCCTTGAATTTGCTTTACAATCGAGAGACGGCTCCCTTTCGATCTCTAACCAAATGGTTCTGAATGATTTTATAAGATAGAGATTTAAAAACTCCAGAGATTAAAAATAACTTCAGACCTGTCTGCCGGAGGA
This sequence comes from uncultured Ignavibacteriaceae bacterium, assembly GCA_963714415.1. GTDB lineage: Bacteria > Bacteroidota > Ignavibacteria > Ignavibacteriales > Ignavibacteriaceae > JAGXRK01. The sequence goes on from CAVQOL010000023.1 coordinate 18,738, forward strand.
AGAGACCACAGAGAATAGCCTTTCACAGAGTTAACAAAAAAAAATAATCCGCGAGGGTTACAAATAAATAAATTGCACACTTAATATTCCTTGTTCCCAATACGGGAACTTACTATATTTGCATGTGCGAATAATAGCAATAAAAAGATTAAAGGATTTCTGGAAGAAGCATTCAGATGCCGAGCAGGCTTTACGAGCCTGGTACTCTGAAGTCAGTAAAGCTGATTGGAAAAAGCCGTCAGATATTACGAAGCACTATCGTACAGCGAGTATTCTAGTTAATAATAGGGCAGTTTTTAATATAAAAGGAAATGATTACAGACTAATTGTAACAATTAATTATGCATATAAAATCGTTTATATAAGATTCGTTGGTACGCATAAGGAATATGATAAAATAAACGCAGAGGAAATCTGAAATGAATATTAAACCTATCAAAACAAAAAAGGATTACGAAGCAGCGCTTAAAAAAATTGAAATGCTTTTTGATTCAAAACCAAATACAACAAATGGTGATTTGCTTGAAGTTCTTGTAACACTTGTGGAAGCTTATGAGAAGAAAAACTTCAATATTCTTCCACCTGATCCAATCGAGGCAATTAAATTTAGAATGGAACAGCTTGGATTAAAGCAATCAGATATTGCCAAAGTTGTTGGAGGCAAAAACAGAGCCTCAGAAATACTAAACAGAAAAAGAGAGCTTACAGTACAAATGATGAGGGACCTTCATATAAAATTCAATATCCCCGCGGAATCTCTTTTGTCCTAATCTCCAGAGGCGACAGCAGTATTCTTTTCAAAAAAAACACAGATATTTTTAATAGGGTTTTTGGGTAAAGTTTTATCGTCAATTATGCCTATTTTTGTTGTTAGAGAATTTTGAGTTGAAACTTTAACTTCTAATTAAGAAATAAAATTTAGATTGAATAACCTTCAGTAGAAATTAAAAATATCACATGCTCAAATGCCAAAAATCATGGTTCCTTTGAATCCGGGATTGATGATTTTGAATAAAGCGGAAAATAAGTCAGCATATCATGTCACTCTATCAGGAATATAAATCAACCCTAAAAATCACTGCCGGTGAAGAACTCTTCGATCTTTTACTATTCCGCCCGTTAGCTTTTATTCTTGTAAAAGGAATATCCTCTACACGTATAACGCCAAATCAGCTTACATTTGCGGGCATCTTATTTTTCATCGCTGCCGGAATATTTATATCAACAGGATCAATTGAGGCTGTTTTTGCAGCAGGATTATTTATTGTTATTGGCAACGTTTTAGACTGTGCCGATGGTCAGCTTGCACGTGTAAACAAATCCGGATCTGAGTTTGGAAGAATATTAGATGGTATGGGCGATTATATTTCTGCAATATTATTGTTTATCGGTATCGGTTTATGGGGTATCACTCAATCGTATGATCCGCTGATTCTGGTGGGGACTTGTAATTGTAACCGGTGTGGCTTACGGATGGCAGGCTTCGCTTGTAGATTACTATCGCAATGAGTTTGTTTCACATTTTGAAGGCAAGGAAAATTTCATTACAGATGAAATTGAAAAATCAAAAGATAAGCTTCTGAAACTAAAAAATGTTAAAGGAAATAGATTTAATAAATTTATTCTTTCGTCCTACATCCTTTATTCCACTATTCAGATAAAAATGCAGCCGAAGCAAATAAATATAGATATTAACTCGTCTCACCAATATGTAAAGAATAACTTATTAATTATACGTCTTTGGTGTTTCAATGGGACCTCTACTCCAAAATTTCTCGCTGTAATTTGTTGTTTCTTTAACAGGCTGGATATTTTTATAGTTTATGTTCTTGTTTTCGGAACCATTTGGTCGTTGTTTCTTTTGATATTACAAAAAAAAGCGGATAAAAAAATACTGATGAGTGCAATATGATCATGGCTCTTGCTACAGGTTGCGTTGTTGGATTTATTATTGCTGTTCCACCAGGTCCTGCCAGTATGGCAATGATAGGACGAGGGCTTGAACACGGTTTCAAATACGGTATAATGGTGGGAATTGGGGCTGCATTTAGTGAAGCTTGTTATGCTGCACTTGGATTCTTTGGAGTTGAACTTATCAATACTCCCGGTATAGAGTATGCACTTCGAATTGTGGGAATATTGCTGGTACTTATAGTTGGTGTTCGTTTCACTTTTTATTCAAAATCTTACAGTACTAATAAAAACGTTAAGCAGAAAAAAGTACAGAGAAGAAAATCATTTGTTCTGGGATATATGATATCAATAGCCACCCCAACTATTGGTGCAGCTTATTTCGTAGTTGCTAACCTTGTTCATTCGTACGATATTTACGAATCTTCAAATCTGAATAATGCGCTTGCCACTCTCGGAGCCGGTATAGGTGCGATGGTCTGGATGAGCATTCTTATGACTCTCACCAGTAAGGTAAAACAATCGGTTAATTCCAGAGTATTAAATTATTTGGTGATGGGATCGGGGATTCTGTTATTGTTGTTCTCTGTGTATATGGTGATTTCACTTTTTTATTAGAGCGACCCCTGTTAACTGAAATCTGACAGCGAAAAAATATTGCATACAATATTCAGTCTTATTAAAAAACTTATTAATGATCAACACCTATTGAATCCGTAGTGCTTAATAATATAAATTATGTGTTGTGTAGAAAAATCTTTTTAAACGTGTAATACTATGGTTAATAAAAAAACAACCCAATTAAAAAATATGCTGCAAAGCCCCGAATTAGAGTTTCTAATGGAGGCTCATAACGGATTATCGGCAAAGATTGTCGAAGAAGCCGGATTCAAGGGTATATGGGCAAGCGGCTTATCAATGAGCGCTTCAATTGGTGTGCGCGATAATAATGAAGCAAGCTGGACACAAATTCTCGAAATTGTAGAATTTATGAGCGATGCGACAACAATTCCAATTCTTATAGATGGTGACACCGGATACGGGAATTTTAATAATATGCGTCGCCTTGTAAAAAAACTTGAGCAGCGAAATATAGCAGGAGTTTGTGTTGAGGATAAATTATTTCCGAAAACGAACAGCTTTATACGTGGTGATCAGCAGCCACTTGCTGATATAGAAGAGTTCTGCGGTAAAATAAAAGCCGGAAAGGACAGTCAGTCCGATGATGATTTTTGCATTATTGCCCGCGTCGAAGCTTTCATTGCCGGTTGGGGATTACAAGCTGCATTGGAACGTGCAAACGCATATTACGAAGCAGGAGCAGACGCAGTTCTTATTCACAGCAAACGATCTAAACCGGATGAAATTATTGCGTTTATGAAAGAGTGGGAAAACCGGTGCCCGGTTGTTATTGTACCCACAAAATATTATTCAACTCCTACTCAGGTATTCAGAGATCTAAAGATCAGCAATGTTATTTGGGCAAATCATCTTATGAGAACTGCTCTAAGCGCAATGCAGAAAACAGCAGCCAAAATTTATGAAACACAATCCATTATAGAAGTTGAAGATACTATCGCACCTATTGTTGAAGTGTTCAGATTGCAAAATGACAATGAATTACAGGAAGCTGAGAAGCTATATTTAAAATCTTCTGAAACTAAAAAGATTCAGGCAATTATATTGGCAGCATCCCGTGGACTTGAACTCGGCGAACTAACTGAGAACATACCTAAGGCGATGTTAAAAATAAATGATAAACCGCTGATTGAAAAAATGCTGGATTTGTTTTATGAGCGCGGTATAAAAGATATTTCAATAATCCGGGGTTATAAAAAAGAGACACTCAACTTTCCAAACATTACTTACTTTGATAACGATAACTACGCTTCAACAGATGAATTGGAATCACTCAATTTAGCGAAAGATAAAATTAACGGTAATTGTATTATTTCTTATGGTGATATTCTCTATAGAAAATATGTACTAAGTGATTTAATGGATGAAGATGGAGATATAGTAATAGTTGCTGATACAAATGCCCAAAGAAGGCAATATGTAGCCAAGAGTGATTTCGTAACTTGTTCAAGACCTTATACAAAAGAGTACGATGAATCACCGGTTTTTTTGGAGTCAATTAAATTCAAGGAATTATTACCCGGAGAAAAATTTGATGGTGAGTGGATAGGCGTTATGAAGTCAAATAAAATTGGTTCAGAGGCTATTGCTGCATCACTTAATGAGTTATCGGGCAAGCCAGGTTTTAAAAAAATGAAAATGACTGATCTTCTATCCGATTTAATTGCCAAAGGAATTAAAATCAAAGTCATCTATATAGATGGTCATTGGTTGGATATAGATAATTTAAAAGATCTCCCATTAAGCTCAAAGTATTAACATAAGTTCAATTATTTAAGATAGTTTATGATAAAGGCAAATGAATTTTTAAATCAGTGTTTAGAACGAGGTTTTAATTTTTTTACCGGCACACCTTGCTCGTATTTGAAGCCGCTTATTAATTATGTTATTGACCACAAGGAATTTAACTTTATCGATGCTACAAATGAAGGAGATGCCGTTGCTATAGCTAGCGGAGTTACTATTGCAGGCGGGCGGAGTGTTGTGATGTTTCAAAACTCCGGTTTGGGTAATGCTGTTAATCCACTAACCTCCTTAGCATACATTTTTCGTGTACCGCTACTGCTTATTGTAACTCATCGGGGAGAACCGGGAGGAGAAAAAGATGAACCGCAGCATGAATTAATGGGAACAATTACGACAGAAATGCTTGAAACTATGCAGATTAGTTGGGCACATTTTCCGAATCAAGTTAATGAAATTGAAAAAGTGTTAAATACGGCAGATGAATATTTAAAACGAGAGAATAAGCCGTTTGCTTTAGTAATGAGTAAAAAAGATGTAGAAAGTTATAGTCTTCAATCATCAAAAGTAAAACAGTCATTCCATTGTAAATTCAATCAGGAAGAACACTTTACACTTCCGTACAATCAAAGACATACACGAAACGAAGCACTCAAAATCGTTAATAAAGTTACAGGAAAAGGGTGCCGCCATTATTGCAACAACGGGTTACACGGGTCGTGAATTGTATGAAATCGATGATCGTGAAAATCAGTTATATATGGTCGGTTCAATGGGCTGTGCATTACCGCTTGGATTTGGTGTGGCAATAACCAAACCCAAATTAAAAATATATGTTATAGATGGAGATGGTGCATTATTGATGCGAACAGGCACGATGGCAACGGTAGGCGCTCATCAACCCGAAAACTTAATACACATTTTACTTGATAATGAAGTACATGAATCGACAGGTGGTCAGGGTACTGTATCGGGTGGGGTATCGTTTTCAACAATCGCTAAAGGATTCGGATATAGACACACATTTTCCGGTGATACCCTGGAAGAGATTTGAAGATTCTTTGAATTTGGCTTCTTCACAAAGTGGCCCGACTTTTATTCATTTCAAAATACAAAAAGGTACCTCTGGAAAGCTTGGAAGACCTGTAATAACACCAGTTCAGGTTAAGGAAAGATTGATTCAATACCTGAATAAATTTTAAAGAGAACATCATTATGAATCATGTACGGCTAGCTGTTATTTTGGCTGCAGGCATTGGCTCACGCCTTAGGGAAATTGTTGAAGACAAACCAAAAGGATTCATGCAATTCGACAATAAACCAATCATTGAAGAATCAATTACTAAGCTAATCAGAATAGGAATTACAAAAATTATTATTGTAACCGGATTCCATTCTGAATATTACGATATGCTGAAGAAGAAATATCCATTCATTTTAACAATAAAAAATCAGCACTTTGAAAATACCGGAAGTATGTTTTCTCTTTTTACAGCCAGGGAACTTATCAATAATGATTTCCTGCTTTTAGAATCAGATTTGATTTATGAGTATAAAGCTTTACAAGTGATACAAAACTCCGTATTCAGTAATTGCATACTATTATCGGGTACTACTAACTCGGGCGATGAGGTTTATGTTGGAACCCATGAGAATAGAATTGTGAACTTGTCAAAGAATCATAATGAGATAAAGAAATTAGGAGGAGAATTAGTAGGTATCTCGAAAATATCAAACGACTTATATAAACTGATGGTTGATCATTCAGAAAAACAATTTAACAAGAATCAACAATATCAATATGAAGATTGTTTGACTGATATAAGTAATCTTAAAGAAATTAATTTTGAGCTCATTGAAGATTTGGCGTGGATGGAAATTGACGATAATAATCATTTTAAAAAAGCTTCAGAGAAAATATATCCGCTGATTCAAAAAAGAGACTCCGGGTTAATTATTTCAAAAAAAATCAGGCGAAATGTTTTACTCAATCCCGGTCCGGCCACAACAACCGATACTGTAAAGCTATCTATGGTTGTTGAGGATATCTGCCCAAGAGAAAAAGAATTTGGCGAACTTGTGGAAAGTATTAGAAAAGATCTTGTGCAAATTGTTCATGGTGAAGATTTGTACGAGACGGTTCTGTTTGCCAGCTCTGGAACGGGAGCAATGGAAGCGTGTCTTACTTCAGTAGTTCCGGATAACAAAACCGTTTTGATCATTAATAATGGTGCATATGGTAAACGAATGCAGCAGATTTGTGAAAATTTCGGTGTGAATCGTATCGATTACGATATTGAATGGGGTGATCCTGTTGATCTAAGGACTCTTGATTCTATTCTTAATAAGCACAAAGATAAAATATCACACCTTGCATTTGTCCATCATGAAACCACTGTCGGGATTTTAAATCCCCTCGAACTGATTTCCAAACTCGCAGTAAAATACAACATTGAAATCATAGTTGATGCAATGTCTTCATTTGCTGGTATTCCCATCGATGTGAAAGAATCCAATATTCACTATCTCATTTCATCTGCAAATAAATGTATTCAGGGAATGGCCGGAATTAGTTTTGTCATATGTAACAAAGATTCATTGAAAAAAACGAAAAACTACAGAAGGCGGAGTTTTTATTTCAATCTATATGATAATTACACATTTTTCTCAGAGCAAAATCAAATGCAGTTCACTCCGCCAGTGCAAGTTTTATATGCACTGCGACAAGCAATTAACGAATACTTCATTGAAACTGAAGAAGGCAGGGCAAATCGTTACACTGAATTATATGAAGTGTTAAAAACCGGATTGAAAAAATTAGGATTTAAGTTTCTTGTTGATGATAAATTTCATGCAAAGATTTTAACTGCGGTTATAGAACCAGATGACCATAATTATAATTTTACAGAAATGCACGACTACTTACGTGAGCAAGGTTTCACGATTTATCCCGGTAAAGGTGCAAAACAAAATACTTTTCGTCTTGCAAACATGGGTGAAATATACAAGGACGATATAATTAGATTCCTACAGTGTCTGGAGGATTATATAAAACTAAAAAACATTTCAACTACTTCTTGATAGAAATATTGTTTGCGTGATTCAGAAATATTCTTTTCATTGATTCCAGCCTTCGCCTAAAGGTAAACCGGAATGGCCGTATCGGGCCGATAATTGATTTTTCATAAAAAACCCCGATAGTTTTAATCGGGGTTTCGGTTAAGGTTAAATGAACATTTACTACTCACCGTTTTGCATTCTCCTGATCATCGTTTTAGCATTTTCATTATCGGAATTAAGCTTAATAGATTTTTTATAGTTTTTAATAGCAAGATCATTTTCACCGTTTTCATATATGCTTCAGCAAGACTGTCCCATACGTTTGCAGACTCAGGATATTTTTCAGTATTGAATTTAAATATTGATATAGCCATCTGGTTCTTTTGTTCACCAAGGAATTGATAGCCAAGCATATTTATTTCCACTTCACCGATCAAATTCTTCTTTAATAATTTATTAAGGGAGCTGTAAACTATATTTTCAGCATCAATACTGTTTTTATTAAAAAGCTCTTCTGCATCGGTAAGGTTTTTAAGCAGGCCATCAAAGTCTGCATTTACATCAGCTAGAAGTTTTTGTTTATACTTTTCCGCTTCAACTGTTGCAAGCTCAAGTGCTTTATCCAGCGCATCATCTGCAGAAGTTTCAATATCCGGTTTAACACCAACACCTTCCCAATTAGTGTTTGTAATGGGATTTATTGCCTTTCCTGTTGGAACAAAAACAGTCAGTCCATTACCGGCCGGAAACATACCGCCGGGATTTGCGCCTCCACCTGTAACTTCCCCAATTATTACTCCGCGTTTTTGCGTTTTAATATTATATGTGAATTCCTCTCCGCCTGAAAAAGTATAATTGCTCGTAAGAACAAACATCGGAACATGGGACATTTTTTTACCGTCAACTTTTTCATTAGTCCAGTATTCAACTGTTCTGTCTCCTTCACGCCAGTACAAACTGTTAAGGTGTGTCGGTTTTTCAAAAAAGTAACTGAGTATAAACCTTATCATTTCAGGACTTCCGCCGCCGTTTCTTCTTAAATCAAATATTACCGCGTTAGAGTTTGAAATAAATTTCATCGCTAAGACTGCAACATCATATGCTTTATCAGATTGAGCAAAACCTCTGAGATCAACATACCCGATGCCGCCGTCAAGAATTTCAACTTTTCTAAATGCGTAATTTCGCTCGTCGTTTTCTTTTAAATTTTTGTACTGTTCAAAGTATGCATTGGAAGAACCTGATTCATTCATCACTCCCCTTTGAATACTAACGCGCATATGTTTATCCTTGCTTACACTCTGCAGCTCTTCTGTAAGCAGATCGGCAAACTCCTTTTTATCGGAAACCTTGCTGAAGCTGCCGTCTTCCAGTTTGGCTTTAATATGTGAAGCACATAGTTTTCCCACGTCAGGAAAAACATATCTGTCTATAAGCAGTTGTGAAATGTTGTCAATAGTCTCTTTTTTCTGTTCATCATTTAATTCCTGTGCCTGCATCGAAGATGAAATAAAAATAAGGGTAATAAGAAGTGTTACGGTAATTATTCTTATCGAAAATTTCATAGTGACTCCTTTTTTCTTTTAAATTTACTGCAAAGAAAATCTATATGGGAAGATGTTTGTATGAACGGTAATTTTATGTTGTAATGCGGTTATTTCTAATTATTAATAAATGCATACAACATTCCCGCCGCAGGTAATTGTTTTTTAAGAAAACTTACTTCCGAGGCAAATAATCTTCTCTAACGGGAGAAAAAACTTCTATTACCACTGAGTTTTCCAGTACTTCAACGCCGTGTTCAACGTTACCCGGAATGCACCAGCTGTCTCCCGGTTCAGCGTTAAATCTTTCACTATCAATCGTAAAAATCATTCGCCCGGAGATCATATAGCCTGTTTGTTCGTGAGGATGTTTATGATTCTGTACTATGCTTCCCTTTTCAAGCTTGAATTCACTAAGTGATGTTTTGCTGCCATAACTCAATGTCTTATAATTAACTCCATCCAGAGCTTTTACGTAATTGTTTATATCTTTTTTATAAAACATTTTTAGTATCTCCTTAAGCTGAGTTTATTTTAGTTAATTGCTGGCAAAATATAGCCGCTCATAATATCATCGTTCGGCGGATTGCTTATATAATTTGCACCTGTAAAAACCACAACCATATTTTCAGATGGAATAACAATTATCTGCTGTCCACCCCAGCCCTCTGCGTTGAATGAATAATATGATCTTATTCCAACAGAGTATCTTTTCAACCACCAGAGATAACCGTAACCGTATGCCCAGTTAACCGGCGGTGTAATTTGGTTCTGTATGGATTTGTTTATCCATTCTTCCGAAATAATTTGTTCACCGTTCCACATTCCCTTTTTAAGATAGAGATAGCCAATCTTCGCCATATCTCTCGGTGTAATATAAACATCGCCGTGGCAGCATGTAATACCGGAAGGATACAACGTCTGCCAGTTATAGTTTGTTATCCTCAGCTTGCTGAATAAATTATTATAGGAGAAAGTTTTTACACTAAGTCCGCTGGCTTTTCTTACTATTTCGCCAAGGAGATCAACACCGCCGCCGTTGTAATAATAAGCAGTGCCGGGTTCAGTAACAATTGGCTTGCTAAGCAGGTAATAAACCGGATCGTACGATTGATTAAACTGAATAATATCATGATCGGATTCTGAAACCGAAACATCCCATTCATTCCACTCCAGTCCGCTGGACATAGTAAGCATATGTTTAATTGTTATCTTTTCTTTTTGAGTATCCATCAACAATGTATAGTCGGGCAAGTAAGTAAATATTTTATCATCGGCGCTTGCTATGTAACCTTTATCAATTGCAATACCTACAAGTGCAGAAGTAAAACTTTTAGTGGCTGAATGTGTATTGTGTCGTGCATCGCGATCAAATTCAATATACGTTCCAAGGTAATCCGGGCTTGAATATCCGAAGTCGTGTCCAGGATGATATGCTTCAAAAACTAGTTTGTCGTTCTTAACAATTACAACTGAATGCACTTCATTATAGGTGTTGTTGTTTAGATTGTAAAGAAGTGCTTCTAATCTTGGGATATTCATCCCAACCGAGCTTAACGATGCTGTTTCCCAACCGTCACCAGTTTCTTCCGGTATTGTGTAAGGATCGCTGCCGGTTGGTGTTGGATTTATTGATGAGTCTTCTTCACATGCAATGAGAAAATAACCCGAAAGCATTATCAGAAGGAAAAGAGAATTATATTTTACTTTCATAACATTCTCTCCTATTTAATATTCTAATATCTCTTGTGTAATTTATGACGTTCACTTGTATAAGTAAACACCCATTAAGTGCCGAAAGGAATGAAGATAAGAAATCAGCGGTCCCGCTAAATTTTTTTAACATTTAGTTGGGTTTCAGCGAAAATTCGGAGACTGTTTAATTTAAACAGCCTCCTCTAAAATGAATAGTTAAACTGCGGGCCATAACCAGCCGAATATACCGGCAGTGAACAGCGCATATATAAGTCCATCAAACATCGATTTTAGTGTGGTGCTCCAGCTTCTTTTGTACCAGATGCTGTTCTGCATTAAAGCAAGGCTGTAACCGACAAATGCAGTAGCCCCTGCAAACCTGAATACCGAAAGATAATGAGCTCCCGGTTCAAGAGCACGCCCCGCAATATATGCCGCAAAAACTCCAACTATTATGCAATAGACAAACCACTGGGCAAGACTTGAACCCATATTAGTTTGTCCCGATGGGAACATATTAATAAAAGCAACCGGACCTTTATTCATCTTTTCCTTGAACTCCTGTGTGTTTCTTTCCTTATTGTCTTTTGCATATGGAAGAACATACTCGCCGGGCGGAATACTATGCTTTCTGAGATCATCTATTACCGGATCTTCGGAAGGAAGTTTTTTGAAGTCCGTATTGTGATAAGTAAACAACATATGAAGCACTGAACTCACTATAAAAACTGCAACTGCAGACAGTAGTATAGGAAGCCAAAGGCTGGTGATAGCAATCATTTGAGTGACTCCTTCTAGATAATTTAAAAATTAGTTTGAATTAAGTACTTGATAAAAAAAATAACCCTCGGTATGATATTATAAATAAATATTTTCACAACCAAGAAGACTTTTGCATGTTAATATTTTCTAATTGCATCCATTTTTAGAAGGGGCAGTTATTAAAATGTTTTTTATGATATGCGGTTTGTAAAATTCTGGTAAGATATTTTAGTCAAGGACTCGCCTATCCTAATTATATCGGGATAAGCCTCCGGCTGAGATGTCCGACTTTTCCATTACATTTTTACAGCCTTAAATGTTCCTCTGTTGGAAGCAATAACAGTTTTAAACCACCTCCAATCTCCAGAAAAGGTTCCATTAGAAAGTTCGCCGACAAGTTCTACATAATTTTCCGGATTATCCGGATTGAGATTAATATACATACTGTCGCCATATATTCTCCCGGTAAAAAATCCGAGTCCATACTGCGGTCCGCAAACTGTGCAGTTTTTAATATCCCTTATAGACCAGTTCCCTTCAATTAAGTTTGAATCAACTTTGCTTATGTACAAACTGCCTTCACCAATAAGCTCGCCGACAATATTAAAGCTTTTATAGCTGAAACTGCCGTAAGGAAAAGGTTCTGAGTTTTTCCCTGCGGAACAGCTTTGAAGAATTGTTAAAATTCCCGCGAACAGAAAAAAAATAAGTGTCTTTTTCATTTTATCTAAAGTTTTTGTGATGCTGTTTTATTTACAGAGAAAGATCATATTGAAACAAAAATAAATCAACAGAATAATTGTGCCCTTTTCTGCTTTTCACTTTCAAATTTATTTTTGATATTACTAAATATAGGTTTTTACTTGGACGAAATCTTTTTAGACAGGAATTTCTTTTATAATTTGCGATAGTAAATAATAAAGTATATTATTACTCAGATATTTACGCAATCATCAACAAATAAAAATATAAAAATGCGCTGGAGAGGAACAAAACAAAGTTTCAACGGAGAAGAAAAGAGAGGCATTTTACTAAAAGTTATAGCTGGTCTTATCATCGGAATAACAGCAATTGTTTTAGTAGCTATGCTACTCGGCGTGAATCCAGTTTCGTTGTTTAAAAACACACAGTCTAATGATCAGTTAACTTCAACAGAACTTACTGAAATTGCTCATAACAAAGAGCTAAGTCATTTAATTTCTACGGTAGTTGCTGAAACAGGTGATTTCTGGAATATAATCCTGCATAATACAGATATAACTTTCCGAAGACCTGAATTAGTTCTGTACAACAATAAAATTGATCCGATGTGTGAAAGAATAGATTCAGTAGCTGGTCCTTTTTACTGTCCTTTAAGTGAAAGAATTTACATAGATATCAGTTTTCACGACGACCTACTTCACAAACGATTCGATGCTTCCAATCACTTTGCTATGGTATATATAGTTGCTCATGAAGTCGGACATCATATTCAAAAATTATTAGGCGTCATTAATAAGAAGCATTCACAGTGTTTAAAAATAAGTAAGGAGGAATATTCTCAGTACTCTTTACGCCTGGAGCTTCAGGCAGATTTTTATGCGGGCGTTTGGGCTCATTACTCGCACAGATTAAATATGCTTGAAGAGCGTGATATTAAGGCAGCATTAAATGCTGCAAGCGATGCTGGTCATGAACTTGTTCAGAAAAGTGAGAAGCACGATTACAAAGTGCTGGATTCTTTTACTCACGGAACTGCCGAGCAAAGAATAAAATGGTTTTACAAGGGATTTACAACCGGCGATTACAAACAGGGCGATACCTTTAATACAAGTGAACTTTAGGTCGTATATGCTTACGTGGAGAGTTCACCTTTCAGGTGACCTCCATTTCAGAAGGAAATAAAATAAAAACCCGATTCATAATGAACCGGGTTTAGAATATTTAACAACTATGGAAATGAATCGCTAAAATTTAACTTATTTTATTCCTGCCATATCTTCCAGCATAGCTGTTGTAAGTGATTTTGGTCTTTCAATCGGATAGCCGAGTGCACGATCCCAGATAATATTGGAAACAACACCAAGTGCTCTTCCAATACCAAAAAGTACTGTATAGTAATCATATTCAGTTAAGCCGTAATACCACTGAATCACGCCTGATTGAGCATCAACATTTGGCCATGGATTTTTTGCTTTGCCTTGCTCAAGTAGTATTGGAGGAACTACTTTAAATAACAAGTCAACATACTTGAACAAAGGATAATCAGGCAAATGCTTTAAGCAAAACTCACGCTGTGCCATATAGCGGGGATCGGTTTTTCTTAAAACTGCATGTCCGAATCCCGGAACAACCTGTCCACCTTTCAGAGTATCCCAAACAAATTGTTTCATTTCTTCTTCTGTAGGAACTTTACCGCCTTTTTGTTCATACACCTGCTGAGTCCATCTTAATACTTCCTGATTTGCAAGTCCGTGTAATGGACCTGCTAATCCGTTTATCATCGCAGATATTGAATAATAAACATCCGAAAGTGCGCTTGCAACAAGATGTCCGGTATGTGCACTTACATTTCCGCTTTCATGATCACTATGAAGAATGAAATACATTCTTGCTACGTCATCGTACGGTTTTTTAATTCCCATCATATGGGCAAAGTTACCACCCATATCGAGCTTTGGATTGGGAGGAATTATGTCACCGTTTTTATATTTAAGTCTGTAAATAAAAGCAGCAATTTGTGGAAGACGGGCTAATAGGGTTAATCCATCTTCATAAGTAGGAGCCCAATAATCGTTCTTATTTAAATTTCCCGTTTCATACTCTTTAACGAATATCGACTCTTTCTGCATAGAAACAATAGCAGCAGAGAACATCGCCATTGGATGAGAATCAACTGGAAGTGCTTTAAGCATATCGAATACATACTTTGGGACTTCCTGTCTTTTACGGAATTCTTCAGCAACTTCTTCAACGTCTTCTTTAGTAGGAACTTCACCGGTTAAAAGAAGATAGAAAAATCCTTCTACATAAGGCATTTCACCGCCGGGAACTTTAGGAAGTTTTTCCATTACCTCCGGAATGGTAAATCCTCGGAATCTTATCCCTTCCATAGGATCGAGATATGAAATATCTGTTACGAGGCTTCTGATACCTCGAGCACCGCCAATTACCTGGCCGATGTTAACTTCACCCACTTTTACGTCTCCGAACTCTTTTACTAAGCGAGTTGTTCGCGGACGCCAGTCTTCAATTTTTTCCTGAAGTTTCTTCTTCAAGGCTGACATGTTCTCCTCCTGTATTTTTTTGTTGAAATTTTTTCTATTAAATACACTTGTTCAGCAATTTTTGATTTCTGCTATTAACAATATACGAAGAAAATTAAATTGCTTGAATAGAACTCACCAAAAAATCTGCTATATTTTTTATAATATTGAGTTTGAAAGCCCAGTCTATACGGCAGAGAGTATTGATAGGATAGAATCACTTGAGAATAAAGAAAGCTTATATTATCAATTTTTCTCTCATTTTTTAAATATCTGACTTTATCTGTATAGCTTAGGTTTCAATATAGATATGTCTACCTACCTCAGCAGCCAAAATTCTTATTTTCTTAAAATTTTTTAAGAGTTGTGATCCCATCCAATCTATAGCTGCCGGATCACCATGTACAAGTATCACATTTTCCGGCTTAAGTTTTTTTACTATTGAAAATAAGTCTTCTCTTCTTGCATGTGCAGAAAACCGGAAATTTTTTATTTCACATTTTATTTCTTTTGGCTCAGAATACTCAGTTAGTTGTATTTTATCACCCCGTTTAACATTGGCAATGATGTAACCCGGAGTTTGTGGATCCATATAACCAACAGTAAATATTGCAGAGTTTTTCTTGTTTATCCAGTTTCTTGCAAAGTTAAATGATGCGGTTCCTTTTATCATCATTCCACTAGATGCAAGTACAATACAGGGATGCTTGAAAAATTCATTTACATCGTCAACGTCATTTATATCTTTAACTGGAACATTTGACAGTTCAAATTCGGGATCAATCCTGTTCACGACATGACGATTATAATCATAAACCCGATTTATTTTTCCCCCAATTCCTCCTGAGTAAATATCAACAACCGGAAGCTTCCCTTTTATCATTAACTGCCATATAGTGCCAAGTATTTCCTGCATCTTCCCCAGCGCAAAAACAGGAATTAGAACCGATCCTCCATTATTTACTACTTTGTTGATTTCTTTGGCAAATCGGATTGACTCGTCTTCCCAGCTGTTCAACAAATTTGAATTGTTGGCACCGTAAGTTGTTTCAAGTATTAGTGTATCAACTTTTATCTCAGGAATTCTGGCTGCCGGAATGAGAGTTTGGTTTTTAAGATTTATATCGCCGGTATAAAAAATTGTCTTCCCGTTATTATCAAGAAGAATAGAAGCAGAGCCAAGAATATGTCCTGCATCAAAAAAAGTACATTTAACTTTTGATTTATCTGAATGAGAATAACCTGAGAGTTCAAACTCATTCTTATATGTCTTATAATCAATTGTCTTGATTAATAAATCAACTTCATCGTGTGAATACATTTCAAAGTTTTCGTCTTCTCCAACTTCTTTCCTTAAAATGGAAACAGAATTGTGAAGCGTAAGCTCTGATATTGCTCTTGTTTGAGGTGTGGTGGTTATATGAACATATGGATGCCGCTTTACCAGGAAAGGCAGCGAACTTAAATGATCCTGATGTGCGTGGGAAATTAAAACGTGATCAACGGGAAGGTCTTTAATTAGATCAAAGACAGGAAGTGATTCCAGTCCGGTTTTCCTAGGATGCATTCCGCAATCGAGCAAAATTCCATTGCCATTGAAATTGATATAGTAACAGTTTGCTCCAATTTCATCAGCACCGCCTAGAGGGAGGAAAGTAATCACTGCTTTACCTTATACAACTTTAGAATAATGGAGTATTGGAATTTTGGAATAATGAAATACTGAGACTTTGGAAATCATAATTTTTCAAAGGATATTCATTAATTGTTAATCGCTATTCGAATATCTAAAGTCAATCAATTATTCAGAAATTCACTCCACATTCCAGTATTCTATTTTTTAACCAACAATTTATTCCTGCTTCTCTTCCTTATCTCTTTCTTCCTGTTCTCTTCTCATCTGACCTTCAATATCGTGAAGATCAACTTCGTTCAGAGATATATCTTCAGGAACACGAAACTTGCCTTCAGGTATTCTTATATTTTCCTGAATATTGCGTGCAGTAACGGTAATATTAATCTGTCCGGAGTGCATTTCCGATTTGAGTAAAATCCATTTCCAGTACCATGCTCTCATACCAATATTCCGGAATTCATAAATTACGCATTCCTTCTCCATATATTCTTCTTCACCGACTTTTTGTCCACCCATTTTTAAGATTACTTGCTCACCTAACTCATTAAAGTATTGTTCACCTTCTAATTGAGTTTTTAATTCTTTGAGCTGGCTCTGGGATTTTGTTCCTGACTTTGTTTCCATATTAATGATATACTGCCATTCACCATCATTAATGTTAACAAGATTAGCGGTTTTGGAGAACTGCCCGATTGTAATGGTGGTGTTTGAATACTCAGCCTGACGTAATCCCCAATTATCAAAGTAAAGCCTGCGTGTGCCCTCTTGTGAACCGGAAACATCATACTCAACAATGGCAGACTTAAGCCCATATCTTCTTTCCTTCAGAGCTAATGAAGATTTTTCTGTTCCGGACTCATCGTTTGATGTATCGCCGCACGAAATGAGTGTGATAAAAAAAACAAAGTAAAAAGAAGTAATAATAATTTTTTTCATAAGATATTCTGATTTGTTTGATTTTTCATTCTAATGCTGTGTTAAAATTACTGATTGCAGAGCGTTGCGTCAAGCAAATTATTTTGTTGCCCAGATTATATCGGAAACTGCCTTTTGTCCTTTCTCAAATTCAAACTTCAGCAAATAATCCGGATTGAACCCCAACATATATTTTTCAATTCTTTCTTTAAGCCATAAAATTTCTGCTTTTAATTTCCAATGTTCGCCGTCCTGTGAATAAAGAACAATAAATAATCTGTTTTTAAAATGTTTTCTTTTTTCCTGCGATTGATGTTTATAAAGCCATCTAACAAGTTCATCTGTGTGTTTAACAGCATCATTTATTTTATACGGAAAATTCTTGGGATACACCGATGTTTTGTGATCAAATGTTACACCATCAATTATAAAATCAATAAGTCTATCTTTTTCATCAAGAGCCGGTTTGACATTCGGCATAGAACAAAATATTTTTTCCACTGCCTGTGAAGACCAGAAGTTGTACCAACGGTTTAGTGTATAATTAAAATAATTTTGATAATTTTTTTCTGATTTGAATCTAACGTCGATTTCTTTTAAGAGATCTTCGAACAAGAAAATGTGATAAATAAAATTTGTTGCATTATCATACTTGTCGTTTTGTTTCTGCCCCCATTTGTATGGATACGCCCATCTTTTTTTTAGCTCGGTTTCTGTTTTAGTCAAATCAGGCATTAAGTAAACTATTTAATTTAAGAATTATCCCATTTGCAAAGGGGATTGTCTTGAGTAGTTGCGAAATGTTTTGGATATAAAAATCTTCTAAATTTTATCGACTACTTCTGAAAAAGAAAAATATATTCATGCTTAAAAATGTAAAATCCTCCTGCAAGCGCACGATATCTCCATAGTTCCTTCTGGTTCATCTTTCCCTTTGTCTCGTCAAAGTTTTTTACAATAGTTGATTTCAGTTTGTATCCTTTTTTTAGCAGGTCATTCATTAAATAAAACCCAAGCGGAATCCACTCTCCGTCAGAATATTTATCTCCTATAACCACGGCAAAATATCTTCCTTTATCCAAGAACAGATAATGCATTATCAGCAACGTTACCTGACATAGCCAAGAAGTCTTCAACCGATTCTGCATTCGATAGATCATTTTTCTTGTTGCTAAATTTAATTATATCCCAATAAGGTGGATGCATAATCACAAATTGAACAGATTTTATCTTCCGTTTACTTAGCTCTTTAGAAAAATCAAGTGAGGTGCTGTCAGCAGTTATAATATCAGTTTTAATTTTATTTGGGTTATTTTCTTTGTTAATATTTTCTCTTGCAATTTTTACTACTTCCGGCTGAAGCTCAACACCAACTCCATTTCTTCCAAGACGTTTACACTCAATCAAAGTTGTTCCACTGCCAAGAAAAGGATCCAGCACCCATTCATTCTTTTTGGTATATCTTCTTAAAAACTGATTCGGGATTTGCGGAATGAAATTTCCCCAGTATCCTGCATTATGCGCACCGGATTTATCTCGTTTATTAAGAATCCATAAACTGTCGGTGATCAGATCATCATACTCTTTCCATCTGTTCAGATTAAGATCGTTAACATTTCCAGTCTTTATTTCAGAAAGACTTTTAATAAGTCGGTTTATATAATATTTTGTCCTCTCCATCGTTCTTGTTGAAAGAATTTGTTCGAGTTCGCCGAGCACTAATGGAACATTTAATTTTTCTTTGTCTCCGTTAAGAAGTAATATTTTCTCGCTTTTCTTTGTTGCCTGAATCTTTTCTTTCACAGAGGAGATATTTGTCTTTATTGTTTTTATATCATCTGATTGAGAAATTTCAATTAATGCCTGTACTAAGTCTTTCATATCTTTTAAATAATTTTTTCTTTAAACTTTTTCTGAATCATTTCTGCAATTTTTTCACCGATACTTAATGAAGCTGTTGCTGCTGGTGACGGCGCATTAAGAACGTGTATCATTTGTTTTGCCTCTACTATTCTGAAATCATCAACAAGTTTTCCGTCAGGTTCTAATGCCTGTGCACGAACTCCGGAACCTTCCGGATAAACATCTTCATACTGAACTTCGGGAATTAATTTTTGTAGCGACTCAACAAATAATTTTTTACTAAATGATCTTCTGAACTCACCAATTCCCATTTTGTAATGTTTCATTGCCATTTTCCAAAAGCCCGGATAAAATTTCATTTCCAATACATCACGAAAAGAAAAATCTGTTTTTGAATACCCCTCACGCTTGAATGCCAGAACCGCATTTGGACCAGCTTCAACACCGCCGTTAATCATTCTGGTAAAATGAACTCCGAGAAAAGGATATTGCGGATCAGGCACAGGGTAAATTAGATTTTTCACCAGGTGTTCTTTTTCTTTTTTCAATTTATAATACTCTCCGCGGAAAGGAATAATTTTTAGCTTGGGATTTACCCCGCACATTTTCGCAACTCTATCAGATTGCAATCCTGCACAATTAACAACAAGTTTAGCTTTGTACTCATTATTAGTTGTAGTTAGCATTAACTCGCGATCTGCTTTTTTTACAGAAGCAACCGAAGAATTGGTTTTAATTACACCTCCCTTTTTAATAATAAGTTCTGCGTATTTTTCAACAACATCTCTGTAGTCAACAATTCCTGTCTGCGGAACAAATAAACCCGCAACCCCGGAAACGTGCGGTTCGTATTCTTTCAGTTCATCTTTCCTTAATCGTTTTAAACCTGTAAGTCCGTTTGCCTCACCTCTTTCTTCAAGAAGATTAAGAGCCGGTATTTCTTTTTCTGAAGTTGCAACAACAACTTTTCCACATTTATCATGTTTAATATTGTGCTCTTCACAAAAGTTGTAAATCATTTCTCTGCCGGCAGCACAGTTCAGCGCTTTTAGAGAGCCGGGCTTATAATACAGTCCCGAGTGTATAACTCCACTGTTATGTCCGGTTTGATGGGCTGCAAGATGATTTTCAGCCTCGAGTACAAGAAGAGAATAAGATTTCTTATCTAATAGTTTAAGTGCTGTTGCAGTTCCGACTATTCCACCACCAATTATTGCAATATCGTAAGTTTTTTCCAATTTCCGGACTTTCATCTAACAATTATTTGATGACATAAATGACTTGACAATCAATAATGTGTGTTGTAACATACAGTTACAATTTTTCGATTTCTTCAAAAAAATATTTTTAAGAAGATTATCTCTATTTCCGACAGAAATATAACTATTAGTTTCAATTCATTGAACTGTTTTTGTCACGAACTACTCAAAATATAATGGCTATTGTAAATAGTTGAGAATTATTAAGGTGAATTAAATGAACAAGAACCAAAATATAATTTTAATTGTTTCCCTTCTTCTGATTGCAGCAATATTAATTTATTGGCAAACTCAAGGCGGAGAAATTTTTACAAAAACTCAAGTTCAAGTAGAAAAAGTTGATGCGCTATTTAACACAACATATTTAGAATGGGAAGATAAATTTGTTCTCGGCTTAGACTATGCCGGGACGGCTTCGGGGGCAATTGCTGTTTTATCAGGATTTTTAATTTATTTATTTAGAAACAAAAGAAAGAAGAACCAATGAAAAGAATAATCTCTTTAACTGCAGTATTAGTTTTATTTACTGCATCATTGTTTGCACAGGGTTTTAAAGTGAAAGCTTCGGGTGAACAAACTTTTAATTTTGCCGATAAAGGTGGAAGAAACCAGGCAACATTCTTCAGCACAACTCCGCTTGAAGATATTAACGGCTTAACTAATGATATTAAAGGCAACGTGACTTTTAATGTAAATGATTTGAAAACTCTTAAAGGAAGTATTTCTGTTTCTGTAGCTTCTATAAAAACAGGTATCGATTTAAGAGACGAACATTTAAGAAGTGAAGATTGGCTTAACGCAGGAGTATATTCTTCAATTAACTTTACTATAAAAGGTGTGAGTAATATAAAATCTTTAGCAGATAATAAACTTCAGGCTAAAGTTACTGGCGATTTTACACTACGGGGTGTCACCAAAGAAGTTGTGTCCACTGCAACATTGACTTTTCTGGATGAAAACGAACAAACACAAACAAGGGCACCGGGAGATCTTCTTGGCATACAAGCAAAGTTTAATTTAAAGTTATCCGATTTCGGAATTAATAATCAAGTTGTTGGACAAAAGGTCGCAGAAGTTGTAGAAGTTGGTGTTAATATGGTTGGTTCAAACGCAAACTAAGTTGCAGATTCGATGCTATATGTAAGCCCGGTCCTGAAAAGGATCGGGTTTTGTTTTTTAAATCTGCTATACTAGGTAGAATTATTATTCCTGCATCTCACCTTTAGTAAATAAGGTGAAGCTAAAATCCCTATTCTTGTTTATCTTTGAACATAAAATTTTATAAAATGTTGGTATGTCTAAAATCATAACAATCTTTGGAAGCTCATTTCCTAAAGAAGAAAACGAACAATATAATTTCGCTTATAATCTTGGTGCTAAACTCGCACAAAATAAGTTTGAAATCTGTACCGGCGGTTTTTACGGAATAATGGAAGCTGCTTCAAAAGGCGCTTTGGACAACGGGGTGGAAGTTTACGGCGTTACTGTAACCCTCTGGGGTTCTGATCCCAATCGGTATATTACTCGTGAAATAAGATGTGCGAATGTTTTTGAACGTATTGAAAAGTTAATGAAACTTGCCGATGCTTTTATAATTCTTCAGGGTGGAACCGGAACATTGCTTGAATTAGCTGCTGTTTGGGAATATGCAAATAAAAAGCTGATGGACAGTAAACCAATAATCTGCCACTCATCTATGTGGAAAGAAATTGTTGATGTTATGGATAAGCAAATGATTTATGAAAACCGTGATCCCGGGTTAGTAAAGTGTTTCGATACTGTTGACGAAATTGTTGAATATCTTATTCAGACAATTGGCAATTAGCCGCAGGAACGCACCCCGAATCGTCAGATACGTCTGATGGCGTGTTCTTACTAATAAAATTGTACGTTTAATTTTCAATTCTCATCATTGAGGCTTGTCTTTTCGCTTCTAAGTTTTTGCGAAACTTTTTCTGCTTCACGAAAAACTCTTAGAAAATTTTCACCGGCAAGTTTTTTTAATTCGTCTTCTGTCCAACCTCTGCGCACAAGTTCTTCAAAAAGATTGGGAAATTTTGAACAATCTTCCAATCCTTCAACAGCTCCGGTGAATCCGTCAAAGTCGGAGCCAATGCCAATATGATCAGCACCAATTAAATTTTTAATGTGATCTAGATGATTCGCGAGATCCGCTATTGTGCTTTAGGCTCAGGATTTTTAGTTTTCCATTCTTCTATTATTGCTTTAGCAGTTTCTTTGTTTCCCATTTTCAGAGAATCATAAACAGCTTCATAGAGATCAAACCAGTCGGCATATTCCTGACTTATGAAGAAAGGAACGAAACTAACCATGATAATCCCGTTATTTTTTTTAAGCAGATTAAGAATATCGTCCGGGACATTTCGTTTGGTATTTACAAATTTTCTGCTGTTGGCGTGGGAATAAATTACAGGTGCCTCAGAAGTTTCAAAAACATCTTTCATAACTTTATCTGATACGTGAGAAATATCAACAAGCATTCCGAGTCTGTTCATTTCTCTTACAACTTCTTTACCAAATTCATTCAGACCGTTATGTCTTGCTGAATCAAAGGCTGCATCTGCCCAATCGTTTGAGTAATTCCAAGTAAGAGTCATATATCTTACACCGAGCTGATAATAAAGTCTTAACATTGGAAGAGAGTTTTCAATCTGTTCACCGCCTTCAATATTCATCAGCATAGCAATCTTGCCTTCGTTGAAAGCATCCATTATGTCGTTTGACGAATAAGCAAATGAAAAATTGTTTTTATATCGATCGGCAATACGATAAAGACAGTCAACCGTCTCGAGCATTGATTTGGTTAATGAGCTGTCATCAAAACTAAATACAGTGAAAAATTGAGCACCTACTTTTCCTTCTTTTAAACGAGGAATATCTGTTTGTCCCGATGTGGATTTAGAGATATCATATTCATCCAGATTTCCTTTTCTGTCTTTATAGTAGTAATAGTGTAACAGCAAATCGTTGTGTCCGTCAACAAGCGGAACAGAACTTAAAACTTTATTGGCAATTTCCAGATGTTCTGTGTTTTGTGATTGGGAGTAGATTATTGAACATTGAAAGAATAGTAAAATGACACTTAGAATTATAACTGATGATTTCATGATAATTTTTCTCGTATTTAATTCCGGTTTAAAATTGCAGAATAATTTTTAAAGGAACAATTATTTGATCAGAAAATTTTATTTTTACACCTGATGTTTAAAATTACTTTAATATCAGAAATTTCTTTAGCGGCTGAGTGAATTTGTAATCTCAGCAGAAACATTAGATACAATATGAGATATATTTTCACTCAACTTACAATTCTTCTGGTTTTAGTCTCGTCTGAATACTTTGCTCAGGAGTCAAAAGAAAAAGACATTTCACATGACTCAATTTCCATTTCACAAAATGAAAGTCGTTACGTTTACCTTTTAGGTACGAGCTTTATCTCGGGTTACATGATTCCCCATGCAAAAGAAGTTGTAAACGTCCGCGGGTTAAATCCGCGTGGTTATGAACTGGATTTTTACTGGCACTTAAATTATGATGAGGTCTGGAACGATTGCAAGTGTTATCCAAGAGTAGGCGCATTTTTTGCTTATTATGATTTTGATCAGGAAGAAATTTTGGGCCACGGTTTTTCAGCAGGATTAAATTTTACATACTTCTTTGGACTTCCGGATGATTTTAATTTTCATCTTAAAGGAAAAGGAGGGTTGTCTTATCTTACAAATCCGTTTGATAAAGACGCTGAATTAAGAAATTGGTCTTATTCAACACACTTTAACTATATCCTATCAGTTGGCGGCGGTATAACGTATAAACCTCTTGAGAGAATTGAACTTCAGTTAGACGGAAGCATGAATCATCAATCAAATGCAGCGCTACTTGAGCCGAACGGAGGAGTAAACTATTGGGCACTTGCACTTTCTGCTAATTATTTTTTAGACAAACCTGATTTTTATATTAGAGATATTTATGATCCATATCCAACTGCCGAAAAGAAAAAGCGTTGGGATTTATCTTTCTCATGGGGAATATCATCAATGCCATATCCTATGCCTGGACAAGTCCCAATGTACAGCATTACAATCTTAAGAAGTATACAAACTTACAGGATTATGGCTTTAACATTTGCTGTAGAGCTTGAGAGAAATGGAAGAGCAGTTGAAATTGCCAGAAGAGAATATCCTGATCAGGCAATAAATCCTTACCGTGGATCATTATTGCTCGGTGTTGAATTTCTTATGGGAAAAACAATTCTCAGCGCGCAACTTGGCGGATATGTTTATCGTTCGTTTGCTGAGAAGGATGACATTTATCAGCGCTGGGGAATTATGTATAACATAATAGATAATATTTATATCGGAGGCACATTTAAATCCTACCGCAATTCTGCCGATCATTTGAGTTTAAGATTTACATATTCGTTCAGATAAATTACTTTTGCTTTAAGTGTAGGCCACCTTTAAGGT
The DNA here is from genome assembly GCA_963714415.1 of uncultured Ignavibacteriaceae bacterium. Classification (GTDB taxonomy): domain Bacteria; phylum Bacteroidota; class Ignavibacteria; order Ignavibacteriales; family Ignavibacteriaceae; genus JAGXRK01. The sequence goes on from CAVQOL010000023.1 coordinate 43,494, forward strand.
GGACTACACTTTTGTTTCTCCTTCGTTAAATATATATCCTGCGCTTCTTACGCTGACAATGAAAAAAGGATTTGAAGGATCTTTTTCAAAATATTTTCTTAAACGCACGATAAAGTTATCAACGGTTCGGGTTTCAACCTCGGGATTAAGGTGCCAAACGTTTTCCAGAAGTTCTTTTCGTGATACAACTTTTCCTTTATTTTCAATCAAGTATTTCATTATCATTGCTTCATAAGTTGTTAGCTGGAATTCTTTCCTGCCTTTTTTACACCTAAGATTTTCAAAATTAATTTCATTATCTCCAAATTTGAAGAAGGGTTGGTTTGTTATTGCCTTGCTGTACCACGATTTTCGTTTTAACATTCCCTTTACACGCAGAAGCAGTTCATTCAAATGAAATGGTTTTGTCAGATAATCGTCGGCACCAATTTCAAGTCCTTTTACTTTATCTTCAACACTGGTTCTTGCTGTTAACATTAGTATAGGCATTTGCGGATTTTTGCTTCTAACCGTCTCCGCAATTTCAAATCCGTTAAAATATGGAAGCATAATGTCAAGAATAATCAAATCATATTCTCTTTCTTCAAAATATTTTATGGCTTCTTTTCCATCTTTTGCCCAATCGACCTTATAGCCTTCTTCAATTAAATTATACTCCAGCCCTAATGCCATTGTCTCTTCATCTTCAACTAAAAGAATTTTGCCGAATTCAATTTTGGATTCACTCATTTGTCTTTTCCTTTAGTTTTTGTTTTGAAGATGATTTTTTCTTTTTATAAACAGGCAATTCTATTTTAACTGTTGTGCCCTTGCCTTTCCCATCGCTATGAACAGAAATTTTCCCTTTATGATTTTTAAGAATTTCTTTCACCCAGTAAAGTCCCAGCCCTGTGCCTTTTACGTTAGGAATATCCCTATCATAAATCCTATAAAATTTTTGGAACACTTTTTTCTGTTCATTAGCGAGAAATTCCGATTCCGTTATCCTTAAAGTCAATTTCTATTTTTTTAGGATGACAAACTATTTTCACATCAATTTTTAAGTTACCAGTGTTGTACTTTATTGCATTATCCATCAGATTATTAAAAACCATTTTAAAAGAATAAGGATCAATAAGCACCTCACAATCGCCGATATGTTCAACATTAAGTTTGTTATCGGGCAGTCTGAATTGTGAAGCGGAATCTTTAATTATCTTTGGAATGAATTGACCTGCCTGATAAACTATAAGACGATTTTTGTTTTGCTTTCCTTCAAGCACAGATATTTCAAGAATAGAGTTGATAAGATTTTGTAGGCGCGCCGTATCTCTCATCATAAATTCATAAAATTCTTTTTTCTTTTCGAGGGGCACATCTCTTGAGTTCAGTGTTTCAAGATAAAGCTGAATTGACGAGAGCGGAGATTTTAATTCGTGTGTGATGTTTGCAATAAAGTTATCATACAGTTTTGTTAATCTTATCTGTATACTCAGATGCCTGAAGAAGAGAACAAGACTGAAGGAAAGTCCGGCTAGCATAACGATTCCGACTACAAAAGGAGCAACACTTGGAGTGTCAACAACAATTTGCGGGGATAATTCTTCGCCAACCTGTTCAAAGATTAAGTTGTTTTTTACATACCAATAAATCCATAACAGCAAAACAGCAAGCCAAACAAGCTGTGCAAGAATAAAAATAACCAGGTTATAAACGAACGAGTGCCGCTTACGCATAGCACATTCCTATAATTCTATTTAAGAAAAATCTAATTAGATGAATTAACAAACCAAATATCATTTTTATTCAGTTTAACATCAAATTAAGCTTATTAATTTTTACAATTCTTTTACAAACACAAAGTAATATTCTTTGCATAATTGTAATATAAATTATTCAGGAGAAACTACTTGAAAGTTCTATTGATTTATCCCGAAACACCTTCAACATTCTGGAGTTTTAAGGAGGCACTTAAGTTTGTATCGAAAAAAGCTGCCGAGCCTCCGCTTGGACTTATTACTGTTGCGGCAATGCTGCCGGATGACTGGAAAAAGAAACTTATCGATATTAATGTATCTAATCTAAGCAATAAAGATATCCTATGGGCAGATTACGTATTTATCAGTGCTATGAATGTTCATCTTAAATCATTCAAGGATATTGTAAGAAGATGTAATAAACTCGGAGTTAAAGTTGTTGCCGGAGGTCCTTTGTGTACTACTCAGTATCAAGATCTTCTTGGTATAGATCATTTTATTCTTAATGAGGCAGAAATAACTCTGCCACTTTTTCTGGAAGATTTAAAAAACGGACAACCCACAACATGTTTATCAGACAAATGAGTTTCCTGAAGTGTCACTTGCCCATATTCCAATGTGGGAATTACTTGATATGAAAAAGTATGCTTCTATGAGTGTACAATATTCGCGCGGCTGTCCGTATGATTGTGAATTCTGCAGCATAACAATGTTGAATGGAAGAAAACCAAGAGCAAAAAGTGCTGAACAGTTTCTAAATGAACTTAACCGGTTATATGAACTTGGCTGGCGAGGTGCAATTTCTGTTGTTGATGATAACTTCATTGGTAATAAGAGAAAATTGAAAATAGAATTTCTTCCTGCATTAGTTAAGTGGTCGAAAGAAAGAAAATATCCTTTCTTCTTTATAACAGAAGTTTCGATAAATCTTGCTGATGACGACGAACTAATGAAACTTATGGTTGAAGCAGGATTTAATAGTGTATTTGTTGGCATAGAAACACCAAACAGTGAAAGTTTGAATGAATGCGGCAAGACAATAAATCTTAAACGCAACCTTGTTGAATCAGTTAATAAGTTACAAGGAAACGGAATGATTGTCTCCGGCGGTTTTATCGTCGGATTTGATAATGATACTGAAACGGTATTCGATGAACAAATAAATTTCATTCAGCAAAGCGGAATTGCAAATGCAATGGTTGGTTTGCTTAACGCACCAACCGGAACGAAATTATTTAACAGAATGAAAAAAGAAGGAAGACTTCTTGAGATGTTTTCCGGCAATAATATGGATGCATCCATTAACTTTATTCCCAAAATGGATTACACAAAACTTATCCGCGGTTACAGCAGACTATTAAATACAATTTATTCTCAGGAAGAATATTATAAGCGACTGAAAGTATTTTTAAAAGAATATACAGTTCCGCATTGGACACCGAAGACATTAAACCTTGAACAGTTAAAAGCTTTTTTTAGATTGCTCTGGTTGCTTGGAGTAATTGAAAAAGGGAAACGATATTTCTGGAAGTTATTGTTTGTCAGTCTTTTAAAGTATCCCAGAAAATTTCCAATTGCAATGACTCTTGCGGTTTATGGTTTTCATTTTCGTCGCGTTATACAAACAGTCTAGAACAATAAAACACGGAGAACACAGCTTTTACGGATTTTCATAGATTCAATCGGTGTCCTCCGCGTTCTATATCTTAATCCGTAAAGAACTCTTTATCTAAACAATCATTATCGAATAACACAATTCGATGCTGAGGGCATCGCACAGAAAGCATTACTCCATCAAAAAATCTTTACCTAAAAAATTCTTATACCAGAAATTAACATACTCTCTTTGGGCGTGAATCCATTTGGGAAATCTGACACCATGCCTTTCATTGGGATATAACATCAGTTCAAAATCCTTGTTCAGAGTAGTAAGTTTATCAACTAGTTGGATTGTATTTTGCATATGTACATTATCATCTAAAGTTCCATGTGTGATGCGTAATTTCCCTTTATATTTATCTGCGTGAGTCATTGCAGAACCAAATTTATAACCTTCCGGATTTTCCTCAGGTGTATCCATAAATCTTTCAGTATATACATTGTCGTATAAGAGCCAATCGGTTCCGGAGTATTCTGCAATACCGTGCGTAAAATAATCTGCACCATATGTAAGTGCCATGCAAGTAACATAACCCCCATAACTGCCTCCGGTAATACCAATCTTTGTTGAATCGACAAACGGTTTGGTCTTTAGCCATTTAACGGCTTCAATGTAATCGTTCAGTTCCCATTTGCCAAGATTACGGTGCATAAGTGCAGTTCCTTTTTTACCAAAATGTTCCGAGCCTCGGTGATCTACTACGAAATAAATAATGCCGCTCTGCGCTATAAAGAATCTATCTAGGTAAGCAAAAAAGGAATTTGATACATCTTTAACTCCTGGACCACCATAAACCGAAAAAAGAACGGGATAAGTTTTAGTTTCATCAAAATCGGGAGGAAGAACCCACATTGCAGGAAGTTCAATGCCATCCGAGGTCTTTATTTTCATCAGTTCGACTTTTCCCAAATTGTAATCGTCAAAAATTTCTGATTTTCTGTCTCCGATTAATTTAATGCAACTCACCACTAGAATTGTACAGTTCTGTTTTAGGAGGAGTTGAAATGTTACTGTGCGTTGTGTAAAAATAGGCTCCGTTTTCAGAAACAGTACAATTGTGTCTGCCTTCTGCACTGGTAAGTTTTTTAAATTTATTCCCATCAAAATCAACAACAAATAAATGCGTATCGAAAGAGTTATCCTTATTTCCTTCAAAATAGACTTTTTCGTTTTCTTCATCCACCAATACTATTTCTGTAACAGTCCAATCACCTGATGTTAATCTGGATTTAAGTTTGCCTTGCATATCATAATAATATAGGTGTTTCCAACCATCAATATCAGATCTTAGTAAAAAGCCCTTATTGTTTTTTAGTATGTAAAGATCCTCAAACCAGTCTACCCAGGTTGATTGCTTTTCTTCATAAACTAATCTGTTTTTCCCTGTTGAAGGATCGGCGGAAAGAATCTTCATATAATCCTGTCCACGATTCAGCAATTGATAGAAAAGTTCTTTACTGTCAGTTGTCCAGAATGGCCATGCAGTATATTGATCTAGCAGTCTCATCCTCTTCAACCCAAACAACTTTATTGTTAATTAGATGAGTAATACCGAGTTTTACATTGGGATTTGGATCTCCAGCTTTCGGATAATGTTCCCACTCAAGTTCTCCGTGAACACCATCTGATCTGAACAAAGGAAATTTAGGAACCGGTGAATCGTCAGTTCTTAAAAAAGCAATCATTTCACTGTTAGGCGACCACCAGAAAGCTTTATAGTTGGTTGCCCGACCAAGAATCTCTTCCATATAAACCCAGGAAGCCCAACCGTTGTATATCGTTTCAGATGCATCAAAAGTTAAGCGTGTTTCGTTTCCTGTTTGAGTATCTGAATAATAAAGATCACGGTTTTTTGTGTACGCAACTTTTTTTCCGTCAGGTGAAAGGGTTGGATTTTTTTTCTCGGCTTTATCATTTGTCAAGCGAATTACTTTTCCAACTGTTCTTGAAAAGAAATAATAATCTTTATCCTTAACAAATAAAAATCCGTCGTAGTCTTTTGTGTTGGCTATGCTTCCATCTAGAGTAAGATCATATTCAAGCAACACATCATCGTACTCGGAGTAATCAAGAATAACTTTTTCCTCACCGGTTGATGCATTAACAGCAAGCAAGTAATGCTTTCCCGTTTTCATTTTTTGACTGGATATAATGCTCATCATCATACCAGCCTCTTAACTGCGGCAAAGGGTTTAAAATTCGTGGTTGACCGAACAAATAAACTTGATTGAAAGTAAGTTGTTTGTCTTGAGCCTGAACAAGTAAATTAAATCCTGTTATAAGGATAATTATAAAAGGCATCAATCTTAAAAGTTTTTGAAGTTAAACTGCATTGATATCATCTCCTTAATGAAAGGAAATAAAAATTATTATTGAGTTACAATATGTTTTGATACGCTGAATATTGCAAGTAAAAAAAGTTTAAAAACATTATGTTCTTATCTTCATTAAAGAAAAAATATTCAATAGTTTTCAATAAACATTTGGAGAAGTTATGCCAAGATCTCTTCTTGTTGTTCTGTTGACCTTAGTATTTGCTTTTTCTTTATTCTCACAGAAAGAATTAACAGATAAAACTCTTTTAATCCGCTGCGATGATATCGGAATGAGTCACGGAGTAAATCTTGCTGCGAAAGAATTAATTGAAAGCGGATTGATTTTTTCCGCTTCAGTAATGGTTCCCTGCGCATGGTTTGATGAAGCAGTTGATATATTAAAAGACAATCCTCAAATAAGCGTAGGTGTTCATCTCACTTTGAATTCGGAATGGAAAAATTATAGATGGGGTCCTGTTGCAGGAACTGGTGCGGTTCCTTCACTTGTAGATTCGTTAGGCAATTTCTTTCCTTCACGTTCAGCATTTTTTGCAAACAATCCCAAACTTGAAGAAGTCGAAACAGAACTTCGTGCACAAATTAACAAGGCAATTAAGGCCGGATTAAAATTTTCTTATCTCGACTACCATATGGGAACCGCTGTTGATAATCCGGAGATGAGAAAAATAGTTGAAAAACTTGCTTCGGAATATAACCTCGCAATCTCACGTTACTTCGGTGAAATTGATCTCGAAAGCATGTACAGTGTTGATGTTGATGATGAAAGAAAATCATTTAATGACCACGTTAGATAGTCTTAAAGCCAATCAGATTAATTTACTTGTCTGTCATATTGCGAAAGATAATGATGAAATGCAGGCAATGATTGACTTAAACGCTTTCGGTTTGAGAGAAATGAGCAAGCACAGAGAAGCAGAACTTAAAACACTTCTATCTGCAGCAATATCGGGTGAATTCATTCAAAGAGGGATTAGCTTAATTAATTATGATGACTTGATCAGACAATATGGATTAAACAGTATGAAGTCACCTGGGGGAAGCGGATATTGATTTATAAGTTTAACCTGTTTTTATAATACTTTTATATATTTTATACACATCAAAATCTAAAACTTAATTGAGGAAAGCAGAGTAACAATCCAGATGTCTTTAAATCCAAAAGAACTTGATAACCTTTCAGTCAATACAATTCGCACACTATCAATGGATGCAGTTCAAAAAGCTAATTCCGGTCACCCCGGAATGCCGATGGGTTGTGCACCAATCGCTTACGCATTATATACAAAAGTAATGAAACATAATCCTGCTAATCCCAGATGGTTTAATCGAGATAGATTTATCCTTTCCGCTGGTCATGGCAGTATGCTTCTTTATTCCATACTACATTTGTGCGGCTATGATATTTCACTTGACGATTTAAAGAATTTCAGACAATGGGAAAGTAATACACCGGGACATCCTGAGTTTGGACATACTGCGGGTGTTGAGACTACAACCGGTCCGCTTGGTCAGGGTTTTGCTAATGCCGTTGGAATGGCAATTGCGCAGGAATATCTAGCATCTGTTTTTAATAAAGATGATATAAAATTATTTGATCATTTCATTTATGGTATTTGCGGCGATGGTGATTTAATGGAAGGCATTTCTCACGAAGCCGCTTCTTTAGCCGGTCATTTAAAACTTGGGAGAATTATTTTCTTTTATGATGATAACGGAATTACAATCGACGGCAAAACAGAACTGGCTTTTTCAGATGATACAAAAAAAAGATTTGTAGCTTATAACTGGCAAGTCTTGAATATTGATGATGTTAACGACCTCGATCAAATAATAACTGCAGTTAAATTGGCACAAGATGAGTTAACAAAACCTACTTTAATAATTACGAAAACTCATATTGGATATGGAAGTCCGAATAAACAAGACTCGGCTTCAGCGCACGGTTCACCGCTTGGCGAAGAAGAAATTAAGTTGACAAAGAAAAATCTTGGCTGGGAAGAGAACAAATCTTTTTATGTGCCAAGTGAAGTTCAATCCCTCTTTAAAGGCATTAAAAATAGCGGCATCAAAGCTGAAGAAATATGGCAGAAGAAATTTGATGAGTATAAAACAAAATATCCTAAGGATGCTGATTTGTTTTTAAGAATGATGAGTAATGAAATAAGTGATGAATGGATAGATCATCTTCCTTCATTTACAAACTATGATGAAAAAATTGCTACTCGTTCGGCATCGGAAAAAGTGCTAAATGCTATTGCTGATTATCTGCCCGGACTTATCGGTGGTTCGGCTGATCTTGCACCATCTAACAACACTTTTCTTAAAAAGTATAAAACATTTTCGCCCTCAGATCATTCCGGAAGAAATTTTCATTTTGGAATTCGTGAACATGCTATGGGCAGTATAATGAACGGAATGGCAATGTATGGCGGAGTTATTCCTTACGGTGGGACATTTCTTGTTTTTTCTGATTACTTACGACCAACTATTCGTCTTGCTGCGCTTTCAAAAGTAAAAGTAGTTTTTGTGTTTACTCATGACAGCATAGGACTTGGCGAAGATGGACCGACACATCAACCCATTGAACATATTGCATCATTAAGAGCAATTCCAAATACTCTTGTTCTTCGTCCGGCAGACGCAAATGAAACTGTTGAAGCATGGAAAAAAGCAATTACGCATAAAGACGGACCTGTATGTTTAATACTTACTCGCCAAAAACTAACAGTTATAAACAGAGACAAATATTCATCAGCAGGAGGATTTCAAAAAGGGGCTTATGTAATCAAGGATTCAAGTAATCCTCAATTAATTTTACTTGCATCTGGTTCTGAAGTTGATCTTGCATTAAAATCTGCGGAGAAACTTGAAGCTGATAAAATCAACACAAGAGTTATAAGCTTTCCAAGCTGGGAATTATTCGAAGCACAAACCAACGAATATAAAGAATCCGTTTTGCCAAAATCAGTTAAAGCCAGGGTTGCAATTGAAGCCGGTGTCAAACAAGGATGGGAAAAATTTGTTGGTGATTCTGGCGATATTATCAGTATAGAAAAATTCGGTGCGTCTGCGCCCGATAAAGTTCTTTTTGAAAAGTACGGTTTTACTATTGATAATATAATCCATACATCGAAAAAAGTAGTTGTTAAATTAAAATGAGTGGGCTTCGAAAGAAATTTTCGAAAAAGGAGTGGCTGGACTGTTGTGGTAAATTGTGCGATGATTGTAATATTTCAAAAGCATATAAAAATCATTACGGTAAAAAAGAGGGGGAGAAAAAATTAAAAAAGGATAAGAAAAAAGCTTTATAAAATAATCCAAGGAACTGTATGAAAAAATTTCTAATCTTTCTGGTTGTAGTAATTGCGGGCATTCAGTTTATTCCGGTTGAGCAAACTAATCCTCCCGTTGAAAATGATCTTTTCGCTTCAAATGAAGTAAAGGATATGTTAAAACGAGCTTGCTACGATTGTCATTCCAATGAAACCGACTGGGTCTGGTACACTAAGATTGCTCCTATGTCCTGGCTTGCCGCAAGTGATGTTAATGGCGGAAGGGAAAATCTTAATTTTTCTGAGTGGGGAAATATAGGCACGATGGATCAGAAAAAAATAAAAGAAAAAATATGGGAACAGGTTCGCGAAGAACAAATGCCTTTGTGGCAGTATCGTATTATGCATGGTGACTCAAAGATCTCCATTGAAGAGAAAAATATTATTAGAGCCTGGGCAACTAATTAGTTTAAAAATTTTTTACTTATTTAAATTATATAGTGGCAATATAAAGTTGGTGATAAAGAAATAGGGGGTGGTGGCAAAATAATTTTGTGTCCGTTTGATAAATTTGATACTGAAACAAAAACAACTTCAATGGCAAGAACTACAGGATATACTTGTTCTGCGGTTGCGAGGTTATTAATTGAAGGACGTTATAAAAAAAGAGGCATATCTCCTCCTGAATTTGTCGGAAAAGAAGGAAATTGTTTCAATTATGTTGCATCTTATCTTAAAGAAAGAAATGTTCAATATACAGTGACTGAGGAGTTAATTACATAAATAATGAATAAAGAAAATAGGATATCGCTATTCAATCGGATTGATCGCATTGAATTTATTAATATGGCCTTAAGTAAAGTTTCCACATGGACTCTTATCTTTTCAAATCTTGCAATAATATTATTTGCAATCATTGATGGTCTTAGCCTTCTAGAAGTGTTGTGGATTTATTGGATTCAAAGTGTGATAATTGGAATTTTTAACTTTATAAAAATACTCTCGCTCAAGGATTTTTCAACCGAAGGATTCAGACAAGGAAATAAACAAGTTGAAGTAACAAATGCCGCCAAAATTTCAACTGCAATATTCTTTCTTTTCCATTACGGATTTTTTCATTTAATATATGCTGTTTTCCTTGGAAGCGGACTGCCATCGCTTTTTGGCGGAGCGCAATCAATTCAACCGAACTACCTTATCTTATCGGCAATTATTTTTCTTGCAAATTATACCGTTGAATTCATTTATTATATGCGCGACAGAGAACCCAAACCCAATCTCGGAGCTATGATGTTTGCTCCATATCCCAGAATAATACCAATGCATCTCACTATTATTTTTGCAGGATTTGTCGGTGCCGGGGCTGGTATCTTTTCAATCGAATCGGGACTGGCTGTAATTATTTTCTTCACATTACTTAAAACCGTTGTTGATGTAATAACTCACAACACCGATATGCTGAAAGCTGCTTTTAAGAAAAAAAATAAATGATTTGTTGAGTGATGGAATTTCCTTGTTTTGCTTTGATGAATTATAGATTATTGTCTTGATATCTATTCTTTAGTCGCTTACTTTTTATTCGAGTAACATTTACATTTAATTACTGTGTCTGATGAAAATATTTGTTTGCTTAACTACCATTATTTTATTTTTACCCAGCTTTTCCCTTGCTCAAGAAATTCAAAAAGATTCCCTTACGGTAAAAGACAATATGATAGATGCTATTCAAAATATTCAATTTCGTTTTGAAGAATTCGAATTATATCGGGAAAAATATCACTCCAATATTCAAATCCCTTTAGATGAAGATAAATCAACATTGCAACTAAGAACCGAAATGATTATTAGTCAATCTTTAAGAAACAGTTTAAATTCAGAAGGAAACGATTTTTATTTTTTATCTCCGCTTTATGACAAATATCTTGAGGAATCAAAATTTAATCCTGTCAGGTATGTTTTGGGAATGGCGCAGCTTGGAGCGGTTGGTTATCTCGCCTATCGTCACATTAAAAAGTACGGATTTATTGATTAATGTCTCAAATCTTTACGCCCAAAAATTATATTTATAAAATTTAGCCGTTCATCAAAAAATAAAACCACTCATATCAAACTTCATAGAATCGGGCAACTCTTCTTAGCTTGTTGCGTCTGAACATACAGAAACAACATTTTTTACTTAGGAGAGAAAAATGAAACTAATTACTGCTGCAAAAACGGGAATATTGTTATTGCTGACTATACTGACAATAACCGCCTGTTCAAATTATTCGGAAACCTCCAGCGGAACCACTTCATTTCAAAGCAGTTATGGTGATAACAGCTTTACGTTTAAGGATAACGGTAATAAATGGCGTGCTGATTTTGAAGATGGGGAAATTGCGGCTTTGTACAAAAACGGCGAAAGAATTCCTTCAGAGGACATAGCTCTTTATGAAGAGCTGGTTTATGATAAATTCAATGCTGTTCGAAAAGATTTGAAAAAAATAAAATCTGATGTCCACGTTTTTCATTTTGACAGTGAAAAGTTTAAAGAAGATATGAAAGAGATGAGAGAAAATTTAAAAGAAAGTCTTTCCGGGATTCCCGAAATTGATTTGGATAATGAATCATTTAAAGAGGATATGAAAAAGCTAAAAGAATCGATGAAAGAACTAAAGGACAAAAAAATTGAAATCTATTTTGACAAGGATGCTTTCAAATGCGATATGGATAAGCTAAAAAAAGAACTGGAAGACATTGATTTTGATAAGATTAGAATCGACATAAAACGAAACCTTGAGGATGTTGACAAAGAACTTGAAAATGTGAGAATTCAGATAAAAGATATCGATATTGATTTAAGCGGCCTCGATGAAGAAATGGAAGATCTGAACATTGAAATGAAAAAATTAAACATCTTCATCGAAGAAATGAAAAATGAATTGGTTAAAGACGGTTATCTCAAAAATAAAGATGAAGAAGTGACTCTGGTTTTCAATGACGAGACCATTAAAGTAAACGGCAAAGAATTATCTCCAGAACATCAAAAGAAATACACTGATCTGTATGAGAAACATTTTGATAAAAAGATTAAGGATAATTTTAAAATAAAGTTTCGTCGATAAACCCGCTTTTAAATTCGGCTACAATAAATTTCTCATCTCCCACTAAAGCCGGTAAATCTGATCTTAGATTTACCGGCTTTCATATTTTATCTCCCGAAAAGCTCCGACAGATCTAAAGTTCTTGTTTTGCTTTTACTGGCAAGAGAAACATAAGACAAAGCAAGTGTTTCTTTTCCGGCACCAAGTACTGTGGAAACAAGTCCGAGTGCCTCGCCTAATTCGGAAGAGGCACAATTTTTAATGATTTTTCCCCACAAAGTTTCTTCCAGAACATTGAAGGCGGTATGGACTTCATGAAGATCAAATCCAGCGTTAAATCTTTCTTTGGCTATCTGCACTGCGTACGCAGTCATTCCGACAAGATTTTTATTTTCCACACTCACAATAGTAAGTTCAAGCAATTTTTCAATTCTGCTCCGGTTTTTTTCCGTTGATGCGGCTTTATATGATTTAAGCTGTGCCCGCTCTAAAGATTCTGTCGCTTCATTACGAATTTGAGATTTATTCTCCACAAGAAATTTATATAGTTCCATTATATCCTCTGTAAAATCAACCTACAAAGCTAAAAAAAATCAATGAGAAAACTTAAAAAAGAGTTGGGGCACTGAAAAATGACCATTATAAAAATCTTAAGTTGTGTGTTATATATTAAAAATTTATTTAAGTTTATCTATGTCAAAATTTCAAACGGAGGTAAAATGAAACTCTTGTATGTGTTCATTACGATTGCTCTCTCTTTCTCAATCTTCTCCTGTGCTACTTTAGAGCTAAAACCCGCAGATTTTTCCTGGCCTATCGAATCAGTTTTAAAAATTGATGATGATGGTAATGCAGAGGAAGATAGATATACTTTCTCATTTAACATCAAACCATTGTTTTACGAGGAACTTCAGGATTCACTTGCGTATCTAGACAGACAGGTTAGAATTATCCGAAATACTGACGGATATTATTTTATAACAGCACAAGGATTTAAAAATGTATATGTATTCCTCCCTGCAGAAGGATCTTTGCAGATGGAAGAAAAAATTCTTGTGACTGAAGCCGGATTGGAAAAACCGATCTTTAATCAACGCACGCCCCTTATTGAACTTATTGACGGGACAGATAAATATTATCTTTCAAAAAGTGAAATTGTGAGAGGTGAAAAATGAAGTCAAAATATTTCCTAACAATTCTTTCTTTTCTTCTGTTTTCAGCTGTCTTATTTGCACAGTCTGATTATGAACTGGTTCAGGATTTCAAATCAAATATTAGTCAGCTTAAACAAAGAATCACCGATGCGGCTTCAATGGAGGAGATTAATAATATTGCCAAAGACATGGAGCTTTTGAAATCACAATTTACGGAGCATAAAGAGCTTATTGACAAAAGTCTTTATCCGGATGATTTCAATAAATCTTTTGCAAAGTTAAAAACAGACCTGGATGTAAGAAGTACAGACTTTACGCATATTGAAATTTTACAGACGGAAGTTGTTGCTTTAAAAGATCAAGTTGACCGTCTCAACGAAAAAAATAATGAACTTATAAATCAGATCGCAGTATTAGAAACAGACAGGGTAAAAGATGCGGCAACAATAAAAAGACTCGAGAATCTTGTTGCTAATCTTAAAGCTTCTCTGCTCAAAAGAGATAATCTGATATTGAGTATTGTTGACAGCTTAATCCCCCAGTTAGCTGCTGATGTTTCTTTGCTGACCACCGATGACAAAAAGAAGATTACAACTCAAGTAGAAAAGAATAAAGTTCTTCTTAATGTAAAAAGATCTTTAAGAGATCATGTAAGATTTTTGGATGTTACTACTCTAAAACCAGATGATCTAACAGAAATAAAAAGACAGCAGGACGAGTTTGCCGGAACGTGGCAAAAAATTGGTGCACACCTTGTTGAAGTTTATGCAGCTAAAGCGGACAAATCAAATGAGCTGAAAGAAATTGATACTCTTTTTGATAACTGGCGAACATCTATAAGAAATGAAGCTTGGCATTCGATAAAAGAAGAATTTGCATTGAATGGTATTTTCTTGCAGGAATTTAGCGGTGGACAGGGATTCACTGTTGAGATTACAAGATTTATTGACGACGAGCTTAAAAACTTTGGTATAAAAAGTCAGGAAGAATCGGAAAGAATATATACATCATTCGCTGACAGTACCTGGTTCAAATCAATCCAAACCGAGTGGATGCCGTATCTTATTGATAATACAATGCTAACCGTACAGCAAAAAGAATTGATTGAATCTAAAATCTCTGAATGGAAATCTGTGGTATTCCCAAGAGATATTACCTGGGTTTATTATGTGGTTGCATTAGTTGTAATTGCTGCCCTGGTATTTTTCTTTTTCAGAAAAAAACCCAAACATCAACTAGCCAAAGATTTATAATTTAAAGGCTGTATCAGATGTAATTACGTTTGATACAGCCACTCTTTAACCTGTTTTTAGAGAAATTTTGCGTTTAAAAATTGCAACTGCTTTTAAGGAGTTATAATTGATGATTAATGTAAATGAGTTAAATCTTGTTCTGAAATTGTGTTAAAACATTATTTAATTGTAACCATATGTATTGGGTTCCATTGTATCATTAGTGGGTTGCAAAGAAACAAAATCGGAAATAACTAAAGGTGAAAAAGATATAATGAATTCTCTAAACTCAAAGATCGATACTGCAACTTTCGGCTCCGGTTGTTTCTGGTGCACCGAAGCAATATTTGAAAGAGTAAACGGAGTAATAGGTGTTGTTTCCGGTTATGCGGGCGGACAAGTAGATAATCCGACTTACGAAGAAGTGTGCGGCGGTATAACAGGACATGCCGAGTGCTCACAGATAACATTTAATCCTGAAATTATTTCTTACGATGAACTGCTGGAAATTTTCTGGAAAACTCACGACCCAACAACTTTAAACCGGCAAGGAAATGATGTCGGCACACAATACCGTTCTGTTATTTTTTATCATAACGAAGACCAGAAACAAAAAGCAGAATACTATAAAAAGAAATTAGAGGAAGAGAAAATCTGGAACGATCCCATAGTAACGGAAATATCTCTACTTACAAAATTCTACGAAGCAGAAAAATATCACCAGGATTATTATGAGAATAATCCATCACAGGGTTATTGTTCTTTTGTAATAACTCCCAAAGTTGAAAAGTTTGAGAAAATATTTAATGACAAGTTGAAGAAGATAGTTAATTTTTATTTATCAGTGTTTCTCTCCCCACATTTTTTCGCCTGCTTCAATTCTTAGCTTTAAGTAATTATCTTTTGGCGGGAGCGGACAGGTTGCAAACTTTGTAAACACACAAGGAGGATTATATGCTTTATTAAAATCTAAAATAATTTTTCCTGTTGAGTCGGATTTATCAACAGACATAAATCTTCCTGCACCGTAGGTTTCCTCCCCGCTTGTTTCATCTGCAAAAATCAGAAATAATCTTTTTCCCGCTGTCAATTGCATCTATCCTGTATTCCTTTCCGTCTTTTGTAAAAACAATTGCTCCGGGACAGTCTTCCTCTTCAACAGTACCAATTATATCCGGAATGGAGATTTTCTTTGGTGGATTATAGGAATCGAATGTCGCTTCAATTTTCCATTCTTCATCTACAGGAAATCTTTCAATTCCCTTGAAATTTTTTACTAAGTCGGCATTGAGATCACGAAGACGAATCCCAAATCCTTTTTTTCTTTTTATTACATTCCATCGAAGTGAACCGGTCTGAAGCAAGGTTGGATTTCCTGTAAGATCATGATCAAGCGTTAGTTCAGTTACAGCGGCTCCGTTGTTTGTAACATTTACGTCGGGATTTATTTTTATGGTTACAATAGAATCCTTAAGGAACATTGTTCCGATAAATTCCGGTCCGGATAGAAAAACTATATCATTCTCTTTTGAGGAACCGATTTTGTTATCTCCTTCCTTCAGCCAGAATAGTCCGGCTAGATTTAGCCAGCCGTTTTCTTCCCTTAATCTTTCAACTCTTTTCTGATCCCATTCTTCAATTTCTTTAATGTATTCAGGATCCGCATTTGGTTTTTGTGTACAGGAAGTAAAAACAAGCAATGCAAACAGCACAAGTAAAATGTTTTGTGTTTTCATATTATTTAATAAAGTAATTTGATGATTTAATATTATAACAACTAATCAAAAGATTGCTATAAAAATCTAAATAACAAAAATCAAATAAAACACAATGTCCAAATTATAATGTCCTAAACATTATGAATTTTTGTGTATTGTTAATTGAAATTTATTTGAGATTTGGTGCTTATAATTTAAAATTTTCCTCAAAATCCTCTGGACAAACCTTTCTGTTTCGCATAATTAATAACTCGTTCATATTCTTCGTTTGTAATTCTTCTGTTTAACTCATCATATTGATTTGCTTTGTTTGCAGGATAATATTGATCCATAATGTTAACATAAGTTTCTTTTGAAATCTCACTTGCAATAAAGTCAATTACTTTTTTTGAGCCCGCAAGGTCATTCGGTAAAACCAGATGACGAATTAACAATCCCCGTTTTGCAATTCCTCTTCTGTTAATATGAAGATCACCGACCTGCCTTTGCATTTCTTTAACGGCGGATTGAACAACATCCCAATAATTTTTTATTCCTGATAAACGTGCAGCGGTTTCACTATCAGAATATTTGATGTCAGGCATATAAATATCAACAATATCTTCAAGCAGTTTTAGTGTTTCAACAGATTCATATCCTCCGCAATTATAAACGATTGGGATTTCGAGTCCTTTATCAATAGCAATTACTAAAGCCGAAACAATTTGTGGAACAAAGTGAGTCGGTGAAACAAAGTTAATATTATGACATCCTTTGTTCTGAAGCAGAAGCATAATTTCGGCGAGCTGTTCAACTGAAACTCTGCTGCCGTGACCTAACTGACTAATATCATAATTCTGACAGAACACACAGGATAAATTACAATTAGTAAAAAATATTGTACCCGACCCGCTGAATCCCACTAACGGCGGTTCTTCGCCAAAATGAGGGGCAAAACTTGAAACGATGACTTCATTAGCTGAATGACAATAAGTTCCTTCTTCTCCCTCTAAACGATTTACATTACATTCGTTGGGACAAATTCTGCATTCAGTTAGCAGCTGCTGAAGTGCTTCTGCACTTTTTCTTAAATCGTTAATAGTAAGTTTTTCAAGATACATTGGAAGCATTATTAAGCCCTCTTGAGATTAACACCAAGTGAAAGCAAATAAGCAGTCATTGTAAAAATCATCACCTAAATAAAATCAAGCTCTAATATGTAAGTTAACGTTCTGACCCAGAATTTCCGAACGAGTTTTTCTGATAAACTTAAGAAAGAAAAGAATTAGACTTTAAGTTTATTCTTTTCTTAAAATATTTTACCCTGAAAAATCTGAAAATCTCACAAAATTAGCCTTGACTTTATAGTTCAAACTTCCAATTTTGCCTCGTGTTTATAGCTAAAATTAAACTCAGGAGCTTTCTTCAATGCCTAAAAAGATAGTTTTAATATTTTCCCTTATTGTTCTTTCGGTTTTTTCAATTAATGCACAAACTGTAATAGGTAAATATGCAGGTGAATTTATGGCTCTGGGTGTTGGTGGAAGAGCTTTAGGCATGGGAGGAGCATTTGTTGCTGTGGCAAACGATGTTACCGCCGGTTATTACAATCCTTCAGGTTTAGCTAACATTAACTATCCTCAAATTATACTTATGCACTCCGAACAATTTGGTAACCTTGTTAACTATGACTATGGTGCTGTTGCTATTCCTTATGGTACAGATATGAGCTTTGGTTTAAGTATAATGAGATTAGGTGTTGACGGAATTCCCGATACAAGAAATGCACTTATGGATACGAACAATGACGGTATTGTTGATGTAAATGATGAGTTTCGTTTAGACTACAGCAAAATTACAGAGTTCAGTAATCAGGATTGGGCTTTCTATTTAACTTTTGCCAAACGACAAACTGAAAATTTTTATTGGGGTGCCAATGTTAAAATTATCAGAAGAGATATTGCGGAATACGGTGCAACAGGAATCGGATTTGACGTGGGGGCATATTACACACCTTTACAAAATTTATATCTTGGAGCAAATGTTCAGGACGTAACAACAACGTTAGTCGCGTGGAATACGGGAAGAAATGAACTTATAACACCCACTTTAAAACTCGGCGCAGCATATAAAGTAGTAGAAATTTTGGGCGGATATATTATGCCTGCTCTTGATTTTGATGTAAGATTTGAAAACAGAAGATACGCTTCTAATTTTAATCTTGGTCCCGTTAGCTTTGATATGCACGCAGGTTTTGAATACAACTTCAAAAATCTTTTCTCAGTCCGTGCTGGTTATAACGATGTAAAACAGTTTACGGTTGGTGCTGGAGTTAAACTTCCAAAATTAAACATTGATTATTCTTTTGCAAGATTTAGCGAATCTGAGATTGAAAGACTGCCGGACTCACACAGAATTTCACTGATTCTTACTTTAGAAGAACCTAAATTTCTGAGGGATGTTTTTTAAGATTTTAGTTTGCTTTTTTCTTGATAAGTTTTTCAATGTTATCAAAAAGCACTTGATTTGATGCGGGCTTTTCAAGGAATATATCTACGCCAGCTTCTAATGCCGCTCTTTTATCCTGTTCAAATACATGCGCTGATAAACAAATCACCGGTATTGTAGAAAACACCTTTGAACTTTTTATTTCCTTGGTTAATTCAATTCCGCTTTTGCCCTCTTTAAGAGTAATGTCCATTATTATAAGATCATAATCCTTAGAAGCCAGCTTTGTATAAAAGGGCTTATCCGAATCACAAAAATCAACATCATATTTACGCGAAAGAATTAATTTGAAGAAACGCTGGTTTTCAATATCGTCTTCAACTATAAGTATTTTATTTTTTGTTTTAGTATCAGCCATTTCAATTCAGGGGATGAAATGACTCATCCCCCACAAAATAGTTTATGATTTTTTAAGTAACTGCTTTATCTTATTTGTATATGTTGACTTTGGTACAAGACCAACATGAGTATCTACAATATTTCCCGATTGATCGATAACAAACGAAGTTGGTATTGACCGAATATCTCCATAATCCATTACAACTTGCTGTGTGCCAATGACAACGGGATAATTAATACCGTAATTTTTTATAAACGGAGCAAGATCCTTTATGGTATTCTGTTGATCGAGTGAAATACCTATTATCACTAAATTGTCTTTATACTCTTTCTGGATTGCTACAAGATCCGGGACACCCTTTCTACAAGGCGGACACCAGGTTGCCCAGAAATCTACTATCACTACTTTGCCTTTATAATCGGATAGCTTTACATTTTTGCCGTCTAAAGTTTTAAGCGTAAAGTCAGCAGCTTTCTTGCCACCCTCTGGCACCGTCGTTGTCATTTCCTTTTCTACAACTACATTATTTTCAGCTTCTTGCTTTTCACATCCGAATAATGAAATTGTAATAAAGAGAACAAACATAATAATCAGGTTGTGCTTCATTATATATCCTTTTTTAGTTATCTATTCACTTTGCAAAGAACTTTTAGGAACATAGTTCTTAGGATATGGCCCTTCTTCAGGTTCGTCTCTCGTGTTATTAATAATGAAAAAGATTGTCAGCACAATAAGAATCACTATTGTCCAAAAAGTATTTTTATGTTTTGGATCAATCATGTGTTTTTTCGGCGGCTTTTGTTGCTTGCCGATTTTTCTTTCTTTTTGTACAGAAGATTTTTTTGCCATATCTACTCGCTGTAAGATGTTTTAATTGTTAAAAAGTTGCGCAAAAATAAATAACTAGTGGGAATAAAAAGAAGTCCTTAATAAATCCTAATCGCTAATTGAAAAAATATGGCTTTTAAAGGATTTCAATTCAATATAAAGCCCAATTTCCCTCATTTCTGAAATTTGTCGGCTGTAAGTAACATTATTCAATTCGTCAAAAAGGTCAATTGTTTTCTTATTCGAACTGATATCAAGTTTGATTCTGCACCTTGCAGTATTTTCCGAATAGTTAACAATAACAATTTTTTTTATTTGATTGTAACTCCATTCCCATATGAATAAATTTTCATTGCTATAATCATTGGGAGATACCGGAATACAATCGAGCATTTGCCATTTTCCTTTGCGGAATATTTCCTGTTTTGTTATTTGTAAAAGCTTTTCATAATAATTATTAATTTTTTTATCGGATTTTTCTAGTGGAAATCTTCCGAGCTGAACAGGCAATTTTATTTTTTTGCCTTCAAATTGTCCATCGTAATAAAGAACCATTCCTGGAATTGTACTGATTATAGTAGCAGCAGAAAGAGAACGATCTTTCACAAAATTTGCAGCCGCTCTTTCCTCATCATGGTTTTCAAGAAAACGAACCGACTTTAATTGAAACTCTTCATCTGCTTTCAAATGATCTTTAATTGTTCTTACATCAGCAGTGCCAAGTCTGTCAGTTAATCTTTTATCATACGTAAAATCAAATCCTAATTTCTGCAACTCCCATTCAAGATCCCAGTAAGCTTCTGCGATGAATATAAATTCCTTATGTTTATTTTTTATGAAGGATATTGCTTCTTTCCAAAATTCTTCGGATGGTTTTTCGATACCATATTTTTTCAAGACACCTATCCAGGTATTATAAAACACATTGTTTAACGGCAGCATTGCCATATCGCAACGAACACCATCACAGACTTCCGTAATTTCTTTAAGTGTTTGAATAAGATATTTCCGCGCATCTTTACTGAAATAATTTATCTGCACGGTATCTTTCCACGGCGGGAAAAGCGGATCGCGTCCGTGAGTAAAGTATTTCTGCTTGTCAAATGGCGATTGAAAAAATGTGTAACTGTCACTTTTAAATAATGCCTGATCTGCAGGAAGAAAAATTTCGGGATTTGTTTCCAGAAGTTCCGAATAAGAGCTGAAATGATTTGGAACAAAATCCAGTATTAATTTAATGCCGGCATCATTTAACCTTTTCTTTAACTCAAGAAGATCTTCTCTATTGCCCAGATTAGGATTAACTTCATACTTATCGATGGAGTATGGTGAGCCAATTACATCTTTTGTTTGCCAGTCGGGCAGACTTTTGTTATATGCTGAAACAAGTGACGGTTCAAAACAATATTTCTGAACGGCTTCGTGGTTATTTTTCCAAATGCCCATAAGCCATAATGCATCTATTCCCCATAGTTGTAAAGTATTTATAAAATCGTCGGGTACAGTGGAAAGTTTCGTGTCTTCCCCGAATTGTTTTATCCAAACACGTGTGTTTACTTCATATATTCTTAAATTTTTCATTGCATTAAAATATTATAACACTAAAAATTCTTATTTCTAATTTAATGAAAATACTCTGTATAAAATGTGTTTAATAATCTTTCAAAATAGTAATATTTACCGACTTGCAGGATATATTTAACCATTCATTAATAAATAGTAATTATTTAGTTTTAACCATTCATTAAGATTTATTATTTTTTGTAACATATTATTCTTCAATCCATCTAAAGACAGATAATAAATTTGACTTTAAATAAAATATGTTAGGTTTTTGCTATTTTTACCAATTATTTGATTAAAATTGATAGTCAAATAAATTAACCAAAAGGAGCAGTGGTATGATAATTGAAAAATTCATTCATCTCTTTGTCCTTTTTTAACCTCTTCTCCCATCAATAAAAAAGGGTTTAACAAGAACTTTATTAAAAGGATAATTATAATGATCGGCAGAACAAAAAGAACAGAACCAGCCAGCGAAATACTGACGACTAAGGATATATCAAACAACGAGCTGGAAAGAGAGCTTGAAGAGTATACACGCTCGGCAGTAAGAAAAATACATTTTACTGTTGTAGCAAAATCAGGAATAATATCACTTATCGCATTAGTCTTTTCATTCTTTCTTGATCTTTCATCAGTTCCGATTCTTGGCAATGTAACAACCGACCTTGCTAAAACATTATTCCCGGGATGGGAACCGGTTACGGGTGATTTTGAACCCTATCGTTTCTGGTGGCTGCCATTAGTTACTTACGGGATTTTCGTTTTTCTTGCATACCGGGCTTACTCAAAACTTAAACTGGAAATTATCAGAACCCCTGCAAGCGCTACGATTGACAGAATAATTAATTCTTATACAAGCGTTATTGATAGTCTCGCAACAGCATTACCATTAATTGGAGCGGCAATTCTTCTTATCAGTATTAAACTTGGTGAAGAAATCTTTTTGGGTTTATCAGTACCGTTTGAAGTAAAAGCATTAATTGTGCTTGCTCTTGGAAAATTATTTGAGCCTGTGCTTGATCAGCTCGGAGTTGAATTTCAGAATGTTGTTAACCATGTAAGAGACATAAGGGATAAATACTTCTCCAGAATCCAGATTGAAAACTCTAAAAGCCTAATGAAACAATTGAGTCAGGGCACTATTGGCGCAGGACCCGGAACCGAAATGAGTGTGCAGGATATGGAAAAATTCAAGGCGCTGTTAGAACAATCGGCAAGATTAAGTGAAATTATGCACAAGAACTTTACCTCAATAAGTGTTCTTGCAGAAAAAGTTAATCAACTTGACAGTGTGAGCGCAGAAAAAATTCAGCAGCTTAATGCCCTTGCTAATTCTCTAAACCAGGCGGCAAATTCTCTTGGTGATGACAAAACATTATCCGGACTGAAATCGCTTGAAGCAATTGTCGTTAAAAAATAAAGATTTTATAAAATGATCAATAAAAACAGAGATAGTAAGTTTGTTATTTATCAAGTGCTGTACATATTTGTTATTACAGTACTTGCATTAAAGGGTGCCGATCTTGATCTGCGAAGAGTTGCTCTGGAAGATGAAACTGTTCAGAAAAGTGTGAAAGATTCTTTGATGACTTTATTGGATTCAATTTACGCTTTAGGCTTAGACTTCAGCATAGAGATCGATCCCAATCTTCCTGTTGAGAATGAAGAATTAAAAAGAAGACTTGCTGAGCTCAACAAGAAAGTACAGGATCTCAACAAAATTGTTGAGGAAATTCCTCCCCCAAAAGATGAACCCGAAAAAGTTGAAGAACAGATTGTAATGCAATCTCCTATTTCGGCAAAGCAGACCTTTATTCAATACACGTGGAATACTGCAACCAATACAGGAAGCGTTCCGGCAAATTTTATTGATCCAAGGAACAGACAGACTATTACAGTTGTCCAGCCCGGGCAGGAAAAGCGTTTTGATCTTCTTGATCAGGAAGAAGTAATTATAAGATTTGGATCGCAAGAAGAACGCATAAAAGTTTTACCTAATAAACCGCCGGAAATTCAAATTGATCGCGTAACAACCAAAATGAATGCCTCGGAAATATACGTTAAAGAACTTCAGAGAATTACTGTGTTCAAAGTTACTATAATTGATTCCAGACCCGACCAGCTAAAAGTTACTTACACAGGACCAATTTCTGTTGCAGGTCCACAAAGAGATAGCAAGAATAATCTTGTTTATAATGTTTCGCTAAAAATTGCGGCTACCGAAAGAGCATACGATGACTGGATGGATAAATTTGGAAACCTTCGTGAACCCGACGGAAGATATAAAGTAAACTTCTTCTTCACAGCTGTTGATGAAATAAGTAAAGACAGAGTACAGGTTGGGGATTCCTTTTTCTTTACCGATTTTTCAAACTAACTATGTCAGGAAAATTAAAATGAAACGCTCACATATTTTTTATCTGATAATTTTGTTAATGGTGTTCATATTGCCTGTCTCAACCTTTGCACAGGAAGAAGAACAGATTGTTTATTATCAGATGGAGCCGCTTGATGACAGTTTGTTCATTCAAATTCAAGAACTTTTGTTTATCGACCCTCCTGATCCGAAAGCAGAAATTATAGTTGATTTGAGAGATCCTAATAATCAAACGATTGCAATAAAAGGGGCTCTCTATCCTTTCCTTGCAGTTCCACCGGAGATTAGAGCAAGGATAATAACATATCCGTTCAAAATTAACTTAATGGAAGATATGCACTTTGCCAGCGTATTTACAAGGGTTGTTGAAAAAATAAGGTTTGGGAAAGTTCTTTCTACACCGACTAAAACGCAGATTTCGCCAACACTCGGCTTTATTAATCCATTTTTTCAATTACAAGGCGGCGAAAGATTAGGTTTGTCGTTAAAGCAGGATGTGGGTATTTCGCTCGGTCTGGGGACTCCATATTCCGGATCGCTTGAAACAAACTTTATGGAGGTTAATTTTCACATCCTTGGAGTAAAAGCTGGAATGTTCAGTCACATAGATGCAATAATTGAAGTAATGGAAAGTCAGAATCATAATAACATAATTGTAAGCAGTGGTTATCAGATTAATTATACTGTTCCTTTCGGAAACTTTTTTGAATTCGGATACCTAAAAGCTACTTCAAAAATTGACGATGCGAATAGAACAAACTATTTGCTTGAAAGCGAAGGAACCATAGTTTTTAATCCTGACAGCTCAATAAAGTATCAAGCAAGAATAATAGAGGATGATCAGTCATTCATAAACTGGGAATTCAGATATCCCGTTTCTATTCTCGGTTCAACAAGAGGCAGAGTATATGTTGCTCAATATTTAGATGAATGGCATTTCGGATTTGCATTCCGTGAAATGTCATTAGCCGGCAGTACATTTGATTTCAGTTTTGATGGAATGCCCCGCAGCAAATACAGAGAACCGCAGTATAATATTATTCTGCTTGTTCAGAAGATTATGGAGGGATGGGGATTCAGTGCTTTTTCAATTGGTCCATCTGCAAGTTTATCAACACTTGATTCCGGATCGTTTGGATTTACAAAGATATTTGTAAATATGAGATTTAAACTCGGAACTTCGTTTTAAGAGATGTTAAGAGGGAAGGGCAAGCCCTTCCCCCACCAAAAACACTTAAACTGATTTCTCCCCGACTAGTATAGTCGGGGTTTTTTATTTTAAGAATTTAGTTTAGTGCCTTTATTACATCCGGATGAATTTGAGGAGAAGCAGCCACAATGCTATTTCCTTTTACAGGATCATTCCCTTGATAATCAGTAATAACTCCTCCCGCACCTTTAATAATTGGAATGAGTGCCATTGAATCCCACACAGACATAATGGGATCAATCATTATATCAGCATAACCGGTAGCAAGGAGATAATAACCGTAACAATCACCCCAATTGCGATAAGTTTTAACTTTCTTTGCAAGCTCATCAAACTTTTGCTGGTTTTGATATTTCCCAATGTTAAAATGATCTGTTGTAAGAAGAACTGCTTTTGAAACATTATCACAATTTCTAACATTTACTTTTACTCCATTTAATCTTGCTTCAATATTATCACCGATAAGCAATTCATTAATTATTGGTTGATTGATAACACCAAGAATCGGTTTGCCGTTTTTTAATAAGGCTATCAATGTACCGAAAGTGAGTGCGCCGGAAATGAAACTTTTTGTACCGTCAATTGGGTCTAGAACCCAAACATATTCCGCATTTGCATTGTAATTTCCGAATTCCTCACCAATTATTCCGTGGTCAGGAAATTGTTTTTGAATTTCCTCTCTCATCACTTCTTCTGATTTCTTGTCTGCAATAGTAACGGGTGACAGATCTGATTTTGAATCAATAGTAACATCTGTTCTAAAATACTGTTTGATAATTTTTCCGCTTAATTTCTGCAAGATGAAAGGAAAAATCCGAGAATTCTTTATTCATAATGTGTCTGAAAGATTTATAATGTTCATTTGCAAGATAGAAAAAACTCTTTGTAGAAACAGACACT
Organism: uncultured Ignavibacteriaceae bacterium; assembly: GCA_963714415.1. Classification (GTDB taxonomy): domain Bacteria; phylum Bacteroidota; class Ignavibacteria; order Ignavibacteriales; family Ignavibacteriaceae; genus JAGXRK01. The sequence goes on from CAVQOL010000023.1 coordinate 69,393, forward strand.
ATCTATATATTTGTGCCTCAAAAAGAGGGGATTATTTAAGTTTATGGAGAGTTGCCCCGATGAATCGAGGTAAAGCAGAGTGGTTGTCCTATAACTTGGGATTTCGTTTCACTCAAAATGCGGCGATACTATTTATTGTTCTTTCATAAAGAAAATTGTTCTATACGGAGAGTTGGCAGAGTGGTTGAATGCGGCGGTCTTGAAAACCGTTAAGGATGCAAGTCCTTCCGGGGTTCGAAT
>CAVQOL010000024.1:0-13305 GCA_963714415.1 uncultured Ignavibacteriaceae bacterium
CATCAAGCCAAACTTGGTAAAGCTCAAAAAGACCGGCTTGGAAGTTCAAAATTTAGAAGAAGTCAAACGGTTGCTATTCAGGGATGCAGCTTTGATCCTTGGGTACACTGAAATCGATGGTGTATATGCCTCAAAATGTAAATCCTCCGAAGAGTTTAGTGAATCTATGGGTGAGAAATATTTTCAAATATGTGATAAATACCGTGAAATTATGTCGTTATGCAATCACATAGATTTCGATGACCAGATCAATTTTGCCTGCCAAATCCTAGAAAAATATCCTGACATCCTTGAGAAATATCAATCCCAAGCTGAGCATCTGCTGGTGGACGAATACCAAGACATCAACGCAGCGCAGTTCAAGATGATTGAATTATTGAGCAAGAAAAACCGTAAAGGCCTCTTTGTCGTTGGTGACGATGCACAAAGCATCTATGCCTTTCGTGGTGGAGATCCCAAATTCATCCTGCGTTTCAAGGATGATTTCTCAGATGCCAAAGTGACGACGGCCAGCACATAGCAGAAGATGCCATCAAAATATTATGGAGGAATCCTTTAGAGTTCTGGAAAAACATTATCCTGATTGGAGCGGAAAGCCTAATTTGGAATATCACATGGATATAGGTGACCAACCATATGTCTGGCAAATGCCGAGTGAGACAACTGAAGCGAAATTTGTCGCTGGTATTGCCCAGGAAGCTGTTCAACAAAAGAAGACCGTTTTAATCCTGGTACCAAAGAAAGAATTTTTCCCATTCCTGATTAGTGCTTTAACAAGAAGGCAAGTTCCCTATAGCTGCTCTATAGATTTATTACCTGACCGAGTAGGAATAGCTAAGAGATTCATAGATTGGATTCAGAAGACAGATGATAGTTTCAAAACAAGAGTGGTTATCGAGGATCTCATAAATAAGGGCATTGCGCACGTTGCCGGAGCCGCCAAAGATGGAAGATCTAGTAAAAGAACGATTGAAAAAAGAATAGAAGAAGAGATTGAAATTGCCAGGCTATGGGACTCAGTTGGAAAAAATCATGATCTTTATTCTGTCATTAAGAACCTTCAAAATCCAAATAAAACACTTGAAAAAATTAAGGATGCTCTCCTTAGTCTCGAAGAATCCTACAAGGATTTTACAAGAGATAATCGTGGAGAATTCGCTAAACGGTTAGCATTTCTTACTGGGATATGGATAGATCCATCTGATATGATTGCTGACATTACGGATGTTGTAAGGCTCATCCAGACTGAACAACCGTTTGGTTCGACTTCAGCTCAATTGTTGACAATGAGGAAAGCCAAAGGGCTTGAGGCTCAGGTTGTAATTATAGTGGGTCTGGAGGATGATATAATTCCAAACCCAAGGAGTGATAATATTGAAGAAGAAGCCAGGCTGTTGTATGTCTCAATGACCCGTGCCAAGGAAAAGCTCTATCTTTTTCACTCCTACAAACGGCCCCGCAATATATCGTATGGGGAAGCTCTAACTGAAAAGCCAAGGTCGAAGTTTATTAATGCACTCGGCAGGAAGAGTGAATGGAAAAAATTAAAGAATAAAAAATGAAGAATTTCTTGGTAACACAAATAAGGCATTTAGTAAGATTGAAAAGAAAATAATTTCGATTGTGGAGGGAGAATCAGCTACGAACTAAACCTTATTACTCCAACCTGCTCTTAAATCGCAAAGAGCTAAAAAACAAGATAGTGGAAGGAAAATAAACCCCACACTTTATATGTCACCACTAAAGGGGTTTAATCTTTTTTTGTCTTATTCATTTTTATAAATATTTAATCCCTACGGTGGGTGTCGCATACCCTCACCCACGGAAACAATTTTTAGAAAGAAAGATTTAATTTTTGGTAAAATAATTCTAAAGAGTAATTATTTTTTCTTTTAACTCTAAATAATAGCTCTGAAATTGAAAATAAAAAAATATGCACCATCTTCTTAAGATTTAGTGCAAGGACTATCATCATTATTTCAATAGAGGCACCTTCAAAATCCTTTCTGCTAAATCTTCTAAAGCCTAAATTCCATTTAATGTTTCCAAATACTCTTTCTACCGATTTTCTTTTATTCATCTTCCCGGGACTCTGCTTTATTTTTTTTCTCATCAATTCTTTTCTCTCTGTAAACTCACTCCTGGTTATTCTTCTTAATTCTTTCTTCCTGGCACACAACTGCTTTATTATACAGTCACTGCAATTCTCAGATTCATAAACTCCCGGATTTATTTCTTTTAACCGTCTGTTCTTTGGGCAAGTATATTCATTGTCTTGTTTTGAGTAAACAAAAAACTCTGATGTTATTACTTTGCCTCTTACTAATAATTCTTCCACCTCCGGGATTTTCTGTATTTCTCTGGAATCATTTATATAAGCCTCTACGCTTTCATCTTCTAAATAATCTAATGTCTCAGTTGACATATAACCGCCATCTGCTAAATATTCTCTTTGTTTATCTTCACCTAATATGGCTTCTGCTTTTTGATGTTGTTTACTAAACTGATGATTATCTGATCTATCCGATTCAACTGAAGCATTTACAACTATTTCTGTTTCTGCATCCACTGTTAGCTGGACATTGTAACCATTGGAATTTATTTGCTTCATCATTCGTGCATCTGGCTCTAATATGTTTATCTGATGATTTTCTCTTTTCTGTTTATCCCTGATTTCTTTCTGTCTTAGCTCAAGTTCTTTTTTTGATTCTTCTATTTTTTGCTTTCTTTCTTCAAGCACTTTGCTTTGCTTTTCTAATTTATCTATGATCTTTACATCCCTGTTTTCTTTCTTATCGTTTTCTTGCAACAAGTTTAACAGTTTTTCCATTTTTCTGAGTATTAGCTTCTCTTCTTTTTCCAGAGCCATCATTCCCATACTATGCTTTTTGCTGCTGGATGATTGAAACTTGCTTCCATCTATAGCTAATCTCTTAAAGGAACTTATTTTATTTTCTTTTGCTAATCCTATTAACTGTGGAAGTAATCCGAATATTTCCTTTCTAAACTTCTTTAAGAATCTTGCTATAGTTGAATGATCCGGTTTGCGGTATTCGGTAAAGTATATAAAATAAACGTCTCTTATACATTTCTTTTCTATGGCTCGTGAACTCAATATCCCTTCCAAGGCTCCTAAAATTAAAATTGCAAACAACACTTCCGGTCTATATGCTACGGCTCCTTTGTCTGAATATCTTTTATAGAATTCACTGAAGTCTAATCTCTTGATAAGCTTGTATAGCTTGACTGCTTCTGATTGTTCATCAACTAGAAAATTTACATTTGGTCTTTCAAATTGAAGTTCAAGATTATCTTTTTCTTCCTTAAAAAACGGCATACCTTTATTCTCCTTTTGTTATACCATTTTATTAATTTTTATTTACTTATGCAATTAATTATTAAGACTTTATTATTTTTATATGCGACACCTACCGTTAGGGACGGAATATTTCTAGAAAGAATTACCATGCAATAGTCAAAGTCCCGCCTGCTTGACGGCAGGCAAGTCAGGGACGAAATAATGATTATTAATTTGAAAGCAATTCCTAAAAGCTAAATCAGAAGGAGACAAAAGTATCTTGAAGTATTAGGAATCAGGTTCATCAAAAAAAAATGAAGTATTCCTATGTTAGTTTGTAAATTTCGATAGGACTTGCAAAACCTTTCACGATAACCTCCCCTAAAGATTTACGTTCAACATCTGCTGCATTCAAATTATCAATAACATCTTTTGATACAATCACTGAAGTATTAAACTCCTTATTTAACTGCTCTAGTCTGGCAGCCAAAATTACAGTGTTTCCTGTTACAGAATATTGTTTTCTTTCATCTGTGCCTACATTACCTGTAATAACTTCACCACAATGAATACCGATACCCACATTTGTCTTTTCAATTTTCCCTTCTTCATTATAAAGGTTTAACTGCCGGATTATTTCGCTTGCAGCTTTTACCGCATTATCTGTATGATTTTTATCCTCCACAGGAGTACCAAAAGTTGCCATAAAACCATCACCTAAAATCTGGTTAACAATACCGCGATTCTTTTTTACAATATTAATCATAAATCCCAGTGTCTGATTTTGGTACTGATTAATTTCTTCCGGAGTTTTCCCTTCACAATATTTTGAGAAATCTCTAATATCCAAAAAACTAATGCCTGGCTTCTCTGATTCTGTTTTCAATTTTCATATTGTTATCTATAATTCATCTACAATCTCTTTAGAGACGTGCTTAACCAAAAACTTTTTCAAGCTCATTACGTTCTTCCATAATATTGTATGTATGCAGAATTCTATTTCTTATTTGTAATGAAACGAGTCCTGCGACGATACCACTTACTAAAAGAATTCCACCGCGTGCCAGGTAAGCAATCGGCAGATCAAGCACAGGAATATTTGAGTGATGTTCGGTGTTCGTGATGTAGAATAAAGAAATTAAAATATATTCAACTGCAGCAATGAATCCTGTAAAGAAACTGAAGCGGGGATCAAGTTCCAGACTGGAAAGAATGATAAATAAAAAGTAAAGCAGAAGTATCGGGGAAACCAGAGCTGCAACAGGTTCTATGTGATGTGAAAGAATTATTATTCCGATTGTAGGAACTGTAACTTCGAAGAATGAATTTATATACCTTAGTATGTATGGTAAACCTTTCCCTTTATCCATTCGTTTACGTATTACAAAGCGGACGATAAATGATCTCACACCCAGCAGCAGAAACAAGACTATTATCCATTCAAAAGCATTTATTAATTCAGGTACTTTTTCAGCATAGTTTTCAGAAAGGAACAAAACATTTATGATTAATCCGAGAACGAGCAGCATTATAGCTCCGCCAAGTATAAATTCGCGTAACCTCTCGCCCTGAAGAATTTCAAGTCTATGCTGCAGATCGAAAATATTTTTCTCTTTGCTTTTGGTCATCAATATTAATCTACCTTAAGGACATTTTCTTTAACATCATCCTGATTCATTTTCAACCTGGGAAGCATCGGAGCTTTCTTATCATGATAATTCTCCATCGTAATTAATATTTCATCGAGGATTTGAATTACTTCAATGATGAACAGTCCCGTATTCAGCATAATGCATACAGCTTTTTCCGCTATTGCAGCATCGGTTATTTCTGCTCGTGATGGTCTTCAGAATATCATCTTATGAATTTCATCCATGCTTATTATGTTCTGATTCTCCACTGAAGAGTTCTTCTACATAATGGATGAAATGCACATAAGCTGCAACATATTCTCTCCCCGCTTCTACATCATTTACATCATAATTTTTTTTCGACTGAACTTCATTAAAATATTTTACAACCTCGGAATGCTTCGATTCATCAAGATGATTTAAGACTACGTTAATAGAATCTTTTTCAATTGCAATATCGGCAGCTTCAATTCCTTCTTCAGGTTGATAACCCGCTGATTTTAATCCGGTATATCCGACTCCTTCTCCCATTCTATGAATTCTTACAACAGTTTCGAAGAAATACATATCGGCTAATTCTTTTGCTTCAGGTCCTAAAGCTCTAACCTCATTCACTTTATCGAACATTTCCTTTATCTCTTTATCATCTTTAGCCTGAACCCAAATCAATACATAATTTATATTCCCGGTTTCAAGCGCTTTTTGTGATGCTTTGACAACCGGACCTTCCATTGAATCACAGTGTGCAAAAGCTGAGTTCGTAAATATGAAAATAAATGATACTAAAAATAATATCATTGCAATTTTTGATTTATGTAACATTATTAACTCCTTTAATTTATGATTATTAATTCAATTTAAGTTTAAGATATTCACCAATTAACAAAGCAGTTGGATAAGTAACCTCTTCTTCTGCATTAGCGTGCAGCTTAAGTTTTTTTGCAAATACAGCAAATTCTGATTTGTTTTCTTCTTTCGCCACTTTAATGAGTTTATCCAGTGCTGCAACAATTGCTTTGTGTTCTTCCAACATTTTAGGAAGTTCTGCTTTTAATTTGTCAGTCATTTTCACCACTTCTTTCATATCTTCGGTTATGTTGCCTTTTGCCAGTAGTGGTAAAATACCGAGTGGTGGAAGAGCAAATTCTTCTTCACTGACAAAATGTTGGTGAAGTGTTTGTGCAACAATTTTTGCTGCTTCACCTATTTTACCGCCGGCTTTTGTAGCTTCTGAAAGCTGTTTGTGCAGTTCATCGTGTTCAAGCTTTAACGATTCGGGAATTTTAGTTTTCATTTTATTTTCTCCTATATTAAAATAATTTTTATTTTTGTTGAATAATTATAAGAATAAAAGTTACATTCTTCAACGCTTCAACATCTTGAGGAATGGTCTTTTCCAAAACAATGAGTTCATTTGTATTTACATTTATTTTATCATTACCGACAATGAAGTTAATCTCGCCCGACAGCACAAATAAAGTTATGGGTCATTCAACGCTGTGTTCGTTTAAAGTAACACCATTGCGTAACGATATAAGCACTACGCGAAGATTTGAATTTTTTTAATTCCTGTTTTTTTCTCAATAATTATCTCTTTACCCTTATTAAGTGATTTTAAAACTTAGCAGTAAATCCCAAAATCGGGGCAATACCCATATCATATCTTGGTGTTGCTGACAATGTACCGTCTTGATCAGCTTTAAATGAATAAGAAATAACATTATCCCTATTGTACACATTCCATAAATCAAGATAAATTGAGAATGACCACGATTCAAAAACGAATTGCTTATCGATGCGAATGTCTAATTTATGATAATCTGGATAACGAGCAGAATTTTTTTCTCCCTCTAGTACATAGAAAAAATTATTTTTTTCAATTACTCCAATTGCCGGCGTATATGGATTACCGGAAGCATATTGAAACTTAGCTCCTATCTGCCAACCATTACCCATTTCAAGTCCGAAGATTAAATTCAGAATATGAGGTCTGTCGTATTCAAAATCGTAGAGAGCAGATGATTCATAATCCCGTCTTTTTGATATTGAATAGGAATAAGAAGCACTTCCTACAAATCCATCAGTAAATTTTTTTTGAAGTGCAAATTCAATCCCTTGCGCATATCCGCTGCCGGTATTTATAAGTAAATTAGAACTGTCAGGTTCAACCATAAGATTAGAAAGTTCTTTGTGATAAATTTCAATACTTGCTTTAGTATCATTACCTAGTCGTTGTTCAATTCCAGCTATATAGTGAATTGCATTACTACTTTTTAATAAAAGATTGCGCGGGTCTGATGCAACTTGATAACTGGCTGGTGATTGGTAATATCTTCCCCAGGCAAGATTAACAATTGTTTTATTTGTAATGTTATATGAAAGAGAAAAACGTGGGCTGAAATTATTTTCTGTTGTAAGTGCAAAATAATCATAACGCAGTCCAGCAGTAATAATTAATGGATCAAAAATTCTATATGATGTCTGTAAAAAAAGTGCAGTTTTAGATGTTGCGTCTGGATTATATGAAATTATGTTAGCAGGAATAATTGTTCCACTCCTTGTTGTGTCTTCCGGTGTCCACGATTCATTGTAGGAATTGATGGATTTAAATTGTCCGCCCACCTTAATATTAAGTCTTGTTGATAATTTGTAATTTAATTCTGATTTTAGACTGAATTCATTCTCACGAATATCTTCACCCATTAAAGATGGATTCAAATTCGGTGCCTTGAATAGTATTCCAACCATTGCTTGTATATGAAGCAGTTGTTAATGTAAAAGCATTTTCTGAAATGAGAGAACGCCAATTTACTCCGATTGCTGTACCGTAATCATCTCTCGTCAAATAATCGAATCTGTTCCAGTTGGATGTCTCTTCTTTTTCTGTTCCGGTACGTTCAATCTGATCCAGATAATAAAATCCTAAAAGACTGATTTTATTTTTATTGTTTATATCATAGGTTATTTTTCCAACTGCATCGTAATAACTCGGTGAAACCGGACGGTTAAGAGTTGAAGTAATCAAATCGAAGAAACCTCGCCGCAGAGAAAGAATCATATTACTGTTTTCAATAAGGGGTCCATCTAACATTACACCAAATCCGGCAATATTTAGATTAGCATCAGTATTAAAAACTTCCTTATTACCATCCCGTAAAGTCATATCAAAAACAGATGACATTTTATCACCATATCTTACCGGAAAACCGCCGGTTAAGAAATCAACCTTTTGAAGTAGTGCGGGATTAACTATGCTTATTACTCCCATTGATTCGCCAGTACGTGCAAAATGAATTGGATTATATACTTCTACACCATCAAGCAAGGTAAGATTTTCATCGGGACTGCCTCCTCTAACAATAAGTTGTGCGCTTTTTGAACCAGCTGTTGCAACACCTGGCAAAGATTGCATTACTCTAAATATATCTTCAGCCGATCCGGGTGATCTTCTGATTTCCTCAGGAGAAATTGTTCTAAAACTTACCGGGTTTTCCTCGGGTTTATAAAAATAATCCGCTGTTACTTTTACCTCGTCTATTTCCATAGCAGCAGAATTAAGTTCAAAATTTACAGAGTGATTTCTATTAGGATTTATGTTTAACTCAGTTATCACTGAAGATTTATAACCTATCATTGAGGCTTTTAGCGAATATCTACCCGGCGCCACATTTTTTATAACAAAATAACCATCTGCATCACATGCCGAACCGATATTTGTTCCCTCAATTATTATGTTCGCACCTGGAAGCGGTTGTTTGGTTACAGCATCTCTTACTTCGCCTGAAATTATACCGGTTTTACTTTGACTGATTATTTCAATGGTGAAGATTAGAAAAATTAATAAGGCAGTTGCAAGTGCTTTATTGGTAAAGGTTGATGAGGTTTTAAACAATGGTAATATCCTTTTTTGTTAGCTGATTAATGAATACTAAACATATTTTAAATTACTACATACCATAAATCGTGTTATGTTTCTCAATTATTTTCTTGATAATTTTTTGAAGTTCGGTATTTGCGTTTCCTGGATAGAGCCATAATGGTAGATTAATTAAGAGATAAACCCGATACTATCCCGTTCGATAATTTTCAGATATGAATGAAAATTCAAAAAAATTCATGGTCTGCTAGATTAAGGTTAAGATCTAAAAATTAAACTATTGCAACGGTCAAAAAAACACTCTCATCCACAACTCAACTTTTTCTTTTATTTGTTTACTGCCGTATTCGGAATCATCTTTTCCAATTAAGATAGTGGGCCAAAGAATAAATTCAATATTTGTTACAGGTTTGTAATTCAATGTCCCTGATACCAAGAAACTTTTATCGGCTAGATTGTAGATTGTGTAAACAGAAGGAGTAAAATACAGCCAGTCAAAAGGTTCGGGTTGAGTTACTTTTAAGTAAAGATAACTCTGCATTAACGTGTTATTTTTGAAATAGGATTGACTGACGCCAAGTGCCTGCTTTATAACTGCTGCATCATTGCTGGATGCACTGTTTGTTAAAAAAGAATTGTAATTCCCGAATTCACTTTTTGTAAGACCGGTTCCGTTGTAATAATATTCTGCTATTATGGTAGTGTTGGTTTCACCAAGGTAACGCAGTCCTATTAAATAAGAAGATGTATTTATTTCTTCACCAACCGCCATATTGTTTTCGATATAGAAATGAGGAACAGATTGATTGTAACTATACTCACCATGAATCTCAATATTCTCTTGAATGTTTCGTGAGAAATCAAATCCGTATCGTATTGGATTTTCTTTATTGTAATAAACCATCAGATCAATATCTGTATCCCACAGAAGAAAGTAAGACTTAAACGCAAAGGCTGTACTTTTTAATTCTCCATATTTTCTGCTGATTAAATTATCAGGTGGAATTACAATAAACTGAAGTGCTAATGACTGCAATGCTTCCGAAGAAAGACTTTTGATATACTCGGCATTTGCGGATAGGAGACCAGCCTGAGCTAATTCCGGATTTTCCGGGTCTTTAACCGAGTTTACAAATCCAACCGGATTAAAGGCATATCCTTTACCCCAGTTATAAACGCGTTTACCCGCTTGAATCATTGCATTGAAAGACAGGTTGTATTTTCCGTAAGCTTCAAACAAATCAACTGTAGATTCGTTATCACTATAATACGTTGCATGAGTTTTAAGATAAAAACCAAGATCACCTGTTTTATATTCAGCATTTAAATATGGCTCAAGGCGATATTGTGATAGAGTTCCTGAGGTTGGATTTGAAAAAAATTGAAGTTTATAAACAGCAGAATTTTGGTTCATGTGAAGAAGAGAATACTTTATATCTAAATTGCCGTTCCATTCAAGTTTAGGTTCTTCTTTAGCATAAATATCTTCCTCTTGTGCGGTAAGAACACTTTGAAACATAATTAATATTACAAAAAAGACAACTGATTTTATTGAAGCATTTTTTATCATTACGATAATTATCCTTTATCTCCGTAAATCATCCAGGCGACCCATAAAATTTTGAGTGAAGACTTCATCAGCAAACTGCCGTTTTTTTATTGTTTGATAAATCATTATAGAGCGATAGCCCTTATAAAGCGGACTGTATGTTTCAATAGTTGCCGGACGATTAAGTCCGCTGCCAAAATTTTTATCATCTTTAAACTCCAAAGTTTTGATAAGCATTCCACCGGCGGAATATGCTTCAACTTTCCGTAATATTTTATCAGATTTGGTAACCCACATTTTCAATTTATCGTAAGCTACTGTTTTATTTTTCGCTTTGAGATTAAGAATGTATTCTTTGTCGTTTCCTTCTCCAAATGAGGCGTCATATTCAAAAGAATATTCTAATTGCATTATATCTGCATTATTAAAAACTCCGCCAACAACTGACTGAAGGCTTGTTATACGAATTGGCTTATTTACATTTGGAACATAAAGCCACATATTTTCTCCCAGGCGTAGTGTTGAACGTCCTTTTTCACTTGCCGGTAAAAGGTAAAGCATTGCAATTTTATCTTTTCCTTTTTTCACTGTATAAAAAGTAAATTCCTTCTTTGAACCGTCTGGCTCTTCATTGATTAATTTCCTGTATGCCTCGTATGACTCGGGCATCAGATTATCATCAACTTCTTTTAATAATTTATTTGCGTCTTGAGCAAATAGCGGTAACATAAAAAGAAATATTAAGCTTAATGCTAACACTAATTTCTTATTCATTTCAAATCCTTTTTTTATTTAAGCTTTTGTGATATAAAAAAATTCCATTCAATTAATTTAAGTATGACCCAGCGCATCAACAGGTTCCATCTTTGATGCTTTATATGCCGGTTGGAAGCTTGCAAGAATTGATATGAACAAAACTATAAACATTGTTGTAATCACTTCACCAACCGGAATACTTGGATTGAGAAGCACATTCATTTGTCCAAAAGTAAAATTAATATTAGTCATACTCATCAACAAAATAGCCCCTACTGAAAGCACAATACCAACAATCGTGCTTAACAAACCCATCGCAAATCCTTCTATAATAAAGAGAGTTAAAATTTTACTCGGTGGTGTTCCTATTGCAGCAATCGTTCCGATCTCTCCGATTCTTTCGTAAACAGACATAGTCATTATGTTAAGAATACTTACAAGAACAATGGAGATTAAAATAAATTTCACAACCAGAATCAGAAGGTCAACTATGCGTGCTATGCTTGCAAAAGGAGAGAGCTGTTCCCAGGTATGAACTTCAAGAGACGATTTTGAGGAAGCGAATTGTTCCTTAAATTGTTTATAAACTTTGTCAAGCTGTTCAAAACTTTTTAAATGAATTGCTATTTCAACAATTTCCGGATTTTCCATTCGTAAAAGTTCTTTTGCATTGTTTATGTGAATGTAACCGTCTTTACCTGAGGGACCTAAAACATTTTCCATCATCGCACTTATGCGTAGTGTAATGCCGTTAACAGAACCATCTTTATTCGTCGCTACAAGAACAACTTCATCGCCAACATTTAAAGAGAGCCCCTTCATTAGATTTTCCGGGACAAGTATTTCTCCCGGTTTAATAAAATGTGTCGGGTCGTTAACTTTTCCTTTTATTCTCTTTACAAGATCGGGAACTGTTTTGCTTTCCATTTCAGGATAGATTGCACTTAAACGAATATTAGAAGTCTGTGCATAATTACTAATCATTGCGCCAAATTTAATTCGCGGGCTGTATGCTGAGATTTCAGACATACTTTTCAATTTTTCTTCTATTGACTTAAGCTCCTCGGAAGTTAAACTTATATTTAACGGTAGATTATCAATTGATTCCACATAACCTTTTTTGTGGACCTGCAGATCCCCGAGAGAAGTATTTGTGATAATTCCTATCATCTGGCTTTTGAATGAAATAGCTAATCCGCCAAACACAATAACCAGAATGACTCCAAAGGCAATTAGCGATGATGTAAGAAGCGTACGGCGTTTATATCTAAATAAATTTCGTATTGCAATTTTTATAAGATTTTTCACGTCTGCCTTTATTTTTTAATTTTAATTTCTTGATTAACAATAGCGCCATCTTCCAGAGTATAAATTATATCTGCCTCGTCCACAATTTTTGTATCGTGAGTAGAAAACACAAATGTTGTTCCAAATTCTTTCTGCATTTCGTGCATAGTGCTAATTACTTTATAAGCAGTTTTGTGATCAAGATTTGCAGTCGGTTCATCTGCAAGAACAATTTTAGGATTTGTTACTAAAGCGCGTGCAATCGCCACTCGCTGCTTTTGTCCGCCGGAAATCTGATTCGGGTATTTATCTTTTTGGTCAATCATTCCTACTTTGTTAAGTAAAGAAAGGATACGATCACGTCTATCATTCACGCCAACATTTTTTAACATCAAAAGAGGATACTCAACATTTTCATAAACTGTAAGAACCGGAATCATATTGAAATTTTGAAATACAAAACCAATAGTGCTTCCTCTGAACGCTGCAGATTGAGTGCGATCGAGTTTAGAAATATCAACATTGTTAATTAGTACCTTTCCCTCTGTTGGTTTATCGAGTGAGCCAATTAAATTTAAGAGTGTAGATTTACCGCTGCCTGAAGGACCAATAATTGAAACAAATGCTCTTGGATCTATAGAAAGAGAAAGATCCTTGATTGCAGTTACGGACACCTCACCCGTCTGATAAATTTTTGAAACATTTTCTATGTGAATAAGACTCATATTATTCTCTGACTAAAAATTTATAAAAAAACATATACTACATATACTATTTATTTCTTAACTAATGAGATACAAACATCCTCTAAAAGATTCTTAATTCTATTTAAGGTTTTTAATGATGTTCTTCTATTCGCCACAATAGAGTTTCAGCAATTTTTTATCCAGTTTTTATTTTACTCTTA
>CAVQOL010000025.1:0-79925 GCA_963714415.1 uncultured Ignavibacteriaceae bacterium
GCTTTTATAATTGCTTGATTGAAGGAGGTAAAGAAGGATTTACAGGAGAAGAATTTACTGGGGCCTATGAAAATTGTATAGATGCTGATCCGCAATTAGTAGGATTAAATGATTATCATTTACAAAATACCAGCCCCTGCATTGGTGCAGCAATTGATTCAATTCTGGTTGGTAGTACTATGCATTATTGTCCTTCAACTGATTTTGAAGGAAATATAAGACCATTTCCTGTCGATACTAGTCCGGATATAGGTGCTTATGAAAATCCGTTAGGAAATCCTGTTGGAGTCGAAGAAAATCTATCAGTACACCCAACTGAATATAATCTATATCAAAACTATCCCAATCCATTTAACCCGAGTACAACTTTTAGATACTCTGTTCCAAAATTAAGTTTTGTAACCATTATAATTTATGATGTATTGGGAAGTGAAGTAGCAACATTAGTAAATGAAGAAAAAACTGTTGGCACTTATGAGTTAAATTGGAATGCAGCAAATCTTCCAAGCGGAGTTTATTTCTACAGATTACAGGCTGGATATTTTGTTCAAACAAGAAAGATGATTTTATTGAAATAAACTATTGTAGGGCGAGACATTGCCTCGCCAGGATTTACAAATATTTTTAAAGGAGGATTATTATGAAAAGATTTCTAAACATTCTGATTTTCTTTTTTGTTATACCATCATATGTTTTCTCGCAAGGTACTTTAACCAACATTGCTTTTTTCAGCAAATCACTGGAGACAAACAGGTATGTTCAGATCTATTTACCGGAAGGATATGATCCAGGAGATTCGACACGGTATCCTGTAATTTACTATCTGCACGGTGCCACAGGAAATCACCTTTCAAATCCTGAGATAAAAAATATATTAGATACTTTGATTGGGAATAATTACATATCACCTGTCATAGTAGTTAAACCAGATGGCAGTATTGGACCATGGGCGGGAAGTATGTATACAAACTCTGAACTGTATGGCAACTTTGAAGATTATATAGTTTTCGATCTTGTTGAATTTATTGATGTCGCTTATAAAACTATTACTAACAGGGATAAAAGAGCTATCTGGGGACGCTCTATGGGTGGTTTCGGTTCAATAAAATTAGCATTGAAGCATCCTGATATTTATTGCGCCGTTGCCTCTCAGAGTGGGTTCCTGGATTTTAGTCATTGGGTAGATTGGGTTCCTACCATATTGAATGAAAATGGGGGTCCACCAGTAAACAACTATATTACAACTCCATATACTTATAGTTGGTTATTTTATACCTTTGCCGGCGCGTTTTCACCAAATCTGTCAAATCCTCCATATTATGTTGACTTTCCACTTGATAGTATGGGAATTTTTATAGATTCAGTATTCAACAGGTGGCAACTACACAATCCTGTAAGACTCGCTGAAAACTTAACTCCAAATTCTGATCTGGCAATTTATTTTGATTGTGGAATGCAGGATGAATTATTGTTTTATCCTTTCAATACGGGATTTGCAGATTCACTCGATTTGCTGGGTATCGATTATGTTTTTGAGTCATACAACGGTACTCATACCAGTGAGGATCTGAATAGAGTTCCTATTATTCTAAGGTTCCTTGATTCAGTGATGAATAGTACCGGAACAAACATTGAACCCGGAAATGTAAGCGGAACCTGGTCACTATATGGCTCGCCCTACTATGTTAATGGAGAAATTACAATTCCCAATGACTCTACCCTAACAATTGAACCGGGTGTTGAGGTTATTTTTGCGGGTAATTATAAATTTAATGTACAGGGAAGATTACTAGCTATAGGAACGGAGACCGATACAATTGTTTTTACTATTAATGACACAACAGGATTTCACAATCTAGCTATTCCTGATGGTGGTTGGGGTGGAATTCGTTTTATAGATACGCCACCAACCAATGATTCAAGCAAGATCGTCTATTGTAAGTTGCAGTATGGAAAAGCGAATACTGGTGAAGGATATTATGACAGGTGGGGAGGAGCTCTATGTGCAAAAATTAATAAGCTACTGGTTTCTCATTGCATGTTCAGAAAAAATACTTGCTATCACACAATTTATGGTGAGGCTGGCGGCGGAGCAATGGGTATAATCGGAAATCCGATTATTGAATTTTGCGAGTTCAGTGAAAACACTAGTCCGTATGGAGGTGCAATGATGATCTGGGGCAGCGACTTAATTCCTTTGATCCGTAATAATTATTTTCACCATAACCAGGGGCATGGTATAATAAATATTGGAAGCTGGGGCGGCAACAATACATCCCCCAAATTGATTAATAATATAGTCGTCAACAACAACTCTATAGAAGATAACTCTCCAGATGGTCATGGTATAATTAATGTAAGCAACGGTGGGGGGGTAACAGTTCTTATAAACAATACCATTATAAATAATAGTTGTGATATATCAGGAAGTGCTCTGTGTATCCATCTTACAACAGCAACGCCTTTGTTAATAAACAACATCCTTTATGGTAATATACCTGCCCAAGTAAGGCTTAATGTGACATCCGATCTTGATTTTTATAATTGCTTGATTGAAGGAGGTCAGGAAGGATTTACAGGAGCCACTTTTACAGGAGACTATGAAAATTGTATAGATGCTGATCCGCAATTTGTGAGCTCAATTGATTTTCATTTACAGAATACCAGCCCCTGCATAGGTACCGCAATTGATTCAATTCTGGTTGGTAGTACTATGTATTATTGTCCTTCAACTGATTTTGAAGGAAATATAAGACCATTTCCTGTCGATACTAGTCCGGATATAGGTGCTTATGAAAATCCGTTAGGAAATCCTGTTGGCGTTGAAGGAAATCAATCAGTTCATCCAACTGAGTATGCTCTTTCGCAAAACTATCCTAATCCTTTTAATCCAAGTACAACAATAAAATATTCTATTCCAAAATTAAATTTTGTAACCATTAAAATTTATGATGTATTGGGAAGTGAAGTTGCAGCATTAGTAAACGAAGAAAAATCTGTTGGTACTTATGAGTTAAGCTGGAATGCAGCAAATCTTCCAAGCGGAGTTTATTTCTATCAACTGAAGGTTGGTGATCCCGAATTAAGTTCGGGACAAGGTTTTATTGAAACTAAAAAAATGTTGATGATTAAATGACATCGTCATTTATTCAGAAATCCCGCCTCTGGCGGATTATTAATAAAATAGGAGAATTATAAAATGAAACAATTAGTATTTCTTTTGATGAACATTTCGCTTTTTCTATTCATTCTTCAAATATCAACATCTTGTCAGGAACAAGATATAGCAACAAATATAAACCCTCTAATTGATAAATATGTAGGAGCGTGGAATACAGGAAATCTGGAAGAATTGGATGCTATAACGAGTGCGAAATTTGAGTTAAGAATGACTCCGGATTTTGAACCAAAGATAGGGCGCAATTTGCTAAAAGAAGAAATAGCAAATACAAGAAAAGGATTCCCCGACTTTAATATAAAGGAGGATAAGAGACTTTTTGTTGGCGACTCGGCGGTTGTGATTCATTGGACATTGACAGGAACAAATATCGGGAAAAGTACTATGCCACCAACAGGAAATAAAGTTAAGGTACCGGGATTTAGTGTGATATTCTTTGCAGACAATTTGATAACAGGTGAATGGATAGCTTTTAGTGATTTGATGTGGGTATCTCAGCTTGGTTTTACATTAACACTACCGGAATTCATTGAAAATTAAAGTACTATATATATCAAGCGGAGTTTACTTCTATCAACTTAGAGCAGGTGATTTTGTTGAAACAAAGAAGATGATATTATTAAAGTAATATAAAATAAATATCTTTTGAAGAGGCAATCATTATGTATTCTATTTTTAAGCAAAGGATTACGTACATTTTCCTGGCATTAGGTATAATATCACTGGTAATTGCAGCCATCGTAGGTATAGCAGACAATCCACCGGGTATTATTTTATGCTATCTTGGTTGCATATTCTTTATGCTTGCTTTTATACATAACTGGAAAAAACCTAAACCGTACGTTATCCTATTAATTACTTCAGTGCTGGGATTCCCTGTTTTTGTAATTCTGCACAACTTTCTTGACTATTTAGCTAAAGGAACACCGTTTGAAGCGGTTGGAGCTTTTTTCTTTTTAGCAGCTCTTTTTTTCTGTCCCGTCGGTGCTGTTATAGGAATAATAGGTGCTATTTATTATGCTTCAAAAAAGCAAAGAGAGAAATGATATAATTACCTTATTAGCATTTATTCTTATTCAAGAAGATAACTTGTGTGCTTCATTGGTTCTGTTTCATTACTCAGCACTTTGTATAGAAGGGGATCGCTGAGCACTGATTTTACACTTACAGTTTCACCATCAAGAATCATTTCATCGTTGAGCAGACGAATGCCGTGACTGTAATCAACGTAACTATTTATGTGAACGTTTGTGAGAGGTTGAATCGGAAAGCCGTTTAATTTATGCCAGCCATAAATTACAACTCGATTTTGTTTTGTTGAGTCAAAAATTTTATTGCTGAGAACCACATCCTTTTTTATTCCACCGACTAACTGACCAGGAATTCCGCCGGCAGAAATGAGTTGATTCTCAATATCCTGATTATGCGTAATGAACTTTGAAACAAACGTATTCTCATCACCCACAGGAGTATAAGTAACAGGCTCCAGTTTTATTATAGAATTTTTGTAAATATCATCAACAAGCTTGCTTGTCGGCATTATTGCTCCGAACAAATCTGCAATTTTTTGTGCAGTAATAGGTCCCATTGGTATTCTGCAATAATCTTCGTTTGATCCTATTGCAAGATAATCCGGCATTACCTCATATACACAAGTGTGATTTTTCCCGGAAGCATCCTGAAACTCGCTGGTAATTTTAGTCAGTGTTCTCATAAAGTCTGGAATATTGCCAATAGATATCTGGCTATAAATTTCCGCTTCTCTTTGTTCAAATGATAAATCCATAACCTTCTGCATAAATTCTGAACCGGTTAAGGCTTCCACGGGTCGCGGCGGGATCATTAAAATTTTGTGTAAAATTTTCGCATCCTGAATAAATTGTGAATATGCGCGTTGCCCGTAATATTCATAGCCAAAGCTTTCCAAACTTGTACCTGATAGCATTCCCTGAATAAATCCGTTTAATTCAACCTGAACTGTATGAAAAATTAGTCTGTCAGGATTCTTTTTTAAAATAAATTTTATTCTACCATTTAATGCAGTGTATTTGATAAACTCATCGTTTTCCTCTTCAGTAAATTCGAAATAATCATCCAGAAAACTTTTCATCATTTTACTTCTGTACCAGGTTCCGCCGGTGGCACTAACGAATGGCTTTCCGTTGTACAACGCCACACTGTCATTATATGCTATTACACTTAAAAAATTTTCTTCCGAAGTATTCAACCACTCTAAAAATTTTGGACCGTAACTATCGTTGTATCCGTAGTTGCTGTCAAGAAAAGAAATCCTTTTAATATTATGCGGTATTTCTTTTATGCTGTCTAAAAAACCAAAAGTGAAACTTCCGCCGCCGCTGTGTCCGGTTAGAACAACAAAGGGATTATAATCAGCAAATAAGTTTGTTAAATAATCGACCAAAGAATTGATTATGGCAGGATTGTCTTGATATTTTGATTTCCAGGACGGCCAGCTTTTTTGAGATGTTTCTATATAAATGACAACTAAATTATTCTTTAAAGATTGATTACGAAGAAAACGGGTTTGAGCACCAATATGCTGAATATCAAAATGCCAATCGTCTCCGGTGTTTAATTTCTTCCCGATGGTTTGTTCAATTGTGTTTCCGTTTGGAAGAGCAAACAAGACTATTTCTGTAGGATTATTGGAATCGAAAAGTTCAGCAGGAGGAGCATTAATGAAAACTCTTATTTCCGGTTCGTAGTTGAATGAACAAATCTGTTCATTAAAATATGGACTGGTAACAAATCCGTAAAGATGAACACCGGTTGATGAGGCATTTTCTTCAGATTGATGGAATGTTGTACCTTTAGTCGATTCGAATGAAATGAGTGCGATTAAGATAAATAGTATATTAAGTAAAATTTTATTTGGCATGACATATCTTATTATAAAAAATTCGTCTATAACAAAAGTAAGAATATTTTCTTTTATTTTATGATAGTTCTAATTTTTTGTTTGAATGTAATAAACTTCCCGCCTAACTTTAGATTAGAAATTATTTGAATTTCCAAGAATGCAAAAGAAAATCGAACTGACTGCAGAAATTAAGTATCAGCTACTTCGAGATATTTCTAACAAGATAAGAGGTACGCTCGATCTTGATCAAATCTTAAACCTATTGCTTGATCTTCTTTCAAATGTAATTGATTATGATGCTGCAGGTATCTTTGTTTTAAGTGAAGATATCAATCATCCCGGTTACCACTTTCCAAAACAGAAAATTGCCAGCATGTCGCAGCGCGGATTCGGAAATCTGCCGCCCGAATCTGATGCAATGTTAATGGAAGGAAAAGGTATTATTGGACAGACAATTAAAACCGGCAAAAGCATATTACTTAATGATGTAAGAACAGATGAGAGATATATTCCCGGGAGAAAAGAAACTTTATCAGAATTAACTATTCCCATTACAAGAGATGGAAGAACTATTGGTGCTTTAAATGTTGAGAGCGACAAACTTGCCGCCTTTGAAAAAAACGATATTGAAATAATAAGTTTCTTTGCCGAAGCTGCTGCAATTTCAATTGATAAAGCATTGCTTCATTACCAGATATTGGAAAAGAAAAAAATTGAGGAGCAATTACAAATTGCAAAAGATGTCCAGCAGGGTTTATTGCCGTCATCTCCGCCCAAAATAAATAACTATGAGTTTGCTGATATATGTATTCCTACTTTTGATATCGGCGGCGATTATTTTGATTACATTCCAATTGATGAAAACAGGATTGCAATAGTTATAGCAGATGTTTCCGGCGATGGTGTTCCTGCCGCACTGATAATGGCGGCTTTTCGTGCACTCCTTCGTTACAATGCCAAGCTAAATTTTACTCCCGATAAGCTAATGAAACTGATGAATGAGCAGGTTTCTGAGTTTATGCGCAAAAGAGATTTTATCTCAGTCTTTTACGGAATCTTGAATTTTAATACTCATAATTTTATTTACAGTAATTGCGGACATAATCCGGGTCTTCTTCTAAAGAATAATTCTTTACAGTTATTAGAAGGCGGCGGTCCCTCGCTGAATATTTTAAAGGACACGGAGTTCAGTTACAACGAGTGTCTGATTGAAAAGGGAGATCAGATCCTTTTATATACCGATGGTGTCGTAGAAGTTTTTTCTAAGAACAAAAAATTATTCGGTATTGGCAGACTCAAAAAAGTTTTTGAAACTAATGCAGGTTTATCGCCTCAGGAGATTATTCAATCCATTATAAACACCACAAAAGATTTCAGCGGATCAGATATTTTTTATGATGATTTTACGATTTTACTTTTTAAAAGAAAAAATTAATCAGACTTTTTTAATTAAAGAAATTTTTTACATAATTGTAGAGTTATAGTTGCGGTGGGTGTTGAGCAGCTTTTTATACTTACGTTATTATTTAAGGGCAGATTTTTACCTGCCCTTAAAATATTTTAGTACGACTTACTTCAGTAAAGTCATCTTCCGGTTTTGAACAAAGTCATTTACACTAATTGAATAAATATAAACACCGCTTGATAATTCATTTGCATCAAAAGTTATTGAGTAGCTTCCTTCTGCTTTCATTTCATTAACTAGTGTTGCACTTCTTGTCCTAGTAGATTAAATACTTTCAACTGAACCAATCCTTGCTCTTCTATCTGGTATGAAATTGTTGTGGTTGGATTGAACGGATTTGGATAATTCTGAGCAAGAGAAAAATTATTTGGAGAATCAGTAACACTATTATCGTTAACACCTACTGATGGTAGATAATATACTTTTAAAGTGTTATTACTTTCGTCATAACTCCAAAATTTACTATCGAAATAAAGTTCGGCTGCTGAACCTAGGTATGTCAATATCTCCGAAAAATTCACCTGATATTGGATATCTAGAACTTATTAATCCTATCAATCCCGACCCATAGTATATTATCTCCATAACTCAATTGACTTGCACGTTTTTCTAAATTAATAAATAAATTTGATGGAACTACTGTTACTGCATCAGGATTAAATTTCACAATACCTCCGAACTCCTGCTGTATCTGTCTTACCTATGAAAAAATTTATACCATCACAGGCAAGTCCATTAGTATTTTGAAAATCAATACCAAAAGGTATCTGATTCGAAGAGGTGCTGGTAGAAATATCAACTTTGAAAACTCCTTCAATTCCACCAGAACCTGAATGGATCACCATATCCGCCATTTGCCCATAGAAACACCGTTACGGTAAACCATTTTGTCAATCCAGCTTATTTTGTTTGGCGATGATTCAAGGGATAAATAATATGTATTTAAGAGGGCTCCGGATTCAGGATTTATCTCAAATATTTTAGCACTCGCAGCTCCGGGATAGTCGTGCTTGTATAGAAATATCGAAGTGCCGTCATATACAAGTGATGGGCTAGTTCCCGCTTCAGTAGCTAGCGGTAACTGAAATGTTGCGTCAGGTTCAACATAGTATTGAGGCAAATGGATTTGGATCCTCTGTAGTTCCGTCAATTAAAGTAATGTTAATACCAGTAACATTACTATTCCCGGAAATAACTACCGGCGTTAGATTTTCTAATGTTCCCCAAAAACCGTAGGGATCGGTAAGTAATATTTGATGCTATACTAGCAGACATAACTGATACGATGTAATATGTGCCGTCAACTACAGGTCGTTTATTGAATAGCTGCCAGGTGAGCTAAGATTGTGCTATATAGATCTGGGCTCGCCATCTATAGTTGGAGCTTGTTAAATGCTGCAATGTACGATTGTTCCAGTAGAACTTCCTGAATAGGCAACTTTCCAGAAATTGATCCTGTAATTTGATAGAGACAAATTTTGCCATAAACACCCACGCGAACCATCCGTTTTGAGCATCAACAAAATAAATGCTAAAAATTGAATTACCATCATTTTGATTGTTATAAGGAGTTCCTTGGGTTTCCCAACTTGCGCCGCCATCTGTTGTATGTTGAATATAAGCTAAACCAACTTCGTTTTTAGAAGAGATCCATCCTGTGTTGGCATCAAGGAAGAAGACAGTTTTACTTCTCTCATTTGGATTTATTCCACTATTTGTAACAAAGTTCCAGTTAATGCCGCTATTAGTTGTTTTAATAACCTTTCCTGCGTCGCCAACTATCCAGCCATTGTTTAAATCCGAGAAATACATTGCATTGTAACCACCAACCGTATTGTCTGTAAATTGCTCGCTCCAATCTGTACCTCCATTAGTAGTGCGGAATATCTTGAATGGAGGATCTGAACCATTTTGACCAGATCCAGAAAAGGACCAACCGTTGTTTGAATCTACAAAGTAAAAGATTCCACCTCCGGTAAACGGATTCCAAATATTTCCGCCATCAGTGGTTCTTAAAAAGGTTGCAACTGTTATTCTATAGGGTCAAATGCAGTTGACGGCAGGTAATTAAGCTGCGGGTCCATACAAAAGTGCAGTATTTATCAATATTTTGTTTAGAACGGTCCGCCGTTGCGGGGTCTTTGGCTATTTATAGCCAACAAATATGCCAGAACGGTAGATTAATAATTAAATTTTATAATTGCCGAACTTTTCTGGTGGGAAGGAGACTCACTCTAATAAAACGAAACTAATATCCAAAGTTACATTTACTTTGTCATTAAAGCGAGAGTAATAAAAATTCTGGTTTGGCCATCACTGTGTGAAAGAAATGTTTAAGTAAATTTATTTTGTTTTGTTACTATTGTATCTTTTAACATATCCGCCACTTACTAAAGAGGTTATACCGATTTAGTTTATTATCCACACAACGGTATTCTGCAAAGTGTTTTATATAGTATGATGTGGATTATCTTAAATTTTATTTATCATCAAATAAAAAAACTTCTTCAATTTTTGATTTAAGCAGCAGTTGAAACATCATATGCCAGTTTCAAAGAAGGATTGTATTTTCCTTTTTCAAGAAATACTATAGTCTCTCTTCGCACATTAACAATTTTTGCCAAATCATTTTGTGTTAGATTATATTTAGCACGCAATTCCTTAATTCTATTATTCATCTTTTAATAGGCCATAATTTATTACCGACCACGATATTATAAAGGTTGAAGCCATAGCAATAAAACCATATCCAAACAAAATGCTGTTGTCAATAGTCTTGCTCCTTTCAATATAAAGTAGTATTAGCCAGATAAATAATGAAATGTAGAATGCAGCCGATGAGGCTTTTTGTGTAATTCTTTTACTCAGTTCATCTTCTTCAGGAAGTCCCTGTTCACGTGATTTTCTTCTTTTTATCGCAAAGAAAATTCCAAGAATGATGAAAATGGCAATGAAACCAACATGAATAATTTCAGAGACAAAAAATAGCTCATTATTTTTTGCAGCATCGGATTGAAAAATTGAAATTCCTGAAAGGATTAAAACAAGCGTTATGATCGAAATAGGAATAAATAGCTTTTTCATGAGACTCTCCTTTTATGTTATTTATATCTAACACAAAGTTAGAAATATCTAACATCAATGTCAAGGAAAATCTTTTTTAAGGAGAAAAATGTATCTGGGGGATTTATACATACCGATAGAAAATGTTCAATAATTGAGTTTTTTGATTTTTTTCTTGTCCACCCTTGGCGGATTAAAGATGTTAGGCAACGGTTATTAAAACATTAGACCTATTCTAAAATCTATTGAATTAGATGTTACTTTAAGAAATTCATTTTCATATAACTCATTAAAATCTGCATCATACAAAATTTCGGCTAGCAGATTTAGTGACATTAAATTTATTTCAGTTCCAATTCCAACTTTAAATCCGATTCTATTTTTATTAAAATTATTTTCAAAAATGTTTGTATCGTCTAATGAATGTTCTTTATTAATTTCGAAATCAATTTTCGGTCCGGCAATTACATAGGGACTTACAATTCCAAGATTCAACCGCAACTTTCCGAAAGCAGAAAGATTTATATAGTCAATGCGTGTATCCCAGGTAACAAATTCACCTGTTCCATCAGGTTGAGAAGGTGTTGTTACCGGAACTTCTTCCTTCATTCCTTTTTGTATATAATTTAATTCAGTAACAATACTAATGATTGGATTATTTAATAGTTCAGCGAAGATTCCAATATTTAATCCTATTCTATTATCTGGTTCAAAAGTAAAATTTAATGCAGGAACGTATTCCCAGGTTTGACTGGAAATTGTAGTTCCTAATTTTATTCCATAACCTCTAATCAGTTGAGCTTGAGAAGTGGAAATGAAAGAAAATAATATTAGTGCCAAAAAGGAATCTTTTCATTTTATTTCCTGCATTTTTAGTTGTATACAGTGTGTTATCCTGATTAATTCTGGAAAACACAACCACGTTATTTGAGTTCTCAATTATTTACTTGTCTGCCTTAGCCAAATTTATCCGCCTGTGGCGGAGACATAAAAATCTGGCGGACTAAAGATGATGTACACCGTTTTATTTAATAGTCTGGATTATCTCAAATTTAACAGGATACTCCCTTGGAATTTTTGGAATAAGAATCCATTTGTTTTTTGAGATTGCCATTTCACAATCACCAATGCGTTTAATAGTTACTCTATAAACATATTCACTTCTATTTCTTTCAACCTCTATTATATATTCCGGAAGTTCACATCCCGAAGTATGAGCTGCTTGACCCAAAAGAGTATATTTGTCAAAATTTATTTCAGGGTGACTACAATTTTCAGTTCCCTTAAAAGGTAGTGCTGAGTAAAACATTTCCAGAACCAGTCTCTCATATTCTTCATCTGTTAATCCAGGGTATTGTTGTTGGACAAATTGTAGAGTAGCATCATAATTAGTATCCCAATAATAATCTAACGGCATTTGAAATCTGTCATAAATTAATTTTTCATACTCTTCTTGTGAATTAATGACTGCTTCAAATTTACCTCCTATTGAAACCATATCCATACATTCCATTAATATTTCCTCATAAGGTATTATCGTCGTCTCTTCTGATGAATTTAAATCACAATGGCTAAAGAGAAAAGAGAATAAGAGTACAGAACACACAAGAGATAAATTTATTAAATATTTCATTTCACTTTACCCTTTCAAAAATGCTTAACTATCATAAATACTTAACTAATTATAAACCAAAAGTGATTTTGTAAAATATCCGCCTTATCTTTTTCTGCAAATCAAGACATCCCCGGCAGTATGGTAAATGGTAAGTAATGGGGGGTGTGTGCATAATTTCGTTCCCAAAACATAAACACAGATGAAACATAGTTTTTAAAAATATTATGCGCAATGAAAATTCATATATTCTGCCAATTTTTATTAAGTTTGGTACATAAATTTTTTGCAAAACGGAGATTAAATGTCGTTCAAAATAAAACCAGCAGTAAGAACAGATAATATTACTTATGCCGTAAGAGATATAGTCGTTTTAGCAAATCAGGTGGCAAAGTCGGGCAAAGAAATGCTTTACTTAAATATCGGTGATCCGAATCTTTATGATTTTGAACCGCCCAAGCATCTTGTTGAAGCTACTTACAAAGCAATGCTCAAAAATTATAATGGATATGCTCCTTCATCGGGAATAAAAGAAGCTGTTGATGCAATCGAAAGAGAAGCAGAGAAAAAAGGTATAACAAACGTTCACGATATTTTTGTTACTACAGGTGCAAGCGAGGCAATTGATATCTGTTTAACTGCACTTGTAAACGATGGTGAAAATGTTTTAACCCCATCACCGGGCTACCCGCTTTACACTGCAATTGCAAGCAAGCTTCAGATGATGGAAAATCCATATTATCTTGATGAGAAAAACAAATGGCTGCCTGATATTGACGATATAAAATCTAAAATAAACAGTAAAACAAAAGCGATAATTTTAATCAATCCAAATAACCCGACCGGATCACTTTATACAAAAGAAAATCTTCAGCAGATTATTGATTTAGCTCTTGAACATAATCTCGTAATCTTTGCAGATGAAATTTATGACAAGCTTTTATTCGATGGTAAAAAACATATTTCAATTGCATCTATGAATAAGGATGTTTCGTGTGTTACTTTCGGCGGACTTTCAAAAAACTATATGGTACCGGGATTCAGAATAGGCTGGGGAATTGTAAGCGGAAGAAAAGAAGTTCTTTCAGATTACATTGAAGCAATTAACAGGATTTTGAGAGCACGACTTTCTGCAAATCATCCTGAGCAGTACGGAATAAAAATTTCTCTTGAAGGAAATCAGGATCATCTTACCGAAGCGATGAAGAAACTCACAAGGAGAAGAGATCTTACAGTGGAAATGTTAAATGCTATTCCGGGAATTTCCTGCGTTAAGCCGGAAGGAGCATTTTATGCTTTTCCGCAATTAAATATGAAACAACCCGATGCACATTTTGTTTCTGAACTAATTAAAGAAACCGGAGTGGTTGTAGTACCGGGAAGCGGATTTGGTCAGGTGCCGGGTACTAAACATTTCAGAGTTGTGTTCTTACCAAACGAACAGATTCTGGAAAAAGCGTATAAAAACATCGGTGACTTCTTTGTTAAGTACCAGGAAAAATTTCCTGAATTAGTAGAAGTATAAACGATTCAATTTATTTTAACTCTGCGCGCTTTGCGAAAACCTTGGCGTCCTTTGCGTGAAGGAAAAGGGAGCAGTTCCACGCAAAGATCGCAAAGAAAAATCAACGCAAAGTCCGCAAAGAAATACAAAGAGAAAAGATTTCTGAAAATTATTCATTTAATCTGCATGCTTTGCGAAACTCTGCGTCCTTTGCGTGAAAGAAAAGGGAGCAGTTCCACGCAAAGAAATACAAACATTTTTAGTGAAACTCCAACCTTGATTGACTAAAGTGCTTTATCTATATTTCCCATTCAAAATTTTGAACATGTTGTCAGATATTGATATTGAATAATTACAATTTAACCACGCTTTCAAACGGCATCTTAGTCGTCTCAGAATATATTCCTTACGTGAAATCATTTTCATTGGGCTTCTGGTATAACACCGGTTCGCGTTATGAAAATATCAACAATAACGGCATCTCTCATTTCATTGAACATATGCTTTTCAAAGGAACCCGTAAAAGAACTGCCAAACAAATTTCCGATGAAATAGAATCTGTTGGCGGTTACCTTAATGCTTTTACTTCCAAAGAAAATACTTGTTACTATGCAAGGGGATTAGCAGAAAATTTTAAGAAGTCTTATATCGTTCTTTCGGATATGATTCAGAATCCTTTATTTAAAGATTATCATATAAAAAAAGAAGCAGGTGTAGTGGTTGATGAACTTCACGATATTGAAGATAATCCGGAAGAACTGATATTCGATAAATTTGAGGAAATGATTTTTGAAGGCAACACTTTAAGTTTTCCGATTATAGGTACAGAGAAAAATATTTCTGCATTTGATTCGGCTGACCTTCATAAATTTCATCAGGCAAGATACAGAGCTAAAAATCTTATTGTTGCAGTTTCAGGATCTGTCCGGCATGAAGAAGTTATAAAACTGACGCAAAAATATTTTAACACATAAAAAATATATATCCAACGGAACCAGGAAAGACTTTGTTTCTTCGTCTGCCAGAGATGTGGTTATTGATAAAGATATTCAGCAGGTTCATTGCATTCTTGGAAGACCTGCATACGGTTATAATAATGAAAACAGGGTTAAACTAAGCGTTCTTTCCGTTTTACTTGGTGAAGGCAGCAGCAGCAGATTGTTTCAGGCGGTCAGAGAAAAAATGGGAATGACTTATCAGATAAATTCATTTCTTAATTCTTACTTAGATGTTTCTGCTTTTGGAATTTATTATTCTACAAATGAACGTCACGCAGAAAAAGTTAATAAAATTGTTTTCAGAGAATTAAAAAAACTTAAAGAAACAGAAGTAAAACCTAAAGATTTAAAACGCGTTAAAGAGTACATAAAAGGCAATACTTTATTAAGTTTGGAAAACACTACTAATAGAATGATCAGGATGGCAACATCAATTCTTAATTACGGAAAATTAATTCCGGTTGAAGATATGATGCAGAAGATAGACTCAGTTACAGCCAAGGATATTATTGAAACAGCTAATGAAATGTTTGATGAATCCAAACTGACAAAGATTTTAATAAGATCAAAAGATAATTCAATTATAAAAGCAGCATAGAAAAATTTTTCAGAGATAAGATTATGCCCAAACTTTTTATTGACGGTCGTGAAATTGAATTCAAACAGGGACAAACAATAATTGAAGCAGCAGAAGATCATGGAATAGATATTCCTCATTTTTGCTGGCATCCGGAATTGTCTGTTTCAGGCAACTGCAGAATGTGTCTTGTAGAAGTTGAAAAAATGCCAAAGCTGGTTATTGCCTGTTCAACAATTGCCTCAGAAGGTATGGTGGTTCATACACAATCAGAAAAATCCCTCAGCGCAAGAAATGCCGTTATGGAATTCTTTCTGATTAACCATCCGCTCGACTGTCCTATTTGCGATGAAGCAGGTGAATGTAAACTTCAGGATTATGCTTATAAGCACAGTACTGGTGAAAGCAGATTTGTTGAAGAAAAAACTCATAAGGATAAACGTGTTCCTCTTGGTCCGCGTGTCATGTATGATGGTGAAAGATGTATTTCCTGTTCTCGTTGTATAAGGTTCTGCGATGAAATAGCTAAAGATTCTGAACTTACATTTATTCGTAGAGGTGACAGAGTTACAATTACAACTTTCCCGGGTGAAGAGCTTGATAATCCTTATTCTATGAATGTTGTTGATATTTGTCCAGTTGGTGCTTTAACAAATCGTGACTTCAGATTCAAAGCAAGAGTCTGGGATATGTCCCATACAAATACTGTTTGTAACGGATGTGCCCGTGGGTGCAATATTGAAATGTGGGTCAGAAATAATAAAGTATTAAGATTAGTTCCTAGACATAATGAAGAAGTAAACAGCTATTGGATGTGTGACCACGGAAGATTAAACACATTCAAATTTGTAAACGCTGATGACAGGGTTGATGGTCCGCATTTAAGAGTTGAAGGAAATTTAACAAAAGTCGAATGGGATAAGGCTTTTACCGAAGCTGCTTCCCGGTTAAAAAGTTTTGCCAAAGATGAAATTGCTGTGATCGGCTCTCCTTATACAACCCTTGAAGATAATTTTATGATTGCAAAGTTTGCCAAAAGTGTTTTGAGTACTGGCAATCTCGATTTTGTAAAACATACTGATCCAGAATTTGGTGATGATATTCTAAAAATAAATGATATAACTCCAAACTCTCTCGGAGCAGAACTGGCTGGAATAGCACCCTCTAAAAATGGTAAAAACTTCGAGCAAATTATTAAAGGAATTAAGGAAGGTAAGATAAAAGCTCTCTATCTTATTGAAGATGATTTAGTTGCTCATGATTCTGAGTTGGAAAATGTTTTATCTAAACTCGATTTGTTTATTGTACATGCAACAAACTTTAATAAGTCTACAACTCTTGCAGATATTGTTTTTCCGGCATCAACTTATGCAGAAAAGAATGGAACTTTTGTGAACTTCGATGGAAAAATTCAAAGAATAAAACCGGCTGTTGCAACTATTGATGCTGATCGTGCACTTGATGGAATGGCAATGAGCAGACTTGATAAATTCGGAACTAAGTTTGACAGTTGGGCAAGCGGTAAAAAATATGATGCCCGAGCAACATGGAAAATACTTGCAGGATTATCTTCAGCATTAGGACAGAAGTACAAATATCAATTGGCTGAAGAAATTTTTGCTGAACTGAGTGGTTCAATTGACGCATTCAAAAATTATAATTATGACGATATCGGTGAGTTTGGTGCTCTAATAAAAACTAAAAAGAATGAATTAACTGCTAAAGTTTAATCGGAGTATATTTTTCAAATGACACTCTTAGAAATAGTTATCATATCTTTAATTAAGATAGTAATAATACTTATTCTCGTTTTTCTAACCGTAGCCTATCTTGTTTACTTTGAAAGAAAGATAAGTGCCTGGGCACAAAACAGATTGGGTCCTAATCGCGTTGGCTGGCATGGTTTATTACAACCATTCGCCGATGTGCTTAAACTTCTTCTTAAAGAAGATATTGTTCCTGATGTGGCAAACAGAAAAATTCATGCACTTGCTCCGCTAGTTGCGTTGTTTGTTGCCTTTTCTACTTATGCTGTTATTCCATTCGGACCTGAGATTGAAATTTTTGGTTACCAAATTGCTCTTGTAGTTGCGGATGTTAATATTGGTGTGCTTTACATCCTTGCACTCACATCAATAGGTGTTTATGCAATCACATTTGCAGGCTGGTCCTCGGGCAGTAAATATTCTTTGCTTGGTGGAATCCGATCTTCTGCACAAATGATTTCATACGAAATATCGATGGGCTTTTCTGTTGGCGGTGTTGTTCTCTTAGCCGAATCGTTAAGACCAATGGCAATAATAGAATCACAATCAGGTTTAATGTGGAATGCATTTATTCAACCAATAGGATTTTTCACATTTTTAATTTCTGCATTTGCAGAAACAAACCGGTTACCTTTCGATCTGCCTGAAGCCGAACCTGAGTTAGTAGGCGGTTTCCATACTGAATACAGCAGCATGAAGTTTGCAGGATTCTTTCTTGCAGAATATGCTAATATGATTATTGCCGGAGCATTTATAGTTACTATGTATTTAGGCGGCTGGCAGGTACCTTTTATTGAAACATTTGGGCTTTCTGAAACTTTAGTAATACTTCTTCAAATTGCTTCATTTATAGTAAAGCTGTTATTTATATTATTCTTCTTTATCTGGGTAAGATGGAGTATACCAAGGTTCAGGTATGATCAGTTAATGAGTTATGGCTGGAAAGTTATGTTTCCGCTTTCTTTAATAAATATTATCTGGGTCGCAGTTTTAATTATGGTTTTTGGGATTTAATTTCTATTACCTTGTTATGAAAAAAAATGTAATTTATATTACAATTGTTGCAATGATAAAAAAAGATTTTAACGGAGTTTAGATGGCTGCGTCTACAAAACCGCCTAAAAAAAGATTAAAAGACCTTACTTTCCTGGAAAAGGCTTATTTCGTCGAAATTATTAAGGGCTTATCCCTTACATTTAGAACTATGTTCAAACCAAAATATACTATGGAGTATCCTGAAGAAAAGTATATTCCCTCTGGTTCTTACAGAGGCAGACCTGTTTTAGTTCTTGAGGAAAATGGTAAAGGTAGATGCGTTGCCTGTGGATTATGTTCAAGGGTATGTCCGGCTTTAGCAATTGAAGTTCAGGCGGCAGAAACTGATGCAGAAAAAGAAAGATATCCTGAAAAATTTGAAATAAATATGATTCGTTGTATTTTCTGTGGCTTTTGTGAAGAGGTTTGTCCCGAAGAAGCAATAGTTATGAGTAAAGATTATGAACTGGCATTTACAAAAAGGGAAGATGCACTTTACGGAAAAGAAAAATTATTAGTGCCGATAAGCCAGTTACAGGACAGGATCGAGTTTTTAAGACAATACAAATAATTTATAGTCATTCCTTCTATCATTAGAAAATGACAAAACTTCTGAACATATTGTTCTTCATTTTTTGTATTGGGGGCTGGGCGCAGAACTATAGTCCTGTTTCGGAATTACAATACCCGTTGTTAATTCCTAATAATTCTTCATTCGACATTTCTTTAGTATCCGATAATTCAATTCTTGAGGCTGAAGCCTTAAATCTTTACATAATTTCTAAAAATGATATTGTTATTAATTCAGTTGAAATTTTAACAACATTAGGTTCATCTCAAAGTTCTGTTTCACTATCGGGAATAGACGCAATTTCAGATAATGTATATCTTACCGAAATTAAGCTTCAACAAGAAGATATACTTACTCAATCATTTTTCCAGGTTTTAATAAATTGTTCTCCAAGAAACTCTGAGGATATTAAAATCAGATTCTATGGGGAATTTATACGTGATAAAAAAGTAATTGCAACCATCGGAGGTTTAGAAGAAAATAATAGTAAAGATAAAAATAGTTTGATAGCTGAAATAAAAACCTACAAACCTGGTAAAACAACTCGTAATGCTGCAAAATTTGAGTCTGGTTCCAATCTTGAATTCGAACTAAAAAATAACATTGGAAACAAATTGTGGATTGGATTCTGGTTGAAAGCGTCGGGAAGTGATTTAGATATCTTTAAGTTGATTAATAAAAAAACCAGCGAATCTCTTGTTAAGCTTTGCTTAAACGATTTTCAAAAATTGTGTCTGCTCAATAACAAGGATGAAATTATCAATTCTTCTGCTCCTTTTCTTTCAAGAAAAATCTGGAAGCATATGGGTCTGGAAATAAATTTATCTGAACAAATTATTTCTATTTATTCAGACGGAATTCAATTTGTCAGATATTCTTTTTCAGGTCTTTCAAAAATTAGTGATCTTATTTTATCGTTCGGTAGTAATTCTTCTGAATCATTTACTATTGAACAACTCAGAGTTCTTAAACCTAAAAATGGCACTCTCAAGATTATTGAAGATGCAAGGTATATTTCATCGTCACTAAAAGATGCTGAACCTGTTCTACAGTTTAATTTTGATGCCTCAGGTGAATTAATAAATCCTAAAAATGTACAGAGCTTGAGGTATAGCGGTATTAAATTCAGTAAATCAGATGCACCAATTTTTTCACGCGCACCGGAGTTAAATATCAGTATTTCCAGTGCCTACATGCAGTTAGAATGGATTTCCCCTGATGCTAACAGCGCATCATTTTTTGTTATAGAAAAATCTTCTGAAGAAAAAGGATTTATTGAAATTGGAACAATAGCTGCAACGAGCGAAAACTCAAATCTACATTCCTATATTGATGCTGCAGATATGAAAAATAAAATTTTGTATTACAGAATTAAGCAAGTTAATAAAGATGGCTCAGTGGTTTATTCTTCGCAAGTTAAAGTTGGAGTAGGTAATATTGAGCAATTTAAACTGAACCAGAATTATCCAAATCCTTTTAATCCTATTACAAGTATTGAACTGGATTTATTTGAAGATTCAGAAATCGAAATAATTATCTATAATATCGAAGGACAGGAATTGGCTATTCTTCAAAAGGGATTTCTTACCAAAGGAATTCATAAATTTGAATTTGATGCAGGTAATCTTCCATCGGGAGTTTATTTATACAAAGTCTCGTCTCCTGTTTATTCTCAAACAAAAAAAATGCTTCTCACGAAATAGTTTAATAAAATGGCGGGATAAATGCTTTCAAAAATTTTCACAAGTGCTACATATGGAATTGATGCTTTTATTATTGAAGTTGAAACGAATGTTGAGAAAAATGTTCCTAACTTTACAATTGTAGGTCTTCCAGATAATGCAGTAAAAGAAAGCAAAGAAAGAGTAATTGCTGCAATTAAAAATTCTGGTTTTGAATTCCCGGCCAGAAGAATAACAATTAATTTAGCTCCTGCCGATATTAAAAAAGAAGGAAGTTCGTTCGATCTTTCCATTGCCATTGGAATTTTATCTGCAAATGAACTGCTAAATAACACTTATCTGGAAGATTCAATTTTCCTTGGAGAACTAGCACTTGACGGAAAATTAAGACACGTAAAAGGTGCTTTGCCTATCTCTGTTGAAGCAAGAAAAAAAGGAATTAAGAGAGTTATTCTACCGGTTGAATCTGCAAAAGAAGCATCAATAGTTGATGATATAGAAGTTTATGGTTTATCAACTCTTTCAGAAGTTGTAGCATTTTTAAATGATGATTTACAAATAAATAAAACGGTTACAAATAAAGAAGAATTATTTTCATGGATAAACAAATATCATCTTGACTTTTCCGATGTAAAAGGTCAGGAAAATGTAAAACGAGCTTTAGAAGTTGCTGCAGCCGGTGCACATAATATTCTTATGATAGGACCACCCGGTTCCGGTAAAACGATGCTTGCCAAAAGATTTCCTTCTATTTTACCTTCAATGACATTTGAGGAAGCACTTGAAACAACCAAAATTCATTCTATTGCAGGAATTCTTCAAAAAGAAACGGCATTAGTAACCGAAAGACCATTTAGAAGTCCGCATCACACAGTATCTGATGCGGCATTAGTTGGTGGAGGCTCATTCCCTCGTCCCGGAGAAGTATCATTTGCCCATCACGGAGTGTTATTCCTAGATGAATTACCGGAATTCAAGAAAAATGTGCTTGAAGTGTTAAGACAACCACTTGAAGATGCCCGGGTAACGGTGAGCAGATCTAAGCTTTCTCTGGAATTTCCTGCAAATTTTATGTTGGCCGCAGCAATGAATCCTTGTCCATGCGGATATTTTACTGATCCTGCAAAGGAATGTACCTGTACTCCGCCGCAAATTCAGCGATATATGGCAAAAATATCAGGTCCTTTGCTGGATAGAATAGATATTCACATTGAGGTTCCTGCAGTAAAATTCAAGGAATTAAGCTCAAAAGGAGAAAGTGAGAAGTCATCAAGTATTAGAGAAAGGGTGATTTCTGCAAGAGACATTCAATCGAATAGATTCAAAGAAATGAAGTATGTCTTCAGTAATGGCGATATGGGCTCAAAAGAGGTAAGAATGTTTTGCAAACTTGATTCGACGGGAGAAGATTTATTAAAAATGGCAATGACAAAACTTGGTTTATCAGCCAGAGCTTATGATAGAATACTAAAAGTTAGCCGAACAATAGCTGATCTTGAAAAATCCGAAACCATCCAACCGCAACACCTTAGCGAAGCAATTCAATATCGGAGTCTTGATAGAGAATTGTGGAAACATTGATTTGTAATTTCAAATCATTTGTTTATGTTTGTTATCCCGAAAATTTGCATTTTTAACTGATTAAAATTATTTTTGGTGCTCGTTTGAAAATTTGGGCGGACGCCGGAGTTGGAGAGCCGGGGCGGACTGTAAATCCGTTGGCAAGCGCCTTTGGGGGTTCGAATCCCTCGCCGCCCACAGATTTTAATCGGTTCATTCAAAAAATGCTTAAATTGCGGGAGTAACTCAGTTGGCTAGAGTCACAGCCTTCCAAGCTGTTGGTCGCGGGTTCGAATCCCGTCTCCCGCTCAGCCTGTTGTTTTTTCTTCATTGCTGGGGAAAATTCTGAATAAAATATCCCTATTTAATTTAAGGGATTTTTTTTGCACTAAATTTTGTCTATCAGGCTGACGTAGCTCAGTTGGTAGAGCACATCCTTGGTAAGGATGAGGTCACCGGTTCAATCCCGGTCGTCAGCTCAAAAAGAAATTTTTGATTAAAAAGGTTAAGGTTATCCCTGTAAAAATCGGGATCGTAGCTTAAAAGAAATAAGAGTAAACTTATGAGAGATATCATAACTTTAGAATGCACAGAGTGTAAAAGAAGAAATTACACTACTACTAAAAATAAAAGACTTCATCCCGGCAGAGTTGAATTTAAAAAATATTGCCGATGGGATAAGAAGCATACTATTCATAAAGAAACAAAATAAGTTTGGATACGTCAGTAGCTCAATTGGCTAGAGCAGCGGTCTCCAAAACCGCAGGTTGGGGGTTCGATTCCCTCCTGACGTGCACTTATTAGCAAAGGGATTTTATGAAAGATAAAATAATTAATTTCTTTCAGGATGTTATTAAAGAAATGAAAAAAGTTACCTGGCCAACAAAACCGGAACTTTTTGAATCTACCAAGGTTGTTATTATCGTTTGTCTGATTTTAGCAACTTTTACTTACGTAATTGATATACTTATTACTCAGGTATTTAAAGGAATATTTTAAACAGGTATGGAATCTAAATGGTATGTTGTAAGAACTTTTTCAGGACACGAAAATAAAGTTAAAAGCTTATTGGAAGCTGAACTTAAGGATAATGAATCTTTAATGGCTAAGATTCATGAAATCCTTGTTCCTACAGAAAAGGTTTTTGAAGTTAAAGATGGCAAGAAAAAAAGCAAAACGAAGAATTTTTTCCCCGGCTATATTCTGGTTCAGGCTGAATTAGATAATCAGGTTAAGGATTTTATTCTTAATACTCAATCTGTAATGGGATTTCTTGGAACTGCAAATCATCCAAATCCTCTTCAACCTGATGAAGTAAAGAGGATTGTAGGTAGAATTACTCAAGATGAAAATGGTGAAAGAATGGAGACTATTTTCAGAAACGGTGATCTTGTAAAAATAATAGATGGTCCGTTCAATAATTTCTCCGGTACTATTCAGGAAGTAAACGAAGAAAAAATGAAAATAAAAGTAATGGTATCAATATTTGGAAGAAAAACACCTGTTGAAATCGATTTTGTACAGGCAGAACTAGAAAAATAAAAAGTTATTTATAGGTTATAAATTATGGCTAAAAAAATAGGTAGTTATATAAAACTTCAGATCCCGGGTGGCAAAGCTAATCCATCACCGCCGGTTGGTCCTGCTCTTGGTCAAAAGGGCGTAAATATAATGGAGTTTTGTAAGCAGTTTAACGCAAAAACTGCAGATAAAGATGGTCTTATCATTCCGGTTGTTATTACTGTATATACTGATAAATCATTTACATTTATTACAAAAACTCCTCCTGCTGCTGTTCTTTTAAAGAAAGCTGCTAAAGTTGAAAAAGGTTCTGCTGAATCACATAGGACTAAAGTTGGAACAGTTACAAAAGCACAAGTTAAGGAAATTGCAAATTTGAAGATGCCTGATTTGAATGCTTTTGATATTGAACATGCAATGAGCATGGTTGCCGGTACTGCCAGAAGCATGGGATTAACGGTCGAAGATAAATAAAGCCTGATTGTACATTAATTATTTGGTGTAGAAATGCAAAAAACTAAAAGAAGTAAAGAAATATTGAAATCTGTTGATGTAACAAAAGAATTTACCATCTCAGAGGCGATAGATACATTAAAAAAATCTACTAAAGTAAAATTTGTCGAATCTCTTGATGTTGCTATCAGATTGGGTGTTGATCCTAGACATGCAGATCAAATGATCAGAGGCACTGTTTCTCTACCTCATGGTACAGGAAAGCAGGTAAAAGTTTTAGTAATTGCCAAAGGTGCCAAAGTTCAGGATGCTTTAGATGCGGGTGCTGATCATGCAGGATTTGAAGATTATTTGGAAAAATTAAAAGGCGGGTGGGCTGATATTGATGTTATTATTGCTACACCTGACTCAATGGGAGATTTAGGTAAATTAGGTAAAGTATTAGGACCTAAAGGGCTAATGCCCAATCCTAAAAGCGGTACTGTTACAATGGACGTTGTACAAGCAGTTAAAGAAGTTAAAGCTGGTAAAATTGAATTCAGAGTTGATAAAACAGGAATAATTCATACTTCCATTGGAAAATTAAATTTTGAAACTGATAAATTAGTTGATAATACAAAAGCCTTTCTAAACACAATAGTAAAGCTTAGACCAGCTTCTGCAAAAGGGCAATATGTTAAGAGTTTGTATCTATCAAGTTCTATGGGACCAGGTCTCCGTATTACTAAGGATGAGATTTCTGTCGTTTGATAAATAAAAAAGAATTTACGCACTCAAAAAAAATAGCTTCTAACGTGTCCCGATTAATTGGGATCGACACGATTAATTAATAACTGTGTTTCGGGAGTAAAATGAATAAGAACGAAAAAGCAGAGATCATTGCCGAAATAAAGGAAGTGATCGAGAACTCGTCTGCAGTTTATTTAACTGATTATTCGGGAGTTAATGTTGCCGATATCAGTGAAATCCGAAATCAATTCCGTAAAGAAGGTGTTCAATATAAAGTTTATAAAAATACTTTATTCAAAAGAGCACTTAAGGAAAGCGGAAAGTTCGAAAAACTTGCAGATCATTTAGAAGGAATGACCGGATTTGCCTTTGCTTCAGAAAATCCCGTTGCTCCTGCAAAAATAATTAAGAAGTATTTTGATACTTCACAAAAACTTGCACTAAAAGCTTGTTACATAGAAACTAACTATTACGATGGCTCCAAGCTAAGTCAATTGGCAACTTTACCAACAAAGACTGAACTGATAGCTAGTATTTTGGGAAGTTTAAATGCGCCTGCTTCCGGTATAGTTGGTGTAATCAACGCTGTAGCAAGAGATTTGGTTAGTGTTGTTGACCAGATTTCTAAAAGAGAAGCAGCATAAAATAATTGAAATTAAATTAGGAGAAATAATAAAATGCCAGACAAAATTGCTGATTTAGTAGAAAAAATAAAAGGTTTAACCTTGGTTGAAGCTTCTGAGCTTAAAAAAGCCTTAGAAGATGAATTTGGTGTAACTGCCGCGGCTCCTGTTATGATGGCTGGTGCAGTTGCTGCTGATGCCGCTCCGGTTGAAGAAAAAACTGAATTCAACGTAATTCTTGTTTCTACCGGTGAAAAGAAAATTAATGTTATTAAAGTTGTTAGAGCTCATACCGGATTAGGACTTAAAGAAGCCAAAGACCTTGTTGATGGCGCACCAAAACCTGTTAAAGAGGGTGCTTCTAAAGATGAAGCCGAAAAAATCAAGAAAGAACTTGAAGAAGCCGGCGCTACTGTAGAATTAAAGTAATCATTTCACTAACAGAAGATTATAGTTGTCATTTAGTGATAAGGCGGATTAGTCCGTCTTGTCGCTTTTGTATTTTATGATAAACGTTGTTTCAGGCAAGAAAAATAGAATTTGAACCATTTCCAGGAGGATTTTTAATTGAATAATAACCGCATTTCCTTTGGCCGTATACCTTCAATACTTGAAGCTCCGGATTTGTTGGGCATACAAACCGAAACTTTTGAAGATTTTGTTCAGCATCGAACTCCCTCAGCTAAAAGAGAGATCAAAGGTTTACAGCAGGTATTTAATACTAACTTTCCAATTTTTGATAATAAAGAGAATTATCGTCTCGACTTTCTCGAGTATAATATTGAAAAAGCACGTTTTTCAGTTGACGAATGTCTTGAAAGAGGTCTTTCATTTGCAGCACCTTTGAAGGCAAAACTTCGTCTTTCAACTAAAGATCCGGAAACATCAGAATTTGTCAATACTGTTGAGCAAGAAGTATATCTTGGTAATCTTCCTTTTATGACTGAGAAAGGTACATTTGTAATAAATGGTGCTGAAAGAGTAATTGTCTCTCAGTTGCATCGTTCACCCGGTGTAGCGTTTGCTCAGACTACTCATCCAAATGGAACACCAATTTATTCAGCTAGAATAATTCCTCTAAGAGGTTCCTGGGTTGAATTTGCAACCGATATAAACTATGTGATGTATGTTTACATTGATAGAAGGAAAAAATTTCCTGCAACTACATTACTCAGAGCAATCGGCTATGCCTCCGACGATCAAATTCTGGATCTTTTTGATTTAGTTGAAGAAGTTAGCGTTAAGAAAGCTAATCTTGAAAGTTACCTTGGTAGAATGATTGCCAGTGATGTATTCGATATGTCAACCGGTGAAATCTTTTTAACAAGAGATTCTGTCTTGACAGAAGAAGATCTTGAGAGAATTGATGATGCCGAAGTAGAAACTTTGAAATTTCTGAAATCGGATTCTTCATTTTATCAGGATCTAATAGTTAATACTCTTCGTAAAGACACTTCGCACACAAAAGAAGAAGCTTTATATGCAATTTACAGACAATTAAGATCGGGTGAAGCACCAGATGTAGAAACTGCAGAAGCATTGATTGAGAAATTATTTTTTAACGATAAAAGATACGATCTAGGAGATGTTGGTCGTCACAGGATGAATGACAAGTTGCAGCTTAATATCCCTGAAACAACAACAGTTCTTACAAATGAAGATATTATTGCAATAATGACTTATATCATTAATCTTAAGGAAGGAAATGTTTCGGTTGATGATATAGACCATTTAGGAAATAGAAGGATAAGAACTGTAGGTGAACAGCTTGGACAGCAATTTAATATTGGTATGGCGAGAATGGCAAGAACCATTAAAGAAAGAATGAATATGCGCGATACCGAAAACTTTACACCTCAAGATCTTGTAAACGCTCGTACAATTACCAGTGTGATAAATGCATTCTTTGGTACAAATCAGTTATCACAGTTTATGGATCAAACAAATCCGCTTGCTGAGCTTACACATAAAAGAAGAATGTCGGCTTTAGGTCCTGGTGGATTAACAAGAGAAAGAGCTGGATTTGAAGTGCGAGACGTTCATTACACACATTATGGTCGTCTTTGTCCAATTGAAACTCCTGAGGGTCCAAACATTGGTCTTATTTCGTCTCTTACAATTTATGCACGTGTGAACAGGTATGGATTCCTGGAAACTCCTTATAGAAAAGTTTCTAAAAGTAAAGTTTCTAAAGAAGTTGAATATTTGACTGCCCAGCAAGAAGATACTTTTACAATTGCTCAGGCTAATGCTACTTTAGATGAACAAGGACGATTCGCTAAAGAAAGAGTTAAATCAAGACTTAAAGGTGAATTCCCAATCGTTCATCCTGAAGAAGTACAATTTATGGATGTGGCTCCTGCCCAGCTTGTAAGTGCAGCAGCTGCTCTCATTCCATTTTTGGAACACGACGATGCAAACAGAGCTTTAATGGGTTCTAATATGCAACGTCAGGCAGTTCCACTATTAAGGCCAAAGGCTCCGATTGTCGGTACAGGTATGGAAGCAAAAGTTGCACGTGATTCCAGGGCTTTACTTTCAGCTGAAGATGATGGTATGGTTGAGTATGTTGATGCAAATAAAATAATTGTCAAGTATGATATTAATGCAAATAGTTTTGAAGCACTTACAAGTTTTAACGATGTTAGAAGAGTTGAATATAAGCTTACAAAATTCCAAGGAACAAATCAGGAAACCTCTGTTAACCAAAGACCAATTGTTTCTGAAGGACAGAGAGTAAAGAAAGATGATGTTCTTGCTGATGGTGCTGCTACAGATCAAGGGGAATTAGCTCTTGGAAGAAATGTTTTGGTTGCATTTATGCCCTGGCGAGGTTATAACTTTGAAGATGCTATAATACTAAGTGAAAGATTAGTAAGCGAAGATATTTATACTTCTCTTCATATAGAAGAATTTGAACTTCAGGTAAGAGAAACAAAGCGCGGTGAAGAAGAACTTACAAGAGAAATACCCAATGTAAGTGAAGAGGCTGTAAAGAATCTGGATGAAGATGGAATTATACGTGAAGGTGCTGAAGTTAAAGAAGGTGACATTCTTATTGGTAAGATTACTCCGAAGGGTGAGACAGATCCTACTCCAGAAGAGAAATTACTCCGTGCAATTTTTGGAGATAAAGCTGGTGATGTGAAAGATGCTTCTCTGAAAGCGCCTCCCGGGTTAAAAGGAACTGTAATTAAAACCAGACTTTTTAGTAGAAAAAGAAGAGATAATGATTCTAAAAAAGTTGAAAAACATGCATTAGATCAAGTTGAAAGTCAGCACAAGAAAAAAGTATCCGATCATTATCAAAAATTTGTTGAAAAGATAACAAAAATTACTAGTGGACAAACTACAACAGGAATAAGAGATCTGGATGGTAGTGTAGTTTTCAGAAGTGGAACTTCAATAAAAGAAACTACCTTTTCCGGAATGGATGATATATCCAAATTAGATTACACACTTGATTGGTTCGAATCCAAAAAAACCAATAATCTGATTCAATCGCTCTATAGAAATTATTTTGATATTCTAGTTGATCTTGAAGAAGAATTTAAACGTGAAAGAATAAAAATTCAAAGCGGCGATGAACTTCCTCCGGGAATAGTGCAGCTTGCAAAAGTTTACGTTGCCAAGAAACGAAAGTTATCTGTCGGTGACAAGATGGCAGGTAGACATGGTAATAAAGGTGTTGTTGCTAAAATTGTTCCTATGGAAGAAATGCCGTTCCTTCCGGATGGAACTCCGGTTGATATCATATTAAATCCACTTGGTGTGCCTTCAAGAATGAATCTGGGGCAGCTTTATGAAACGGCTTTAGGGTGGGTTGGAAAAAAACTCGGAGTTAAATTTGCTACACCGATTTTTGATGGGGCACACGTTGAGGATGTTGACGAATGGCTTGAAAAAGCCGGACTTGAAAGCGGAAGCAAAACCGAACTTATCGATGGAAGGTCCGGTGAAAGGTTCCATCAGAAAGTTACTTGCGGATACATTTATATGCTTAAACTAAGCCACCTTGTTGATGATAAAATTCATGCAAGGTCAATTGGTCCATACTCACTTATTACACAGCAGCCGCTTGGTGGTAAGGCTCAATTCGGTGGACAGAGATTTGGAGAAATGGAAGTTTGGGCGCTTGAAGGATACGGAGCATCTCATATTCTTCAGGAAATTTTAACAGTAAAAAGTGATGATGTTTCAGGTAGAGCAAAAGTATACGAAGCTATTGTAAAAGGTGAGAATTTACCGGAACCAAACGTTCCCGAATCGTTCAATGTTTTAATTAAGGAACTCCAGGGACTCGGACTGGATATCAAAATAAATTAACATTGAACAAATTTTTCACATAGTAATGAGGAGATAAAATATGCCTTTTAGAGTTCAGGAAAATGCAATGCGAGAGATTCGCAGCTTGACAATTGGTTTGGCTAGTCCAGATGATATTCTTTCAAGATCTTATGGTGAAGTAACCAAACCGGAAACAATTAATTACCGTTCTTTCAGACCAGAAAAAGACGGATTGTTCTGTGAAAAAACATTTGGTCCTACTCGCGATTGGGAATGTTTTTGCGGTAAATATAAAAGAATACGTTACAAAGGAATTATCTGTGACCGTTGCGGTGTTGAAGTAACTCAAAAAAGTGTTCGCCGTGAAAGAATGGGACATATAGGACTAGCAGTGCCTGTTGTTCACATCTGGTTTTTCAGAGCACAGCCTTCAAAAATTGGTAATATAATCGGTCTAAGCTTAAAAGAATTAGAAAAAGTTATTTATTATGAATCTTATGTTGTTCTCAATCCCGGATTAACTGGTTTAAGCAGATTAGATCTTATCTCAGAAGACCAGTATTTCGAAGTTCTAAATTCTCTTCCTGATGGAAATGAAAAATTAGAAAATGATGATCCCAAGAAATTTCTTGCAAGAATTGGTGGGGATGCTGTAAAAAACATTCTTAAAGATACCGATATTGAGAAGTTATCTAAGGAATTAAGAGATCAACTTGAAATTGAAAACTCACAACAAAAGAAACAGGATCTTCTTAAGAGATTAAGAGTAATTGAATCATTTAAAGAAGAAGAGGGAAAGGTTCCTAATCGCCCGGAATGGATGGTACTTAATTATATACCGGTAATTCCACCTGAATTAAGACCTCTTGTTCCTCTTGAAGGCGGAAGATTTGCCACAAGTGATTTAAATGATTTGTACAGAAGAGTTATAATAAGAAATAACAGATTAAAAAGATTAATTGATATTAAAGCACCGGAAGTTATTCTTCGAAATGAAAAAAGAATGCTTCAGGAAGCAGTGGATGCACTGTTCGATAACTCCAGACGAGGAAGTGCTGTTAGAAGTGATAATAACAGACCGCTTAAATCTTTAAGCGATATGCTCAAAGGAAAACAAGGAAGATTCCGTCAGAACCTTTTAGGAAAAAGAGTTGACTATTCCGGTCGTTCTGTTATTGTTGTTGGTCCCGAATTAAAATTACATCAGTGCGGTCTTCCAAAAGATATGGCCATTGAATTATTCAAACCATTCGTTATTAGAAAACTGATTGAAAGAGGACATAACAAAACTGTTAAAAGTGCAAGAAAAGTTGTTGATCGTAAAGATCCAATAATCTGGGATATATTAGAGAAAATAATTGAAGCTCATCCGGTACTGTTAAACCGGGCTCCTACTCTTCACAGATTAGGAATACAAGCTTTTCAACCTGTGCTTATAGATGGACGGGCAATTCAGCTTCATCCTATGGTTTGTACTGCATTCAACGCTGACTTTGACGGCGATCAAATGGCTGTTCACGTTCCACTTTCT
Source organism: uncultured Ignavibacteriaceae bacterium (assembly GCA_963714415.1). GTDB lineage: Bacteria > Bacteroidota > Ignavibacteria > Ignavibacteriales > Ignavibacteriaceae > JAGXRK01. The sequence goes on from CAVQOL010000025.1 coordinate 31,037, forward strand.
TATGAAGCTCAGTTAGAAGCAAGCTTGCTCATGTTAAGCAGTCACAATATTCTTTCTCCACAAAATGGCAGTCCAATAGTTGTTCCAACTCAGGATATCGTTTTGGGATGTTACTACTTAACAAAAGTGAAAGATGGCGATAAAGGAGAGGGAATGAATTTCTCCTCATCAGAAGAAGTTATTATTGCTTATAATAATAAAGTGATTGGACTTCATGCAAGAATTAAAGTTAGAATAGATGGAAATCTTACCGAAACAACTGTTGGTAGAGTTATTTTTAATTCTATAGTTCCAAAGGAAATGGGATTCTTTAATCAGTTGCTCATTAAAAAAACCTTCGGTGGATTCATTGGACAAATGTTCATAAAAATGGGAAATAAAGTTACTGCTAAATTTCTTGATGATCTTAAAGATATTGGTTTTAGGTATGCTACTGCTGGTGGCTTATCAATCAGTTATACGGATATGATCATCCCTGAAGAAAAAGTAAGTCTGATTACTAAAGCAAATAAAAAAGTTGAAGGAATTCTTAATGAACATGAGGTTGGCGTTATAACAGATGCTGAACGCTATAATAAAATTATAGACGTTTGGACTCATACAACTAATGATGTTGCCCGTGCATTGATGGAAAAAATAAGAGTGCATAATCAAGGCTTCAATTCATTACATATGATGGTTGATTCTGGTGCAAGAGGTTCGCAAGAGCAAGTAAGACAGCTAGCAGGTATGAGAGGGTTGATGATGAAACCTCAGAAATCTCTTACAGGTCAGGCTGGTGAAATTATTGAAAATCCTATCGTTGCAAATTTCAAAGAAGGATTATCAGTTCTTGAATACTTTATATCTACACACGGTGCCCGTAAAGGACTTGCAGATACAGCGCTTAAAACAGCTGACGCGGGATACTTAACCAGAAGATTAGTTGATGTTGCTCAGGATGTTATTATTAGTGAAATTGATTGTGGAACAATACTCGGTATTGAAATTAAAGCTCTCAAAGATGTTGAACAGGAAAGAGAACCACTTCAGGAAAGAATAACCGGACGAGTAGCTCAAACCGATATTTATCATCCCCGTACAGATGATTTGATTATTGAAGCTGGTGAAACGATTACTGAAGAGATAGCCGAAAAGATTGAAGATGCTAACATAGATTCCGTTTATATTAGAACTGTATTAACTTGTGAATCTAAGCGAGGAGTTTGTGCTAAATGTTATGGTCGGAACCTTACTACAGGTAAAATTGTAGAGATAGGAGAGGCTGTTGGAATAATTGCAGCACAATCCATTGGTGAGCCGGGTACTCAGCTTACTCTTAGAACTTTTCACCTTGGTGGTACTTCATCCAGAATTGCAAGTCAATCGCAGGTTGAAACTAATGTAGAGGGAACAGTTAGGTTTGAAAAGATTCCTTATGTTGAAAAAAGTGAAAAAGATCCTTTTGGCGGATCCGATATTACTATTAAAGTTGTTATTGGTAGAAGAGGTGCAATTGGAATATATGATGAAGATAACAGACAAATAAAAAAATATGATGTCCCTTATGGAGCAGAACTTGTTGTTTCCGATGGTGAATTTGTTAAAAAGAAAACTCCCCTTTATAATCACGATCCCTACAATGCAGTTATATTAACTGACGTAGCAGGAACAGTAAGATTTGTTGATTTAATTGATAATGTTACTTTACAACAAGTAACTGATGAACAAACTGGTCATGTTCAAAAAGTTATTATGGAATCAAAAGATAAAAATCTTACACCAAGCATAGTTGTTGAAACGGAAGATCGTGATTCAAAACCTTTTAACCTTCCTATCAAAGCTTATCTCAATGTTGATGCAGGTGAAAAAATACCTGCCGGCACAGTGTTAGCTAAAATTTCTAAACAAACTTCAAAAAGCAGGGACATTACGGGTGGTCTTCCAAGAGTAACTGAATTATTCGAATCACGGAGTCCACATGAAACGGCTATTGTTTCAGAGATAGAGGGTTTTGTGAAATTTGGTGCTAGAAAAAAAGGTTCGAGAGAAATAATGATAACGGCACCAGATAAATCTGTTGAAAAGAAGTATAATGTTCCATTACAACGACATATTCTTGTTCAGGAAAACGATGAGATTCCGGCAGGTGAAAAAATAACAGATGGACCAATTAATCCTCACGATATCTTAGCCATTAAAGGAACGAGTGCTGTTCAGGAATATCTTGTTAATGAAATACAGGACGTTTATCGTTTGCAAGGTGTTAAAATAAATGACAAGCACATAGAAGTAATCGTTCGTCAGATGCTTCAGAAGATTAAAATAGTCTCTCCCGGAGATACCAGATTCCTTGAGGAAGATGTTGTAGATAAAATTGAATTTCTTGAGGAAAATCATAAAATAGAAAACATGGTTGTTATTGAGGAAAAAGGTGACTCGAAATTGAAAGAAGGTCAGCCTATCACCAAATCAAAGGCTCGAGAAATAAATGCTGATCTTAAAAAGAAGGATAAAAAGGAAGCAGTTGTAAGAGATGCCGACCCTGCAACATTTGAGAATATTCTTTTAGGTATTACTCAAGCAGCACTGTCAACAGAAAGCTTTATCTCTGCAGCTTCATTCCAGGAAACTACAAAGGTTCTTGCTAATGCAGCAATTCGGGCAAAAGTAGATAATCTTTTAGGATTAAAAGAGAATGTGGTAATGGGTCATCTGATACCGGCTGGTACAGGATTGAAGAAGTACAGAAAAATAATGTTAAAGACTGAACCGGTTGTGCAAAGTGAAGAAAAGGAAGAAGAAGTAGTAAAAGCAAATCAATAATTGGCTAATATATAGTTCATTTATGTCTTATTTGCTGGTTTGGACTTTTAATTTGATTTATTATTTATAAATCGCAAATATTATGCTTTATTTCTTGACAAAATTTGGGTCAGAAGGTATATTTGAAGTCTGAATTTTTTTGAAAACGTTTTTATAGGAGATTTGTGTGCCGACTATAAACCAATTGGTTAGAAAAGGTAGAGTTGTAATTCTTGCCAAAAAAAAGGCTCCGGCTTTAGCTAGCTGTCCGCAGAAGCGAGGCGTATGTACAAGAGTTTATACTACAACTCCTAAAAAGCCTAATTCTGCCCTAAGAAAAGTTGCCCGAGTAAGATTGACAAATAATATTGAAGTTACTGCATACATACCAGGTGAAGGTCATAATTTGCAGGAACATTCTATTGTAATGATAAGAGGCGGAAGAATTAAAGATTTGCCGGGTGTAAGATATCACATTATAAGAGGAACCCTTGATACAAGCGGAGTTGAAGATAGAAAAAAAGGACGCTCAAAGTATGGAGCTAAAAAACCGAAGGCTAAATAAATTATGAGAAAGAAAAGAGCAGAAAAAAGATATGTTAAGCCGGATCCTAAATTCAATGATGTTTTAGTTTCCAGGTTCATAAACTCTTTAATGTATGATGGTAAAAAATCTGTTACCAGAAAAATGGTTTATGAAGCATTCAGTCTCATTGAAGATAAAACTAAAAAACCCGGACTCGAAGTTTTTAAAAAAGCTATTTCTAATGTTCAACCAATAATTGAAGTTAGAAGCAGAAGAGTTGGTGGAGCTACTTATCAGGTTCCTACAGAGGTTCGTCCTGAAAGAAGAATTGCCCTGGCCATGAGATGGATTAAAAATTATTCAAGATCGAGAAGTGAAAAATCAATGTCTCAAAAACTTGCTAATGAATTGATTGCAGCTTCTAATGGTGAAGGTCCTTCAGTAAAGAAGAAAGAAGATACTCATAGAATGGCAGAAGCAAATAAAGCATTTGCTCATTTTAAATGGTAATATTTATTGAATTTGATGGCAACTAAAACTAAAATAGACAAAGTACGAAACATTGGTATAATGGCGCACATCGATGCCGGTAAGACTACAACTACCGAACGCATTCTTTTTTATACCGGTAAACTTCATAGAATTGGTGAAGTTCATGATGGTGCTGCTACGATGGATTGGATGGAGCAGGAAAAAGAAAGAGGCATAACTATTACCAGTGCTGCCACAACATGTTTTTGGAAAGATCATCAGATAAATATTATTGATACACCGGGACACGTTGATTTTACAGCTGAAGTTGAAAGATCGTTAAGAGTGTTGGATGGTGCTGTTGCTCTATTCTGTGCTGTTGGTGGAGTAGAACCTCAATCAGAAACTGTATGGCGTCAGGCAGATAAATACGGCGTACCAAGAATTGCGTTCATTAATAAAATGGATAGAACCGGAGCTGATTTTTACAACGCAGTTCAGATGATGAGAGAGAGACTTGGTGCAAATGCTATTCCTGTTACACTCCCCATTGGCGAAGGTGACATGTTTGCTGGCATTATAGATCTTATTGACTTTAAAGCAAGAATGTATCACGAAGAAACTTTCGGTCAGACTTTCGATGTAATAGATATTCCACAAGATCTTATCGAGATTTCTAATAAGCACAGAACAGAAATGCTTGAAGCAGTTTCTGATGTTGATGATACTCTTCTAGAGAAATATTTAAATGGCGAGAATATTAGTTCTGTTGAAATTATAAATGTATTAAGAAAAGCAACTATCGAATCGAAGATTATTCCTGTTCTTTGCGGTTCGTCATTCAAAAATAAGGGAGTTCAGAAGTTGCTTGATTCGGTGATTGACTTATTACCTGCGCCGGGAGACTTTAAAGATATTGAGGCGCATCATATTGGAATAAATGATGTTGTTAAAAGAAAGATTGACGAAAAAGAAAAATTTACTGCCTTAGCATTTAAAATGATGAATGATCCTTATGTTGGTAAACTAACATATTTTCGTGTTTATTCAGGAACACTGAAAGCAGGATCATATATTTTTAATTCGGTTAGTGGTAAAAAGGAAAGAATTAGCAGATTACTTCAGATGCATGCAAATTCTCGCTCTGAACTTGAAGAAGTTAGAGCTGGTGATATAGCAGCTGCAGTAGGACTCAAATATACCCGAACAGGCGATACTCTCTGTGATGAAAAAGATCCTGTTGTTTTGGAAAGAATAGTTTTTCCTGAACCTGTTATTCAAATTGCTATTGAACCAAAAACCAAAGCTGATCAGGATAAACTTTCTGAATCTTTGGTCAAACTTTCTGAGGAAGATCCGACATTTAGAGTTAATGTTGATCAGGAAACCGGTCAAACACTTATAAGCGGAATGGGAGAACTTCATCTTGAAATTCTTGTTGAAAGAATGAAAAGAGAATTCAAGGTTGAAGCTAATGTTGGTAAACCACAGGTAGCTTACAGAGAAACAATAAGGGAAACAGTTCAAGCTGAAGGTAAGTTTGTTAAACAGTCAGGTGGACGAGGAAAATTTGGTCACGTATGGATTGAGCTTAGTCCTAATGAGCCCGGGAAAGGTTATGAATTTATAAATGGAATTGTAGGTGGTTCTGTACCAAAAGAATATATTCCTGCTGTTTCACAAGGTATTCAAGAAGCGATGAGAAATGGTATCATTGCCGGATTTCCGGTTGTTGATATTAAAACTAAGATTTATGATGGTTCATATCATGATGTGGATTCAGATGAAATATCATTCAAAGTTGCTGGTTCAATGGCTTTTCAGGCTGGTGCCAGAAAAGCAAAACCCGTTCTTCTTGAGCCCATAATGGCAGTTGAAGTTGTTACTCCTGAAGATTATTTGGGAGACGTAATGGGCGATTTAAATTCTCGCAGAGGAAAAATTGAAGGTTTCACTGCAAGAAAAGATGCTCAGGTTATTAAAGCCAAAGTACCGTTATCTGAAATGTTTGGTTACTCAACCATATTAAGATCAATGACGCAAGGAAGAGCAATATATACAATGCAATTTGAATATTATGATGAAGTTCCAAAATCAATTGCAGAAGAAATTGCAGAAAAAACACTTGGAAAAAAATCAACTTAAATAAGTGAATAAAAAACAAAAGAATAATTAATATTAAAGGAGATTCCGATGGCAAAAGAAAAATTTGATAGGAGCAAACCTCACGTTAACGTAGGTACTATCGGTCACGTAGATCATGGCAAAACTACTTTAACCGCTGCCATCACTATGGCTCTCGCTAGGAAGGGCTTATCACAGATTAGAACTTTTGATTCTATTGATAACGCACCTGAAGAAAGAGAAAGAGGTATTACCATTGCAACAGCTCACGTGGAGTATTCGACAGCTAACAGACATTACGCGCACGTTGATTGTCCCGGTCACGCAGATTACGTGAAGAACATGATTACTGGTGCAGCGCAGATGGATGGTGCAATATTAGTAGTTGCTGCTGCTGATGGTCCGATGCCTCAAACAAGAGAGCATATTCTTTTAGCTAGGCAGGTTGGTGTGCCAAAGATTGTTGTATTCTTAAATAAAGTTGATATGATGAAAGATGATCCTGAATTGGTTGAGTTGGTTGAAGAAGAGTTGAGAGATTTGCTGACAAAGTATGAGTTTCCAGGAGATGAAATTCCCATAATTAAAGGTTCAGCTCTTCAGGCTTTAGAAGCCGGTACTAGCGATGCTGCGATGGATGATCCTCGTTTAGATTGTATTTGGGAACTTATGGATGCTGTTGACAGTTACATTCCAATTCCCGAAAGAAGTACTGATAAACCTTTCTTAATGCCGGTTGAGGACGTTTTCTCAATTACTGGTCGTGGTACAGTTGCTACAGGTAGAGTTGAAAGAGGAACAGTTAAAATTCAGGAAGAAGTTGAATTGATAGGACTTGGGCTTCACAAGAAAACAGTTGTTACCGGTATAGAAATGTTTAGAAAAGAGCTTGACTCAGCTGTGGCTGGTGATAATGCAGGTATATTGTTAAGAGGTGTTGATAAAAATGAAATTGAAAGAGGAATGGTAATTGCAAAAACAGGTTCAATTACTCCTCACAAGAAATTTGAAGGTGAAGTTTATATTCTTTCTAAAGAAGAAGGTGGACGTCATACTCCATTCTTCAATGGTTACAGACCTCAGTTTTATTTCAGAACTACTGACGTAACCGGGGTTGCTACTTTACCTGAAGGTACCGAAATGGTTATGCCTGGCGATAACGTTAAATTAAAAGTTGATCTTATCTCCGAAATAGCAATGGAAGAAGGATTGCGTTTTGCTATCCGTGAAGGTGGCAGAACTGTTGGTGCTGGTGTAGTAACAAAAATTATTGAATAAATTACTTATTGTGTACTTAAGTAAAGGGAGTAGTCGCTCCCTTTGCGTTTCTAAATTAAAACTAAGGAGTAAGTTCCGTGCCCGGACAGAAGATTAGAATAAAATTGAAATCGTACGATCATATTTTGATTGATAAATCAACAGAAAAAATTATTAAAACTGTTAAAAGCACAGGTGCAGTAGTCTCAGGGCCAATTCCATTGCCAACCAGAAGGACTGTTTACACTGTTCTTCGTTCTCCTCACGTTGATAAAAAATCTCGTGAACAATTTGAAACAAGGGCACATAAAAGAATAATTGATATTCATAATTCAAATAACAAAACCGTCGACTCTTTGAGTAAATTAGATATACCGGCGGGTGTTGATATTGAGATTAAGCTTTAAGGAATACTGGAGTTGAAATGTCTGGTTTAATAGGAAAAAAAATTGGTATGACTAGTATATTTAATCCTGATGGAGAAATTATACCTGTTACTGTTATACAAACGGGTCCTTGTCAAGTTGTATCAATCAGAACAAAAGAAAAAGATGGTTATGAAGCTCTTCAATTAGGATTTGGAGAGAAGAAAGAAAAAAATATAACTAAGCCTGTTCTTGGACACTTTAAGAAAAATAATATTTCACCTAAAAATGTTATGAGAGAGTTCAGAAAATTTAATATTTCAGATTATAAAATTGGCGATGAAATAAAAGTCGATTTTTTTTCCGAAGGTGAATTCATTAAGGTTAGAGGAAAAAGCAAAGGAAAAGGTTTTCAAGGTGTTATGAGAAGGCATGGCTTCGGTGGTGTTGGCGGTACAACTCACGGACAGAGCGATAGGTTAAGAGCACCGGGTTCTATTGGTTCAAGTTCTTATCCTTCAAGAGTATTTAAAGGAATGAAAATGGCCGGTAGAATGGGTAATGAAAATGTGACAGTTTCGAATTTAAAAGTGGTTAAAATAATTCCGGATCAAAATTTAATTATGGTTAAGGGTGCAACACCTGGAGCTATTAATTCTATAGTTGAATTGATTAAGAAGTAAACGGTAAATAAAAATGACTTTAGATGTATACAAAATAGATGGAAAAACTTCAGGCGAAAAAGTAGAGCTCGCTGATAGCATATTTGCTATTGAGCCTAACGATCACGCCATTTATCTTTCGGTTAAAGCGTATCTTGCTAATCAAAGACAAGGTACTCACAAGTCGAAAGAAAGAGCTGAAGTAAGAGGCGGTGGTAGAAAACCTTGGAAACAAAAAGGACGTGGTGGTGCAAGAGCCGGTACAACAAGGTCTCCGCTTTGGGTTGGGGGTGGAACGATTTTCGGACCAAGACCAAGAGATTATAGACAAGATATTCCAAAGAAATTAAAACGTCTTGCAAGAAAATCTGCTTTTAGTTACAAAGTTAAAGATCAACAGGTTGATTGTAGTTGAAGATTTTTCTTTAGATACACACAAAACCAAAGACTTTAATAAAATGCTTGAATCTTTGAAAATTGGTGGTAAAAAAGTTTTGCTGTTAACCTCTAATTTCAATGATGTTATTTATAAATCAGGAAGAAATTTACCTAAAGTAAAAGTCTTAGAAGCGAATAAAGTATCTACATATGATATTTTAAATAATCAAATGTTGGTTTTACAGAAAAGTGCTCTTAAAGTAATTGAAGATACTTTCAGTAAAATCGGAGAGGCGGTAAACTAAAATGCATCAGGTATTAATCAGACCTTTGATTACTGAGAAGATGACTAACTTAACCGCTGATCACGGAAATAAGTACGGCTTCATTGTTAATAGTAAAGCCAATAAAATTGAAATTAAAAAAGCCATTGAAGAAAAATTTGATGTTCACGTTGTTGATGTAAGAACTATTAACTACGACGGTAAAACCAAAACTCAATTTAGAAAGAGTGGTAGATTTGTCGGCAGAACTGCTAAATTCAAAAAGGCTATTATAACTCTGAAAAAAGGCGAAACAATAGAATTGTTTGAGCAAGTATAGAGATTCACGATAGGATATTAAAATGGCAATAAGAAAATTAAAACCTGTAACTCCTGGAACTAGATTCAGATCAAATGCTTCATTTGATGAGATTACAAAATCTACTCCGGAAAAATCACTTACAGTTGCTCTTAAAAAATCCGGTGGCAGAAATAATCTTGGTAGAACAACTACAAGGTTCAGAGGCGGCGGACATAAAAGACGTTACAGAATAATTGATTTTAAAAGAAATAAACAAGGCGTTCCCGCAAAAGTATTTTCTATTGAATATGATCCTAACAGATCGTGTAGAATTGCTTTATTACATTATGCTGATGGAGAGAAAAGATACATACTGGCACCAGATGGTCTGAAAGTGGGACAAAAAGTTGTTTCAGGGTCCGGAAGTGATATTCAGATTGGCAATGCTCTTCCGTTAAAAGAGATGCCTCTTGGTAGCTTCATTCATAATGTTGAAATGAAACCCGGCAAAGGCGGGCAACTTGCCAGAAGTGCAGGTACTGCAGTTCAGTTGATGGCTAAAGAAGGAAGTTTAGCTCAACTTAAAATGCCTTCAGGTGAGATCAGGCAAGTGAGAATTGATTGTATGGCTACTTATGGTTCTGTTGGTAATGCTGAGCAGGAAAATATAAGCCTTGGAAAGGCTGGTAGAACTAGATGGTTAGGAAGAAGACCTCATGTGAGAGGTGTTGTGATGAATCCTGTCGATCATCCAATGGGTGGCGGTGAAGGTAAAACTTCCGGCGGTGGGCATCCGGTTTCACCCTGGGGTCAAAAAGCCAAAGGTTTGAAAACCCGTAAGCGTAAAAAAGAATCAAATAAATTCATTATTAAAAGACGTAAGAAGTAGAGAGTAATCTATGCCAAGATCTATAAAAAAAGGTCCATTCGTTCATTACAAATTATTTGAAAAGATTTCCAAGCTTAATGAAACTAATCAAAAGAAAATTGTTAAAACATGGTCCCGATCCTCTACAATACTTCCGGATTTTGTAGGACACACAATTGCTGTTCATAACGGTAAACAGATGATCCCTATTTACATAACTGAAAATATGGTTGGTCATAAACTTGGTGAATTTTCACCAACAAGAATTTTCAGAGGTCATCCGGGAACTAAATCTGAAAAAGCGGCTAAAGGAAAATAATTTTAAGGTAGATATTAAAAATGGAAGCTAGAGCTGTTAATAAATATATTGGTTCATCTCCGCGAAAAATGCGTCTGCTGGTAGATCTTGTTCGTGGAATGTCTGTAGAAAAAGCTATCGAAGTATTGCATTTTTCTACAAAAACTGCATCCAAAGATGCTGAAAAAACATTAAGGTCTGCAGTTGCAAACTTAATGAATGCTGAAGATTCAGGCAGAGTTGAGCCATCTGATCTTTTTATAAAAGAAGCTTATGTTAATCAGGGACCGACAATTAAAAGAATTTCGCCGGCTCCTATGGGTAGGGCTTATAGAATAAGAAAAAGATCTTGTCATCTAACAATTATTGTAGCAAATAAAGCGTAATATCAGGAGGTATTTTGGGACAGAAAACTAATCCTATTGGTTTAAGAGTTGGAATAATAAGAGGTTGGGAATCTAATTGGTATGAAAATAAATCTTACGCTTCTAAGCTTAAAGAAGATGACAAACTTCGTCAGTATGTTAGAAACAGATTAAAGAAAGCCGGTATTTCAAGAATTGTGATTGACAGAACTTCAAAGAATATTATTCTTACAATTCACACATCAAGACCGGGTGTTGTTATTGGAAAAAGCGGAAAAGAAATTACGCAGCTTGAAGAAGAATTAAAGAAAGTAACTGAAAAAGATGTTAAAGTTCAGATATCCGAAATCAAAAGACCTGAATTAGATGCTTACTTGGTTGCTGAAAATATTGCACAACAGTTGCAGGGAAGAATTTCCTTTAGAAGAGCAATGAAAATGGCTATTACTGCTGCTATGAGAATGGGTGCCGAAGGAATTAGAATTATGTGTTCAGGCAGATTGGGTGGCGCTGAGATGGCAAGAACCGAGCAGTATAAAGACGGTAGAATTCCTCTTCATACAATTCGTGCAGATATTGATTATGCCACAGGTCGTGCTGAAACTATCTATGGCTCAATTGGAATAAAAGTTTGGGTTTGCCGCGGAGAGATCTTAGGTAAAAGAGTAACTGATTAAGGAAGATTAAAAGATTGAAATCAAATACCTTAGTAAATAAGATTAAAATTATAGTTTCAGTCTTTTAATAAAAAAAAGTTTACAGGAGTTTCGAAATATGTTAATGCCTAAAAGAGTTAAGTTCAGAAAATCACAGAGAGGAAGACGCAAAGGTAAAGCTTATCGCGGCAGTTCCGTCTCTTTTGGTGACTTTGGGCTTAAAGCAATGGAACCAGCCTGGATTACCAGCAGACAAATTGAAGCTTGTCGTGTTGCATTATCCAGAAAAATGAAAAGAGACGGTAAAGTCTGGATCAGAATATTTCCTGATAAACCAGTATCTAAAAAACCTCTTGAAACAAGAATGGGTAAAGGTAAAGGCGCACCTGAGTTTTGGGTTGCCGTTGTAAAACCCGGAAGAATTATGTTTGAAGTTTCCGGAGTTTCAAGGGAAATTGCAAATGATGCACTTAAATTGTGCTCACATAAACTTCCCATTAAAACAAAAGTTATTTCAAGACCGGATTACGAATAACAGTCAAGGGCAGTAAAATGAAAATTTATGAAATTAAAGAAATGAACAACGACGAGTTGGTTAAAAGAATTGCGGAAGAGGAGAAAAATCTTGTTGATCTTCGTTTTGCTCATCAACTAAAGCAATTAACTAACACTACAAAGTTGAATATTATTAGAAAAGATATTGCAAGAATGAAAACGATTCTGAAGCAAAGAGATATGCAGGCTGATCAGACTGCCGGAAAAATTAATACAGAAGGAGTAAAGTCTTAAATATGGAACAGCGTGCTTTAAGAAAAACCAGAATCGGTGTTGTTGTAAGCAACAAAATGGATAAGACAATTTCTGTATCTATTGAAAGAAAAGTTCCTCATCCGATTTATAAAAAATATTTTAAGAAGACATCTAAACTGATGGCTCATGATGAGAAAAGAGAATGTGGAATTGGTGACAAAGTTAAGATAATGGAAATACGACCTCTTAGTAAAAGAAAAAGATGGCGCTTAGTTGAAATAGTTGAGAAAGCCAAGTAGGGTAATAAGGAGAAATTGAAAAATGATTCAAGAAGAAACTAATCTTATAGTTGCAGATAATTCTGGCGCCAAAAAAGTACGATGTATTCGTGTTCTTGGTGGAAGTAACAGAAGATATGCATCTGTTGGTGATATTATTGTAGTCTCCGTAAAATCGGCAATACCTAACGGCACTGTTAAAAAAGGCGAAGTATCAAGGGCTGTTATTGTTAGAACAAAAAAAGAAGTCAGAAGAAAAGATGGCTCATACATAAGATTTGATGAGAATGCGGCAGTTTTAATTAACCCTCAGAATGAACCAAAGGGTACCCGTATATTTGGTCCGGTTGCAAGAGAATTGAGAGAAAAACAGTTTATGAAAATAGTTTCTTTAGCTCCAGAAGTTATATAAGGATTCAAGTTTAATGAAGATCAGAAAAAACGATACTGTTATGGTTATTTCCGGAAACGATAAAGGCAAAACCGGAAAAGTACTTAAAGTATTTCCAAAAGAATCTAAAATTATTATCGAAGGAATTAACCTTCGTAAAAGACATACTAAAGCCTCGCAAAAAAATCCGCAGGGAGGTATAATAGAAAAAGAAGCACCAATTAATGCTTCTAATGTCATGATTCTTGATCCTAAGACAAGCGAAACTACAAGAATTGGATCAAAGATAATTTTAGATGATAAGACCGGTAAAAAGAAAATAGTTCGTGTTAGCAAAGCAAGCGGAGAAATGATTCCATAGTTATAAAACTTAGTTAAGGTTTTAAGATAAAATGGCAAAAGAGAAAACAAAAGAAAAAACAAAAGTACAAGAAACAGCTAGACCAAAAAAAGCTGCTAAAGAAAAAGCTAAAGTTTCAGCTGAGAAGGAAATAAAAATTAGACCAAGATTACTTGATGTTTACAGAAAAGAAATTGTTCCAGGTTTAATGAAATCCTTGAGCTATAAAAACGTAATGCAGGTTCCTAAGCTTCAAAAGATTGTTGTTAATATGGGTGTTGGCGCTGCAGTTGCTGATTCTAAGATTCTTGATGAAGCAGTGAAAGATCTGGAAACTATTACAGGTCAGAAAGCAAACATTAGAAAAGCAAGAAAAGCTATTTCTAATTTCAAGTTGCGTGAAGGAATGAATATCGGCGCAAAGGTTACGCTGAGAAAAGAAAAAATGTATGAATTCCTCGATCGTTTTATAAATGTTGCTCTTCCACGAGTGAGAGACTTCAGAGGTTTATCAGACAAATCTTTTGACGGAAGAGGGAACTACACTATGGGAATGAAAGAGCAGATCATTTTTCCGGAAATAAATGTTGATAAAGTTACAAAAGTACTTGGAATGGATATAACTTTTGTTACTTCTGCTCCTACTGATAGCGAAGCTTATGAATTACTTAAGTCTTTCGGATTCCCTTTCAGAAAAAAAGAAATTAAAACAGGAGAATAGGAGATTTAATGGCACGTAAGAGTATTATAGCCAGAGACGAAAAAAGAAGAAAACTGGTTGCAAAGTATAAAAAGGTTCGCGAAGAAATTAAGGAAAGAAATGATTGGGATGCTTTGCAAAAACTGCCAAGAAATTCTATGCCGGTTAGGTTAAAAAACAGATGTATGTTTACCGGTAGAGGACGATCATATTATAGAAAATTCGGTATTTCAAGACTTGTGCTCAGAGAAATGGCACTCAAAGGTGAAATTCCCGGATTAAAGAAATCAAGTTGGTAAAAGGAGATTCTATATGTCAGTAACAGATCCGATTTCAGATTTTTTGACCAGAGTTAGAAACGCTTCTAAAGCAAAAAAAGTGCGTGTCGAAATTCCTTCTTCGGGACTTAAAAAGGAACTCGCTGAAATTCTGAAGAAAGAAAACTTCATTCACGATTTTGCTATGGTTGAAGATAATAAACAGAATACTATAAGAATTCATTTAAAGTATAGTCTGGGAACTCCTGCAATAAGCGGATTGAGAAGAATTAGTAAACCAGGTTTAAGAATTTATAAAGGTAAAGACGAGCTTCCAAGAGTATTGAATGGATTAGGAACTGCAGTTATTTCCACATCAAAAGGTTTGCTTACAGATAAAGAAGCTCGTAAGCAATCAGTTGGTGGTGAAATTATTTGTTACATCTGGTAATTTTTTTGATGGAGAAATAAAGTGTCAAGAATTGGTAAAAAACAAATAGAAATTCCAAATGGCGTAACCGTTACAAAAAATGGTAACTCGCTTAAGGTAAAAGGCCCAAAAGGTGAATTGGCTTTTAATGTACATCCGAATATATTTGTTGACATTGAAGGCAATATAATTAAGGTGAAACGACCAGATGATCAGAAAGAAAATAGATCATTACATGGACTGACCCGTTCTATTCTTCAAAATATGATTACGGGTGTTACTGAAGAGTATACAAAAATATTAAATATTGTTGGAGTTGGTTATAAAGCAGAATTGAAAGGAACAAATCTTTTACTGAATATAGGATATTCTCATCCAATATACTTTGTTCCTCCTATGGATATAAAATTGCAGGTTCCAACACCAACCCAAATTATAATTAATGGAATTGACAAGCAGCTTGTTGGTCAGGTTGCTGCAAAAATCAGATCTATCAGAAAACCCGAACCTTACAAAGGCAAAGGAATAAAATATTCTGATGAAATGATTGTTCGTAAAGCTGGAAAGACAGCCGGTAAATAATTTTTAGTCGGAGATTAAAGAAGTTATGAGTGGAAAATTAAAACCCAGAGAAAGATCTAAAACCAGGATCAGAAAAAAGATTTTTGGTGCTCCTGATAAACCACGATTTACAGTTTACAGAAGCTTAAATCATGTTTATGCTCAGGTAATTGATGATACAACAGGAGTAACAATTGCATCGGCTTCATCTCTTTCCAAAGAACTTTCTGATAGTTTGAAAGAAATAAAAGGAAAGATTGCTAAAGGAAAACTTGTCGGAAATCTCTTAGCAAAAAAAGCTCTCGAAAAAAACATAACTACTGTAGTTTTCGATAGAAACGGTTACAGATACCACGGACGCATCCAGGCTATTGCCGATGGTGCAAGAGAAGGGGGATTGAAGTTTTAATGTTAGTTAATTCTGGTTTTTGCCGGGTCGTCTAATGGCAGGACTACGCCCTTTGGAGGCGTCTGTAGAGGTTCGAGTCCTCTCCCGGCAGCAAATTTTGCCGGTAGTATAATTTTTATAATTAATTGATTAGTTGGAGTTGTAATTGAAAGCTGTTAAATCAAATGAAACTGAAGGTTTAAAAGAAAAAGTTGTTCACATTAACAGAGTTGCCAAAGTTGTTAAGGGTGGACGCAGATTCAGTTTTAATGCAATTGTTGTTGTTGGTAACGGTAGTGGTACTGTTGGTGTTGGCTTAGGTAAAGCCAATGAAGTAACTGATGCCATTTCTAAAGGTATTGATGATGCAAAGAAAAGTCTTGTCAATGTTTCTATTATTAAAGGCACTGTTGCTCACCAGATAATTGGAAAATATGGTGCAGGCAAAGTTTTATTAAAACCGGCTTCACCAGGTACCGGATTGATCGCGGGTGGTGGTGTTCGTGCTGTTCTGGAAGCTGCTGGTATACAGGACGTTTTAACTAAATCACTTGGTTCCAGTAATCCACATAATCAGGTAAAGGCAACTTTGGATGCATTGATTAAACAGATTGATGCAAGAAAAATGGCTGCCAAGAGAAAAATGCAAACTAAAGATTTGTTTGCTTCTTAATAGAGGTTGGAAATGGGAAAAATTAAAATTGTTCAGATAAGAAGTATTATTGACAGACCAAAAGATCAAAAGGCTACTATTGAAGCACTTGGTTTGGGTCGCCCCAATTGGGAAAAAATTCATAATGACACTCCTCAGATTAGAGGAATGGTCAGAAAAGTATGTCATTTAGTTAGAGTTGAAGAAATAAAAGAATAGTAAGGTTTTATAATGGATATTTTAAGCAATCTTAAATATACAAGTGGTTCAAGAAAGAATCGCAAAAGAGTTGGTCGTGGTGAAGGTTCCGGACACGGTGGACAGTCAACAAGAGGTATGAATGGACAAAAATCCAGATCCGGTTCAAAACATAAAGCATGGTTTGAAGGCGGTCAGATGCCATTGCAGAGAAGAGTACCTAAATTTGGTTTTACTAATATTTTCAAAGTTGAATATCAGCTAATTAATCTAAATGCTCTTCAAAGATTAGCCGATGAGAAAAAGATAGGTAAAACTGTTCTTAATCCTTCTGAACTTAAAAAATTAGGATTGATTTCAACTCTTAGAAAACCCGTAAAGGTTTTAGGTAAAGGCGAATTAAAAGCCAAAGTTCAACTAGAAGTTAATTCATTCAGCAAATCTGCTCAGGAAAAAATTGAAGCAGTCGGCGGAAAAATTACAAAGTTATAATCCGGAAATAAATGTCACGAATTACTGATACTCTCAGAAATATTTTTAAGATTCACGAACTACGACAGAGAATTTTTTATACATTAGCAGTTCTCATTATAGTAAGACTTGGATCGCACTTAACAACTCCGGGCGTAGATTCTGCTCTGCTTAGCGAAGCAATGAAGAATCAGTCATCCGATAACCTTTTTGGGTTGTATGATCTTTTTGTCGGAGGCGCATTTTCTAACGCAGCAATTTTTGCTTTAGGAATTATGCCTTACATATCTGCATCCATCATCATTCAGTTGATGGGAGCAGTTATTCCATATTTCCAGAAACTTCAGCAAGAAGGGGAAGAAGGAAGAAAGAAAATAACTCAATTAACTCGTTATTTTACAGTTATTATTTCTGCTTTTCAGGCTTGGGCTGTTACAGTTAGATTATTAAATATTGAAGTTCAGGGATTACCGATTGTTCCGGATCCGGTAAGAGGCATAGCCTGGATAATTACTACAATTATAATTCTTACTTCCGGTACTGTTTTTATGATGTGGATGGGTGAACAGATTACTGAAAAAGGAATTGGTAATGGAATATCGCTTATAATTTTTATTGGAATTATCGCTCGGTTCCCATTTTCTATGTTTGACGAATACAGATTGATTTCGGCAGGGCAGAGATCAATAATTATTGAGATTGTGATATTTGCATTTATGTTTTTTATAATTGCCGGAGTTGTTCTTGTAACTCAGGGTACAAGGAGGATTCCTGTTCAATATGCTAAGCGGGTTGTTGGTAGAAAAATTTATGGTGGTGTAACCCAATATATTCCGTTAAGAGTAAACACGGCAGGAGTAATGCCTATAATTTTTGCTCAGTCTATAATGTTTATTCCTAACACTGTCTTATCATTTTTCCCGGCGAGTGAATTTTTACAGACAATTTCGGGTTGGTTCCATTATACATCGCCAGTTTATTCAGCTGTTTACGCTTTGATGATAATCTTTTTTACATATTTTTATACAGCAATAGCTTTTAATCCAAAAGATGTTGCAGATAATATGAAAAAGCAAGGTGGATTTATTCCTGGCATAAGACCGGGGAAACAGACATCAGATTTTATTGACAATATTTTGACAAAAATTACATTACCGGGTTCGATATTCTTAGCTATCATTGCAATCCTTCCGGCATTTGTATCCGTTTGGGGTGTGTCCGGTCAGTTTGCTCAATTTTTTGGCGGTACAAGTTTATTAATTTGTGTTGGTGTTGCGCTTGATACTTTGCAGCAGATTGAATCTCATTTGTTGATGAGACATTATGATGGATTTATGAAGTCAGGTAAGGTAAAAGGCAGACGTTAAGATTTTGTGATCTATATAAAGACTAAAAAAGAGATTGATTTTATTCGTGAAAGTTGCAGAATAGTTGCTGAAACTTTACAGCTAGTAAAAAGCAACATAAAACCCGGGGTTACAACATTAGAACTCGATAAGGTTGCCGAAGATTATATCAGAAGCAACAATGCCATTCCGGCATTCAAAGGTTATTCGCAAGGCGGATCCGAAAGTTTTCCTGGTTCCATCTGTGCTTCTGTTGATGATGAGGTAGTGCATGGTATTCCAGGTAATAGAATACTTAATGAAGGCGAAATAATTGCGATTGATGTTGGTGTTCTTAAAAATAATTATTATGGCGATGCAGCCCTATCAGTTGCTGTTGGAAAGATATCGGATGAAAAGAAAAAGTTGCTTGAGGTAACTGAAAAGTCTCTTCATTTTGGAATCGAACAAGCAAAAGCAAATAATAGGGTGCACGATATTTCAAACGCAGTACAGGAATTTGTTGAAGCTAATGGATTTTCTATTGTCAGAGAGCTTTGCGGACACGGTGTCGGAAAATTTTTGCACGAAGATCCTTCTGTTCCTAATTTTGGTAGAAAAGGTACAGGAGCAAAATTAAAGAATGGTATGACCCTGGCAATTGAACCAATGGTTAATTTAGGTCATTATTTTGTGAAAACTAAACCGGATGGATGGACGGTTGTAACTGAAGATGGTTATCCATCAGCTCATTTTGAGCATACAATTTTAATAAATAACAATACTCCGGAAATATTAACTGTTTGTTGATGGCTAAACAAGGTCCTATTAAAGTAGATGGAATTATTACTGAAACGCTGCCCAATGCTAACTTCAGAGTTAAGCTAGACAACGGACATGAAATTCTTGCGCACATTTCCGGAAAAATGCGAATGCATTTTATAAAAATATTAGTAGGAGATAAAGTCTCAATTGAATTATCTCCTTATGATCTTTCAAAAGGTAGGATTACCTACAGGTATAAATAGTGGAGTTCAAATGAAAGTCAGAGCATCTGTAAAAAAGATTTGTGACAAATGTAAAATAATAAAACGCAAGGGTGTTGTGAGAGTTATCTGCAAAAACCCTAAACATAAACAGCGTCAAGGTTAATTTAATTTAAGGAGAAGATCATTGGCTCGAATAGCTGGTGTAGATTTACCGAAAAATAAAAAAGTACTTTACGGTTTACAGTATATCTTTGGAATTGGTCAAACAGCTTCTGCCGATATTTTGGCAAAAGCTAAAGTAGATGCAAATAAAAAAATTGCAGATCTTACTGAAGAAGAAGTTGCTGAAATAAGATCGGTTATTACCGGTGATTATAAAGTTGAAGGTGCACTACGTTCTGAAGTTCAGCAGAATATAAAAAGACTTATGGATATTGGTGCTTACCGTGGTTTAAGACACAGAAAAGGTCTTCCTGTCCGTGGTCAAAGAACCAGAACAAATTCACGTACCAGAAAAGGTAAAAGAAGAACTGTTGCCGGTAAGAAAAAAGCTCCTACTAAGAAATAATGATTGAAAGATTTAAAGATCAAGGATTGCGCTTATAATCTTGTTATTATGCAATCTTATAATTTTATAATGATTAATTGGAGATTCAGATTTGGCTAAAACATTAAAGAAAGCAAAGAAAAAAACGCACGTTGATTCAAACGGAGTAGCTCACATAAAAGCTACATTTAACAACGTGCAGGTTACCATAACCGATATTTATGGTAACACTATTGCCTGGTCATCTGCTGGTAAAAACGGATTTAAAGGATCAAGAAAAAATACACCGTTTGCTGCACAGGTTTCGGCTGAAGCCGCAGCAAAAGAAGCTTACGATCTCGGTTTAAGAAAAGTAGAAGTTTTGGTTAAAGGGCCCGGTTCAGGCAGAGAAGCTGCTATCAGGGCTTTACACACTGCTGGATTAGACGTTTCGTCTATTAAAGATGTAACTCCTATTCCACATAATGGCTGCAGACCACCTAAGAAAAGAAGAGTTTAATTTTTCGGAGAGTTAACTAAATGGCAAGATACACAGACTCAGTTTGTAAACTGTGCAGAAGAGAAAGACAAAAATTATTTTTAAAGGGACAGAAGTGTTATTCTGAAAAGTGTCCGATTGAAATAAGGAATTATCCCCCGGGTCAGCATGGTCTTTCCAGAAGATCCAAAGTTTCTGAGTACGGAATTCAGCTTCGTGAGAAACAAAAAATAAAAAGATCTTACGGCGTGTTGGAAACACAATTCAGAAATTATTTTGAAAAAGCTATCAAGCAAAAAGGCAGAACAGGTGCAAACCTTGTAAAACTTCTTGAAAGAAGACTGGATAATGTAGTTTACAGGTTAGGTTTTGCATCCTCTCGTAAACAAGCACGACAGCTTATAAGACACAGACATATTATTATTAACAATCATCTTGTTGATATACCTTCATATCTGTTAAGTCCGGGAGATGTTATCCAGATTAAAGATAAAAGTAAAAAATTAGATGCAATTCATAACTCGTTAAAAAGAGTAAAAGACAATACTTATGGTTGGCTTTCAATCGATAAAGCTTCCTTAACCGGAAATTTTATTCAGATACCTGAAAGAGAAGATGTTCCTCTAAACGCCAACGAACAGTTAGTAGTTGAGCTTTATTCTAAGTAATAAATTTTTAATGATCAAACTTAGAGGATATTAAATGAGCGTTACACAAATAAAAATGCCTGAAGCAGTTGTATTAGATGAATCAAGCTTTTCGAATATGTTTGGAAGATTTGTCCTCCAGCCTCTTGAAAGAGGATATGGAACAACTTTAGGAAACTCTTTAAGAAGAGTTTTACTTTCTTCGCTTCCTGGTTCAGCTATCACATCTGTAAAATTCAGCGGTGTTCTGCATGAATTTACGACTATTGATAGCGTTGTTGAAGATGTTTCTGAAATCATTCTTAACTTAAAACAAGTAAGAATGAAATTGCTTTCAAAAAAGCCTGACAAAATTACCTTATCCTTTAATGGAGGAGGTGAGTGGACGGCGGCTGATATTCAGAAAGCAAGTAATGAGGTTGAAATACTAAATCCGGATCTTCACATTGCAACTTTAAATAACAAAGCAAAGTTTGATGTTGAATTGAGAGTAGGCAAAGGAATCGGCTACGTAACCGCTTCTGAAAATATTACACCGGATCAAACTATTGGTATTATTCCGATTGATTCAATTTTTACACCTATTAAAAATGTAAGATATGAAATTGAAAATGTAAGAATCAGTGATAAAAATGATTATGAAAAGCTTACATTAGAGATTATAACCGATGGTTCCATTACGCCGGATGATGCCCTTACTCAGGCTGCAAAGACTTTAAAAGAGCACGTTCAACTGTTCATAAATTTTGATATGGAACAGGAAGAAGAACAATCAGTCTCTCAAAAAGATACTGAAACCGAAAGAATAAAGAAAATTTTACTTACTAATGTTGATGATCTTGAACTTAGTGTAAGATCGCACAACTGCCTGAAAGCTGCAAATATTAAAAATCTTTCTGAACTCGTAAGAAAAGATGAACAGGAGATGCTAAAGTTCAGAAACTTCGGCAGAAAATCACTTGCAGAACTTATGGAAATAGTTGAAAATCTTGGTCTAGAATTCGGCATGGATGTAGATAAATATATCAAAGATGAAACAGAAACTCACTAATTGAAAATTAAGGTTCACTAATGCGACACAGAGTTAAAGGAAGAAAATTAAGCAGAACGTCAAGTCACAGAAAAGCTTTAATGGGTGCTCTTGCTACCTCACTGCTTAAGTATAAAAGAATAAAAACTACAGTAGCTAAAGCAAAAGAAGCCAGAATGTTTGTCGAAAAACTGATCACAAAAGCTAAAAAAAATGATCTTCATTCAATGCGTCAGGTAATGAGTGTTATAAGTGATAGAGAAGTTGTTAAAGAACTCTTTGGCGAAATTGTTCCTAAAATCGGTGAAAGACCAGGCGGTTATACAAGAGTTGTTAAGCTTGGTAATAGAGTTGGTGATGCCGCAGCTATGGCAATTATAGAACTTGTTGATTATAATGACATTGCAAACAAAAAAGCTGAAGAACGCAAAGAAAGAAAAGAATCAAAAACTCAGGAAAAAGCTGAAACAAAGCAGGAAGATCCTGTTGAAGAGGCAACTGTAGTTGAAGAAAAGGAAGTGAAAAAAGAGAAGAAAGTAAGAAAAAAGAGAAGAAAGTAAAAGAAGAAAGAAAAGAAAGTAAAAAAAGAAAAAAAACCTAAAGAGTAAAAGACTCTACTTTAATTAAAAATTGAAAGAGTAATTGGGAAACCGGTTACTCTTTTTTTATTATGTTTGAAAAACAAAATTTTGTCACATCAGCTTTTGAGATTAAAGATATTCCCAGGAAAAAACTTCCGGAGGTTGTACTTTGCGGTAGATCAAATGTGGGTAAATCCTCTTTGATAAATTCACTTTTTAACAGGAAAAATCTAGCAAAAGTCAGCAGAACACCAGGAAAAACGAGGTCGATTAACTATTACGAAATTGATGAGAAGTTATACATTGTTGACCTGCCGGGTTTTGGCTATGCAAAAATAAGTAAAAAGGAAAGAGAATTCTGGTCAAAACTGATTTCCGATTTTCTCGAGAAATCAGGAAACATAAAACTCATTATTCACTTAATAGACAGCAGACACAAGCCAACGGACCTGGATATTAAACTAAACGAACTTATAAATTATCATTCTTTGCCTTATATTTTTATACTAAGTAAAGCTGATAAACTTAAACAGTCAGAAATTAAACAATCCGAAAAAAATATTAAATCAATTTTTCCCGAGGCGGAGCTAGATTCTAATCTTCTTCTGTATTCTTCTGTAAAAGGCAGGGGCAAGAAACAATTGGCTAATCTTTTGGCATCTTTGTTTTATTAGTTAAAATCTTTGCTAATATCTGATTGATATTCGTTATATGTAAGATTATATTAATCCTTACTTTATATGAATCTTTTTATTCAATGAACCGCCGACAAAGAAAACGAATATTAATCTTTCTGTTAATTCCGCTGCTTGCTGTTATTCTGTTTATAACAGATGATCTTGTAATTCGTGTAATTACGATTATACTGATGATAATCTATGTGGCATTTATAATTTTTCTTAGAGATTCTATCCGGTTTGACGGCAGATATTCCATAAGCGAAGAAGATGAAGACATTGATGATCAATTTAGCGCTCCATCATCTGATGTTGATGAATCATTCAAGATAATATCCAAATCTAAAAATGTTGAAGTAATTACTGCAGATAATTACCAGCCCGAGTTAAAAACTTCAAAAACAACTTTAAAACCACCTGATCTTAAAGAAAAATTCGAGGAGATTGCTAACGAATCTCTTCCGCCAGAATTAGGACATAACGGACAATTTGGTTTTGTATTGGAAAAAATCCTTACTGTTATCAAAGAAGCATACGGTGCTCATACTGCTTTGTTCTTCTGGTATAATAAAAGGAAAGAAAAACTAACAATCGAAAAATTCATATCCTCCTGCGATCAGGTTACAAAAAGTAAATTAGATATTGAAGACGATATACTTAGCAAAATTGTACAGCGGAGTGAACCGGAATTACTTACTGATATTTCACCTGCTGCCGAAGCGGATGTAATACGTTATTACGATTTACCGCAGGGAATAAGAAGTTTTGTGGGTGCGCCTATCTATTATGATAACTCCCTTATTGCTATTCTTGCTGTTGATTCAAAAGTTGGAGATCAATTTGGTATTGAGACGATTTATTCAATAGGAAGATTTGTTCGTGTTATTACAATGATTGTACAAATTTTCGAAGAAAAACATTCTGATTCAATCTCTCAGGCTCGTTTGAAAGGTCTTCTGAATTTAATTGATTCAGACAATAATTTTGAGTCACAGGAAAGTGTTCTCAACACTTTATCAAATTCTGTCAACGATCTTCTCGAATGGGATGCTTTTACATTTGTTTATTTCAAACCGGTCGAACAAAAATTTGAAACAACTAAAGTGATTAACAAAACAACTCTTAAATATATTGGGCAGGGTTTAGAAGTTGAGCTTAACGGAACGTTAGTTGGTAAAACTATTGTTAGCGGCATACCAATTAAAATTGACGATACAAGCGCCGACAAATATTTACGCTACTCAAAAGTTGAAGATTTGAGTTTTGATGGTTCTTTCCTTGGAATTCCTCTTATTTATTCAAATCAGATTTACGGCGTTTTATGCTTTGAGAACTTAAAGAAAAATGCATATACGAATGCAGATGTTAAATTTCTAAAAAGTGCCGTTAACATCATTTCGTTTGTCATTTATTCTCATTCATCTCATACTTTGATGAAGAGCTTACTTGATGTTGATATGGAAACACGCGCTCTGAACCCAGATGCATTTAAGGAAAGATTGAGTTCTGATCTTATGAAAATGCAGTCACTCAATGCCCCGGGTGCTCTTGCTTTGATAAAAATAGATGATTTTCTTGAGCAGGAATCTTTATTTGAGGGTGATCCGTTACATAAGGTTATAAAAATAGTTGCCGATACTATTTCTGAGGAAATGACTGCTATGAATCTTTTCGGAAGATTGGGTGAAACATCGTTTACTGTTCATTTCTTTAATACTGTACCAAAGAACGTTTTTATTTGGGCAGAAAAACTTAGAGTTAAAATTGCCAGAAAACCAATCGCTATTGTTTCTAAACAAACTACTTATACAGTCTCAATTGGAGTTGCCTCAACAACCGGAAAACTGGACGTTGAAGAAGCATTTCATAACGCTGAATTAGCTTTGCAAAAGGCACTTGAAAAAGGCGGGAACGCTGTTCGTAATATCACTTAAACTTTTCTTATGTAATGAACAATTTTTTTCTTATAGTACTTGACGGAATTGGTGTAGGTGAACTTCCAGACGCATCTTACTATAATGATGAGGGAAGCAACACACTTGGTAATATGGCAAAAGCAATTGGTGGTTTATCTTTGCCCAATCTTGAAAGAATGGGACTTGGGAATATAATTGATATTGATGGAGTCAAGAAAGTTAAAACTCCTCTACGCGTCTTTCGGCAAGATGAAAGAAATTTCAAAGGGTAAAGATTCTACAACGGGGCACTGGGAACTCGGCGGACTATTTGTTGATACCGATTTCTCTTACTTTCCTGATGGATTTCCAGATGATCTTATAGAAAAATTTATTTCGGAAACTGGTGTTGGCGGTGTTCTTGGTAACAAACCTGCTTCGGGAACAGAGATAATAAAAGAATTGGGCGATGAGCATATTAAAACAGGCTATCCGATTGTTTATACTTCTGCAGATTCAGTTTTTCAGATTGCGGCACACGAAGAAAGATTTGGATTGGACAGACTATATGAGATTTGCCGTATAACAAGAGATGAAATATTAACTCCTCCATTAATAGTTGGAAGAGTTATCGCACGTCCGTTTGTTGGAACAAGCGGTAATTATTCCAGAACAACTAACCGAAAAGATTATTCTCTTGATTCGCCTTCTGATACTATACTTGATTTGCTTCAAAAGAATGGAATAAGAACAATTTCTATCGGAAAAATTTCCGACTTATTTAATTATAAAGGCATTGATGTTGTTGAGAAAACGAAATCAAATTTAGAAGGCTGCAATAAACTTCTGGAATATTCACAAAAAGCAAATAACAGTTTTATTTTTACTAATCTTGTGGATTTTGATGTATACTACGGTCATCGAAATGATCCTTATGGTTTAGCAAATGCTTTGAAAGAATTTGATGATTTTCTTCCTTTATTTATTTCAAAATTAGATGACAGCGATAGAGTAATTATAACTTCTGATCACGGTAATGATCCTACTACTCCAAGCACCGATCATAGCAGGGAATTTGTTCCGCTATTGTATCATGGAAAAAATAAAGCAACAAAAAATTTAGGAACACGACAAACTTTTTCTGATGCTGCCAAAACAGTTGCAGATTATTTTAAAGTAGAGAATGATTTAAAAGGGATTAGCTTTCTTAATGAATAACTTACCTTACTTAACATAACTATAATCCAGTCATTCTGGCTAGTTTCGGCAGAACGGAGTTCTGACGAACTTGTCCAGAATCTGAAATATACTCTAAACTCAAAGATTCCGGACTCATTTCATTCGCCGGAATGACCTCTTGCATAAGGTGAGTGAATAATAAATCAAAAGAAAATATTAAGTCCGAAATAGATAATAAAATCGATATTGTGGCTTTAGATACTTATAAATATCAGTCGAAAAAAATAAATATTTATCATCCTGATAATCTGAACCTATCCTGTTTTAAAAATTCATTATAATATTATCTTTTTTTTATTTTAAGATTGTTCTATCTTAGCACCGCTTCGAATTTTATTTGCGGTTTTAATAAAATTTAACAGCAATAAAAAATTGAAAATTTTTGACTCAAGGTAAAAAGTGAGGATTCAAAAACAATTCACAAATAGAGAAAGTCTCTCGCTCGATAAATATCTTCAGGAAATCGGAAAGGTAGAACTACTTAGTCCGGAAGAAGAAATTGAGCTAGCTATTAGAATCAAAAAAGGTGATACCCGGGCTTTTGAGAAACTTACAAAAGCTAATCTTCGCTTTGTTGTAAGTGTTGCAAAACAGTATCAAAATCAAGGTTTATCTTTAGGCGATTTGATAAATGAAGGAAATCTCGGACTTATTAAAGCTGCTAAAAGATTCGATGAAACACGCGGTTTTAAATTTATATCTTATGCTGTTTGGTGGATACGTCAATCTATACTTCAGGCGTTGGCAGAGCAATCCAGAATTGTTCGATTACCTTTAAATAGAGTCGGTGCCCTTACTAAAATTGGTAAAGCATACAGTACTCTTCAACAAGAGTTTGAAAGAGAACCAAGTCCGGAAGAATTAGCCCTGGAACTTGAAATGGATATAAGCGAAGTTTCCGCTGCTTTAATAATTTCTGGTAAACATCTTTCAGTGGATGCACCAATTTCCAAAGGTGAAGAAAATAGTCTTTTGGATTTTATTGAAGACGATCAATTGCCGTCACCGGATCTTGCTTTAATGGCTGAATCATTAAAAGCTGAGGTCAGTCACGTTCTTGCAGCTCTTCCCGAAAGGGAAGCAGAGGTTATCCGGTTGTACTTTGGAGTTGATGTTGATCACGCCTATACTTTGGAAGAGATTGGCGAAAAATTTAATTTGACCAGAGAAAGAGTTAGACAAATCAAAGAAAAAGCAATTCGCAGGCTTCGACAGGCTTCACGCAGCAAAGGTCTGAAAACTTATTTAGGGTAATTATGAAACAAATTGTTACTGGTATTTTCTCATTAATTTTATTTTTTATTTTAATCACGGCTTGTTCACCTTCTTCTCATTCTCTCCGTTACAGTACAGAAAAAGAAAGAGTGAAGGAAGACATTGATTCAAGTGTGAGATTTACTTCGCAAAATGATAGCCTTGTAACCGATTTATCGCTTCTTGATACATTATGCTGTGATGATGAAGCTTCTGAACTTGATGATCCTGATGATATCCCGGAAGATGAGGATGCTATTGATATTTCATCAATTATGGCTCGCCTAAATTCAAGCTCAAATGAAACTTCACTTTCAATTGAGCAAAGTACTTATCGTGAAAGAGTAGTTATGGAAATAATTAAATATATGAATACTCCATACAAATATGGCGGCAATTCAATGAAAGGTATTGACTGCAGTGCATTTACTCAGACGGTGTATCGTGATGCCTTATCGATAGATATAAACAGATCCGCAAGAGAACAGTATAAGCAGGGGGAAGTTATAACTGAGAAGAGTGAATTAAAGTTTGGTGATCTTGTTTTTTTCAACACAAGAAGACGTGTAAGACCAGGGCATGTTGGAATTTACATTGGTGACAATCTTTTTGCGCACGCCAGTACTAAATACGGAGTTACTGTTTCTTCTTTAGACCATAATTATTATTCAGCGCGATATATGGGTGCACGAAGAATTGATAATAACGGGGTTTTTTAGCAATAAAAAAGGCTGTTCTATTTGAACAGCCTGATAAAATATTTGTGCTTTAATAAAATTAATTTAACTGCAACCGGTAGTTGAACCGCAAGTCATACACTTCAAACAAGTCCCATTTCTAACCATACTCATACTTTGACATTCAGGACAAATATCGCCTGTGTAACCCTGATCGATTGCATTTCTGACTTTTTCGTAAATTGAGTTTTTCTGTCCGCCATTTTCCTGAACCTTTTGGGGTTCTTTAGAATTAGCATATTCGAAAGCATTAAAGTTATCTTTGTCTAACTCGACTAATCTTTCACTAATGATTTCTTCACTCTCAAATTCAGGTTCGCTGAGTTTTTTAATTATCCCGCGTGATGCTTTTGCCACCATTTCTTCAGAATCAACATGAGCAAGATCATTTCTTCCGAGGTATGTAACAGCAAGTTCCCTGAAAATATAGTCAATAACAGATGTTGTCATTTTGATTCGTTCGTTTCCGCTTACAATTCCGCTTGGTTCAAACCGAGTGAAAACAAAAGCATCAACAAATTCTTCCAGAGGAACGCCATGCTGCAAACCAAGTGATATTGATATAGCAAAACAGTTCAACAAACTTCTAAATGCAGCACCTTCACGATGCATATCTATAAAAATCTCACCAATCTGACCATTATCATATTCGCCGGTTCTTATATAAACAGATTGTCCATTAATTTTTGCTTTTTGAGTATAACCTGTTCTTCTATCCGGTAATCTCCTTCTTTTAGCAATATATCTGTGAATAATTTTCTCTGCTACTTTTACAATGTCATTCTTGTCTTTTTCTTCCATCAAAGCTTCAATCTCTTCTTCACTTACTGAATTAAGAGGTTGAGATAGCTTTGAGCCGTCACGATAAATTGCATTAGCTTTTAGTCCTAACTTCCAGGACATCATATAAGCATCTTTAACATCTTCAATTGTTGCGTGTGCAGGTAAATTGATTGTTTTGGAAATTGCACCGGATATAAAAGGTTGAGCTGCAGCCATCATTTTAATATGAGCGGCAGGTTTAATAAATCTTGTACCTTTTTTACCGCATTTGCTTGCACAATCGAATACAGGATAATGTTCGTGCTTTAGAAAAGGTGCCCCTTCAATTGTCATTGTTCCACATATATAATCATTAGCGGATGATATTTCCTGTTTTGAGAAACCGAGATTTTTTAAAAGATTAAAATCAAATGAACTTACTTCAGCCTCATCTATACCTAATTTCTTTACGAGGAACTCGGTTCCAAGAACAAATTTGTTAAAAGCAAAGCTTAGTTCGAAAACCGTTGGTAAAGCCTTCTCGATTTTTGAAAGAGCATCATCCGAGAAACCTTTTGCCTTTAGGGATTCAGGATTGATATACGGACATCCAACTAAAGTGCCTGCTCCTTTTGCATATTTAATTATCTCATTTATCTGATCTTTATTATAACCCATTTTTTCAAGAGCCGGCGGTGTAGATTGATTTATTATTTTGAAGTATCCGCCACCAGCAAGCTTTTTGAATTTTACCAGAGCAAAATCAGGCTCAACGCCTGTAGTATCGCAATCCATAACTAAGCCGATTGTACCGGTTGGTGCAATTACCGTTACTTGTGCATTACGGTAACCGTACTGCTCACCTAACTCCACTGCTTTGTCAGCATCTACTCTGGCAGCCTTAAGCAGATCAGAAGGGCAGAATTGGGGATTTATTCCGGTTGGGAACATAGAAAGACCTTCATATTCCTCGTTAGGAACATTATACGCAGCTCTTCTATGATTTCTAAGAACACGAAGCATATTCTCTTTATTTTCTTCATAGCGAGGGAATGGTCCTAATTCTTTAGCCATTTCTGCTGAAGTTGCATAAGATGTCATATGCATTATTGCAGTAAGCGCACTGGCAATTGCAAATGCTTCTGCACTGTCATAAGGAATACCCTGAAGCATAAGTAATGAACCAAGGTTAGCATAGCCTAAACCTAAAGTTCTATATTCATAACTAAGTTTTGCAATTTGTTTGCTTGGAAACTGTGCCATTAAAACACTAATTTCCAAAATTATAGTCCATAGTTTTGTTGTGTGACGATAAGCTTGAATATCAAACGAATGATTTTTTGTATTATAGAATTTTACGAGATTCATAGATGCAAGATTACATGCGGTATCATCAAGAAACATATATTCACTGCAAGGATTTGATGCATGAATTTCTCCGCCTTCAGGACAGGTATGCCATTCGTTAATTGTTGTATGAAATTGAAGACCGGGATCTGCGCAAGCCCAGGCAGAATTTGCTACATCATTCCACAAATGTCTTGCTTTTAGAGTTCTGCAAGGTTTCGGATTTCTTGCCTCTTTTTTAGCTTTTCTTTTTTCAATTCTCCAATATAGATTCCAATCGTTGTCATTAATAACTGCATTCATGAACTCATTAGTAACACGGACTGAATTATTGGAATTCTGACCGGAGACTGTAGCATAAGCTTCAGAGTTCCAATCAGTATCATAAATAGGGAACTCGATTGACTTGAATCCCATTTTAGCTAATTGAATTACGCGTTCAATATAGCTATTTGGAATTTCAGCTTTTCTTGCCTCGAGTACAGCATGCTTCAATTTTTTATTTAGCTGCTTATTAAATCTGTCATTTTCCGGATGCTCATCATAACAAGCTTTCATTATAGCATTAAGATGTTTACTTGTTAATTTTGAACCGGCAACAAGAGCAGCAACTTTTTGCTCTTCAACAACTTTCCAATTAATATATTCTTCAATGTCCGGATGATCCATGTCCAGCGTAACCATTTTTGCAGCACGACGGGTAGTTCCACCTGATTTTATAGCACCGGCAGATCTATCGCCAATTTTTAAGAATGACATTAATCCGGATGATTTACCTCCACCGCTTAATGGCTCATTTAATCCTCGTAATTCTGAAAAATTAGAACCTGTTCCTGAACCATATTTAAATAATCTTGCTTCACGAATCCACAGGTCCATTATTCCGCCCTCAGTAACAAGATCATCGGTTACGGACTGAATAAAACAAGCGTGAGGCTGTGGATGTGTATATGCGTCAGTTGAGTTGACTAATTCGCCGCTCTGATAATCAACATAAAAATGTCCTTGAGATGGACCGGTAATTCCATACGCCCAATTGAGTCCGGTATTAAACCATTGAGGACTATTAGGTGCGCACATTTGATTAGCCAGCATATAAGCTAATTCATCATAAAAAGCTTTTGCGTCCTCTTCACTGTCAAAATAATTAGCTTTCCAGCCCCAATATGTCCAGGTTCCTGCTAAACGATGAAATACTTGCTTCGAATCTGTTTCGGATGTTGATCTATCGTTTTCGGGCAACTGGCTTAAACTTTCTGTATCTGCTGTAGAAGGTTGAAGCCAGGTTGGAACACCTTTTTCTTTAACTTTTTTAAGTAATTTTGGTATGCCAGCTTTTCTAAAATATTTTTGTGCGACTATATCGGTTGCAACTTGTGACCAATTTTTAGGTACTGAAACATTTTCCATTTTAAAGACTATTGAACCATCGGGATTTCTAATTTCTGAAGTTCTTTTTACAAATTCAAAAGAAGCAAAAGGATCAGTTCCGGCTTGGGTAAATAGTCTGGTTATTTTCATTCAGTTCTCCTAATGACAGGGGCAATATTTACTGTAAAATTATTTAAGATATGTCGACTAAAAAACAAAGCGTTGGTTTGAAATTTTTTAAGGTTGTTTGTGCCTTAATTTTAATTCCAAACTCAAACTAAAAAAAAAATATTATAATTGAAATAGATTGTATGAACTCGAGAAAATAAATTTTTTGCTCGAAAAAAAAGAGGGCAATTTTAAGGCTAAAAAATCAAAAATCAAAATTAATTTTTATGGATTAATAGAATTTTTATAAATATTTTTTGGCACTCAATCAGTAATTACTGCCACTTATACATTATCTCTTCAAAAGCAACTTTATTTAAGCTATTTTAGTTATAACAATATAAGCAAAATAAAATCATAAGGATGTAGATTTGAATCCTGAAAAAATAATTGAGATAAAAAACCTGACTAAAAACTTCAAAGAAGTTAAAGCGGTAAATAATCTTAACCTTAATGTTTACAGAGGTGATGTATTTGGATTTTTAGGTCCGAATGGAGCCGGAAAAAGTACAACTATCAGAATGCTTCTTTCTTTGATTCGCCCCAGTGAAGGAAGTATTAAAATATTTGATAAATTACTTACGCAGAATAGAATTGAGATACTCAAAAATGTTGGCGCTATCGTCGAAAAACCTGATTTTTATGGAAATTTAAGCGCTTATAAGAACCTTGAAATCTTAGGTAGAATTTCGAGCAAAGAAATCAGCAGAAAACGAATTATGGAGATGCTTGAACTTGTGGGTTTAGATAAACGCGCAAAAAGCAAAGTAAAAACTTATTCTCACGGAATGAAACAGAGACTTGGAATTGCGCAAGCTCTATTGCATGATCCTGATCTTATCATTCTTGATGAACCAACAACAGGATTAGATCCGCAAGGGATGAAAGAAATTCGTGACCTGATTTTACAACTAAGTAAAGATCAGAAAAAAACTATTTTCCTTTCATCTCATATTCTTCACGAAGTTGAACTGGTAGCAAACAGAATGATTATTATCGATAAAGGAATGACAAAAGTTGAAGGATATGTGCGTGATTTATTAAACGCAAACTTACTTAAAGTTACTTTTGAAATCGATGATGAAGAAAAATCTTTTAATCTACTCAAAGAAACAAAATGGATTGACAAAATTGATTCTAAATCAAAAGGTGTATTAGTGTTTTTTATTCAGAATGAAGAGATATATTTAATTAATAAACTAATGGTTGAAAACGGAATAAAGGTCAGTTCAATAGTTCCCAAAAAATCGCTTGAAGATTATTTCCTCAAAATTACTGATGAGGTTGCATAATGCTTACACTTCTGAGAATTGAGCTCTATAAAATCTTTAAGAAATGGAGAACCTATATAGGATTTATCGCAATTGGATTACTTGTTCCTCTAATTCATATAGCAATGCTTGTTGAAGGCAGCCATACATTAAATTTTATGACACGAAATATTCGGGAATCTTTTGTATTCGTTGGAAATCTTTTAAATGGATATTTAGTATCATATATCACTTTAGCCAGTCTGGCAGTACACATTCCGTTTTTAATCACCTTGGTTGCAGGAGATTTATTAGCCGGCGAAGCAACGTCTGGTACTTATAGATTACTGGTAACAAGACCGATTTCCAGAACTCAAATTGTCGTTTCAAAATTTCTTGCCGGAATTGTTTATACAAATCTGCTCGTACTTTGGCTTGCAATAGTTAGTCTTGGTTTAGGGTTAATTCTTTTTGGTGTTGGAGAACTAATAGTTATTAACGCTGATGCAATAATAATTCTTGAGCAAACTGATGTGCTTTGGAGATTTCTGCTTGGATACGGATTTGCAACTTTAGGAATGTCAGTGGTGGCTTCACTTGCTTTTTTCTTTTCATCCTTGGTTGAAAATGCGATTGGTCCGATCATCAGCACAATGGCTGTAATAATAGTATTCTTAGTTATTTCAGCACTTCAGGTAGATATTTTTAAAGAGATAAGACCATACTTATTCACTAATTACATAATGAGCTGGAGATTATTTTTTGATGATCCGGTTGATCTTTCGGAAATAATAAAAGCTGCGGGTATTCTTATTGGTCACGTGGCTGTGTTTTTTACAGCCGCTCTTCTAATCTTTAATAGAAAGGATATTTTAACTTAGTGAGGATAATGATGTATAAAATAATAGTGATTTTTTTAGCAATAAATTTTTTGATCATTCCACAGAAAAAGGATCCTGATCAGATTCTTCAAAAAGTGGTAGCGAATTTTGAAAAAATAAAAGACTATGAAGTAGATGTTAATATTAAAGTTGATGTGGAATTTCTAAAAGTTCCTGAATCAAATGCAAAAATATTTTTTAAGCAGCCTGATAAAATTGCTCTCAAAAGTGAAGGATTTGCCATGCTGCCTAAAAACGGATTTAATTTTTCTCCAGCTTCTTTGCTGAAAGGATGACTTATACATCAATTTATGAGAAAGAAGAAATTTTAAATGATCGTAAGACTGCTGTGATTAAAGTAATTCCGCTCGGCACAAATGCAGATGTAATACTTTCAACTCTATGGATTGATGAAGAGAAGAATTTTATCCGAAAAATCGAATCAACTACTAAAATTAACGGTACTTTTATAATAGACTTTTCCTATAATGAAAAGATGAGTTATCCACTTCCATCTAAAATGATTTTCTCTTTCAACATTGATAAAATGAATTTACCTACCGGAATGATGGGGGAGCCTGAAACCAAAAAGGAATCAAAAGCAAGTTTAGGCAGCACAATAACAAAAGGAAAAGTTTACGTTAATTATTCAAATTACAAAGTGAATAAAGGAATTCCGGATTCTGTTTTTGAAGAGGAAATAAACTAAAAATTCCGAGTAACATTTTTTAAGCAGAATATTTCTTAAAAATAACAGAAGTATTATGCCCGCCAAATCCAAACGCATTGCTAAGAGCGTAGCTAACTTTTCTATCCTGTGGTATATTGAATGTATAATTGAGATCACATTCAGGATCCGGATGCTCAAAATTAATTGTTGGCGGAATTTTGTTATTAATAAGTGCAAGAATTGTAGCAATTGCTTCAACAGCACCGGCAGCACCAAGAAGATGCCCGGTCATGCTTTTTGTTGATGAGAGATTCATCTTATATGCATGCTTACCAAAAACTTTTTTAATTGCTTTAGTCTCGCCAATATCGCCAAGCGGAGTTGCGGTACCGTGCATATTAACATAATCAAACTCTTCAGGTTTTATTTCAGCCATTTTAATAGCCATCTCCATTGAAAGAATTGCTCCGGCACCATCTGGGTGAGGCGCTGTTATATGATGTGCATCAGCGGATAAACCAACTCCAACCATTTCAGCATAAATTTTAGCTCCTCTAGCAATAGCACGATTAAGCTCTTCAAGGACTAAAGTGCCGCCTCCTTCGCCCATTACAAAACCATCGCGTGTTGCATCGAATGGTCTGCTTGCTGTTTCAGGTGAATCATTTCTCGTGGATAAGGCTCTGTTTGCATTAAATCCGCCCACTCCCATTTCGTTGATTGAAGCTTCGCTTCCGCCGGAAATCATAACATCTGCAAGACCATTTTTAATAAGAAGAAAGCTGTCAATCATATTATTATTTCCTGTGGCGCACGCTGAAACAGTACAGTAATTCGGACCACGAAAACCGTATTGCATCGAAATGTGACCTGCGGCAATATCAGGAATTAACATTGGTATAAAGAAGGGAGAAATTCTATTAGGACCTTGTTCGTGATTTATGATAGCTTGTTGATAAAAAGTTTGTATTCCACCAATACCACTTCCATATATTACACCGATTCTTGATCTTTCTTCGTCAGATAAATTTTCCGGATTAAGTCCGCTGTCTTTAATAGCTTGTTGAGTGGCGACAAGGGCATATTGTGCAAAAGGATCAAGTCGACGAGCAGTTTTTCTGTCGAGATAGTTTCCGGCATCAAATCCTTTTAACTCGCAGGCAAATTTGGTATCTAATCTTGATGTGTCGAAAGCCTTAATTGGCGCAGCACCACTTTTACCTTCCATCATAGAATTCCAAAATTCTTCAACAGTTAAACCAATTGGAGTTAAAGCTCCTAAACCGGTAACAACTACACGTCTGTTTTCTAATGCCATTATCTGCCTTTCTTAATATGAAATAGATTAGTATCTGTTGAAAATTCAGGCGTAAAGATAAAGAAATCTATAGGATTTTAATAAGGATTTTAGCGTGGATATTTGCTTGTATTTAAGGTTAAAACTTATCCTCAGTAAGACGAAAAATTGTCCATTCATCAAGAGAAATAGCGCCTCTGGATTTATAAAATTCTATAGCTGACGTATTCCAATCTAACACTGACCACTCAACTCTTCCACAGTTTCTTTCTTTTGCGATGGAAATGATTTTCTCTAATAAAATTTTACCAATGCCTTTACTACGCAATTCAGGTTTTACGTAAAGATCTTCCAGATATAAACCGGGCTTGCCCACAAAAGTAGAAAAATTATGAAAGAATAGTGCGTATCCGGCTACTTGATTATTATATTCAGCAATTAAAACTTCAACAAATGAATTATTCCCGAAAAGAATTTGATGTAAATCTTGTTCGGTTGTTTTCAGTTCGTGTACAAGTTTTTCATACTCAGCTAATTCTTTTATCAGACCAAGAATTATGGGAACATCAGCAGGAACGGCTTTTCGAACACAAAGATTTTCTTTCATACATCATTCTTTAAGAAGGGAATTAAGAATAATAAATTCACTGATTTCATTCAGAGGAATTATAGCTTCGATATTGCCCATTGAATATGGAGCAATTTCATAAGGATCGAATTGAAAAACCAAAGCACCATTTACCAAATAAAAGTCCTGATCCAGGTCTAATTCCAAAGCGTCTTCAAATAATCCTGCATCGAAAAGAGAATTAGCTTCAAACATTTCCTTAATTTTATCTTCACATAATCTGGTAATAAAGGGAAGTGATTCAGCTTTAATAATTTGATTTAGACTTAAAAGATTTCCTGAATTTAAATCAAAGGTGTAACCCATCGAAAAGAAGTTTCCATGTGCTCCGCCGGTAAACTCGTAATGATTAAGTGTAAAACTAAAAATTGATTCGTTAAGTAATTTAATATCAAAACCTGTTTCGAAGCTGAAGAACATTCCTGATTCATAATCCATTGTTGGAAATGAATCGAGTGATGTTACAAACTCTTCAAATAATTCAACAGATTTTAAGAATTCCTCTTCTAAAAATACATTGATTTTTTCTTCAACAGATTTATTAGACAGTCCGAAAATTTTTGGATAAGTAATTCCTACTGTAGTTGAGCTGTCTTCAGATTCATCATAATAATCGAGAGCTCGGATGTAAACTGAATCGGCAAATTCTATAGTTGAGCAGACAGTATTTCCATAAACTTCGGAAAATAAAAATCCAAGAAATATTGCTGCTAAAAAAAACTTATTCATTTTTATTCTCCGTTGAGAATTGTGAATTGTCTCCTATTTTATTTCTCTGTTCGAACCAGAAATTTAGTCTTAAAGAACCTTCTGCAAAAATATACCCGAAGAACATTCCAATTAATGCTCCGCCAATTATATCAGATGGATAATGAAGACCAAGATACACTCTTGAAAGTGCAACAAAAAAAGCTGTTATGAAGAGTAACCACTTTAATTTTGGAAACAGACGATAGAAAAACATTGCCGCGGCAAAGTTGTTTATTGCGTGATTTGAAGGAAATGAATAACTGCCAGTGCAGCCCAGAGGTGTAATTATATCTGATAGAGCATTACAAGGACGCACACGAGCAATAATTTCCTTAAAAACTCTGTGTCCTAGCTGATCGCCGACGAGAATAAGTAATATTACGCCAACTACAGCAATTTTACCTATACGCCCGCCTTTGGTCCAGCTTATTCCAATCAGAATTACGTAAGCTATATACCAGTTATTAACGTTGGTTATTATTGAGAAAAACTTATCGAGGAAGCCGGTTGAAAGTGTGTGGTTAAAAAAATATAGTACGCTTAAATCGATTGAGTATAGAATATCTGTCATATAAATATTGTGCCAAAATAACTATTGCTAACATATACAAAATCGTTAACTGTAACACTATTATTTAATGAAAAAATTGTGGATTTTTGCACAAGTAATAATAATAATAGACTATAAGATAATGAGCGAAAAAAACTCAGTACTGGATTTTTTATTTAAACCTACCTTGCCGTTTAATGGTGAGCGATATGATAGGATTGTAAAGGAATCCAATCTATACCTTATTACTCCACTTAAGGTCTTAGCATTTTTTATCTCGATATCCGGTCTTTTCGCAATGTTATTTGAAGTCCGTCATTATCAGGAATTTTCGCTTGAAGTATATGTTATACGTTTAACCGCAACATTGATTTCTTTTGGCATTCTTATCATGCTGTACACTAAACTTGCGGCTCGAGCTTCAATTATTTTTGTTCATATATTATTGCTAACAATAATTATCTCGTCCGGGGCAATGATACTTCTCTTACCGCATACCCTTGTGTTCAATTCGCATATAGTTGGATTAATGATATTCACTTCCGCAATGTTTCTTAACTGGGATGTTAAAAATCAAATTTTAGTTGCAATCTATTATAATATTGTTTTTGCTGCAGCAATACTGTTTAATGATCACCGGATTTATTTCCTTCCGAATATGTTCGAGTCGGTTATATTTGTTTTATTTTTAAGTCTCATTTCAGTTATCGGCAGTGCTATTAATTTTAGAATGAGATTGCTATTGTCGGAGAAATCTTTAAAAATTGAGCAGTCTGAACTGCGGTACAGATCTATATTTAATAACTCAACAGAAGGTATTTTTCAAATAACACCCGAGGGAAAATTTCTTACGATAAATCCCGCATTTGCCCGAATGCTCGGCTATGAAATTATTTCCGAATTGATGAATAAGAACATGAAACAGATTATCACGAATCTGGTTGAGAGAGACAAGCTTATAAAAATATTAAATGAAAGAGGAAAAGCAACAGATTTCAGACTTACGTTCATAAAAAGAAATGGTGAAGAAATTACTACAAGTATGAATGTAATTAAACTAAAGGATAATGTTCCTAACACATATTATTTTGAAGCTAATGTTACCGATGTTTCAAAACAACTAGCAGCGGAGCAGGAGAGGAACAGAGCTGAAATAAATTTAATTAAAGAAAAAGAAAAATCGGATCGACTTGCACAGGAAGCACTTAAATTAAGCGGATTAAAAACAAAGTTTCTTGCTAATATGAGCCATGAAATAAGAACTCCGATGAATGGAATAATCGGATTCTTATCGTTAATTGAAAATGATATTTATGAAGATAAAGAAGAGCTAAAACAGTACGTAGGTACAGCAAGGCAATCTGCCGAAGCTTTGCTGGAGATAATAAATGCCATACTTGATCTCAGTAAAATAGAATCCGGCAGAGTAGAACTTGAAAAACTTAATTTTAACTTCAAGAAAATAGTTGATCAATCAATTTCTATTATTCAGGGAAAAATTGCTGAAAAAGGTCTTAAGATAAAAACTAAGATGCCTGATGAAAGTGAACTGAATTTTATCGGTGATCCAACAAGAATACGACAGATATTTATAAACCTTTTGAGCAATGCTGTTAAGTTTACGAGTGAAGGGGAAATTACTCTTGAGATAAAAACAGAACAATATACGTTGAACAGAGTCAAGGTTTTAGCATCTATTACTGATACAGGTATTGGGATTCCAGCAGATAAAATAAACGAACTCTTCAAACCATTTTCACAGATAGATGGTTCTGAAGGCGGCAAATTTGGCGGTACTGGCTTAGGTCTGGTTATTTGTAAAGAATTTGTTACGATAATGGGTGGTGATATCAGATGCGAAAGTGTTGAAGGGCATGGCAGCAGGTTTTCCTTTGAAATATTTGTATTTAAATCAGTTGAAACTCGGGAGTTTCAATTAGATGCTTCTCAAAAATCTACTTTTATCAAGGATAAATCCATAAAAGATGAGACTTCAATAATTAAGCATAACTTTGAGAAAAGAAAAAAATATAAGCTGCTTCTTGCTGAAGATAATCTGATAAATCAGAAAGTAGTGTTAAAGATTCTGTCTTCTGCTGGTTTTAATGCTGACGCTGTATTAAATGGCAGTGATGCTTTATCAGCATATTCAAATAATCATTATGATTTGTTATTGATGGATGTCCAGATGCCGGAAATAGATGGACTTGAAGTTACTGCCAAAATTAGAAAAATGGATTTCCCTAAAAACAATGTGCCCATTATTGCCATTACAGCTCACGCATTGATTGGAGACCGTGAAAAATGTCTTAAGGCCGGAATGGATGAGTATATCTCAAAACCAATCAAAAGTTTTGAGCTGCTTGGATTAATTGATAAACTTTTAAAAGTTGAGGCCACCCCGGAACAGAAGGAGGAAGAAAAATTGTCTGATAACAATAATAAATTTTTAGACTTAGATAGATTGAATAAAGTTAGTCTTGGAGAAAAATCTTTTGAAAT
This sequence comes from uncultured Ignavibacteriaceae bacterium, assembly GCA_963714415.1. Lineage (GTDB taxonomy): Bacteria > Bacteroidota > Ignavibacteria > Ignavibacteriales > Ignavibacteriaceae > JAGXRK01. Next base: position 71,346 of record CAVQOL010000025.1, read on the forward strand.
CGATTTGCTTAAAGATTACGTTTTAGATACTAAATCCAAATTTGAACAGATGATGAAAGTACTTGAGGATCATAACATGAAAAAATTAAGTGAGCTTGCTCATTCAATGAAAGGCTCAAGTTATACGGTTGGTGCAAGCCAATCCGGCGACGAATCTTTAGGAATAGAGTTATCTGCGAAAAATAATGATTATAATAGCTGCAGCGACAGAATGGTAAAGTTAAAACTGGCTATTGAGAAAACCGAAGTTGAAATTAATGATTATCTGAATGGATAAAATTAGAAAAAAAAGCGATCTTTTAAAATTACTTTCAAAAAATCGCTGTTAGAAAATATTTATTTGTCCTTAATTAAACTCGGAAAGAACTTTTCTAATAACTCCAAGAGCAAAATCAATTTCTTCTTTTTTAATAACTAAAGGCGGAGCAAATCTAATAATATCTCCGTGAGTCGGTTTTGCCAGAACACCGTTATTTTTTAATTCAATACAAACATCCCAAGCAGTTTTTCCATCTTTCGAAGGCTTAATCACAACAGCATTTAATAATCCTTTGCCGCGTACTAATAAGACATGTTCAAATTCATCAACCATTTTTTGTAGCTCTGCACGAAAATGTTTGCCCATTTTATCGGCATTATCAGCTAGTTTTTCTTCAACCAGAACCTGTAAAGATGCTATAGCTACTTTACAAGCTAAAGGATTTCCTCCGAAAGTAGAACCATGTTGACCGGGTTTAATTGTAAGCATAATGTTATCGTCTGCAAGAATTGCTGATACGGGCATTGTACCACCAGACAATGCTTTACCTAGAATTAAAATATCTGGTCTTACATTTTCATGATCAGATGCGAGCATTTTTCCTGTTCTTGCTAACCCTGTTTGAACTTCATCACAAATCAGAAGTACATTTTTTGATTTACAAAGTTGCTCGGCTTTTTTAAGATATCCATCATCGGGAACCATAACACCTGCTTCACCTTGAATTGGTTCAACCATAAATGCACATACATTCGGATCTTCTAAAGCTTTTTCTAAAGCGGAAATGTCATTGAAAGGAATTTTTACAAATCCTGGTAAAAACGGACCATAACCTTCGTAAGAATCAGGATCAGTCGAAGCAGAGACTGCCATCATAGTTCTGCCGTGAAAATTTTCATTAGCAACAATAATTTTAGCTTCATTTTTCTTAATGCCCTTAACATCATAGCCCCATCTTCTTGCAAGCTTTACGGCAGTTTCATCACCTTCAACTCCGGTATTCATAGGCAACACTTTATCATAACCAAATAATTCAGTGATGTATTTTTCATACTCACCTAAAACATTGTTGTAAAAAGCGCGAGAAGTAAGTGTGAGAGTTTGTGCCTGGTCGTTCATTGCTTTTACAATCTTTGGATGACAATGTCCCTGGTTTACAGCAGAATATGCCGAAAGGAAATCAAGATATTTTTTGCCTTCAACATCCCAAACCCAAACGCCTTCACCTTTGGCAATTACAACATCGAGCGGATGATAATTGTGTGCACCGTACTTATTTTCTAATTCAATATAATCTTTAGAGAGCATAATACATTCCATTAATTTTATTAACAAAAATTACTTTTTTGGCTATTAAAATTAGCCTGTAAGAGCTAAATAAACAACTCAAATTCACTTTCTTGAAGATATGCTTAATTACACTTTTTCGAGATTTACACTCATAATTAGAAGTCTTTCTTGGCTTTTTGTGGAAATTCCATGAATTAAAATCCCTTGTTATTTGGAGACGACAACGTTAATTTGAGCCGGAATTAATACAAATATTTTAGCTATGATTGATCTTGAAACACATTCTTTTGACATAAAAACCTCTGGCAACTGCCATCTGACCGATATTACCGAAAAAGTACAGGATGTTATAAATTCTTGTGGATTTGTTGAAGGCAATGTTAATGTTTTTGCTGTCGGTTCAACTGCGGGAATTACTACAATTGAATATGAACCGGGTCTATTGAAAGATTATCCTGCATTCTTTGAAAAAATTATTCCTTCGAATGTTAGTTATCATCACGATCAGACCTGGCATGACGGAAACGGACATTCGCATTTACGTTCTGCCTTGCAAGGAACTTCTTTTTCTGTTCCATTTAAAATGGTAATTTAATTTTAGGGACCTGGCAGCAGATAATATTTGTTGATTTCGATAACAGGAGCCGTTCAAGAAAAATTATTGTTCAAATCATTGGAAAAAAATCAGAATAAAACTCAGGATATTTATGAAACTCAGATTATTATTTATAATTACTATTCTTTTTGTTGGAACCGGAATTTCTCAAATAGTTACTACACAGCCTTTTGAACCTACTGAGTCTGATAGTATTGTAATAATTTTTGATGCAACGCAACCAGGTGCTGAAGAATTGTTAAACTACACCGGCACTCTTTACGCTCATACCGGTGTAACGGTTGACTCTCTCGGAACTATAAAAAATTGGCAATATGTAATTGGCGACTGGGCAAACAATACTAATCAACCTGTATTGGATAGATTAGGAACGAATCTTTATAAACTTACAGTAGGTTACCCCCGTACATTTTATAGTGTTACAAATTCTAATGAGAAAATCATAAAGCTCAGTTTAGTATTTAGAACTTCCGATGCTACAAAGCAGACGAGACCAGACATATTTATTGATCTTTACGTAAAGGGAATAAATTTAATTTTTCAAAACCCAGAAGTAGATGTTAGCTACGGTGATCCGCTTCGTTCGCCGGCATTTATAAATGAAGGTGATACTGTTGAAATAAATGTTCTTGCGGTGGAAGTTGAGACTCAGGTTTCATCATTAAGTCTTTTTGTTGATGGAAGTCAAGTAGAACAAACAGATACTAATCAACTCACTTATGATTTTGTACATTCGAATTACACGCTCGGAGCTCATAATATTACAGCAGTGGGAGTGGATACTTCGGGTCGAACCGATTCTACATCATTTATAATGTTTGTTAATCCAATTGTTCAGAATTTACCGATACCAGCAGGTATTGAGCCGGGAATTACTTACACAGGGGCAACAACCGCAACCCTTGCACTTTTCGCTCCGCTTAAAGATTATATCTATGTAATTGGCGATTTCAATGATTGGAAAGTAAATACATCTTACTATATGAATAAACACGAGGTTACACAGGACAGTGTAATTTGGTGGATCAATCTTACTGGACTTAGCCCGGGAACGGAATACTCATTTCAATATTATGTTGATGGAAAAATCAGAACCGGTGATCCATATTCGTGAAAAAATACTTGATCCCTGGAATGATAAATATATTAGTTCTACATCCTATCCCGCACTTAAAAGCTTATCCAGTAGGAAAAACATCCAGTGTAGTTGGTGTTTTAAGAACTGCACAGTCACCATATCCGTGGATTATTACAGATTTTGTAAAGCCGCCAAAAGAAAAGTTAGTTATTTATGAATTGCTTGTTAGGGATTTTTCAACACAGCGTACATTTCAATTTTTAAAGACACACTTTCATATCTAAAATCTCTAGGAGTAAATGCAATCGAACTAATGCCGATTATGGAATTTTCAGGAAATAATAGCTGGGGTTATAATCCGATTTATCACGTTGCTGTTGATAAAGCTTACGGTCCGGCAGATACCTTAAAAGCATTTATTGATCTTTGTCATCAAAACGGAATAGCAGTTATACTTGATATGGTTCTAAACCAGGCAGATAATCTTTCTCCGCTTGCAATGTTGTGGTGGGATGATGCAAACAGCAGACCTGCTGCCGACAATCCTTATTTAAATATACAGGCAACACATCCTTATAGTGTGTTTAATGATTTTAACCACGAAAGTTCTGCAACAAAATATTTTGTTGATCGTGTTAATAAATATTGGTTAAATGAATTTAAGTTTGACGGATTCAGATTCGATCTATCAAAAGGATTCACTCAACGATTTACGTACTGATGTTGGCGTATGGGGACAATATGATCAATCTAGGATTGATATTCTTACCCGCATGGCAAATAAAATATGGGAAATTGATTCAACCGCATATGTTATTCTTGAACACTTTGCTGATAATTCTGAAGAAACAGTTCTTGCAAATTATGGAATGATGCTTTGGGGAAATATGAACCATCAATATAATGAAGCAACGATGGGATATAGCTCAGATTTGAACGGTGTATCATATAAATCGAGAGGATGGACGGTTCCTCATCTCGTTGCATATATGGAAAGTCACGATGAAGAAAGATTAATGTATAAAAACATTCGATTTGGAAATTCCGCACCAACCTATAATATTAAAGATACAAGTGTAGCATTAAATCGTATAAAGCTTGCAGCAGCATTTTATTTTACAATTCCGGGTCCAAAAATGATCTGGCAGTTTGGTGAACTTGGCTATGATTATTCAATCTTTTATGATCCTGCAACTGGTACTGTACCTGACCTGATGGAACAGACTATGCAAAAACCTCCCCCAAACCAATAAGATGGGATTTTCTTAATGACGCAAGACGAACAAATTTGTATAAAGTATTTCAGGCGCTTATAAACCTTAAAACAAATTACGAGGCTTTTAGCAGTAGTGATTTTACATTTGAGATAAGCAGTGGATATGGAAAAAAATTAGTTATCAGACACCCAACTATGGATGTGGTAATTATTGGTAATTTTTATGTCGGACCTTTAACTATTACAGCCAACTATACTAAAACAGGGGTGTGGTATGATTTCTTCAGCGGTGACAGTGTTGATGTTTTCAATCTATCAACCCCTTATCTGCTTGAACCGGGTGAATTTCATATCTATACAACTGTAAAGCTGCCAACACCTGAAGAGGGAATACTTTCCGATGTTGAAACCTTGGAAAGCGGTACTGTTTCAGAATATCAGCTATCACAGAATTATCCAAATCCCTTTAATCCATCAACAGTAATACGGTATAGTGTCGTAAATTCAGGAAATGTAAGCTTAAAGATTTATGACGTATTGGGAAGAGAAATTAAAAATCTTGTGAACCAGCAGCAATCTAATGGGACTTATGAAATAACCTGGAATGGTGATGATCACTTTGGCAACAAAGTAAGTACAGGAATTTATTTTTACAGGATTGAAACAGAGAACTTTGTTGAAACTAAAAAGATGATTCTATTAAAATAATTTCATAAATGAAATTAGTATATGAATGAGGCGAACAATTTTTGTTCGCCTTTTTATTTTTTAGTCAGCTGTGCAAGTATAACAGCAGCAGCAGATGCAACATTTAATGATTCTGCTTTTCCGGAACCGGGAATGGTTATTTTTTCATCAGTAAAATTTAATATATCTGAAGAAGGACCCGTAGACTCGTTTGAAAAGACTATTAATGATTTACCAGGTTTAATCAAGGAAAAAATACTTTTGCCATTTAGATCAGTACAAAGGATTTTAAATCCATTCTGTTTAAGAACAGATAATTCCTCAAAGTCAAAATCTTCAAAAATGTTAAGATGAAAAATTGAACCCATTGATGATCTGATTACTTTTGGATTAAGATATTCAGCAGAATTTTTACTTATAAAAACATTTTTTATTCCAAACCAATCACACGATCTTAGAATACTGCCAGCATTACCGGGATCAGAGATATTATCCAGATAAACTAGAACATTTTCATTTTCAAATTCTCTTAAAATAAATTTTCTTCTTTTGTTTATAAAAACAGCGGCAATTCCCTGCGGAGATTTTGTATCGGAAAGCTTTTCAAACTCCTGATTTTTAATTATTTCTATTTTTATTTGTCGTTGTTTAATGAATTTGATCAACTCTTCATTGTTTGAAAAGAATCCGTTTGTCATAAATGCAACTTCGCAGGGATATTTAGACAATATTCCTTCTTTCACAATCTTTTCACCCTCGACTAAAAATTTATTTTCCTGACGACGATGCTTTTTCTGGTGAAGTGAAACAAAATATTTTAGTTCATTTTTAGTAATCATAAAAGCGGCTCATAATTTTGATCTTTATTTTCCGATTGATCTTTTTCAAGTTGACGAATATATTCCCAGCTATAAATCCCGGTATTGTGCCCATCTTGCCATGTAATTCTAATTGCATATCCGCCAACAACGTCAATGTTTTTAATCTTATACATTTCAGGAGAAAACATCTGTAACTTCGGAGGACGATAAGTTCTGAGAAGAATTGTTTCACCTTTGCATCCAGCACAAGGGCATTCATCCCGCATATATTTTATTTTAAGCAATGTTTCGGAATCATCTTCCCATTTTAGAAGGAGATTCTCTTTATCAACAATTTTTATTTGTTTTGCCTGCATTACTTTGTTTTATTTATGATACAATTCAAATATAAAGATTTGTTTATTTGGTTTTAATGCATCTTAAATCATTCAACACTATTTTTGTACCGATAATTTATTAAATAAGTTAAAGGATATGACTTTTATTATAATATTGTTTTTGGTGCTTCTAATTGTAAATGGACTTATTGCTGCCTCTGAAATTGCAATTTCTACATTCGGTGAAAATAAAATTGAGGAAATGAAAAATGAAGGGGACAAAACTGCTAAAGTATTTGAAAAATTTCTTACCAAACAAGAAAGTGTTTACGGAACAATTCAGGTTATTTATTCATCTATAAATGTTTTATTGGCAGTTATTGGATATTTGATAATAGACTCATTTATTAATCCAATATTAAGTGAACAGTTTAATAACATCAGTAAATTTTTGCTTCCTATCTTAGTGATATTTATTTCGGTTATTATACTAACCTTTATATTTATTGTGTTCAACATTCTTATTCCCAAAGCATTAGCTTTTAAGTATTCTGAAACAATAGGTAAAAGATCTGTCGGCATTCTTCTTTTCTTATCGAAAATTTTTGGATTCATTCCTGCAGTTATAACCTTGATAAGTAATTTTTTACTTTTACCGATAAAAGAAAAGACTAATTTTTCACAAATGCGTCCCTCTGAAGATGAAATTCTGGATATTATTTCGGAAGGAGTAAAATCTGGAACATTAGATGAGTCTGAACAGGAAATAATTGAAAACATTTTTGAATTTACAGACCTTCGTGCAAAAGAAGTAATGATTCCGAGAACTGAAATGGTTGCTGTTGATATTCTTGAAAGCGATATGAATAATATTTCTGAGGTAATTAAATCCGGGCATACTTTAGTTCCAGCTTATGAAGATAATCCCGATCATATCATTGGTGTACTTCATACAAAGGATATAATAAAAAATATAATTGAGAAAAAAGAAGAACCAATAAGAAAATTAATACGTCCTGCGTATTTTGTTCCTGAAACAAAACTCATTTCAGAAATATTAAGAGACATGCAAAATCAGGGTGAAAGGTTAGCCATAGTAACCGATGAATATGGAGGTACTGAAGGAGTGATTACTATGGAAGATATTCTTGAAGAGATTGTAGGAAAAATTAAAGATAGCTCGAAGGGAGAGATTTATCAATTCACTCGTTTACCGGATGGCACGTATTATATTTTAGGAACAATGCACATTGATGAGTTCAATGAAAACTTTAATTACTATCTACCTGAATCTGATGAGTATAATACAATCGCTGGTTTTATAAGTGATAAAACCGGAAAGATTTTAAATCCTGGTGAAATATTTGAATTTAGAGGATTAGTTTTTGAATTGATGAAAAAAATCAGACAGAAAATGGTACAGTTTAAAGTTTATACTAAAAAAGGATCCACTAAAGAACTTCTCAATCTAGATAATTAACAATACTGATAACTTTATGAAAAAACTGGCAATAATCTTTTTATTCATTGCCGGAATTATCGTTTATTTTTTTTGGCCTGAAAAAGTAATAACATATCCGGCTGGAGTAACAGCTCCCAATCAACCTATACAAAATGATCTCTCAGAAAAGAAGGAATGGCAAAAAGGAGAATTCAATATAAAAGCACTTGCAGAATATAAGATTACGGCAAGAGTTTTAAGCAGGAATAATTTTTCGGTGGGAAAAGAAAGTGATTTATCTCCGATTGATTTGGCTTTAGGCTGGGGTCCAATGTCCAATCAAGAAGTAATTGATAAGATAAAAGTAACGCAAAGAAACAGATGGTATCACTGGCAAACGGATGCTTATCCAATTCCACGACAGGAAATTATGACAAACAGTGCCAATGTGCATATCATCCCGAAGGATGGTTCCATAGAAGATAAATTAGATAAAATATATAAAGGAAGTTTGATTGAAATGACGGGTTATCTGGTAGAAGTAAATACAGCGGATGGTTGGCATTGGAAGAGTTCTTTAAAAAGAGATGACACAAGTGGAGGTTCTTGTGAACTGTTTTGGGTGGAAGAAATAGTAATTTTTGACAAAAAATGAGTTCCGGGAATTACATTAAAGACCTTGTTTCAAAATGTAAAAAATCTTAATTTTGTACCCATAAAATGCTGGTGTAGCTTCCGCCTTCACAAAGGTTACGGCGGGACAAGCAGCTGGTAGATAATTCCAATTTTGTTTGGAAATAAATTTATGCTGGTGTAGCTCAGTTGGTAGAGCAGCTGATTTGTAATCAGCCGGTC
>CAVQOL010000026.1:0-53271 GCA_963714415.1 uncultured Ignavibacteriaceae bacterium
AGACAGAAAATAGTTTTGCAAGGAAAAACCTGAGGAGAAATAAATGCTAAAAAATTATTTGAAAATAGCGTTAAGAAATATTATCCGCCAAAAAGGATATTCATTTATAAATATAGCGGGTCTGGCATTAGGGATGGCTTGCAGTATCTTTTTACTTTTAAGCGTTTATCATGAACAAAGCTTCGATAAGTTTCATAAGAATTCTAAACAACTATTTAGAGTAGAATTTGATCAAAAATCGCCTCAGGGAAAATATCATAACATTCTTACTCAATACCCTGTAGGTCCTGCGTTAAAAGATAATCTACCTGAAATAAAGAACTTTGCGCGAACGTTTTCGCCGGGAAGTATGCTAATAAAATATGGAGAAAATGTTTTCTATGAAACAACAGTAACGGTAGTAGATCCATCTTTTCTGGAAATGTTTTCATTTCCATTAATAAATGGCAATTCCAAAACTGCACTCAATCATCCATTTTCTATAATACTATCAGAAACAATGGCCGAAAAATACTTTGGCAATGAAAATCCGATGGGAAAAATACTTACCATCAATAGTAAATATGCTTTTTCTGTTTCCGGAGTTATGAAAGACGCTCCACAAAACTCTACATTAAAGCCGGGTATGCTGATTCCTTTTGAATGTCTAAATGATTTATTTAGTATTCCCCAAAACTGGAACACAAGTTTTGCAAATACCTATGTTCAGTTATCAAACAATAATCAAATTAAAAACGTAAACAAGAAATTAACCGATTTAATAGTTGATATAATTTTTAGCGAAGCACCCTCAAATATTCCACCTGAGGAACTTAAAAAAATCCGTGATACTCAAGCCCCTGATTTTATGCTTATGCCCCTTACTGATATTCATCTTTATGGGTATAGTGGATATGGACAGGTATACGGCGAAATTCAAAGTCTAAAAATATTTTTAGCGCTGGCTTTCTTTATACTATTGATAGCATGTATCAATTATATGAATTTAGCAACCGCCCGGGCTGAAAGCCGCGCCAAAGAAATTGGGCTTAGAAAAACCATTGGCGCAGATAGAAAACATTTAATAACTCAGTTTTTCGGCGAGTCAATATTGCTGACTTTTATTTCATTTATTATTTCATTGCTTATTGTAATTCTATCGCTTCCATTATTCAACGATTTATTGGAAAAACAATTCACGGTCGGGTCGATATTTAATTCTGAGTTTTTCATTATACTGATTCTGGTGATGCTCGTGGCCGGTATAATTTCGGGCAGCTACCCGGCTTTGTTTTTATCTTCATTCAGCCCAATAAAAGTTTTAAAGGGAAGTCTAAACAGAGGCGCTAAAAGTAATTTCTTTCGCAAGTCTCTTGTTGTTTTTCAGTTTAGTCTTTCAGTTATTTTAGTGATAGGCACTATTGTTGCCTTTCAGCAATTGGAGTTTATGCGTTCAAAAAAGGTTGGATATGAAAAAGATCATTTAGTATACCTTCCATTACGCGGTGAATCAGTAAAATTATATACAGTATTAAAACAGGAGTTTTTAAAAGCCTCTAATGTTTTGAATGTAAGCGCAATTAACCAGACACCCACTAACATTAGCAGTAATTCTGACGATGCAAAATGGGATAACAAAGATCCAAACTCAAGACCGATAATTAGCTTTGGTCAGGTAGATTTTGATTTTGTAGAAACTATGAAAATAGAAATGGTTGAAGGGAGGTCGTTTTCAAATTCATTTTCTACTGATTCAACTAGAGCTTTTCTTGTTAATGAAGAATTTTTAAAAGTAATGGGTACAAAATCGGGGGTTGGAAAAAGAATCAACTTTGTTGGTGTTGATGGTCAAATTGTAGGTGTAATGAAAAATTTTCATTTCACTTCCGCTCAGAGTAAGATTGAACCCATTGCATTAGTATTTTCTAATCAGCCACGATTTGTAGTGATACGCCTGAAAGGGGGAGACATTCCTGCGGCAATTGAAAATGTAAAATCAATATGGCAAAAAATTGCTCCGCTATTTCCTTTTGAATATAAGTTTTTTGATGAGGACTTTGCGGCAATGTATAAATCTGACGAGCAAATGGGCAATATTTTTAAATACGGGGCAGCTTTCGCAATTATAATCGCATGTCTGGGATTATTTGGATTTGCTTCATTTATGGCGGAAAAGCGAAATAAAGAAATTGGTATTAGAAAAACACTGGGTGCTTCAGTTTCAGGAATAACCGTTCTTCTTTCAAAAGAGTTTGTAAAATGGGTGTTGATTGCAAATGTAATTGCCTGGCCTGTAGCGTACTATTTTATGAATAGATGGCTCCAGGATTATGCCTACCGGATATCAATAGAGTGGTGGGTATTTGCTATTGCAACCTTTTCAACAGTTTTGATTGCGGTAATGACGGTAAGTTACCAGGCTGTAAAAGCTGCAGTTGCAAACCCGGTAAAAAGTTTGAAGTGTGAATAATACAAATTGAAGTTATTTAAATGGAGTTAAAATGTTTTTAATTATTTAAAGCTCGCATTCAGGAACATGAAAAAAAACAAATGGGCTTCTATCCTAAGTATTGGGGTTCAGAGAGAATTGCTCTCTGGAACGAATTAGGGATTGATGAATTTGTGTTGTTTAAAGACCCGACTTTGTCACCACATTTATGTGATTTCCCATCATTACAACAGAGTTTTAAACGACCGCTATAAAAAAAGATGCCTGATCAGTCCATCAGGCAGATACTGTTTTCGTAATCTATCGCTTTACATAAAACTTCTTTAAAGAAAATTAATGCCTCGTCATACCAATAGGGTGGTAGAGTCCCATAGCCCCCGATCAAAAACCAGATCGACCAGGCAAAGTTAAACCTTCCAAAGGGATTTTCGATTTCCAATAGCAAAACGCGTTCGCAAAATTTTTTTATAAAATATTATCAAGCTATAAATAAAAACCCCCCGCCATTTTTAAGCGGGGGTCGTTGAATTGAAAATGAATTTGTCTTATTAAGTCGACTCTTAACGTGGTCTTTTACCAGCCCTTATACCTACGCATGCTTTGCAAAGTTTTTTATTGCCCTTTCCTTTCACTTTCCTGCCTTTTTTAATAGCAATACCCGCTGAACAGACTCCATATATATGATATACTTCCCCGGTTTTGGAATGAAATGGTGAAACTTGCTTAGGCATAACTTCTTCTCCTTGATTTGTTATTATTTATATAAGCTGCTGCTATCAAAAATACAACATTTTTTTAGTTTCAACAAATGAACTTGCTAGTAATCTGTAGAAATAAACACCACTTGGAAGGCTCCGGCAGATGGCGCTTTTCACAAGAATATTTTTCTCATGCTGTTTATATTTCTCTTTTTGTCTTTAAGATTACAATTTAAAACTACACTTTTATTTATATTTGCACAGTAAAACTTAGTCATTTAAATTTTAAGGAGAATTAAATATGCACAAGAAAAGTATAGAATTATTAAATAAAGCAATTGCTGATGAATTATACGCAGTTCATCAGTATATGTATTTCCATTTTTTATGCGATGACCAGGGATATGATCTGTTAGCCGGTCTCTTTAAGAAAACTGCAATTGATGAAATGTTACACGTTGAAACTCTTGCCGAAAGAATTTTATTCCTTAAAGGTGAAGTTGAAATGAAAGTCGGCAGTGAAGTACAAAAGATTAAAGACGTTGCTAAGATGCTTGAGCAAGCTGCAAACATGGAACACGATAGCGCACGTGATTATAATCTCTGGGCTAATGAATGTTCTGCAAACGCTGACTCAATATCAAAACAAATATTTGAAGGTTTAGTTGCAGATGAAGAACGTCACTTCGATCAGTATGATACAGAGCTTGATAATCTTAAAAAGTTTGGTGACGGATATCTTGCACTTCAGTCAATTGAAAGAAGTAAAAAATTAAATGTTGGTCGTCCAACTGAGTAATAATTTTTATTCAAGTCTTTTCTAAGAGGTTATCTCAGAAGTCTCAAAGTGTCAGTCTGAGCTCGTCGAAGACTGACATTTTAAAATGAGTTCACACTTCGGACATTTCACCGCGGCGGACAGTATGACAGTAAAATTTACTTTTAAGACAACCTCTTTTTTTTGTTCATCAGAATGAAGTAGTCAATCATCAAGCGAAATCAATTCGATAAAAATCCAAATTTAATTTTAAACAATGTGCGTCGGATATTGAATTACGCAGGCGAAACCTCTTAAATCATCTTTTCATATTTACGATATTCATTGTTTAATAAATCAATTAATTATTTATATGAGTAACGTCAGCAAATAATTTTCCTCTAAATCAGCATCCATAACTAATCTTTTCTCCATAAGCAGTGTCTTTTACCCAAAAATCTCAATTCTCTACCCCAGAAAAAAATGTGGGATTAGTGTAGATTTTTCTTGACTTTCGTTAAAATTTTCCATTATTTTGGGGAGTAGTGGGGAAAAGTGGTGAGAAACTCCAAATTAGATTGAGATATTATCATGTTTAGAGGTCAATTTACATATTCTATTGATGCAAAGGGAAGGATTAGCATACCTGCTAAACTCCGAAAACAGATATCGCCCGATGCAAATGATTCATTCGTTATGACACGTGGTGTACTGACGTGCATTGATATTTATCCGCTTAACGAGTGGATGCAGATTGAAGAAAAACTTTTAAAGCTCAATCAATTCCAGCCCGATGACGTTCGCTTCATCAGAATGATTACACAGTATGCAGTTGAAGATACTATGGATTCTCAGTCCAGAATTTTAGTACCACAAAACCTTATTGAGTATGCTAAGATCGAAAAGGAAGTTCTGATTCTTGGTGTGTTAAAAAAGATTGAAGTATGGAATCCCAAAATTTATGAAGACTACCTGAGTCAGTCGCCCGAAACATTTGAACAAATAGCAGCTAAGGTTATGAATTGAAATGAACATTCATCATACACCTGTTTTATTTGATGAATGTTTAAACTTTTTAATTACTGATGCATCCGGTGTTTACTTTGACGGCACACTTGGATTCGGCGGACACTCTCAGGGGATCTTAAACAGACTGAACGACAAAGGCAGACTTATCGCAACAGATTTCGATTCGGATGCTTTTAAATTTTCTGAGAAGAGATTTGAAAACGATAAGCGTGCAAATCTCTACAACTTTAATTTTTCGCTCATTGATGTTATTGCAAAGATTGAATCTATTGAGTTCTTTGACGGAATTTTAGCCGATCTTGGCGTATCCTCATATCAGCTTGATAATGCTGAATCGGGATTCTCATACAGATCGGATACAAAACTTGATCTCAGAATGGATAAGAGCAAATCAATCACTGCTGCCGATATTGTTAATACTTATTCTGAAGAAGATATAGCAAATATTATTTATTCTTTTGGTGAAGAGAGAAATTCAAGAAAGATTGCCAGACGAATTGTTGAAAAGAGAATTGAAAAGAAGATCAATACAACAGGTGAACTCAGTGAGATTATATCAGAACTTGTTCCACCAAACTACAGGGTAAAAACTTTATCAAGAGTATTTCAGGCATTGAGAATTTATGTTAATGATGAACTGGAAAATCTTAAATCGTTTCTGAACTATTCACTTGGTGTAATGAAAAAGGGAAGCAGGATTGTGATAATATCTTATCATTCACTTGAGGACAGAATTGTAAAAGAATTTTTTAAAGAACAAACAGTTGAATATTTAAGTCCTAAACTTGATCCGGTCGGCATAGTGAAGAAAGAACCAAAGTTGAAAATACTTACGAAGAAACCTGTTCTGCCGACATCAGAAGAAATTAAAAATAATTATCGTTCAAGAAGCGCAAAACTAAGAGCAGCCGAAAGAATATGAAAAAAGGAAGCAAACCTATTATCGTTTATCTGTTGATAATGATTATGATATCAACTGTGTTTGTGCTGCTTAACGTGGGATTTAAATTAAAAACAGAAGAACTTTCAAAAATAAAATTTGAAACTGAAAATAGATTAAAAACTGAACAAGGAAAAGAAATTAATTTTACTGCCGATTATCAAACTTATTCCTCAGAAGAACGAATTGTCGGGATAGCTACAAATGAGCTTGGTATGATCAGAAGGACAGAACCGGCTTTAACATTAATATATTCAAAGGAAAAATTAGAAGAAGTAAATCGTTTATTAAAACAAAAATATGATTAATTCCAGAGCACTGCTGATTGTAATTTCGATGTTTCTGTTTTTCGCTGCTTTAATCGTAAAGCTTGTCGATATACAGATTGTTAAAAGCGAAGAGCTTAAATACTTTGCTAATAAGCAGCAGGTTGGAGTTGAAAAAATTCCTGCCGATAGGGGTCTGGTTTACGATAGAAATAACGTACTGCTCGAATATAACCGCCACGACATTTCATTTTATGCCGATCTGCGAATGGTGTCTAATAAATCCAAAATTGATATTGCTGAAAAATTTTCTTTGGTATTTGGAAAAAGAAAAGCTCATTACCTGAATTTGTTAAGCGGAAAAGGCAAGACAATTTGTCTGGAGAAAAAAGCCTCAAGCGAAAAAGCTATTCAACTTATCGAGTACAAAAAGATCGGTTTGTTTTACAGAGAGGATCCAACAAGGGTTTATCACTATGGCAATCTAGCTTCTCATGTTCTTGGCTATGTTAACACTGAATATAACGGGCTTACTGGTGTTGCACAATCATTTAATAATGTTCTTAAAGGGGAAGAAGGATTAAGACTTGTTGAAAAAAATGCAATCGGTGATCTTGTATCAATTGAAGATAGGGAAACCAAACCTGCTATACCCGGAAACAATCTTTATTTAACTATTGATAAATCCTATCAATCAATTCTAGAAGAAGAACTTAAAAACGGATTAAAAGAATATGGCGGTTCCTCAGCAATCGGAATCATCATGGATCCTAACACAGGTGAAATACTCGCACTTGCAAATGCGAATGATTTCAATCCAAATGAATACTGGAAATTCAATGATGATGTAAGAAGGAATAAAGCATTAACAGATACTTACGAACCGGGTTCAACTTTCAAAGTAATTACATTTGCTTCATTGATCGATCAGAAATTGTGTTCATTGCATGAATCAATTTATGTTGAAAACGGCAATTATAGATTTAAAAGGGTAAACATTAAGGATAATCATCCTCACAGCCATCTTACAACTACTCAGGTACTTGAGCAGTCCAGTAATATAGGAGTTGCAAAGCTTGTTCAACGGATTGACGATGAAACTTATTATAAATATTTACGTGGATTTGGATTCGGTTATAACACATCTGTTCAGCTTCCCGGTGAAGCAAGCGGACTATTAAGAAAGCCAAATAAATGGTCAGCTTTATCAAAAACTTATTTGTCGTTTGGCTATGAAATATCTGTAACACCGATTCAGTTGATTACTGCATTCAGCTCTATCATTAATGGCGGAATTCTTTATCAACCTCAGATTATTAAAAGACTTGTTCGTTATGATGGGTCTGTTGTGTGTGACTCAAGTCCTAAAGAAGTGAGAAGAGTTATTTCTGAAGAGACTTCAAGGATTATGAGAAACCTGTTAAGCAATGCTGTGATAAAAGGAACTGGGAAGAAAGCAAATTCGGAATTAATCAGTGTTGGCGGTAAGACAGGAACATCGCAAAAGCTTGTTGATGGAAGATATTCCCGTGCTCACTATAACTCTTCCTTTGTTGGATTTTTCCCGGTTGATAATCCAAAAGTTGCGATGCTGATTCTGGTTAATTCACCAAATGTTGGTAAGTATGGCGGGTTGGTTGCAGCACCGATTTTCAAAAATGTTGCTGAAAGAATAGTATCAAATCATATTAACAATTTTGAGAATGATATTCCTGAAGAAAAAGAGATTCAGGTAAAGTATGCAAAAAATCAGAAGCACAAAGACTCTTCGTATGACAAACTTAGAACAATAGAAATTAATGAGGCAGTTTCATTTGCAGATAATTGCATGCCTGATCTTTCAAATGTAGCTGTCCGTGATGCAATAAACATTTTAACTCAGCTTGGTGTGAAATATAAAATAAACGGCAGCGGAATAATTTTTTCACAAAGTATATCTCCCGGTAAAAAATTGTCAGCTAATGAAGTATGCATTCTAAACTGTACTGAACTAACTGTTAAAGGAGCATCGGTTTATTAATGGAATTAACAGAACTTCTAAACAGTGTTAATGCGATTCAAGTTCTCGGAGAAGTTCAGAGACAGGACGTCGGTTCTATTGATTATGATTCAAGAAAAGTAAAAAAGAATTCTGTTTTTGTGGCGATAAAAGGTTTCAGCACTGACGGGCATCAGGTTTGTAATTGATGCAATAAATAAAGGCGCAATTGCCGCAGTTGTGGAAGATGATAAAGCTGTTCCTGATGAAATATTTATTCATAGCAATGCGGCAAAGATTCTTGTTAATAACAGCAGAGTTGCTCTTGCTGAATTATCAAAAGGATTTTATAAAGATCCTTCATCAAAAATAAATCTGATTGGTATAACAGGCACAAACGGGAAAACAACAACAGTTTTTTATTTGAAACATATACTTGAACAAACCGGAAATAAAACCGGATTGATTGGAACAATTGCCAATTATATCGGTGATGAAAAAATTGATTCAAAGTTAACAACACCGGAAACAAATGATTTGAATGCATTTCTATATAGTATGATTACTAAAGGCTGCACTTACGCTGTGATGGAAGCTTCTTCTCATTCACTTTTTCTACACAGAGTGTATGGTCTTGATTTCAAGTGTGGAGTTTTTACGAATATTACTTCAGATCATCTCGATTTTCACAATACATTTGAAAATTATTTAAATGCAAAGAAAATTTTGTTCGATAATCTAAGTTCAAATTCTATTGCTATTGTAAATGCTGACGATCCAAATTCTGTTTCTATAACAAAGGATACGAAAGCAAAAATAATTTCTTACGGAACCGCTGAGAATGCTGATTACAGGATTTATGATATACTTTTTGATCTTGATGGAACAAGATTCAAACTAATTCACAACTCAAAAGAATATTCAATAAGCACTTCACTGATCGGAACATTTAATGCTTATAATGCAACTGCTGCATTTTCCTCAGCTCATTTATTAGGTGTTGATGCTGATAAAATAGTTGAGGCTATTAAGTCAGCCCCACAGGTACCGGGAAGATTTGAAGTAATTGGTTCCGGTTCAAAAAAAGTAATTGTTGACTATTCGCATACTGCCGATAGCCTGAAACAGGCACTATTGGCAATCAGAGAAATAGTAAAAGATAAAATGAAAGTTGTAACAGTTTTTGGATGCGGCGGTGATCGAGATAAAACTAAAAGACCTGTTATGGGTAAGATTGCTTCTGAGTTGAGTGATGAAATTATTATTACATCAGATAATCCCAGAACAGAAGATCCGTTCAAAATCATTGATGATATTAAAACAGGAATCTCAAAAACAAATTATAAAGTAATTGAAAATCGAGGAGAAGCCATTGCACTTACAATTAAATCAGCACCTGAAAATTCTGTTATTTTCATTGCAGGTAAAGGGCATGAAACTTATCAGGAAATTAACGGTGTCAGAAATCATTTTTCTGACCAGGAAACCGCAAAAAAATATTTAAGCAAATGAAACAGATTAAGCTGACATTAGAAGATGTTTTCAATTTACCGGGAGCAGTTATTTATAATCCGGATTTGTATAAATCAGTTTCATCTGTTTCCATTGATTCAAGAAATATTAAAAAGAATTCTCTTTTTATTGCAATTAAAGGAGAAAAGTTCGATGGTCATAACTTCATAAAGACTGCAATTAAAAATGGAACATCAGCGGTTATGATCAATAAAAAGTATCTGAATAAAGTTGATTATGTAAATATTCCGGTTATTACTGTTCCTGATACAACAAAAGCTTTAGGTGATGTTGCAAAAGTCTGGAGATCAAAATTAAGAGCTAAAGTAATTGGGTTAACAGGCAGTGCAGGTAAAACAACAACAAAAGAAATGATTGCTACTTTACTAAGTACTAAATATAAAGTGAATAAAACGGTTGCCAATAATAATAACCACATTGGTGTACCGCTTACTATTTTGAGTACAGTAGCAAAACATCAGGTTCTTGTTGCCGAATGCGGAACAAATCACTTTGGTGAGATTGCTTACACAGCTAATATTCTTCAACCGGATTATGCGCTTATTACAAATATTGGCGATTCTCATCTTGAATATCTGAAAAACAGAAAAGGTGTGCTAAAAGAAAAATCAGCTTTGTTTGAAGTAACATCAAAACGAAAAGGAAAGTTATTCATAAATACCGACGATGAACTGATTAATGAATATTCTAAGAAACTCAGGAATAAAATTAAATTCGGTTTTAATACTCTTGCTGATGTCAGCGGTAGCATTCTTAAATATGATTCAATCGGGAAAGCGAATATTGAGATTAAAACAAAAACAAAAAAACTTAATCTAACTGTTCCGCTATCCGGAGATTCGAATGCAAATAACTTTCTTGCTGCCTCATCAGTTGGATTGGAGTTCGGATTAAAAGTTAAAGATTTTATTAAAGCTTCGAGAAGGATTAAAAGTGCGGATAAAAGACTTGCTATTAAAGTTTTTAAAAAATTTACATTGATTAATGATACATATAATGCAAATCCGGATTCAATGCGCGCAGCAATTTCAATTTTATCTATGTATAAAAACCGCAGAAGAAAAATTGCTGTACTTGGCGATATGTTCGAATTAGGAAATCAATCAAAAAAACTTCACGAATCATTGGCGGTTTTTATAAAGTCACAAAAAGTTATTGAAGTTTATTCAATTGGTAAAATGATGAAAGGCTTTTCGAAAGCATTAAAAGGATTTAGTGGAATCAGTAAACATTTTGAATCAAGAGAAGACTTAAAAAAACATTTGAAGAAAATTGATCTTTATAATTCCGCTGTACTTGTTAAAGGTTCACGCGGAATGAAGATGGAAGAATTTGTGTCAGTAATTGAATCAAGAGCCAAATAATGCTTTATTATTTATTCGATTACATAAATAAGCTTTACGCACCGCCGGGATTTGATATGTTCAGATTCCTAACATTCAGATCTGCACTGTCGGCAATTACAGCTTTATTTATTGCATTATATGCCGGTCCGAAAATAATAAAGCTTTTACAAAAGCATCAGATTGGTGAAGCAAAAAAAGATGATGGTCCAAAATTCCACTGGTCAAAAGCGGGCACTCCCACAATGGGCGGATTAATAATTCTACTTTCTATTGCAGTACCTGTTTTGTTGTGGGGCGATATTGTAAGCATTTATGTGATTCTTATCCTTGCAGGAACTTTATTCCTCGGCGCAGTTGGTTTTCTTGACGACTATCTAAAAGTAATTAAAAAACTTCCAAACGGATTAATAGCTCGTTATAAACTGCTTGGACAAATATTTGTCGGATTGGTTGTTGGTCTTGTAATTTATTTTTCACCTGAGTTCAGTGGATTTAATACATTAACGACAGTACCGTTCCTTAAAAATGTGAACCTTGATCTGTCCTATTTATACATACCGGCAGTTGTGTTTATTGTTACTGCAACATCCAACGCTGTTAATCTAACAGACGGACTAGATGGTTTATCAATCGGTGTAACAGTTATTGTAATGATTGCGCTTGCATTACTTAGTTACTTCAGTGGAAACGCAATTTTCTCAAATTACTTGAATATACTTTATTTACCAGGCGCAGGTGAGTTAACAGTTTTTGTAGCTGCTGTTGTTGGGGCAGGCTTGGGATTTCTATGGTACAATTCTTATCCCGCACAAGTTTTTATGGGTGATACAGGTTCGCTTGCACTTGGCGGTGCATTTGGAATTCTAGCTGTGCTTATTAAGAAAGAATTGTTCATTCCAATTCTTGGCGGGATCTTCTTTATGGAAACAATTTCTGTAATTATTCAAAGAGCATATTTTAAATACACAAAGAAGAAATACGGAGAAGGAAGAAGAATATTTAAGATGGCTCCGGTTCATCATCATTTTGAAATGCTTGGATGGCCTGAACCAAAAATAGTTGTAAGGTTTTATATCATAGCAATAATACTTGCTGTTGTAACGTTAGTTTCATTTAAGATCAGGTAATGAAAATAGTAAATAAAAAAATATCGATTATTGGTGCAGGTAAAAGCGGACTTGGTGCGGCTAAATTGGCCAAACGATTTGGTGCAGCTCCGTTTGTAAGTGATTCCGGTGATGTAAATAAATTAATGCAGTCTGTTGAAGCTCTTAAAACAGCAGAAATTGAATTCGAGATCGGCAGTCACTCTGAAAAAGTTTATGACTGTGATTTGATGGTTGTCAGTCCGGGTGTTCCATCTGATTCTGGAGTTCTTAAAACAGCTCAGGAAAGAAAGATTAAAACAATCAGCGAAGTTGAATTCGCTTCATCGTTTTGTAAAGGAAATATAATCGGAATAACCGGGACGAACGGAAAAACAACAACAACATCTCTTTGCGGTTATCTCTTTAATGAATGCAGGATGAAAACATATACTGCAGGTAATATTGGTCTGGCATTTTCTGAGGTCGCTGCCGATGTGAATGAAAATGAATTTATTTCACTTGAGATTTCAAGTTTTCAGCTTGATCTGATTGAAGAATTCAAACCTAAGGTTGGAATGATATTAAATATTACTCCCGATCATATGAATAGGTATGATAATAAGATTGAAAATTATGCGGCGTCGAAGCAAAAAATTTATGAGAATCAAAAAGCTGATGATTTTTTGATTTTGAATCATGACAGTGAATTGTTGATGAAGTATTTTGAAAAAAGTAAGAGTAAAGTCTATTACTTCTCAACTAAATCAAAAGTGAATAATGGATGTTTCATTGAGAACGGAATTGTAAAGTTTGTCAAGAGTGGAAATGAAAAATTTACTTGCAAAAGGGAAGATATCTTTTTGAGAGGAGATCATAATCTTCAAAATGCAATGGCTGTAATTATTGCCGCAAAGATTTTTGATTTGAATAATGAGAGAATAGTTGATGCGTTGAGAAGCTTTCAGGGTGTGCCGCATAGATTAGAGCTTGTACGTGAGATTGATGGAGTTAAGTTTATTAACGATTCAAAAGCTACTAACATAGATTCAGTCTGGTATGCTTTACAAAGTTTTGATGAACCGATTTTCCTGATACTTGGCGGACAGGATAAAGGAAACGACTATTCACTGATTGAACCGTTAGTTCTTGAAAAAGTAAAAAAGATTTATGCGATAGGTTCATCCGCAGAAAAAGTGTTTAATTTTTTTCATAAAAAAGTAAAGGTTGAAATAAAAAAGGATCTTGAAGAAGTAATTAATATAGCAACTAACGAAACGCGTATTGGTGATGTTGTTCTATTGTCACCTGCATGTGCAAGTTTTGATATGTTCAACAACTATGAACATCGCGGTGATGTTTTCAAACAATTGGTGAACAATATATAATGAAAAAATTAGCGCTTACAGTTTTTTTCGAAACATTTATTCTTATGCTGCTCGGGCTCATAATTGTTATGAGTGCCAGCAGTACTTACAGCGCTTTTAAGTTTGAAAGTACTTTTTATCTGTTCAATTCACATTTGGGTAAAGTATTTATTGGTTTGTTCTTTTTAATTCTGTTTTGTTTTATCCCGTATGAAATTTATAAGTATTACAGCAAATGGCTACTAATTGGAGTCGCGATCTTACTTGTAGCAACATTGTTCCTGGCACCAAGCATTAAAGGTGCGGGCAGATGGTTAAATCTTGGATTTACATCTATCCAGCCGGCCGATATTGCAAAACTTATTTTGGTTATTCACCTTGCTGCATTGATTGAACAAAAACAAGAATTCATTAATGATTTTAAGGAAGGATATTTATACGCGTTTATTTGGGTGATGTTAATCTCTGGTTTAATATTTATTCAACCGAATGTTAGCACAGGAATTTTAGTAATGGTTATTTCTCTAACTCTGTTATATGTAGGTGGAGCTAAGCTCAAACATATCGCTCTATCCGGTTTGTTAGCTGTTGGGGTTGCAGGTGGATTTGCAATGTTGTTCAGTCATTCACGTTCCAGAATTCTGGGATTCATCCAGTGCAATGAGTGATGGAGGCGACTTAAACATTCAGGTTAAACAGGCATTATATGGATTGGGAAGCGGCGGATTAACCGGTGTCGGAATTGGTAACAGCAAGCAGAATAATTTATTTCTGCCGGAAGCTTATGGCGATTTCATCTTTGCTATTCTAGGTGAAGAAATGGGTTTTATTGGCTCAGTAATCGTTTTGTTGAGTTACTTAATTCTTTTTGCTGCTGGAATTTTAATAGCCAAAAAAGCTAAAGACCGGTTCGGTCAGTTGCTTGCATTCGGAATAACTTTTTCAATTACTATTTATGCTTTCGTTAATGTTGCTGTTACAACAGGATTGTTCCCAACTACAGGATTGCCGCTGCCTTTTATTAGTTATGGTGGTACGTCCATAATCTTTTTATCAATATCGGTTGGAATACTGATTAACATTGCCATTATGAATTGGAAACGTGAAAATGAAATTCAGATGAACAAAGAAAAAATAACTAATTCAAAGAACTTAGTCAGATGACCAAACTGAGCACTCCATATCGATTTCTTTTTGCAGGTGGCGGCACAGGCGGTCATCTATATCCAGCAATAGCCGTTGCTGATGAAATAAAAAGAATGCAGCCGGATGCTCAAATTCTATTTGTAGGAACAAAATCAAAAATTGAAGGAAGAGTTGTTCCAAAACTCGGTTTTCAGTTTAAGTCTATTTGGATAAAAGGATTTGCGAGAAAGTTAACTTTATCAAATGTGTTATTTCCCGCGAGATTAATTGTCGCAATGGTTCAATCATTAGCTATTGCAATGAAGTTTAAACCAAAAGTTGCAATCGGATCAGGTGGATATGTTGCAGGACCTGCTATTTGGGGAGCATCTGTGATGGGAGCAAAAATTATACTGATTGAACCGAACAGTTATCCCGGAATAACAACAAGACTTTTAGAAAAGCATGCAGATGAAATTCATGTTGCTTTTGAAGATTCCAAAAAATACTTAAGGCAAAAAAACAAAGTAATACTTTCAGGAAATCCTGTTAGAACAAGTTTAAAGTTATTGCGAAAATCAGATGCTCTCAACCATTTTGGTTTAGATGATTCCCTTAAATCCATACTTATACTTGGAGGAAGTCTGGGCGCGGGTTCAATAAACAAAACTATTGCAGAAAACTTAAGTGAGCTAAAAAAACTTGATATTCAGATAATATGGCAAACAGGTTCAGCTTACTATAAAGAATATAAAGACTTAAATGATGATCGTGTTAAAGTTTATTCATTCATTGATGAGATGGATAAAGCATACTCATCTTGTGATCTTGTAATTGCAAGAGCGGGAGCATCAACTATTTCTGAGCTTGCAGCATTGGGTTTACCTTCTTTGTTAATACCTTCACCTAATGTTGCAGAGAATCATCAATATCATAATGCGAAGTCATTATCAGATTTTGGTGCCGCGGTTTTGATGGAAGATAAAAACTTAAAAGAAAATTTTTTAAATGCAGTATCATCACTTGTTTTTGCCGAGGAAAAATTAAAAGACCTTGGTATTAAAATTAAATATTTTTCTAAACCCGATGCTGCCAACATAATAGCAAAGAGGGCAATTAATTTTGCAATTGCAGTATGACAAGCGAACAACTAAAACATAAAAGCTCATTCAGATATAATATGTCGTTTTATTATCAATCGACTATTATTTATTTCATTGTGTTTTCACTCTATTTAATAATCAGAGGCGAAGTTGTTGATAACTCTTATACTTTGGTTATTAAAGATCCTGTACTTTATTTTCTTGCAATAATTGTTGTCATATCAATTCTTGCTTTACTGTTTAATTTATTCAAGAAAAGACATATTGAAATTGATCAAAATGGAATTGTTTTCATTAACAGATTTAAAAGAAGAGAAATCCCTGTTGAAAAAATTGAATCAATAAGATTAACAAGAGAAAGAAGAGCAGTTCAGACAAAGGCTTTTAAGTTGATCATATTAAAAATAAAATCAAGAAAAAGAAGGTTACTTGTAAGACCAACGGATTATGAAAACTTTGATGAACTAATTAAAAGATTTCAGGAACTAAAGACACGTATTGAAAGCAAATGATATTTAAGATCATAAATAAAATTCATTTTGTTGGCATCGGTGGAATCGGAATGAGCGCCATTGCAGAAGTTTTATTTCACCAGGGATTTCAAATCTCCGGCTCTGATAAGGAGTTAAGTGATATTACTGAAAGACTAAGCGAATTAGGAATTGAAATTTATGAAGGACATTCATCCGAAAATGTTAAAGACGTTGATGTATTGGTTTATTCAGCTGCGGTTTCTTTAGATAATCCTGAAGTTCAGGCAGCAATGAAAAAAAATATTCCAATTGTTAAACGCTCAGAAATGCTTGCTGAAACAATGAGAATGAAATATGGAATTGGTATTGCAGGTACTCATGGAAAAACTACAACCACTTCGATGATCGGTTTAACTTTGGTTGAAGCCGGACTTGATCCGACGATGATTGTAGGAGGAAAATTAAATTCATTAAACGGAAGTAATGCAAGATTAGGTAATGGAGAGTTAATAGTTGTCGAAGCAGATGAATTTGACAGAACATTCTTGAAGTTAAATCCTGTTATTGCTGTTCTGACTTCTTTAGAAGCCGAACACCTTGATACTTATAAAGATTTGGATGATATAAAATCAGCTTTTACTGAATATGCAAATAAAATCCCTTTCTATGGATTTGTTGCTGTTTGTATTGATGATCCTGAACTAAGAAATATTTCTTCTGGAATTACAAAAAGAGTGATTAAATACGGATTAAGCAATGAGGCAGATGTTCAAGCAGTTGATGTTCAGCATAAAGAATTTAACAGTTCTTATAAAGTAAGATATTTTGGAAAAGAGATTGGTAAAATTGTATTAGGTCTTCAGGGCGAGCACAATGTAAAAAATTCACTTGCTGCTGTTACCGTTGGAATGGAATTAGGAGTTGATTTCGAAATAATTAAACAAACATTAAAATCATTTAAAGGTGCGCAGAGAAGATTTGAAATAAAATACAACAAAGAAGTTTTGGTTATTGATGATTACGCACATCATCCGACAGAAGCTGCAGAAACTCTGAAAGGAATTCGTTCATCCTGGAATAGAAGGTTGGTCGCAATATTTCAACCTCATCTATATTCAAGGACGAGAGATTTTTACAAAGATTTTGGAAAATCATTTTTGAATAGTGATGTTTTTATTTGCACAGATATTTATCCGGCTCGTGAGCTTCCAATTGAAGGAATAAGCGGTAAGCTTATTGCAGATAGTGCCGTTGAATTTGGTCACAAACAAGTCCTTTATGTAGCTGATAAAAATGATATACCGGAAATTTTAATGAACAAAAAACAAGATGGTGATATAATAATTACTATGGGTGCCGGTGACATTTATAAATACGGTGACAAGTTTGTTTCGATGCTGACGAATTAACCGATGGCTAAAGGTAATAGTAAAATAGTCGGCTTGATCATATTTGTTCTTTTGGTCGCATCACTGATTTACTTAACTGTTTTCTCTTACAATAAGAGAGGAAAAGAAGAAATAAGGATGATTACAATAACAGGAAATAATCTGCTGCCTGAAAAAAGTTATCTTGAGTTTACTCAACTCAATGAACAGATATCTTACAGTGATTTAACACTGCACGGTATAAAGAACAGATTTGAAAAACATCCGTACATAATTAGAGCTGAAGTTAAATCTGACGGAAGAGGAAATGTGGAGGTTTTTCTAAAAGAAAAAATTATTTATGCCATGGTGGTTGGAAACAGTGATCCGTATTTCATCACAGCGGATTTTCAGGTCATTCCGATTTTCCCGAACACAAGATTTTCGGATCTGCCTGTAATAAGTAATATTAAATTCAGAGAAAAACTCAATGTAATGAACTTTGTAAAAGATGAAGATATAGTACAAGCATTTAAAATTATTGATGCCGCAAAAACAACTGATCTTGAAATATCGAGAAAGCTGGCAGAAATAAATTTACGAAACGGCGGCGATGTTATACTTACCTTTTCGGGAATTAATGCTCCGGTAATATTTGGAAGAGGAAATGAAGCTAAGAAAATGTTATATCTGAATATACTTTGGGAAAGAATGAAAGAACAAAAACCATTTTTTGAAAACACAGAATATCTCGATTTAAGATTTAGCAATGAAGTTTATATCGGGAAAAAAGACATTATAGGTTTATAAGAATGAAAAAAGAAATTTTGGTAGGGCTCGATTTAGGAACAACAAAAGTCTGTGCAGTAATTGCCGAGCGTTCGGTTGATTCCGGAAAACTTGATATCCTCGGTTTTGGAGTAGCACCTTCTGAAGGTCTTCATAAAGGGATGGTTGCCAACATCGGAAAAACGGCTGAAGCAATTAAAGCCGCAATGGAGATTGCCTCAAACAGAGCAGGTATTAGTGTAAATCTTGTTAATGTTGGTGTTGCCGGTGAACATATCACAAGTATCAGACATAGAAACTATGTAACGATAAACAGGGAAGAAAAAGAAATTACTAAGGAAGATCTTGATAGATTGGAATCCGATGTTAGAACAATAAGAATTCCATCCGATCGACAAATCCTTCATATAATTCCTGAAGAATTTTCAATTGATCATCAGGGTGGAATTGAAAGCCCGATTGGAATGTCAGGATCAAGATTAGAAGCAAGCAATCACGTTGTACTTGCATCAATACCTGCAATTCAGAACATCAGAAAATCTGTTGAGAGGGCAGGTTACCAGGTGCAGGATCATATCCTTCAACCGATTGCATCGAGTTCATCGGTACTGGAAGAAAGTGAAAAAGATCTTGGTATTGCAATGATAGATATTGGTGGTGGGACAACCGACATTGCAATTTATCATAAAAAAGCAATAAAGCATACAAAGGTAATTGGAATTGCCGGTAATCAAGTTACCAATGATATAAGGGAATCTTTAGGTGTTGTTACTGAAGAAGCAGAAAGATTAAAAAAAGAATATGGTTATGCTTCTGAAAATGCAATCATAAAGGATGAAGATATATTGATAAGGGGAGTTGGTGCTCGTGGTAATACAAAAATTCCAATCAGTCTTCTCACACAAATTATAAGCTTAAGAATGAGAGAATTATTTTCAATAATAGATAATGAACTACGCACAGCTGGATTTAAAAATAAATTAAAAGCCGGAATAGTACTTACAGGCGGTGGGGCTCTGTTAAAGGGTTGTCCCGAATTAGCTGAAGAAGTTTTTGGTTTACCTACAAGAATCGGAGTTCCGCAAGAACTTGGTGCAGGTTTATCAAATGAAATTGAGAGTCCGGAATTTGCAACTGTAGCGGGTTTGATTAAGGGAATTCCTGGTGGAAAATCAAGTGAGTATCAGGTTCTTATTAAGCCTAAGAAAATTAAGGGTACTAATAAAATCAATCAATTAATTAAAAAAGTTCAAGAATTTTTTGACGAATTATAAATCTTACGGAGGATATATGGCGCGTTTTGCAACAATTGACAGAGACAAATCAATGTCGGCTGTTCTTAAAGTAATTGGAGTTGGCGGCGGCGGCTGTAATGCTATTGAGAGTATGATCTCAAAAGGATTAAACGGCGTTGAGTACGTTGCTATCAATACCGATTCACAGGTACTAAAAAGCAGTAGTGCTACACACAAAATTCAATGTGGAACTTCAATTACAAGAGGTCTTGGTGCTGGAGCCGATCCTAATGTTGGAAGGAAAGCAATAGAAGAAGACCGTGAACTTATTGCAGAAGTTCTTACAGGAAGTGATATGGTTTTTGTTACTGCTGGTATGGGAGGCGGAACAGGAACCGGTGGTGCGTCTGTTGTAGCTTCAATTGCTAAAAGCATTGGTGCTTTGGTCGTTGGTATTGTTACTAAACCTTTCCGCTGGGAAGGTAAAACCAGAATGCTGAATGCCGAAAAAGGTATTCAGGAATTGCGCCAGCATGTTGACAGCTTAATTGTAATTCCGAATGAAAGATTGTTAAGCATTCTTGATAAAGGTATTAATGCATTTGCAGCTTTTGATAAGCCAAATGAAGTTCTTTATGAAGCGACACGCGGCATAGCTGATATTATTACTATCGAAGGATTAATAAATGTTGACTTTGCAGATGTTCGTGCAGTTATGAATCAAAGCGGCGAAGCATTGATGGGTTGTGGAATAGCAAGCGGGGAAAATCGCGCCATAGAAGCCGCTCAAAAAGCAATCTCATCACCGCTGCTTGAAGGCGTTAGTATTAAAGGTGCAAAAAGCGTTCTGCTCAATGTTACAGGTTCAAGCAGTATAACAATGCAGGAAATTAATGAAGGAAATAATGTGATCTTTGAAGCTGCAGGTGAAGAAGCTAATGTTATTTTCGGTGTTGTGAAAAAAGATGAAATGAATGACTACATTTCTTACACTGTTATTGCTACCGGATTTGACACCGGCAAAGGTTCATATGCATCGAGAGCAGTAAAACAATTAACAAAAGATGAACCAAAAGAAACTAAATTCAGAGGCGGATTCTCCTTCTTCGATAATCCTGAATTCAATTCTGAAGACCTTGAAGTTCCAACCATACTCAGAGTTAAAAGCCCAAAGTCATCCATAGAAGATGAAGATAAAGACAAGAATGATAATCAGAGCGGTTTCACCGTAGATGCATCAAGGTATGCCTGGTCTAAAGAGAAAGCTGAAAAGAAAGATGATTCTGATGACGATGAAAGTTCTTCGTTTCTCAGAATGATTATGGATTAAATATAAAGGTTTAGCAGTAACTGTAAATAAAGCGGCAGAGCTTCATTCATCACTGGGCCGTGCTTCGATGAGAACATTTTCATCGTAATCAACTGTAACAATTATACGGTTGGGGCGGCAGCATATCCTGCAGTCCTCTATAAAGTCCTGCTTACCTTCAATTGTAAGATCAACCCAAACTGCGTTGTCAACACCGCAATATTGGCAAATCCAGGTTAAAGTATCGTCGGTTTGCATTTTCACTCCGTATCTAATAATAATCTTAAATTACATATCTAATTAGACCATTCTGACTCTTAAAGTCAAACTAAATAGTATTTCTTTCACCCCTTGATTTTTATTTCTAAAAAATGTAAATAGTGTTCAAATGTTCACTATATTTTGAATACTATGAAAAAGGATTTTGAAGATCAATTATACATAATTCCCGAAGAGTGGCGTGCAGAACCACGAATAGTAACTCTTTATCCGCCGCTGCCTAAAAATAAAAGGGGAGTTGACTTTGATATATTCGATTTCGAAATGCTGTTTAATAACAACAAAACAAATGAACTTATCCGCACGGGACAAACAATAGGATGCTTTTATATAGAGTCTCCCGGAATGCGCTCTCTTCTCAGAAAGCTTGATGTTCACGATTTTGAAATGCTTACGGCGGCAAGTTCAATAATAAGACCCGGTGTTGCTGAAAGCGGAATGATGCAGGAATTTATTTTAAGACATAAAGATCCTTCGAAGCGTTTTTATTTCATTCCGCAGCTCGCAGAAGTTCTTGCCGATACTTACGGAGTTATGATTTATCAGGAAGATGTAATTAAAGTTGCAAATCAAATAGCTGGTTTAACTTTAGAGGAAGCTGATCTTTTGCGTCGTGCAATGAGCGGAAAGATGAGATCACACAGAGCAATGCAGCAAATTACCAATCGTTTTTTTGAATCCTGTGAAATGAAAGGATTAACTGATAATCAGGCAAAAGAGCTTTGGAGACAAATTGAA
The DNA here is from genome assembly GCA_963714415.1 of uncultured Ignavibacteriaceae bacterium. Classification (GTDB taxonomy): domain Bacteria; phylum Bacteroidota; class Ignavibacteria; order Ignavibacteriales; family Ignavibacteriaceae; genus JAGXRK01. The sequence goes on from CAVQOL010000026.1 coordinate 21,846, forward strand.
TCGTTTGCCGGATATTCTTTCTGTAAAGCCCACAGCGCTTCGTTTGCTTTGCTTTCGTACCAGGTTGCATTTCTTAAAGCATATTATCCCGCCGAATTTATGGCAGGTGTTCTGAGCAACGGCGGAGGTTTTTATTCTGCTGCAGTTTATGTTCAGGAAACGAAAAGAAGGGGAGTGAAAGTTTTTCTTCCGTGTATTAACAAAAGCGAATATGAATACACGGGAAGGAACAACGAAATGACGAATAGGGTTAATGGCAATAAAAAATTTTTCACTTAATTCAATTCATAAAATTCTTGATGAAAGAAAAAAACATGGTGAGTTTGTTTCGCTTGCCGATTTTCTTGTAAGAACAGGAGTCGGTTATGAAGAGAGTTCTATACTTATAAAATGCGGGGCGATGGGATGTTTCCGTCAAACACGTCCTGAACTTTTGCGTTTGCTTGATATTTACATCAAAAAAAGAAGAATACTTGATGAAAAATATAATGATCTTTTTATGCATGAAACTTTTGCTCTTGAGCAGCAGGTAAAAACTTCGCAGAATTTTTCTTTGGAAGAAATCTGCAGAATGGAATACGAAACTTTTAATTATATGGTAACACGTCATCCGCTGTATTTTTATAAAGATCTTTTTGATGATTCTTCAGTAATTAAAGCAAATAAAATGAATAAGTATAAAGGGAAATACGTTAAGATGATCGGCTGGTATATGACTTCCAAAAGAATACGTACTAAAAAAGGAGAGATAATGAAATTTTTATCTCTTGAAGATCTTACAGGCACTTTTGAAGCAGTTATATTTCCAAAAGTTTATTATCAGTATGCTGAATTAACTATGTCGATGGGACCTTACATTGTTGAGGGAATAGTTGATGAGAATGATCCTGTAAATCTTGTTGTTAAAAAACTGAGTTTAGTTTCAGCAATTGGTGTATTGCGTGAGACAGAAAAGGACAGCGTTGAAAACAAATACTTTGGCGATGTTGAAAAAATATCTGAAGAAGATTTTAGGCTGCTTGAAAATCTTAATAAAGAAAAATTAAGATTAGCGTATGCAAGCTGAGAGAATAAACTACTTTTTGTCGATAGGAATTAATAGCCACGACTTTTAAGTCGTGGAAAAAGAAAGTATAAAATAAAGGCTTTAGCCAAAAGAATTTATAAATATGTGGCTGAAGCCCAAAATTTTTTTTAGTTATCCACGACCTGAAGGTCGTGGCAATTAAGAAGAAAGATGTTAATAAAGAATCACTTCATATTGACAAATTGAGTAGGGAATTCCAAATCAGCTTCTTTTACCATAGTAATTACAGCCTGGAGATCATCAATCTTTGGAGCTTGTACCCGTATCTGTTCATCCTGAATTTGAGCATTAACTTTCAGTTTGGACTCTTTAATCATTTTTGTTATCAGCTTAGCATTCTCCTTGGATATTCCACTCTGAAGATTAATTTTTTGTTTCAGCCTTCCACTTGCTGCAGCTTCAGGTTCATCAAACTTAAGAGCTTTAATAGAAATGCCTCTGCGGATAAATTTAGTTTGCAGAATATCAATACCGGCTTTTCGAGAATAGTCATCCTTGGTATTAAGTGAAATGTATTTCTCCTTTTTATTTAATTCCATTTCAGTTTTGGAATCTTTAAGGTCATAACGTTGATTGATCTCTTTAATAGCCTGATTAATAGCATTATCCGCTTCCTGCAGATCAATTTCTGAAACGATATCAAAGGAATGATTTTGAGCCATAAAATTCTCACGTAATAATTATTTATAAACTTTATAGGAATAATGTAGTGTTGGACTAATAGAATATTAAATCACCATTAACAAATTTCAAATCCCAAACTCCAAAATTCCATTACTCCACTATTCCAATTTAAAGAGTCGGGGTGGGGAGATTCGAACTCCCGACCTCTTCGTCCCGAACGAAGCGCGCTAACCGGGCTGCGCTACACCCCGAAGAACTAATTGTAATTATTAAATAACATTTTATAATTCTCTTACTAAAATGGTCTTTTTTCCTTAAAAATCAATTCTTAGTATGTAATTCAAAGATAATCATTAAAAAGTTTAAAATTTATTGTTCAAATATTTACTTTAATCTTTCAATGACTTAAGTTTGAATAGTTTATTTATTAACCTTTAAATCTATCCGGAGAGATGGAAAAGGAAATTAAAATTTATATTAACCAACTATAACGTAACCTCTGCGGATGAAAGTCCAAGGAGGCTTTTTTGTATATGAATATAAAATCTAAAATAATCGACAAAGAAGGGTTTAATAGAATTATAACCCGCATATCTCATGAAATTCTTGAGCATAATAAAGGTTCTGAAAATCTTGTTCTTATTGGAATGAGAACCAGAGGTGAATTCCTTGCAAAAAGAATTCGGGAAAAAATTAAAGAAATTGACGGTGTTGAACTGCCTTTCGGTGTTCTTGATGTTACTCTTTACAGAGATGATTTCAGAACCAGAATGAAACAACCGCAGGTTTCTGTTTCAGATATGACATTTGATATAAATGAAAAAGATATCATCTTAATCGATGATGTACTTTATACTGGAAGAACGGCCCGATCAGCATTAAATGCTTTAATGGATCTGGGAAGACCAAAGTCTATTCAATTAAGTATTCTTATTGATAGAGGTCATCGTGAATTACCTATTCGCGCCGATTATGTAGGGAAAAACATTCCAACATCTTTAGATGAAGAAATAAAAGTTAAAATGGAAGAATTCGACGGTGAAGATGCTATCTATCTCGTTGAAGCAGAAAAAAAATAATTTGAGAGAATAATTAAATGCCATTATCCAGCAGACACTTACTTGGACTCCAGGGAGTTCCCAAAGAAGACATTCAACTAATTCTTGATACTGCAATTACATTCAGAGAAGTTCTGGAAAGACCAATAAAAAAAGTTCCTACCTTGCAGGGAAAAACAGTAGTAAATCTTTTTTATGAAAGTTCTACAAGAACAAGAATTTCTTTTGAGCTTGCTGAAAAAAGACTTTCTGCCGATTCAATTAACTTTGCAATTTCAACAAGCAGCGTTAGCAAGGGCGAAACGCTTAAAGACACTATAAGAAATATTGAAGCTATGAAAGTTGATATGGTTGTTGTTCGTCACGCTGCAGCAGGTACGCCCGTTATTTCTTACAAAGGTTTGTGATTCAAATATTATAAATGCCGGCGATGGAATTCACGAACATCCAACTCAGGCTTTACTCGATATGTATTCTATCAGAGAAAAGCTCGGAAGACTTAATGGATTAAAAGTTTGCATAGTTGGAGATATTGCTCACAGCAGAGTGGCTTTATCAAACATTTATGGATTGAAAACCATGGGTGCTAAAGTTTCTCTGTGCGGACCTTCAACTATGATTCCCAAATTTGTAGAAGAACTTGGTGTTAATGTTATTACTAATATTGATGAAGCAATTCAGGAAAATGATGTCTTGAATATTTTAAGAATTCAGTTAGAAAGAAAAGCCAGGGAATATTTTCCTTCAATAAGAGAGTATGCAAAATATTTTGGGATTACTAAAGAGCGTTTGGAAAAGAACGGGAAAGATATTCTTATACTTCATCCCGGACCTATAAATAGAGGAGTTGAGATAGCATCTGATGTTGCAGATGGACCTTATCAGATCATTCTTAATCAAGTAACAAATGGCGTTGCAGTAAGAATGGCAGTTCTATATTTACTCGGAACCTTAAACTAAACGGAAATTATATAATGAAGATATTATTAAAAGATGTTGCTGTTAATAATCCTGTTCAAAATTTGAAGGAAGAAAAAATTGATATACTTATTGACAATGGAATAATATCTGAAATAGGTTCGTTGAATGAGTCTGAATTAGGTGAAGTAAGAAAGTTTGATTTTACAGGGAAAGTAGTTTCGCCGGGATTTTTCGATATGCACGTGCATTTGAGAGAACCCGGAAGAGAAGATAAAGAAACTGTAAAGTCTGGATGTGACAGTGCTGCAAATGGCGGATTCACCGGTCTTGCCTGTATGCCAAACACCGAACCTGCAATTGATTCGGCTGAAGTTGTTGCTTTCATAAAAAAGCAGGCGTCAGAGCATTTGGTTGATGTCTATCCTATTGCTGCAGCTACGGTTGGAAGAAAAGGAGAAATCCTCTCTCCAATGGCGGAATTGTTTGAAGCCGGGGCAGTGGGATTTTCTGATGACGGATCAGTAATTAAAACCGCTTCTATACTTAAGCGTGCAATGGAATATGCAAAAATGTACGATCTTCCGATAATTGAGCATTGTGAAGATGAATCTCTTGCTGGTGGCGCAATGAATGAAAGTATTAATTCAACAATACTTGGTTTACCGCCAATACCATCAATAGCTGAAGACCTTATTGTAATGAGAGATATCTTAGTTGCAGAATATACTGGGGCGAAAATTCATATTGCTCATGTCAGTACAAAAAAAGCAGTTGAAATGGTTCGGGAAGCAAAAGCCAAAGGAATTAAAGTTACAGCAGAAGTAACTCCTCACCATTTTTCACTTACAGATGATGCAGTTAAAACTTATGATACAAATGTTAAAATGAATCCACCACTTCGTACAAGAAGCTGATGTTGATGCCATAATGGAAGGATTGAAGGATGGAACATTAGATTGTATTGCTTCAGATCATGCACCTCATACAATCGAGGAAAAAGAAGTTGAATTTGAATATGCTCCTAACGGTATAATTGGCTTGGAAACTCAGATAGGTTTGGCTTTAACGGAATTATATCATAAAAAAATCTTAACTCTTGAACAATTGATTGAAAAATTAGCCATCAATCCAAGAAGAATACTAAAAATTCCGGTTCCTCAAATTAAAAAAGGTGAGCCGGCAAATCTTACAATATTAGATATAAACTCTGTCTGGACAGTTGATAAATCAAAATTCTTGAGTCGGTCAATCAACACGCCATTCGATAAAAAATTGCTGACCGGAAAAGCAGTTGCAGTGATCAACAAACAGAAAATGTTTTTTGAAGGAAAATTCTTCGGTATTTGATTTAATTTCCTATGAATTTCTATCCAGCCGATGTTTAATTAAATAGACATCGGCTTTTTATTTTCTGCATTTTCATTAAAAAACAACACTTTTTTGTGGCATTTGCTTTGGTAAAGAGAATTTGAATTTAAGATAAAAGGACAGAGCCATGAAAAAGTTAAAAATAATCTTCGCAATTCTACTCTCAAGCTTTCTATTTGTAGCTTGTGATGTAAACGATACTTCTTACGAATATGATTATACTCCACCCAAAATTCCAACCGGGTTAAGTGTTCTAAACGGTGAAGACAGGGTTGATCTTTATTGGAGTCATAATCGCGAGAGTGATCTTGCAGGTTATAATGTATATTACAGCTATTCTTATGATGGAAGGTATACATTAATCGGAACTACATCCAATAATTATTTTGTCGATTATGACGTTTCCATCGGTACCCGTTATTACTACGCTGTTACTGCTTTTGATTATAATAACAATGAAAGTGAGCTGAGTATTGAGGTTGTTTATGCTCGTCCAAGACCTGAAGGGTTTAATCAATCTATTTTTGATTATAGAAGATTTCCAAGCATTTCAGGTTATTCATTTTCTGAATATGCAGTAAGACCTTATGATTATCTGTATACTGACTTTTTCTTTGAAATATATAATGGTATAAATTATCTGGTAGTTTATGATGATACAGATATAATAGATATGGGTCCGACGTATGATATTTACGATATAGATTTTGCTCCATTGAGCGGATGGTCACCGACAAAAGATGTAATTGCGCAAGTTGGACATACTTATGTAATCTGGACTTATGATAATCACTTTGCAAAGGTCAGAATATCGGCAATCACATCTGAAAGAATAGTTTTTGACTGGGCTTATCAAACAGTTGATGGAGACCCACAGTTAAAACCAATAGTTAGAGACGGAACTAGAGATCTTAAGGTAAGAGACAGAAGTTTAGATTAAAGAGAGTATTGGTGTAAATCTATAAAGTCGGCTGGATGATATAGATTTACACTTTTTTATTATTTAAATTTGAGCCACGGTTTGAAATGAAAACATGCTTTAACATATTGATTTTACTATTATTTGCGGTATTCATTTCATCAATTAATTCCCAACAGAAAAATCTGATTCAGAAGTCCGATACAAATAAGCAAGCTGTAATAGATCCTGTTGTTTTTGATGAAATTGAAGAGGCAATTAATTCTTGCGATGTTGCAAAAATTTCCCGGTATTTAGGTCCGCAAACATATTTCAGTTTGACGAATGGTATAAACGGTTACTATAGTTCAAATCAGGCGTATTATGTGCTTGAAGATTTTTTTAAGCTGTACCGTGTAACAAAATTCAAACTGGATAATGTTAAGCTTGGAAGTTCAAATCCATATGCAACTGGCACGTATCATTATGACAACAGAGGTAGAAGAAGCTCTGCTCAGGTTTACATTTCATTAACTAAAACCGGTAATAATTGGAATATTAGTCAGCTCACAATTAATTAATGCAAAAAAATATACTTCATAAAATTCAAGGCGATAGAAAATATTTTGCTATCGTCTTTTTTATTTTGATATTAGTTCTCATCTCCGCAATTCTCACGCCCCGTTTTATCGAAGACAAAAAAAATAATTGGTCTGATGAATTAACAATTCAAATAGAACAAATTGAGCAGTCTGTAAATCGTGATTTTGAAGCAGCAATGGTATCAACGTTTGAAATGACGAAACAGTTGAAAACTAATTTAAGAAATGTTTTTATTTCCGGTGATGAAGCATACAGAGAAATTATAAAAACTTTAAACCAAAAAAGGTTTGAAGATTATTCTATCGGAATATTTGCTCCTAACGGCAGGATTGATAGCGTGGAATAATCCTGTAATAATAACTCAGGAAACCCTTTTTCCATTAAACAATCCACTTGGCGAATTATATTTTTTTGACACTGATTTAATTACATACTTAAGTCAAACTGATACTGTGATGATAGATAATGATATTTTTTATCTCACGATAAGCAAACCCATTGAGAAAAAATATCGGCTTAACAATAAATACTTCAAACAAGTAAGCTTTACACAAGAACTTGGTGATGAAAATGGAATCGATTTTGAAGTTGTGTATAATCCATTCTTGCAAAAAACAAAGGATGGAAAGAAATATTCATTTGATCTTTTAAATAATGCAGGTAATAAAATTGGTCTGGTTACTTTTTACAAACCAATTTTAATGAATGAAATAAACTCAATTAAAGAAACGTCTTCAAAAATTCAATCAATATTTGTTCTGTTTATAATTTTATTTACAGCATTAGGAATGCGGCGTGATTATCAGCAGTTAGAGAGCCGGCTAGTAAAAATCCTTTTTTTGTTTTTATTTCTTGCAATCGGAAGGACAATAGTATTCTTAATCGGATTTCCTTCAACTTTTATGTCAGGATCTTTAATTGATCCATCAAATTTTTCATCTGTTTTTGGTTGGGGAATAGTTAAGTCACCAATTGAATTTCTCATTACCAATTTTTTTGTTTTAATATTTGCTGTACAAGTTTATCGATATTCAAGAAATTATTTTTTATCAGATCAATCCGTCAGGTTCATTACCCTTATAAGAATTATTTCTCTGCCGCTAATAGTTGTTTTTTTGTTACTCATTCGTTCAATAAGTGCATCTGCTAAAAGCGTAATATTTGACTCAACTATACGTTACTTCAAAGAACCGGATATAATTCCTAATCTTTCTGCTCTGATAATGAACTTAAATATTCTCACTCTGACGGTTTCTGTATTATTATCAATGATAGGAATTATTTTTATTGTCTGTAAAGCTTGGAGTCTGAATAAAGTAAAGAAACCCAATGTTAAGTTTTTCTTTTTTTCTTTTATTCTATTAGGATTTTCTGCAATATTTTATTTCATACAAAAAGAACCTCTCATAACTTTACTTATGATGATTCTCTTTGTTCTAATTATACTGATTGTCTTTTTCCAGATAAGATTTAGAAATCCCACCTCAATTTTCAATTACATATATATAACTCTAGCTGCTTCGATTATTTCAATAACTTTATTAAACTATTTTAATGTAAAACTTGAAAAAGAATCTTTAAAAACTACTGCTTATGAAATCAATCGTGCAAATGAAAACCTTTTACAATTTATACTTGATGAAATATTTCGCAATGCTTTAACAAATGATGAGATCAGGTCAGTTTTTATTAGAAGGTTTATTAATTACGATGCAATTGCATATAAGGTTTGGAGTAGCAGTCCGATACAGAGAGAGTCCTTAAATTCTTTTGTGGCTTTGTATGACAGGAACAGAAATATTTTAGGGAAATTTAATATAGGTTTAGTTGATGAAATAAATCCTTTTAATTTTATTAAGATTGGAAAAATTGAAGAACCGGTTATTCAGGAAATATCTTTAGACAATAATTCTGACACAAAAATATTTATCGGATTGCTGCCGTTTTATGAACATGAAATATTACTGGGATATTTGTCCGTAGCAGTTTCATTTGATCTGCAAAATATTGGTGCGGCTAGCTTCCCGGATTTTCTTGAGTCGTCTTCTTCAATACTTAATAAGGTAATTGATGTCAGACAGTTAAAGATATTTGAAATAACTGATAATGTATTAAATCAGGTTTATGGCGACCGTTATCCTTCCAGAGAACAGATCAAAGAAATTACTTCAGCAAAACTGACGGAATATAACGATGGTTGGCTTAGTTTAAATTTTGAGGGCGAGAAATTTATAGCTTTTATTTATAAGACATTAAGAGCAGATAAAGAAAATATTACAACTGTGCTTGTTGCTGAAAAACAATTTTCATGGAACCTTTTTAACTTCTTTAAGATTTTTATTGTTCATTCCTCATTTATTCTTTTACTGATTATTTTATTCCTTTTTATACGTGTAAGAAAAATTAATTATACATTTAAATCTAAACTGCTTATCGCATTCCTTTTAGTATCAATAATCCCTGTTATTTCACTTGCCGTTTATAATCGTCAGGTTGTAAGCAGCAGGGGAGAAGATGCTATAATCTCCGAGCTGAGACAAAGATCTCTTTATGTTGAAAATCACATTAGGTATCAAAGAAATAAAAATCCGATACGCAGTCTGGATCAGATATTTGAAAACGCAGCTAAAGAATTAAATATATCCTATTCTGTTTATATGGCAACTGAGGAAATCTATAATTCAAAGGATATATTTAATCGTATTGGTTTATTTGACGGCAAACTGAATTCTCAGGCGCATTATTATCTGAATTATTTGAGATTCAGAGAATTTCTCACAAGTGAAAGAATTGAAAACTACAATTATAATGCGCTTTACAGTACTATCAATATCGATGGTGAGGAATATATTCTTGCAGTTAATGATGCGTTTAATAAAATTAAAGTATCTTTTTCAACAGTTGAAATTGATGTTGTTATTTTTGGCATTTATTCCTTTGCTGTGATTATAATAATATTATTGAGTACCATTTTTGCAAATCAGATAGCTTATCCCATAAGAAGATTAACAAAAGCTACTGAGTCTGTTGGTCAGGGAGATCTTAATGTTAAAATAGAACACAACGAAAAGGGTGAACTCAGAGATCTTTTAGATGGATTTAACGCAATGACTTCTGAACTTCAGAAAAACCAGGCGGAACTGGCAGAACTTGAACGGGAAGCAGCGTGGAAAGAAATGGCAAAACAAGTTGCCCATGAAATAAAAAATCCTTTGACACCAATGAAATTGGCTTTGCAGCAGCTAATAATTGCTAATAGAGATAAAAGCAAAGATTTTAATTCTTTGTTTGAAAAAGTATCAAAGACTGTATTAAATCAAATTGAAAATTTGAATCAGATTGCATCCGAATTTTCAAGATTTGCTAAAATGCCAAGCCTTAAATTAGAATTAATTGATTTAGTAATTGTTATAAACGATACAATTAATCTTTATCAGGATGAAAAAATAAAAATTGAATTTAAAAGTGCATTAAAATCTGCAATAGTTGAAGCGGATAAAAGCCATTTGCGCAGAGTGTTTATAAATCTGATTCGAAATTCAATTCAGGCAAATGCAAACCTTGTTCTTATAGAATTGAAAAAGGAAGAAGAAAAATATTTTATTTTTGTTAAAGATAACGGCTCCGGAATCAGTTCTGAAAATAAAGATAGAATTTTTGAGGAAAGTTATACCACAAAAAAACAGGGAATGGGTCTTGGATTAGCCATCACCCGGAAATTCATTGAAAGCATAAACGGGTCAATCCGTTTAATTACAGCATCTCCCGGTGAGACAATCTTTGAATTAACGATTCCGGTGACGAATAAAGAAAAAAATCTTTATTTATAATGACTCAGCTAACACCACATCAAAAGTCTGCACTTGAATTTGAAAACCACCTATCATTAACTGCAAATGCAGGTTCCGGAAAAACTTTTGTTCTTGCCCGAAGATATCTTAATGCAGCACTTAAGGACGGTGTTACTCTTTCTAACATTGCGGCAATAACTTTTACTGATAAAGCATCCGGTGAGTTATATAACAAAATAGTTAAACTAGTTAATGAGCAAATTTCTGTTTCAAAATCAGATTTACAAAAACAAAAACTTGAAAGAATAAGAAGACATCTTGTTTCTGCATACATATCAACCATTCACTCCTTCTGTATTAATATTTTACGAGAGTTTCCTGTTGAAGCAGGTTTAGATGCTCGTTTCATACCGATTGATGAACAACTTTCTGATGAGCTTATTGAACTATCAATTGAAGAAGTTGTGAAATATCTCCTTGAAGATGAATCCTCTGCAGAGAACCTTAAATATTTAATAAGGATATTTGGTTCAAAAAGCAGGTTGGAAGTTGAATTATTTAGTTTAATTAAGCAGAGAAAGAATCTTTTAATAATTAAAGAGGCGATTTATAGTAAAGATGAAAAAGAAATCGTAAAACATTTCCAAACTCAGTTTGACACTTACTATTCCCAAATATGGAATGAGTATAAACTTAATTTAATTGAAAGCATTAACAGAATTAACAATACTGTGCTTTCTAAAAATCCACAAAATGAATACGCTCTTATCATTTCTGTACTTCTTAAAAAATATGATAAACTTAAATCATCAGATCAAATTCTGAAATTCATTTCAGAAATTAGTACCGCATTGTTGACTAGCGGCGGAACAGTCAAAATCCGCGGATATCTTTCCAACGATTTAAGAGACGGATTAGAAAATGAAATCCAAATTATTGAATCAATCTTATCTGATCTTTCTAAAATTGAATATTCGCCTGAATCAGATAAACTTCTTAATGAACTAGCAAAATTTGGTAAAATATTGCTTGAGGTTTTTGATCATACACTAAAAGAGTATGAAAATAAGAAAAATGCTGAAGGATTTTTGGATTATGAAGACATTCTTCTTTACACAAAAGAGATCCTGAAAAAAGAAAGCGTTCAAAAGAGTCTTAGTGAAAGGTTCAAGTATATTTTGGTTGATGAGTATCAGGATACAAATGAAATTCAGTATGAAATATTTTTGCCGATTTTAGATTATTTGAAAGTTGGCAATCTTTTTATAGTTGGAGATGAAAAACAAAGTATCTATATGTTCCGTGATGCCGAACTGGAAATATTTAATCGGACAAAAAAGGATATCAGTTCAATATCAGGAGAGAACTCTCTGCTCGAACTTCCGGATAGCTTTAGAATGGCTCCAGCAATTTGTTTGTTCTCAAATAAATTGTTCGAGAATCTTTTTGTAAATCCGAATGAGCTGTATAATGAAGTAACGAATACAAATATTGTTTGTGCAAGGACTGATAAAAAATCCGGTGAGATTGAATTTCTTTTATCTAATCCCGATTCCGGAAATGAGATTACTGAAGCAGAACTGGTTGCAAGGAAAATAATTGACTTAAGTATTAAAGGGGTTGAGTATAGAAGTATTGCAATTCTTGTTAGAAAAAGAAAATCTTTTGCAGAGCTTGAGACCGAATTTATAAAGTATGGAATTCCTTTTTCTATAATTGGCGGAAGAGGATTTTATCAGCGTCAAACAATCAGTGATGTTTACAATTATTTATCATTTCTCTCGAATAGCGGTAACAGCACTGCATTAGTCGGAGTTTTACGATCACCATTTTTCAGTGTCTCTGATTCGATATTGTTTGAAATATCACTAAAAACTGGTGAAAATTTCTGGGCGAAATTGAAACAATATTCTTCTGAAGATAAAAAAATCAATCAAATTAAAAATCTTCTTGAAGAAAATTTGCAGTTTGCGTCATCCTTAGAATTAACAGTTCTTCTTAGAAAGATTTTAACAAGTACTGAATATCTTGCCGTTATCGCAGCAAGAAACGACGGCGATCAGGAACTGGCTAATATTGAAAAACTTATAGAAATTTCGCGTGGATTCAGTTTGAAGGGTTTTAGAAATCTTTATGATTTTTTGGATTACCTGAATGATGCCATCACCGGAATTGAAGATGAATCGCAGGCAGCAGTTACGTCTGATTCTAATGCTGTTCAGTTGATGACTCTTCATCAGGCAAAAGGATTGGAATTTCCAGTTGTGATTTTATTTAAGACTCATGAATCAAGTCAGAAAACTTTAATAAAATCGAAACAAGTTTCCATTAGTAAAAAATTCGGAATACTTACAAAGTTACCGTTAAATGAAGATTATCTTGCGGATTATCATCCAACTCCAATAAGCGGATTGTATAATTTTGTTGAAGAGAAAAAAAGAATAGCTGAACTTAAAAGACTTCTATATGTTGGAATTACAAGAGCGATTGATCATTTAATTATTTCCGGCGAATTAGGTGAAGAACAAAAACTTAAAAATGATTCCTTCCTTTATTTAATTAAATCAGGTTTAAGTATTGATTTCAATAATGATAATTTATTCTTTGAAGATGAATTGGTTTTCTTAGAAAACAATAATGGAAAATTTTCTAACTCGCCCAGAAAAATAAAAATTCAAGTACCTGTCCAATACACAATTACACTGAATAAAAATTATAAACCGCCGGTTCAAGAAAAATTAAAAGATCTGATAATCAATATTGATAATATTGCCCCGCCTTTAGAGAAAGATATTATCTCGGCAACAAAAGTAGCAGTTTATAATCAATGTCCAACCAAATACTTACTTACTTATGAATATGGTTTTGGATTGATTAACAGTCTAAACAAAGAAAGTAAAAATCAGAAATATGAATTTGAAAACAATCCTCTTAACGAAGAAGAAAATTATTATGATGAGGAAATAAGATTCAGATAAAATCCAAAGTAATGTGAAGGGAACATTGATACATTCACTACTCGAAAGAGAGATTAGTCTTAATGATCTTGATAATGAAATAACAAAATATTTTTCTAAGAACGGCATAGAAGGAAAGTTATTAACACAAAATAAAAAAGAAGTCATTTTAGAACTTCAAAAGTTTTTTAATTCTGGCATTTACAAAGAAATAAACTCGTATAAAAAATATGAAAATGAATTTGAAGCGTACTTAAAAGATGAGGAAATATTTCTCTACGGAATAATTGATAAAATTATTTTTGCAGAAGATAAACTCATAATTGTTGACTACAAAACCGATGATATTTCCGTGAAAGATGTTGAGGCAAGAGCGGAAAACTATCTTATTCAGCTTAAATTTTATTTATTTATTGCACAAAAATTGTTTAGTAATTATAATTCATTCCAGCTATTATTGATTTTTATAAAACATCCGGAAAAGCCGGTAATAAAAAATTTCGATATTAAAGAGTTATTTTTGGTAAAGAAGGAAATTTCGGATATTATTAAGGGTATAATTCATAAAAACTTCTATAAAAATACTAATCATTGTGAAGTTTGTGTTTATTCCGATGTAAATAAGAAGTGCAAAATGAATTAAGGAAGGAAGCTAATTATAAAATGAAAAAAGTAATCTCAAACCTGCGTGATTTAAAACTAATTGAAAAAGAACTTGCAAAAGAGCCAGCAGGCGCACTTGCAATTCAATTGGATGATGATAAAATTCATCAGGTTGCGACTAATTTTGTCTATCTTGATAAAAACATCTATGTATTCTTACAGGTGGATGAGGATTTATATCAGCAAATAAAATTTGATTACTTCGGCAGTTTCACTATTCACCGTTTTGAAAACAGATTTAAGGATCACAACCTGTTTGCTGAATCAACTTATAAATTGTTTTCAATCACTATCAGCGGTACAGTAAGAGAAGTGGAAGATAAAAAACTTATAGATCAGCTTATTGAATTTTATCAAAAAAAATACTCGCCTAATATTGATCTTAAAAAATACCGCAATGAAATGAACTTAAAACCAATTATGATTGATACTGAAGAAATGCAGACTTTTACTGAAGAAGGCGATTGACATAAAAAGGGAATTCACATCATTTTAAAATACGGAGTACTGTTTTGTTAAATTACGTCTGGCTTACTCTTCTTTTTCTGGGAATAGTATCCGCAACATATCTTGACATATCGGATTTCACTTCAGACAAATACAATAATAATAAACCGCTGAATGCATCAATATATTTTGAGGACAGCGAGGTAAGTGATTCTGAAAAAGTTACAGCAGTTATAAAAATAAATGCAAATAGTCTTTCAACATTTTATACTTCTGAAATTTCCAATGATATTGAGACAGAAGTAATTCTTTCACCTGCTGACGAAGATGGTAAAAGACAATTTGTTATTAATGTTTCAGATCAATCACTAGAAATTTGGAAAGAAATTGCCCCGCTGGCTGGTAAAGATAATGATATAGGCGGCACAGTAATTCTAAATAAAAAAACTGAAAATAATTTTATTTATGCTCAATTGTATTTTGAAGAAATTAGTTTTGTCTGGCTTAAAAAAGTTACTAACGACGCAATAAAAATTGCTCAGGTTGCTGTTGAGATTGCTTTGGGCTTAATTGGTATTATGGCTTTATGGCTTGGAGTTATGAGGGTTGCTGAAGATGCAGGGTTAATTAAAATGATTGCTCGTGCTCTGAATCCTATTACCAGGAGATTATTTCCTGAGGTTCCTTCGGATCATCCTGCAATTGGTGCAATGGTAATGAACATGTCGGCAAATATGCTTGGACTTGGAAATGCCGCTACACCATTTGGTTTGAAAGCTATGGAGGAACTTGATAAGCTAAATACGAACAAAGGCACGGCAACTAATTCAATGGTAACCTTTCTGGCAATTAATACTGCCGGAATGACTTTGATTCCTGCAACTGCAATTGCTGTAAGGGCTGCATCGGGAAGTGCCAATCCAACTGTTATAATTGGCACATCAATATTTGGTGCTTTTTGTGCGGTTGTTACAGGACTAACCGCTGCTAAATTGTTTGAAAAATTCCCCATTCCAAAAGGGCAATTTATCGGATGGTTAAAACAAAACCGCAAACTTTTTTATTTTTTGCTTTCATTAGTAGCATTTGGTTCTGTTATTGCTTTTACTGGTATTGGAAGTTTCCTGGGTTCTTTCTTTGGTGATTCTTTTGCGGAAGTATTTAAGTCTTTAATTCAAATTGTTTCTATCGTAGCTATACCTTTATTGATCTTTGTATTTATTGGTTACGGAGCACTAAAAAAAGTTAAAGTATATGAGCAATTTGTTGAAGGTGCAAAAGAAGGATTTAATATTGCAGTAAAAATAATTCCTTATCTCGTTGCGATGTTGGTTGCAATAGGTATTTTCAGAGCAGGCGGAGCAATGGATAACTGGCTTATTCCTCTTCTTCGTTATGTTACTGACCCTATTGGTTTTCCTGCAGAAGCACTGCCTATGGCACTTATGCGACCGCTTTCAGGCAGCGGTTCACTTGGTATTATGGCTGAAACTATGGCTGTGCACGGTCCGGATTCATTCATTGGTATTCTCGTATCAACTTTCTTCGGCAGCACCGAAACTACATTTTATGTGCTGGCTGTTTACTTTGGAGCTGTTAATGTTAAAAATACAAGACACGCTTTGCCTGCTGGATTGCTTGCTGATGTTGCAGGTATTCTTGGTGCATTGTTTATAGTTAAGCTTTTATTTGGATGATGTAAATAGAATCATATTTCTTTTTTCAAACTAGAAATTCAATTCAGTATAAGTAATAGTTAGCCAGTAAAAAAAAGTGAAATTTGCGTTCAATTTATAAATGGAAATATGAATAATGATCTTGTATCGCCCGGTGGGGATGAATGAATTACAACTGATTTTTGAAGCTGATATGAGGAGTTATCCTCCTCGTTTATCAGAACCACCTATTCTCTATCCTGTTTTGAATTTCGAGTACGCTAAAAAAATAGCTAAAGATTGGAATACAAAAGAAGCCCCTTTCGCTGGATATGTGACCCGTTTTGAGGTTGATGATGAATACGTAACAAGATTTGAGCGTAAAGTCGTAGGCGCGTCGTGGCATGAGGAATTGTGGGTTCCGGCGGAAGAGCTTAAAACATTTAATGCTCATATTTGTTCTCGCATTGTTGTTGAAGAGGCGTATTTTGGGGACAAATTTAAAGGCTACATTCCGGAAAGATTCGGGTTCGAAGGAAAGGATGCAGTTGCTCAGTTTGTTATGTTAGCTAAGATAATGGACTATGCGGCGATGGACTTTTATTTTGAAATAGCAACGAACAAGTTGGCGGTATATCTGAATTATGGATACTGGTTGAAATATGATTTTTCTGATGATGAGTTAGGTGGAGAAAACAAGAATGAGGTAGTGAAAAAAGTAGAGAAAGCTTGGTCTTTTGCCATTCCTGATATTTCATTGCCAATATCACATAATAGACAGTAAATTAAACGCTGGTGTAAAAAACTGCCTAACCTCTTTATTAAGTAAAAAGTCAAGAAGATATAATAGTACCAAGCAAATAATAATTTTATCAACAATGAAAAATAAATTCAGGTTTTATAGATGAATGACTTAATGGATTTATTAAATTTAATTAAATCCCGCGTACCTATAATAACAATTGAAACAAGAGATGAGAAAGATGTTCTTCTGTTGATAACAAATATTGGAAGGTCTCTCAGAAAGCATGTATATGGATGGGATCTGATAAGGGGATTTTCACTATTAGATAGTAACGGGAATATTATAGGAACGAATCAATTAGAACCAACCGAAGTTTTATTTAGCATCCACAACAATGCTCTGCCAGGCATTTTTATTCTTATGGATTTTCATCCATATTTACAAAACGATAGAAACGTTCGCTTAATAAAAGAATTAGCTTCAAATGCCGAAAGACTGAGGCAAACACTCATTTTTGTCTCTATACAAATTGAATTACCAAACGAAATAAAACATCTCTCAGCACAATTTGATTTGTCTTTTCCGGATATAATTAAGATAAAGCAATTCATAATTCAACTGGTACAACAATGGCAAAAAGAAAATCCCTCACAAAAGATAATTGTGGATGAAACTGTTATGGATGCTTTTATTAATAATCTAAGGGGACTTTCATTCTCTGAAATTAAGCGGATTACATATAATGCACTTGCTGACAATACTATTTCTAAAGAAGACATACCTGAAATAGCAAAAGCAAAGTATCACTTACTGAATAAAGATAATGTTCTTTATTATGAACATGACACTTCAACATTTGCAGAAGTTGGTGGCTTAAATAATCTTAAAAATTGGCTTGAAAAAAGAAAACTAGTTTTTCTTTCTGACACAAAAGATAAGATTATTGACATTCCTAAAGGTGTACTGCTTTTAGGTGTTCAGGGAAGCGGTAAAAGTCTGGCGGCAAAAGCTGTTGCCGGAACGTGGGGAATTCCTTTGTTGCGACTGGACTTTGGGACTTTATATAATAAATTTTATGGAGAAACAGAGCGTAAAATTAGAGAATCATTAAAAATGGCTGATCGAATGGCTCCCTGTGTATTATGGATTGATGAAATTGAAAAAGGATTAGCCTCTGAATCGAACGATAGCGGTACATCAAAGCGAGTTCTTGGTACATTATTAACTTGGATGTCTGAAAGGAAAACCTTTGTTTTTCTTGTGGCTACGGCAAATAATATTCAAAATCTTCCTCCGGAATTATTACGAAAAGGAAGAATGGACGAAATATTTTTTGTTGATTTACCGGATCAGGCAATTAGAAAAATTATTTTTGAAATTCATTTAAAGAAAAGAGAATTAAATCCAGAAGATTTTGATTTAGATTTAATTTCTGATAAATGTCCGGGATTTTCAGGTTCAGAAATTGAGCAGGTAATTGTTTCAGGTTTTTATTCAACGGTTGGTGGCTACATGCAACTAAGTACTGAAATCCTACTCGATGAAATTACAAAAACTAAACCGCTCAATGTCGTAATGGCGGAAGATATAGCTATGATGAGAGAATGGGCAAAGAATCGCACCGTTCCAGCTAATTAGATAAGTTCAATAATTTACGGCATTAATTAAATATTTTCTCGATAAATAAAAACTTTATGAAAGTATTCATAACACGTAAAATTCCTGAAATTGGTCTTAAGCTATTAAGAAAAAAGTATGATGTTAAAGTTCACAAGTCGCCGTTGCCAATCTCAAAATCAGCATTAATAAGTAATGTTAAAAATTGTGATGCATTGATTCCACTTCTTACTGATAAGATTGATAAAGAACTCATCGATAAAATGAAACAATGTAAAATTATTGCTAATTATGCGGTCGGCTATAATAACATTGATGTTGAATACGCAAAATCTAAAGGAATAGCTAGTAACAAATACTCCGGATGTCTTAACTGACTCAACCGCTGATCTGGCAATGACTCTTACTTTGGCGTGTGCAAGACGATTTAATGAGGGGGAAGAAGTGATGCGAAATAAGAAATTTGCCGGCTGGCATCCTACTTTTCTGCTCGGAATGGAATTGAAAAATAAAACATTTGGAATTCTTGGTGCCGGAAGAATTGGAACCGCAACAGCAATAAGAGCCAGCGGATTTGGCTGTAAAATTCTTTACTATTCTATTGAACGAAATAAATACCTTGAGCAAAAAACAAAAGCAAAAAAAGTATCTCTTGAAAATCTTCTTAAGAATTCTGATATAATTTCAATTCATCTGCCTCTTAATTCAAAAACTGATCATCTTCTGGACAGAAAGAAATTAGAGTTGCTCAAAACTTCTGCGATATTAATTAACACAGCCAGAGGCGAAATTGTAGATGAAAAGTATCTTATTAGGATGCTGAAAAATAAGAGGATTTTTTCAGCAGGATTTGATGTATATGAGAATGAGCCTAAAGTAAATCCTGAATTGATTAAATTAAAAAATGTTGTACTTCTTCCGCATCTTGGAAGTGCAACAAATGATGCAAGAAATGCAATGTCGCTGCTTGCTGCAAAAAACGTCGATGCAGTTTTAAGCGGAAAAAGCCCGATTACTCCGGTTTGATATGCCGGGTTAAGTTGATAACCAATCCCCGAATTGATATTTTTACTAATCAAAATAAAGTGAATATTTAAATGAGAATTGGAATACCAAGAGAATCTCTTTATGAAGAAAAGAGAGTATCGCTGACACCTGCAGGTGTTGATGCTTTAGTAAGAGCCGGACATACTGTTTATATTGAAACAGAAGCCGGGTTCGAAAGTCACTTCAGCGATGAAGAATATGCTAAAATTGGTGCAAACATAGTCTATAGTGCAGAAGAAGTTTTTGGAAGAGCAGAAATGATTGTGAAAGTTGCACCTCTGACTTTTGAAGAAGCTAAAATGCTTCAGGAAAATCAGATTATATTTTCATTTCTTCATCTTGCCGTAGCAAAAAAGAACATTATAGAAATTCTGCTCAACAAGAATGTTACGGCAATTGGATATGAACTTATCGAAGATGAAGAAGGCAAATTACCAGTGCTTCATACGATGAGTGAAATTGCCGGACAGCTTGCTATACAAGTTGCGGAAAGACAACTTGAGAGCTTTAGCAGCGGAAGCAGAGGTATTTTACTCGGTGGAATTACCGGAGTTGCTCCTGCAGCGGTTGTAATCCTTGGTGCCGGAGTTGCAGGAATTTCTGCTGCTCGTGCTGCTCTTGGAAGAGGTGCACAGGTTATTGTACTTGATAAGGACTTAAATCGGCTCCGACAGATTGATACTCAGTTCCGTAAAAAAGTAACAACTGTAATGGCTAATTCTTATACAATATCAAGAGGTGTAAAATTTGCGGATGTTTTAATTGGTGCGGTTTTAATCAAAGGAGTAAAAGCTCCGCATCTGGTATCTGAAGAAATGGTTAAACAAATGAAAAAAGGTGCTGTAATTGTTGATGTTTCGATTGATCAGGGTGGATGTGTTGAAACCAGTCGTATTACTACTCTTTCTGATCCGGTTTATCAACTTCACAACATTATTCATTATTGTGTGCCTAATATGCCAGCTGTAGTTGCCCGTACTGCAAGTTATGGTTTAAACAATGCCACAATAGATTATATTATGGATATAGCCGATAACGGTTTATCAAACGCTTTAATTGGTGATCTTGGTCTCGCAAAAGGTGTTTGTACTCACAATAATTATTGTTGTAATGAACCGTTGGCAAATACATTCAATATTGAATATAGAAGACTTCACGTTTTTTCTACAAATTGAAATTAATGGATGGTTTTTATGAATCTAATAGAAAATAAATTATGACAACAGCAGATGAAATAGCTTATAAGAAGGCAATACCAACAAATCTTTTAAAAATATATAATAGCAAAGTAGTAACTTCTGATATAGCAGTTAAAAGTATTAAATCCGGTGACAACGTAGTAGTGCAGCCAGGTTGCGCAATACCTCACGAATTAGTAAGAGCGCTGGTAAGAAGAAAAGACGAACTTACCAATGTAACAATATATCATATTCTGGTTGTTGGTCCGTTGCCTTATGTTGAACCGGGAATGGAAAAACATTTTAAGCACAAAGCTTTCTTTATTGGCGGAAATACCAGAAAAGCAGTTAATGAGGGAAGGGCAGAATTCATTCCGATTTTTTTATCAGAAGTTCCGCTTCTTTTTAAGAATAATATAATACAAACAGATGTTGCTCTATTGCAGCTTTCTCCACCCGACGAACATGGTTTTTGTTCTTATGGTGTTGATGTCGGCACAATTAAGGCTGCCGCTGAAAAAGCTAAAGTTATTATTGCCCAGATTAATCAGAATATGCCGAGAACTTTGGGAGATAGTTTTATTCACATAAATAAAATTCATCATATTGTTGAATGTGATGAAGAACTGGAAGAACTTCCACAGATCGATCCGGATGCAACGCCAGAAATGCTGGAAGTGTTTGATAAAATTGGTAAGTACATTGCAGATATGGTTGAAGATGGTTCTACTTTGCAAATGGGCATTGGTGCAATACCGGATTCAGTTATGAAGTATCTATCCGATAAAAAAGATCTTGGAATTCATACAGAAATGTTTTCTGACGGTATTATTGAGTTAGTTGAAAATGGAATAATAAGCGGAGAGAAAAAAACACTTCATCCCGGGAAAATAATTGCCGGCTTTGTTCTTGGAACAAGAAAAGTTTATGACTTTATTGATAACAATCCGATAATTGAATTTCATCCGCAGGAATACGTTAATAATCCATTTATAATAGCCAAGAACAATAAAATGGTCGCTATAAATTCCGCAATTGAAGTTGATCTTACCGGTCAGGTTTGCTCTGATTCTATAGGTACGAAATTCTACAGCGGTATTGGCGGACAAGTTGATTTTATTCGTGGTGCAGCAAGAAGTGAAGGAGGTAAACCAATAATTGCTCTGCCTTCTACTACTAAGGACGGAAAAATTTCAAAAATTGTTCCTATGCTTAAACAAGGTGCCGGCGTTGTTACTTCTCGTGGTGATGTTCACTATGTTGTAACAGAATATGGCGTTGCTCATCTTTTTGGAAAGACAATTCAGGAACGAGCAAAAGCTCTAATTGAAATTTCTCATCCGAAATTCAGGGATGAGTTATTAAAGTACTCTAAAGAAGTTTTTAATATTTAAGTTTAGAAAATGATTACTGTAATTGGCGATATTCACGGCTGCTTCAATACTTTAGAAAAGTTAATAGAAAAAATTTCTGTTAAGTATGCTGATATACCGCTTTACTGTGTTGGTGATCTTGTTGACAGGGGAAATTTTAGTTATGAAGTAATGGAATATTTTGCTGAGCATAAAATTCCTTTCACTCCCGGCAATCACGATTTTATGTTCTATTATTATATGAAAGAACCATCAAGTGTGATGGGTCGTGCCTGGCATCATAATGGTTCAGAAACTACATTACGATCTTATCAGGGAAGGTGGGAAAAAGTTAATGCTCATCTTGAAATGGTAAAAGAAGCGCCGTTGTTTATAAATCATAAAGATTGTTTTATTTCTCACGCAGGCATTTCAACATATTATAAAAGTAAATTTAAAGATGATGTTCTTGGTGATAATGAATTACTTGAAAAGATTTTTAGGAATGACTTAATTGAAGAGCACGGATTATTATGGACAAGAGATAAGTTAATTAATATCGGTAAGCTTCAAATTGTTGGTCATACTCGTTTCGCAGAGCCAAAACACGACCTTCTGAATAATGTGTTATACATAGATACCGCTGCAGTAGCTAATAATAAACTTTCTGCGGCAATTGTTGATGAAAATAAAATAGTGGAAATAATATCTCAAGAAACCATTCCAATAGATACTACGCACACAAGCTTCTAATCATTCCGTTCAAAATTTTCAAATCAAACATCATTACTAAAATGTTTAATCCCGGTTGATATAGATAAATAAGAGATAATTAAAGCAAGTGAACCTAAGACTAGCGTTGTATATAATAATTCTGTAATTGAGATCACGTCGCCTGATTGAAGAGCATAGAAGTAATGGCTGATCGGAAAAAATAGAAGTATGATCAGGAAAACCAAATAAATAATAGTGAAAAGAAATGTTAATGAAGCTCCTTGTGAAGAAGCAATTCTTATCGGATTTCTCTCTTTATAATTTGCAAAAATTGCTCCCATACCAAAGTTTAGCGCTACCAGAGTAATAGTAACAAAAGTTGTATTTAGTTGTGAAATTGCTGCAAGCTGAATAGAAAATCTGTAATTAGAAAAGAAGTTTAGCAACTGTCCGATCAAAAAGATTACCGAAAAATAAATTAGTAATCTTATAATAAGTAATTTTTTATAATTCAACGGTGAACTTCTGATTTTCCAAATCGTTTCTCCTTCAAGACTTACTAAGGGAAATACAAACCTTAGTGACAATGATGCAATAAGAAAAACATTAAACAGATATACAATCAAATAAACGAGGGTTTTGATTTGAGTGTTATAAGCATTATTAATTATAACATCAATGCTTCTTAATGAAGAAATAAAAACAGTTATGAGGAAGATCATAACTAATAAGTGGGTCCATTGACTGGGTTCCCTGAAGAACATAAGAAATTCACGTTTCAGAACTGCTTCACGTCGTGGTGTTAGTGAGGTATCATTTTCAAAGCTGAAGATTTTATTCCTGCTTTTTCTTTTCATCGCCAGATCAGTTGGTAAATCCAGGGAAACAAGCCAGGTTTTGTAATACCATTTCTTTGCCAGGAAAAGAGTCAGGATAAATGTTAAAATTGAAATTACTACCAGAAGATAAACATACCACAAAGCGGCTGTGAAATTTCCTGAGACAATCCAGTATAATGCTTCTGAAATCCAGTAATTTGGTAAAAGTCTTATTGCAGGATTTTCAAGAAAACCGAAATAATTATTTAAGTTCGGAAAGTACTCGAATACTTCATTAACAAGTTTAACAGGGCTGCTGAAATGATAAAACAAAATAGTTGCTGTTCCATAAATTCCGGAAAGTAATCCAAGTACTTTTTTTATACCGAATCTAGCGGCAAATCTTAGTATTAGTAAAAGTACAATAGCACCAAGAGATCCGGCAATAAACATAAACGGCAATATTAAAAAGGTTATTGAGAAGGGAATAAAATACCAGGGCATCTTAAAATATTCAGCATAACCTAAAACAACTGCAGTTATTACCAGTAAGAGAGTTGATGAACTATAAAAGAAGTTATCGAAAAATTTTATTAAAAATAATTTTGCGAAGGAAATTGGTTTTGTCATAAGAAAACCCACTTCCTTGGTTCTGTATAAAGTTGAATAGGATACGACAATATTTCCTATGTTTACAGCCATAAAGAAGATAAAAAGAACCACGAAAATAAATCTGTGAAGTAGGAAAATTCCTATCTTCACATCTTCAAGAAGATATTGAATGGTGCTGCTTGTAAACAAGTACGTTCCATAAGCAAAAACAAAATACACTATTACCGTACCTGAGCTTCGGAGAAGAGAGTTGAAACCAAATTTTCCTTCAAGTTTTATAAAGGTAAGAAGTTTGAACTTTATTATGTGAAAAAGGGTAGCCATTATTTTGTTAAATGCAGGAATAGAGATTCGAGATTGTGGTGATCTGTTCCTCTAATTTGTTCTACTACTTCTTTCTTATCTTCAAAAATCATCTGACCTTCTTTTATAATTCCAATTTTTGAGCAAATTTCTTCGGCAACATTTAAGCTATGAGTTGACATGAATATTGCAACACCTTCGGAAGCTTTTTGTTTCAAAACGTTTTTAACAACAAGAGCACTTTGCGGATCAAGTCCAATCATTGGTTCGTCAACAACTAAGCAACTTGGGATTATGAAGCAGATCCGGAAGCAATAACAATTCTTTGCTTCATTCCCTGAGAATATTCTTCTGTTCTTTTATCAACCCACTGATCAATTTTAAGTTGTTCAATTATTTCATCAATTTTAATTTTTAATAATTTTTTTTCAATCTTATAAAGTCCACCGCAGAAATAAAGGAACTCTTTTCCCGTTAACTTTTCATAAAGAAATGGTTGATCAGGAATGTATCCTATAAGTTTTTTTGCTTCGACGGGATTTTTTTGAATATCTATTCCGTTTATAAGAACAGTTCCAACAGAAGGCGAATAAAGTCCGGTAATCATTTTTATTGTAGTGGTTTTCCCGGCGCCATTTTGCCCGAGGAAACCAAAGAAATCTCCCGCTTTAATTTCCAGATTGATATTATTTACCGCGATAAAATTTCCGAATTTCTTGGTTAGGTTTATTAATTTGAGCATTATTTTGGTTTTTTAGTGATTTATTCAACATTTTTAGATAAAATATCCCCTCACTTGCTTAGTTCTGCAAAACTCAGACCAAATTTAAGCAGATTTAAAATAAAAATGGCGAGGAATGATTTCCTCGCCATGAGTTAGGAATTAACTTATTTTTAATACATTCCGTCCATGCCGCCCATACCACCTGGCATTGGTGGCATTGGAGCCTCTTTCTCTTTTTTCTCATATACAACAGCTTCTGTTGTAACTAAAAGTGAAGATACAGAAGCAGCATTTTCAAGAGCTGTTCTTGTGACTTTGGTAGGATCGATAACACCTGACTTCGTAAGGTTTTCATATTTCTCTGTTGCAGCATTAAATCCGTAATCATCTTTTCCTTCACGAACTTTCTGCAAAACAACGGAACCCTCGAGTCCGGCGTTATTAACGATTTGTCTTAATGGCTCTTCGAGAGCTTTTTGGACAATTCGTATACCGGTTGTCTGATCTGCGTTATCGCCTTTTAGCTTTTCAAGAGCGTCAATAGCTCTTACTAAAGCAACACCACCGCCGGCAACAATACCTTCTTCAACTGCAGCACGGGTTGCGTGTAATGCATCTTCAACACGGGCTTTCTTTTCTTTCATTTCAACTTCAGTTGATGCACCAATCTTAATTACTGCAACACCGCCGGAAAGTTTTGCAAGTCGTTCCTGCAATTTTTCTGTATCATAATCAGATGTTGTTTTTTCAATCTGAGCTTTAATTTCATTAATTCTCTTTTTGATTTCTTCAGTTTTTCCTGAACCTTCAACTATTGTAGTGTTATCTTTATCAATAACAACTTTTTTAGCAGTTCCAAGATATGAGACTGTTGCATTCTCTAATTTAAATCCTCTTTCTTCAGAAATCACTGTGCCGTTAGTAAGGACAGCTATATCCTCTAACATAGATTTTCTTCTATCTCCGAATCCAGGGGCTTTAACTGCTGCAACTTTTAAAGTTCCACGAATCTTATTAACTACTAAAGTAGCAAGAGCTTCGCCTTCAAGATCTTCTGAAATGATAAGTAATGATTTTCCCTGTTGAGCAACTTTTTCAAGAACTGGAAGAAGATCTTTCATCGCAGAAATTTTCTTATCGTGAATTAAGATTAAAGGATCTTCCAGAACAGCTTCCATTTTTTCTGCATCAGTTACAAAGTAAGGAGAAATATATCCACGATCGAACTGCATACCTTCAACAACCTCTAATGCTGTCTCAGTACCTTTTGCTTCTTCAACTGTAATTACGCCGTCTTTACCAACTTTATCCATAGCATCAGCAATAAGATCACCAATTGATTTATCGTTATTAGCTGATACAGAACCTACCTGAGCAATTTCATTTCTTCCTTCAACTTCTTTACTAACAGATTTTAGAAATTCAACAACTTTAATCACTGCAAAGTCAATTCCTCTTTTAAGATCCATCGGGTTAGCGCCGGCAGTAACGTTCTTTAATCCTTCTCTATAAATAGCTTGAGCAAGAACGGTTGCTGTTGTAGTTCCATCACCGGCAACATCACTGGTTTTAGATGCAACTTCACGAACCATTTGAGCGCCCATATTTTCAACTGGATCATCGAGTTCAATTTCTTTTGCAACTGTAACACCATCTTTTGTAACAGTAGGTGCTCCAAATTTCTTTTCGATAATTACATTTCGTCCTTTCGGACCAAGTGTAACTTTAACTGCGTTTGCAAGCTTATCTACACCGGATTTTAGTCCAGTGCGGGCTTCAACGCTGTATTCAATTAATTTCGCCATAATATTTTTCCTCTTATTTTGTTTTCAATTAAAAATGATTAACCAAGAATTCCAAATACATCGCTTTCGCGCATTATTAAATATTCTTCCCCTTTTATGGTAACTTCTGTTCCGCTGTATTTACCATAAAGAACTTTGTCGCCAACTTTAACTTCCATTTTAATAACTGTACCATCATCAGCAACTTTACCTGGACCTGTTGCAACGACTGTTCCTTCCACAGGTTTTTCTTTTACTGTATCGGGAAGAATTATTCCTCCGGCGGTTTTTTCTTCAGCTTCGGCAGGCTTAACAACAATTCTGTCTGCCAATGGCTTCAAATTAATTTTGCTCATATTTTTACTCCTTTGTTTGATTAAGTAATTTCCGTGAAATGATATTAGCACTCTTTAAATGCGAGTGCTAATATATCCTCTTGATAAAAATTTGTCAAGCCAACAGAGGTTCAATATCAAGGAAATTTGTTAAAATTTTGTTAATTTTATTAGCATTTTAGTCAAAATGTCGCAAATGTTTGCCAATTTTGAAATATTTTAATGAATAAGCCATCTAAACCAAATAAGTTAATTGCAGAGATTAAAAATCTTAAGGAAATAATTCTTGAGATGGATAGAAAAGTAATTGTTATTTTTCTATCAATAGCAATAATTCAGACAATTTCCTGGTATTACTCTTCGCGGAGATTTTTCAGAACTTATCTTTTTGATTCTGTTCCAGCAGACTATGATGTTTATCTTGCTGAGTATCTATATTGGTTTATAAGTGATTTTTTTACTCTCTTCATTCTTAGTTTGTTAATTATCAAATTTGTTTTAAAAGAAAACCTTAGAGACTATGGACTAATCTGGGGTGATTATAAAACAGGAATTAAAATATCAGTATTCTTTTTAGCTGTTATGCTGCCGATTATTTGGATTGCATCTTCAGCTGATAGCTTTGTTCAGAAGTATCCTCATCTTCATAGTGCAAAAGAATCCTGGGGTTTATTTTTAATTTATGAATCCGGAATGCTGATTTATATGTTTGCGTGGGAATTTATCTGGCGCGGATTCATGCTTTTCGGATTAAAGGAAAAATTCGGATACTATGCTGTGCTGATTCAAATGATTCCTTTTGTTATTTTACACAATGGAAAACCAGAGCTTGAAACTTTTGGTGCTATTGCCGGAGGAATTGCTCTGGGAATTCTTGCTCTGAGAACAAAATCAATTTATTATTGTGTTGCTGTTCATATCGGTGTTATGTTTTTCATTGATTTTATTTCTGCTTTAAGATTCAGAGCAGGTGATTATGGTATCGGACTAAATTCATTATTCAATATTATTAAAGAAATTTTCTGAGGATAAAATGAGATTAACCTTAAACGTTGATCATATAGCTACTTTAAGAAATGCGCGCGGCGAAGAACAACCAGATCCGGTCACTGCTGCATTAATTGCCGAACAGGCAGGGGTTGATGGTATTGTCGTGCATCTGCGTGAAGACAGGCGGCATATAAGTGAACGTGATGTTCGATTGCTACGTGAGCTTATCACAACAAAACTTGATCTTGAAATGGCAGCTACTGAAGAAATTATTAAAATTGCTTGTGATGTTGGTCCCGAACTGGCAACAATAGTTCCTGAAAAAAGACAGGAACTTACTACAGAAGGCGGAATAAATGTTATTGATAATGTAACCTTGTTGAAGGATACAATCAAAGAACTTCACAATTCTAATATTGAAGTTTCACTCTTTATTGAACCCGATCTGAATCATATTGATGTTGCAGCAGAAATAGAAACAGACTTAATTGAAATTCATACCGGTATTTTTGCAAATGCTTTATCAGAAGAAGAACAATTTGATGAACTGGAAAGGATTCGCATTGCCTCAAAACATGCAAAAAAACTTGGACTCGGAGTGAATGCAGGACACGGATTGAATTACCAGAATATTAAAATATTCAGAGAGTTAACTGATATTGATGAAGTAAGCATCGGTCATTCAATTATTGCAAGAGCTGTTGTAGTTGGAATTAAAGAAGCAACACAGGAAATGATACGGCTTCTTAAGGTTTGATTATTATCTTAAACTAATCTTCACAGCTGCATGAAAGTGTTTCACTTTTTGATTTTGCAAAAGATTCTTTTCCTTCTTTAAAAGCGAAGTATGCAATGCCCAATGATCCGGCAACATCAATAAATCCAATTTGAAAAAGCTCATATAACAAACTGGATACAAGTAGAATGATGGAAAGATGAAAACAGGTTTTTGTACAATTTGCATCAGCAATAATAGCATCTGATCTTAATTTATTTCCAACATTCATTTTTGCAATAACCAGAAGATACATTGTAAGTAAAGATATTACCGCTATTATTATTCCCACAATAGTTGTATCCGGGTGAATCCCTTTAATAATATTTGTAATTGCTCCGATAATCAATCCAGCTGTTAATAAGTAAAAACTTGTACCGGTGATTCTAAGAGCAGTTCTCTCAAATACATCTCTGCTTTTTACATCGTTGTTCTTTTTCATTCGTAGAACCATGTGTAAAATGCCAAGACCGGAAATAACTTCCACAAAACTATCTACACCAAATCCGAATAATGCTAAAGTTTCATCCTGCAATCCAAAGAACACCGAAATAGCGCCTTCAACCAGATTGTAAATAATAGTAATCAGGCTGAGTATCAATGCTATATTCACTAATCTTTTATACACAATATTTATCCATTCTATTTCTCAATATTTTCTACTGTAAACATTTTTAACGATATTCAACAATTAAGAATAATCTAACAAAAAAGTTGGTAAAATATTTTACGATCATTGAAAACAAGTAGCATTCCCGCTACAAAATAGAAAATATTTTTTTAATTTTTTATTTATATACTTGAATTGAATAGACAATAAACTTATTTTTACACCGCAGCATGCAGAAGGTTTACCCCCAGACCTTTTGTATGGGCAGACCCGGTGACTTCGGTTGCCGGGTTCCTTTTTTTAAAGCTTTTAGTTGCTGTCTCTGTTTACTGTTTCAGGACTGAAAGCCGGTAAACATACTGCAATATATTCTGCACCCTCATTAAACGGACTGCTGTATCTGACCCATTCATTCTTATTTGTAATTACTGCCTGACCGGCTTTTACGTCAACAAAACCTTTGTCATATTCAACTCTTAGAATTCCGTTGAGTACGACAGTAAATTCATCGAACTCTGGTTTTTGTCCGGGTTCAATCCATCCGGAAGGACTTTTCATTTTAGCAATACTCAAATTACTATTCTTGGTATTTACTCTTCCGATAAATTCCTCGATCACTTTTGGTTTATTTCCGGCTGATGCAATGACAGAAGGGGATTGTATTAAAGTCGGCATTTTTTCCTCGATTGTATAAATTAATTTTAATAGCAAGATAATTATATTTTGAAAAAGTCATTAACAATTTAAATTTCCGATCAATAATTCTGTTTTAAGATTTAATAGACTAACTTTGTATATATTCAACAAAATTACTTTGGAGGAAAATTTGGCTGCAAAATCCTTAGCTTCAAGAATTTTTAATAAATCGCTCGATTATATAGAAATAGTTGGAAATAAGCTTCCACATCCGGCAACACTATTTGGGCTGCTTGCTCTTATGGTAGCTGCTGCTTCCTGGATGGGAGATTTTTTTTCATATACTGCTGTTCATCCTGGTGATGGTTCCACTATCCATGTCAGAAGTCTTCTAAACGGGGATGGCTTAAGGTGGATTTACACAAACGTGGTTCACAACTTTGTGAATTTTCCTCCACTCGGTTATGTTCTTGCAGTTATGGTAGGGATTGGAGTTGCTGAAGGTTCAGGTTTGTTTAATACGATGATTCGTGCTCTTGTTATTAAAGCCCCTCCAAAATTAATTACCGGTGCAATTGTTTTTGCCGGTGTCCTTTCGCATCTTGCTTCAGAGGCAGGTTATGTGATCTTAATTCCCCTAGGAGCCACGATTTTCTATGCACTGGGTCGACACCCGATGGCTGGACTAGCAGCGGCATTTTGCGGTGTTTCCGGTGGATTTGGAGCCAATTTTCTTATAGGTTCAGTCGATCCTATTCTTGCAGGTTTATCTGAATCAGCAGCCCAGATTATTGATCCCAGTATGAAAATTAATGCTGCAGTAAATTTCTATTTTATGTTCGCATCTGCATTTATGATTGTATTTGTTGGAACATGGGTAACCGAAAAAATTGTTGAACCAAGACTTAAAAAATATCAGGGTAATGCTGAAAAAATACCGGTTAGTGATATAACTGATACAGAAAAAAAGGCACTGAAGTGGGCTGGAATTAGTTTATTACTCATAATTATTGCATTGGCTTTCACAGTTATTCCGGAAAATGGTTTATTCAGAAATCCCGATACTAAAGCTATTCTTCACTCGCCTTTTTTCGATGGAATTATTACTGGAATA
>CAVQOL010000027.1:0-75000 GCA_963714415.1 uncultured Ignavibacteriaceae bacterium
AGTGGTTTTTTTCACTAATAATTTAGAACTAAAAAATTCTATTGCGGATAATATTTAATAAAGCTACATTTCAGTCGTGTAAATGTTTCGGGCAAGAATATTATGCACAACCCCCCATTTCTTCCATTTACCATACTGCCGGGGATGTCTTGATGTACAAGTGAAGACAAGGCGGATATTTCACAGAATCACTTTGGGTTAATAATTAGACATAATTTTTATGGAGGTCATTTAGTTTAATTGTTACAGCTTCGTGGATTACGAAGTAGATAATTTATTAACAATTACTAATGAGGTAAAATATGTTTAGAACAATTTTGTTATTTGCTTTTTTATTCTCTCTTGCACTCTTAATTGGGTGCTATGATAACATTTCTAATCCTTTAGATGCAAAAACAAATTCTCTACTCCCACTTGCAGAAGGAAATACCTGGAACTATAAGCTTTATAATCAATCTTCCGATTCAACAGGACAAGTTACCTGGTTTATTACAAACAAGATTTCAGTTGATGGGAAAGAGTATTATCTGATAAATTCAACCGGGTTTGGTAACAGTTACTTTGCTGCACAAAATGAAGATGATGGACTTTTTCTATCAACTTATGACACGAGCAATGGTTTTAAGTCTCCATTTTTTTTCAAATATCCGGCAGTCGATGGCGAGATCTATCAATACCAAATTCCTAATTCAGATAGTATTCTTAATATCAAAGTAGAAAAGCAAATATTATTAATAGCTGGCAAAAGTTATGATTGTTATGGTTATATAAATCAAAACGTCAATCCCTACTTTCCTTTTATGTATTTTAGTGAGAATATTGGGCTAGTAAGAC
This sequence comes from uncultured Ignavibacteriaceae bacterium, assembly GCA_963714415.1. Lineage (GTDB taxonomy): Bacteria > Bacteroidota > Ignavibacteria > Ignavibacteriales > Ignavibacteriaceae > JAGXRK01. Next base: position 835 of record CAVQOL010000027.1, read on the forward strand.
ATAAACTTGTTTTTACTACTTTGAACGGAATAGATACATCGAAATACTTCATTTATGATTTGCTGGATATGGTTGTAAGTAATTAATGTATAAAATCTTTAGTTCGCCAAGGGCGGACAAGTAAATAATTGAGGACTCAAATAACGTAGTTGTGTTTCCCTGATTTCCCGGGATAACACGTCGTTGGGCAAAAATAAAAGGAGGTATAATATGTATTCACAAAAAAAATACTTCTGGATTTTATTGTTTTTGTTCGTTGGTTGTAATAAGGAAAATACAACAGAAACAGCTTACGATTTATTCGGGTATAACGCAAAGCTCTACGTTTATTGAATCCGGCCCGTCAGATGGCGGAATTATATTCAATTATCCGGTGGTTACTTAAACATTTTATTGAAAGATAATTTTAATTTTAATGCTGAATTATTTATTCCTGAAAATGTTTCAAGCAATTATCCAAATGGACACACTAACTTTGCAGGAAAACTCAACTTATTAGTGAATAATGTTATACAATTTACATCATCGTTCATTGTTGATGTGTTCAGAATGGGATAAGGAAATTAAGCAGCTTGAATCTTTGGAAGTTCCACCAAGAGGACTACCATTTAAGATTATTTTATATAAATCTTTACGTTAAATTTTCTTTATGTTGCCTAAAATCTTCAATCCGCCAGAATTTTCAGCCTCCGCTATAGGCGGATAAATTTGGCTGAGGCGGACAAGTCAAAGTGTGCAATAGTAACAAAACAAAATAAATTTACTTAAACATTTTTTTCACATAGTAATGGCTAAACCAGAATTTTTACTACGCTCGCTTTAATGACAAAGTAAATGTGACTTTGGATATTAGTTTCGTTTTTATGAGAGTGAGTCTCCTTCCCACCAGGAATGTTCGGCAATTATAAAATTTAATTATTAATCTACCGTTCTGGCATATTTGTTGGTTATAAATAGCCAAAGAATCCGCCATAGCGGAATGTTCTAAACAAAATATTGATAAATACTGCACTATTGTATCGGACCGCAGCTTAGTTGCCTTCCGTCAGCTTCATTTGATCCTATACAATAGCAGTAAAAAAAGGAAAAATATGAAAAAGTTACTGGCTCTCTCCGTAATGTTCATCATTGGTTTATCAAGTTATTCATTAAAAGCCCAGGGCAGCTGGACTCTTCAAACCAATCCCTTAGGTTCTGGAGAAGAGGCAATGGTTGGTAAAGTTCAATTTGTCAGTTCAACCGAAGGATGGATTTCTGTATCCTCCGGAGCGAAATTACTACACACCACTAATGCCGGAACTGATTGGTCTGTTGTAACAATGTCAACTAGTGATACTGTTACTTCTTTATCTGATCCTAGTGTAAATCTAAGTTTTGCTAACTCCACTACCGGATGGGTCATTAAATCTTTCGGGAATGATTTTAGTAATGTGAGTGGCGCAGTAATTTACAAAACAACTAACGCTGGAATTGATTGGCAGAGAAAAATACTATCTCAAAATGCCGGAGATTTAGGATTTCAAATTCAGTTTATTGATGCTAATATTGGATGGGCAACCGTTGCGAATATTAATTCCGGGGTTGGTTATATTTATAAAACTTCAGATGGCGGCGATAGTTGGAATGTAATATCCAGTGGTTCATTTAAAATGTTTTATTTTGTAGATTCAATGAACGGATGGTCAATTACACTTGCCGCAGACTCGCCTCCACCACCATACTATATTATGCGAACAACAGATGGTGGAGCAACTTGGTCAACACAGTATACTGACAACACACCGGGTGAATTTTTAGCATTACATATTGTTGATTTAACAAATGGCTGGGTTGTCGGAAGAGAAGGCAAAATTCTTAATACAACAAATGGAGGCACTAACTGGAATATAGTTACAAATACTGGAATAAGCCCAACCCAGAGTTCTAAAGCAGTGTACTTTTTAGATTCAAATACAGGATGGTTCTCAACTAAAGATGATAATGGATATGCCATTATTAAACATACAACAGACGGAGGGACAAGTTGGTCAACTCAAGTAACTCCGCTTCAAGATCCACAGGGCTACAATTCAGTTTTTAGTATCAATTTTTACGATGCTCAAAATGGTTGGTTGGTTGGTGATTATGGAAAAATTTGCCGCTATGAAACTACAGGATCAATTTCGGGGGAAATTGTATATTCAGGAAGTTTTACAGGAACAATCTACATTGCGGCATTTAATAGCCCAACTATAGATGGAGAGCCAGATTATATGACTACTCTTAGCTCACCTGGCAGTTATTCAATAAACGATGTAGTTAGTGGGACATATTATATAGTATCAATTATGTCTGCTAGTATGCCTCAAATATTACCTACCGATCCCTATGGTTTTTGGGGAACATTAGAAAATCTGACACCGGTAGTTATTTCCGGGAGTAGTAATGTTACTGGTACTAACATTACTTTAATTGACGGAACTACAGAGGATCCAAATCCATTTGCCTCATTCTATGTTGAACCTGACGAAACAATTCAGTTACCACTAGATACGGAAGCGGGAACTAATCCATCACTTGTATATGACGGTACTTCGATATTTCTCTACAAGCAAGACTATGAAGGAGCTGGGAGTGCAAAAATATTTGAGATAAATCCTGAATCCGGAGCCCTGTTAAATACAGATTATTTATCCCTTGAATCATCGCCAAACAAAATAAGCTGGATTGACAAAATGGTATACCGTGACGGTTTTCTATGGGCGAATGGCGGATATGGTGATCCATCGGGTTCTGGCGGTATTGAGGGAGTTTTCAAAGTTGATATTTCTACCAGCAACTCTTCAAATCAGATACCTTTTGGTATTGATTTTCAAAATAAAAATGGACTTGCCTGTGATGGTATAAATTTTTTCATACTTATGTCAGATTTATCAGGTATAGGAGGTATTGTAAAATTTGATCCCGATGCTGTTACAGTAGTTCCATCAAATTTATTTATTACTTTAGAAAACCGTGCTAGTCAATTGACTTATGGAGATAATATACTGTGGGTTGGGTTTGATAGGATTAATAAGTTTAATCCAATAACAAGTGAATTTTTAGGAGATATTGATATACCTGGTTTAGCGGCCGGTCTTTATTTCGATAGTAAATTTTGGAGTTATGACGAAAGTAATAACACTTTAAAAGTATATTATCTACCATCAGTAGGTGTTGAAGATAATAACATTATGAGCTCTCCGATAGAATTTGCACTTTCTCAGAACTATCCAAATCCGTTTAACCCAAGTACAACAATTTCATACCAGATAAAAGAGCAAGGATTGGTTCAGTTGAAAGTATTTAATCTATTAGGTCAAGAAGTTGCAACATTAGTTAATGAAATGAAAGCAGAAGGAAGCTACTCAATAACTTTTGATGCAAATGAATTATCAAGCGGTGTTTATATTTATTCAATTAGTGTAAATGACTTTGTTCAAAACCGGAAGATGACTTTGTTGAAGTAAGTAGTACTAAATTATTTTAAGGGCAGGTAAAAATCTGCCCTTAAATAATAACTTACAAAATATAACAAGCTGCTCAATACCAACCGCTACTTTAAGCCTGCAACTATGTAAAATATCTTTGATTTAGAGAAGTCTCTTTAATTTTTTCTTTTAAAAAGTACAATTGTAAAATCATCGTAAAAAATATCTGATCCGCTAAAATCTTTTGTGGTGTTTATAATGGATTGAATAATCTCTTGAGGTGATAAACCTGCATTAGTTTCAAAAACTTTTTTAAGTCTGCCAATACCGAATAATTTTTTGTTCTTGGAAAAAACTTCTACAACTCCATCGGTATATAAAAGAATCTGGTCTCCCTTTTCAATCAGACACTCATTGTAACTGAACTCTGTATCCTTTAATATATTCAGCGAGGGACCTCCGCCTTCCAACAACTGTAAGGAATTATTCTTTAGCAGAAGACCCGGATTGTGTCCGCAATTACTATAAATAAAATTATGAGTATTATAATTCAAGATTCCGTAAAAGACTGAGATAAAATCTCTTTTGCGCATAAACTCAGAAACCTGTTCATTCATAAGTTTCATTAACTTATCGGGAGTGAAATTTAATTTAGCATTGTAACGAAGGAGTGCACGAAAGGCAGCCATTATCAGTGCGGCAGGAACACCATCGCCGGAAACATCTGCAATAACTATTGCAATCCGGTTTTCATCAATTGGAATGTAATCAAAATAATCGCCGCCGATATCAAAAGTAGGAATACATATATCGGCAAACTCATAGTTATTCATTTCAGGCGGAGAAGAAGGTAACAAACCCTGCTGGACATCTTTTGCAATTTGTAATTGCTCCTCAATTTTTTTCTTTTCCAATATCTGGTAATGAAGCAATGCTTTATCAATTGAAATTGCTGCAGCTTCGGCAAAGAAACTTAAAATTTCAATATCGTTTTTTTCAAATGAGGCAAGTCTGTCGCTTTCAACATTTAAAGCGCCAATGGTTCTGCCATCTCTTGTGATGGGAATACTTAATTCTGATAAAGTTTCTTTTCTCCCGGGAATATATCTTTCATCTGTTCTTACATCATTAAGCAATATGCTTTTACCGGTTTTAATTGTCTGTCCGATAATACCTTTTCCTTCCATTAACATTGCATCAGATTCGGGCGGTAGATTTCCAAATCCACGCTGAGACATGCTGGCAATTTTCTGTCTGGGAAAGTGGTAACCAGAATGATTGATATCTTCGCTTAAAACAAAAATGCCGGCTGCATCATAATCAATTACATTAGAAAGAAGATCTAGCAACAGGTTTAAGATTTGATCAAGATCGAGTGTACCTCTTATCTTGTTAGAAATATCTCTTAATAATTGATACTTAATTTCAGAGGTTAGTTCTATTTTATTTTTCATTTAACAGATGGTAATTATATCTAATGTAAAGTTAGGCGGGAAGTTTATTACATTCAAACAAAAAATTAGGACTATCATAAAATAAAAGAAAATATTCTTACTTTTGTTATAGACGAATTTTTTATAATAAGATATGTAATGCCAAATAAAATTTTTCTTAATATACTATTTATCTTAATCGCACTCATTTCATTCGAATCGACTAAAGGTACAACATTCCATCAATCAGAAGAAAATAACTCATCAACCGGTGTTCATCTTTCCGGATTTGTTACCAGTCCATATTTTAATGAACAGATTTGTTCGTTCAACTACGAACCGGAAATAAGAGTTTTCATTAATGCTCCTCCTGCTGAACTTTTCGATTCCAATAAACCTACAGAAATAGTCTTGTTTGCTCTTCCAAACGGAAACACAATTGAACAAACAATCGGGAAGAAATTAAACACCGGAGACGATTGGCATTTTGATATTCAGCATATCGGTGCTCAAACCCGTTTTCTTCGTAATCAATCTTTAAAGAATAATTTAGTTGTCGTTTATCTAGAAACATCTCAAAAAAGCTGGCCGTCCTGGAAATCAAAATATCAAGACCATCCTGCCATAATCAATTCTCTTGGTTGATTATTTAACAAACTTATTTGCTGATTATAATCCCTTTGTTGTACTAACCGGACACAGCGGCGGCGGAAGTTTCACTTTTAGTTATTTAGACAACGTAAAAGAAATACCGCATAGTATTAAAAGAATTTCTTTTCTTGACAGCAACTATGGTTACAATGATAGTTACGGCCCAAAAATTTTAGAGTGGTTGAATGCTTCGGCAGAAAATTTTTTAAGTGTAATAGCATATAACGACAGTGTTGCCCTATACAACGGAAAACCATTCGTCAGTGATACAGGAGGCACCTGGTTCAGAAGCAAAATGATGAAAAATTATTTCGATGATTATTTAGAATTTACTGAGGAAGAAAACGATGAGTTCATTAAATACACTGCGTTAAATGGCAGAATAAAATTTATCTTAAAAAAGAATCCTGACAGACTGATTTTTCATACAGTTCAGGTTGAATTAAACGGATTTATTCAGGGAATGCTATCAGGTACAAGTTTGGAAAGCGTTGGCTATAAATATTACGAGCAACGAGCATATTCACAATTTATTCAGGATGCGAAAATTTTACCAAAAATTTTAATGATTCCGCCGCGACCTGTCGAAGCTTTAACCGGTTCAGAATTTATGCAGAAGGTTATGGATTTATCATTTGAACAAAGAGAAGCAGAAATTTATAACCAGATATCAATCGGCAATCATTCCTGATTTTATGAGAACACTGACTAAAATTACAAGCGAGTTTCAGGATGCTTCAGGTAACAATCACATCTGTATATACGAAGTGATGCCGGATTATCTTGCAATAGGATCGAACGAAGATTATTGCAGAATACCAATGGGTCCGATCACCGCACAAAAAATTGCTGATCTGTTCGGGGCAATAATGCCAACGAGCAAACTTGTTGATGATATTTATAAGAATTCTTTAATCAAACTGGAGCCTGTTACTTATACGCCTGTAGGTGATGAGAATACGTTTGTTGCAAAGTTCACTAAACATAATCAGGATATTGAGAATCAACTCATTTCTGCCGGCGGAATTGCCCGGTCAGTTAGTCGGTGGAATAAAAAAGGATGTGGTTCTCAGCAATAAAATTTTTGACTCAACAAAACAAAATCGAGTTGTAATTTATGGCTGGCATAAATTAAACAGCGTTCCGATTCAACCTCTCACAAACGTTCACATAAATAGTTACGTTGATTACAGTCACGGCATTCGTCTGCTCAACGATGAAATGATTCTTGATGGTGTAACCGTAAGTGTAAAATCAATGCTCAGCGATCCCCTTCTATACAAAGTGCTGAGCAATGAAACAGAACCAATGAAGCATACAAGTTATATTCTGGAATAAGAATAAATGCTAATAAGGTAATTATATCATTTCTCTCTTTGCTTTTTTGAAGCATAATAAATAGCACCTATTATCCCTATAACAGCACCGACGGGACAGAAAAAAAGAGCTGCTAAAAAGAAAAAAGCTCCAACCGCTTCAAACGGTGTTCCTTTAGCTAAATAGTCAAGAAAGTTGTGCAGAATTACAAAAACAGGGAATCCCAGCACTGAAGTAATTAACAGGATAACGTACGGTTTAGGTTTTTTCCAGTTATGTATAAAAGCAAGCATAAAGAATATGCAACCAAGATAGCATAAAATAATACCCGGTGGATTGTCTGCTATACCTACGATGGCTGCAATTACCAGTGATATTATACCTAATGCCAGGAAAATGTACGTAATCCTTTGCTTAAAAATAGAATACATAATGATTGCCTCTTCAAAAGATATTTATTTTATATTACTTTAATAATATCATCTTCTTTGTTTCAACAAAATCACCTGCTCTAAGTTGATAGAAGTAAACTCCGCTACTCAGATTCCGAACTTCGACGGAATGACTATTAAACTCAACTTCGTGTTTACCTGCAACTAATTCTTCATCAACAAGTTTTACAATCTCATTTCCTAAAACATCGTATATTTTTAGTGTGACTAATCCACTAAAAGGTAATTCAAATCTTATAGTTGTACTGGGGTTAAACGGATTGGGATAGTTTTGCTGTAACTCAAATCTCAGTGGCTGAGAATTGATCACCTCTTCATTTATTCCAACAACGGCATCGGGGTAAAAAGCAAATAGAGTTTTCGTTGCATTATCTCTAATACAAGCTATGTTCTCACCAACATATTCGGATTTATAATCGTTGGTGTATAAATAACCCCAGAAGTTATGTTTTGCACTGTATGCATAATAACCCTTACGGTTATCTACCGGAATAATCCCCATGTATTCAACTATTCGTGGAGGAAGATTCAATTCACCAGTTATAGAGATTTGAGTCCAGGTTTTTGTTAAAGCGTCATAACCATAAGCCGTACTCGTATTCTCATCATAAGTAACTGCAGCCGAGTTTGAAAGACCTTCTATATGCATCGGGTAACTTAATGTTGTAATACTTCCATCATTTGCATCAAAAAAATATGATCCGTTGGATTTATTTAAGCATGCTAAATAGTCAGATGTTCTTCCAGTCCCTGTTACCCCATCGGGAAAATTTGCTTTATGATAAGTATTTGTTATTGAAGAATAAAAAATGGTTTCTTTGTCCGATGCATTTGATTCAAGCATAAACAAATATTTTCCACCAGAGTTTGAATAAACAGTCCCCGTTTTTTTACCAGTGTAAGTGGTTGTCCAACTATTGAATGCCCCATTATAAAAATGTACCATCATAATATTATCAGTATCATGGTAGTGAGAAAATGTTGCAAAATTTTCACCCGCAAATATCTCGACAAATTCCGGTTTGAGAGGATAATTTATATATGAATGAGTACCATTATTTACATCGTGTCCCCAAGCAGAATCATTATCCGCAATAATAAAAGTAGTGCCTCCGCATAAACCGTAAACACCTCCTGCCCACTGTGTAGGATCAACATATGTGGCAACAAATGATATTGAACCATTTATTCCATTATAAATCGCGGCTATTGCCGGTTCGGAGACTTCTGGTTGAATACAAACCGCACTTATTTGACCTCCTACCTTAAATGAGCCAAACCCCGTTGATCCGACTCTTATGTAATCATAGTGATCGACTGTCCATTCTCCCCTTCTTGTGTCATAACAATAAAGGTATAATGTTTTATCATTTCCATTTTCTGTTATATTGTATGTAGTGAATACGGTATACTCTTCAAAATTTTCATAGTTTACCGAACTACCATGAACAGAAAAGGGACTTGTTTCCATCGTATGAAATTGATTACATAAAGCAGAATAACCAACGAACCTCGTAATAGGCAATCCTGTATACCAGTATGCACTTGCAAATCCATAATCCATGTGAATATTTCCTGAACAGCCATTCTCGATTTCATTGAAGGTTTTAGTATGATAACTGTAAACAACATTTGTTGGGTAATGACTTCCGGATTTAAATAACACCGCAGCTACGAAATCCTCCTTTGCCCAATATCTTCCGTAATTATAATCGAAGGGTAAGTTAAAATTATAAGATTGCCAGCTGCCAACTTCAGCATCGAACACATACATATATTCATCAGTAACAAGCATCGCAAGATTTTGGCTGCAAGCATAGCTCACATCCGGTAATCCACCGGTTAATTCAAGTACGTTTCCTTCAATTTCAATTATATCAGATATCTGAAGTCTAGCGTTGTAGCCATACAATAAGGAATCCGAAAATGCCATTACAACGTCGCCTGCTGCAAGTGTTTTTAAAGTATTCGGCAAATCCACTATCTGCCAATTTCCACTATAGTTATCAAAAATATAAACCTTATCTGTAAAAGGAATATCTGCTGCAACAATAACATCGGAGCCGCATTTAACATCAATAAAGTCATTCCCTTCATAAGTTTGCGTTACCCACGGAATTACCTGAGATAAAAGATTGAAAGGAAAAATTAGCAGGAAGAATAAGATTGATAGATTTTTTCGAAAATAATTTTTTGTTTTCATCTTACACCTTTACAAATTTTAATACTTTCTGAGATAATATAGAGTCAACACAGCTTTATTGTATCGCTGCGCCTTAGTGGGGAGATATAAGAAATGAAGACAGGATAAGAATACTACAACCGTTGTCCCAAAAAGGTCCAGAGGTTAAAAGTTTGAATATTTACATATAAATAAAAACATTTAAGAAATAAATGTCAAGAAGAATAAGCTTGCTAAATGATTAGTTTACAGTTTGAATGCGCAATATTTCAGACAATAAAAATCCTGTTGCAAGCGAAAACATTCGAGGCTGAGAATATTCTGGAGCCGAAGCTCCTTTTTTTATTTTATCAAAATCATTTTCTTGACTGAACAAAATCTACCAGCTTGTCAATCTGTAGAAGTAAACACCGCTTGGTAGAGACGCATGCGATGCGTCTCTCGGATGGGAATTCGACTTCATAAGTACCAACAGGTTTTTCTGTTTCAACAAGCGTTAAAATCTCATTTCCTAAAACATCAAACACTTTTAGTGAAATAAAACTTAATTCTGGTATTTGGTATTTAATTGTTGTTGTCGGATTAAATGGATTTGGATAGTTGTTTTCTAACTTATACGTTGTTGGTTGAATATTATCATTTGACGTATTTCCAGTTGTAGTCTGATAGGACAATGCCAATCCCCAAGCCTCTAAAGTTCCGGTGTTATCTGTAGCCCCATCATAAATTTCAAGAACCCATTCACCGTTTGGATCAGAACCCGCAAAAATTGACAGCGGTTGGTACGGTTTATAAATACCTGTGAAAGGAGACGTAGCACTTGCAATTGGTGTTTCTGCATCATCTGATAATATAGTGTTAATAATATTATCACCTGTGCCACCAGATTCATATATAATTGTGTCAGTAATAGCATTGTGTGTGAGAGTAAATATCAGATCGCCCACAGATGTGTGCAGCACCGTATCAATTAAAACCTTAACATCTATAAGTGTGGATGCAAAGGAAGGTTTGTTAAGCTCATTTATAAATATTGAACTGCTGGTTGTTCCAAAATCCGTTATATCCAAGTTTAAATTACCAACTGCTGCCATTTCAATCATTACCACTTCAATATTTACTCTTGCCGTATCAAAAGCTCCGCGACCATCTGAAATAACATAATCAAAATAAACAGGACCAATAAAACCTAGCTCAGGAGTTACGGAAATTGTTGTATCTCCTTCCATAATGTCGGCGGTACAATTTAGCGGATCGGTTACTTCAACAATTGTAAGATCATCGCCATTTAAATCAGAATCGTTACTAAGAACCTGAATAACAGTAGTACTATCTTTTTCAACGATCACGTAATCATCTACAGCAACCGGAGCAACGTTAAAAGCAGGTAAATATTTAAACGTCCTTCTTACCTGGTCTTCCCAGGCAGTAAGAATCCAGATTTGCCTCATTTCTTCAATTCTGTTATTATTCTCATCATATGAAGAAAGATATCTAAAATCATTCTCCCATTGTTCATCATACCATTCCAGCTCAGTTCTTACAGTTAATTTATTCGACCCATCATACTCAAAAATATGACGCCACAAATTAACCCAGAAAGGATCATCCCACTCAGCTTCAGTTAGCGTATATAAATTATTATTTCCGTCATACACATACCATCTCCGCATATCATTTTCCCACGCATCTGAATGCCAATCGTACTCAGTTTCCTGACTCACTTTGTTATATGCCGTATATGTTGACTCCATTTTCCAGGAATTTACCCAGGATGAACTAATCCAATATTGTCTTAAATCAAGTATTAAATTGTTATTGCCGTCATAAGAATAATGATGGACGCTTTGATTAACCCAATCAGAAACATTCCATACCTGATATAATTTTTCAAGCCGATTATTGTTAACATCATAGGAGTACATATAACGAGAAATGTTATTCCAACCAGATAAATCCGCACCTTGATTTAATTCTATGAGTAGATTATTACTGCCGTCATAATTACAAGTGAGACGTGTTTGTGCTACCCAGTCCTCCTGGTACCAAGTTTCCGAAAGTTTTTCGATAAGGTTATTATTTAAATCATATGTGTAAAGGTATCGATCCCAGTTTTCCCAGATACCGCCATTATTAAATTGTATATAGGATTCTTTTAAGTTATTGCTCTCATCATATACATACAAAACTTTTTGTGAATGAATCCAAATAATACCATCCCAAAATTTGAAATTCCATTCAACTAAATTTGCATTTTCATCATAGGAGTATGTATCCCATGTAACATACACCCACGACATATAAAATTCATCCCAATTTTGTAGCAGTTCTTCCACCAAAACGTAGCCATTCTCCTGAACTGTTTTATTAATAGTGGTTTTTGTAGAGGAACTTTGAAGGGATTCAAAATTATCCGGTAAAGGAAAATCTTCACGGTTAAATTTTTCTTCAGCAATCGATTTGTAATGATTGATGTTTAGTTACAGGCGATTGTGAAAAAATTGTTAACGAAGTAAAAAGTAGTATGGATATGATAATGAATGCGGACTTCATAACTCCTCCTGTAACTGAGAATTAATGTTATTTAATTCACACACCCAAGAGAATTAGAAAGGCAAGAATGTTCTGGTAGGTTCAATAATTCATTCTACAACCTTTCAAAATGGTGTAGAGAATATTTGCAATTATAAGTTGTGAATCTTAGGAAACAATGTCAAGAAAAAAAAGTTTGACGTTTGTCGATAGTTCTTGATTAACAAATAACTACATATTTTTTCTGCATTTTTTTACAACTCCATGACAACAATAGAACGAGAAAAAACTAAGTTTCACTTGAACATGATTGTGAGGTGTAAAATGAAAAAATTAACATATAACCTGTGGTTATTAGTTACTGTTTTTGTAATTGTAACTGATATAATTCCTCAAGAGCATGAAAAGCCTTATATGGTCAATCCTCTTATTGGCGATACATTAAACCTTAATGAGAGAAATTACTATGTGCTTTTCCCAGATATTGATGGATTCCATTATGCTGTATTTTATCTTAATCCCGATAGCACACTGGACGCAAAAGCAGCTTACTTTGAAAACGGATTGTTAAAAGAAACATTTATTGAGAATTATAAATCCTTAAAGTCACTTGATTATCAAATCAGGGCAAAGTTTGCATTGGAACATGGAAGTCCACTAGCATCACCAAGTACTAGTCAAGATCCTCATTTGACTCCCCAAAAAGGAACCGAAATTAGTGTCTTTTCTTATCACGGTGAAGAAAGAGTGGGAGAGCTGCTGGCTGTCCGACAGAATTCATTATTGATGTTAAAAGAAAATTATAATTTTAATCTTAAAAACCTGGACTTTATCTTTAAAGTAAACCAATCTGAAATAGAACAAGTAGTAGTTGAAGGCAATTCAAACCTAGGATTAGGTATTGCATTGGGAGTGGCTGCTTCTGTTGTAACAGGATTTATAATCTATTCTTCAAATTATGATGAAAGTGCAAGTAGCGGTTTGTTTAATATTGATTTTAGAGCTATGAATGCATTTGAAGAATCAATCGGTACAATTATACTCACTACTATCGGTCTAACAACTCTTGGAATAATAATAGGACTAGCAACTTCAACTCCTGATACAGTTATTGACATAATTGATGAAAACGATATACAAGGTTTGCGCAAATATTCACGTTTTCCATTCGATGAACCGAAAGAATTTCAAGCTATTGAATGAGATTGGGAATAAAAAATAATAGTAGACACTTTTTTGATATTGCATTACTTTGCAATTATAAAATCCCTGTCAATGCTACCTTCTGGCAAGCATTAATTGACAGGGATTTCAAAAAAAACAACGAGACATAATCTATTTGAGAAGAATCATTTTCCTCGTTTGTACAAAATTCCCAGCCTGTATTCTGTAGAAATATATTCCACTGGATAAACCAGCCGCATCGAATTTGACTTCATAACTTCCGCTAGGTTTTTCTTCATTTACAAGTGTTGATACTTCACTTCCTAAAACATCATAGACTTTAATTTTGACAAAACTTAGTTCTGGAATTTGATATTCAATTGTTGTTATAGGATTAAAAGGATTAGGGTAGTTTTGTGATAAATTATATTCATATGGATTAATAAATTCCGAATTAACATTAGTTAATGATCCTATCTTTACGGGGTCATAGGTTTGAGTGTAATAACGACCGCTTTCTAATTCGCCAGGAGGGGTTGCGGCACCTCCGGATTGATACTGCCCGACACAAGTCATGTAGTAATAATAATATTTTCCAATTTGAATAGAAGTATCTTCATAGTGTGTAACTGTATCTTCTAATTCTGCAATCATTTCATATTCACCATCGTAGGTATTCGGACTCCTGTAAATTCTTATTTTAACCGGCGGATTTGGATCTCCGCTTCTTAATGTCCAATCAAGAACAATTTTCGGGCTGTCACTTACAACGCTGAATGTAGCAGGGGGTCTTGGTGGTTGAGGAATATTCCAGTTTTCATTAAATGCTTCTATTGCATTTCTGAAAGTATTAAAGAGTGAATCACGCCCCTGGTAAATTACAATAGAGTCCTTTGCAACATCAGAAATTAAACCGTATTTAAATTGATGACCCACATCAAGTTGCTTCTCTCTGCTTAATCCACCTACTGCTTCTACTATTACTATTCTTACCTTTTCACCCGGTTGAAGATTATATGGACCATATCCATTATTAAATTGATAGCCTCCACTGGTTCCTAAACTAGGGTAGTTCCTCTGTAGCGCAAAATCACCACTAGGTTCAACTAAATAGGCGTGTCTTGGAGACTTATGCCCTGAAGACATCAAAATATACTGGTTCGTCATTCTTGTTATGTCATAGGCATTATCACTCGCCTGAAAAAGGATTCCATCGGAGCTTGTGAAAGTTGTTGTAGATGGTTGATTACTATTATCAGAAGTATCATCTGCTGAATTATCCGAATGGAGTGTGAGAACACCAACAAATTGAGTTGCTCCTAATCTGCCTGTTGTATCTCCTGGATCATTATATATAAGCGCATTACTGTTTAATATCCAAATAGGTCCACCTATATTGTCATATGAAACAATTTTATCCGGATAATACCCGTGCCAGGAAAACTGAGTTCGGAATTGCTCATCAGGAGGGTCACCTGCTGAATTAATTAGTCCGTCACCACGAGCATCATTCATTGTATTTATCCCCCATCCTGTAAAGTTACCTATTACATACCTGGTAGATTGGTTGATTGCATATCGATAAGTTAAGAAAAGATACAGACTATCAATGGCATTATTTGGCAATTCAATTCCCTCATCTCCATCGGTGTTACCGGTATTTGTAAGAGTGTATTCATTAATAATATAACTATCATTATGTGCCTGGCTAAGTTGTGCTATTTTTCGTTCGATAGTTACACCCAACTGTGTATTTACTTTATTGTAGATCATTCTGTCCCAGATTAAATCGCTATCCAGACTATCTATAATAACCTCCTTTATCGATAGGAAGGGAACCGTTAACCGTAACGTAAGTAGGTTCAAATTTAGAAATTGTCTTGAAGCTTTGAGGATAAAGAGCAAAGAACAGCGGATCTCTGGGACCAGCAGTTACTACTTTATACGGATACCAGTCATTATTCTCATCAGTAAAATCTGAGCATCCTAACCACAATCCCTTTGAACATTGCATATCCTGATATCTATATATAGCCGGCCATTGTGTTCCATACTGCATTCGGGCAACAAATCCGTCTTCCAGTTCTGATCCGATTGATGAATACCAATTATGGAGTGAACCAACCGACATCCATCTGTTTTCAATCTCAATAGACGGAAGATGAAGTGTTAAGCCATCAAATGTTACACTTGTAGAATTATTATCAACTACCTGAAAAAAGGTATTTACAACATCGTAATTATTAAAAGGACCAATGCTCAAACCCCAGATGTTATCATTCGCCGCATAATCGTTATGGTTGCCGTCATCAAACATTTGATAAGGGCCATAAAGTATATTTTCAATTTCATAACTAATATTAGTTTGCTGGATTCCAGTTAAACTTCCAACATATGCTCTTATTTCAATAGGAGTATTTGCAGTAAGGGTTGAGCTTACTGAATGATAAAGAACAGGATAATCTTCATCATCAATCGTTGTTCCTACTTGTCCAATCCAGATTTGTCTTTTGCCAAATCTTACGATCTGATAAGAAAGTGATTAAAGGTTTATCGTTGTATTCACAAATATTAAAATAGCCGTCTAGTCCCATATAATTAGTAAAGTTCGTTCTGGAACTCCAGGTAATTCCATTATCCGTGCTTTTTCTGTAAGTAATATTTTGTTGATATAAAGGGTTAGCACTTATTGTAAATGGAGTTGGTTCTTCTTTTTGTGTAATCAACCAAATAGTTCCATTGGATTCCTTAAATAAACGAGGTCTCTTTTCAGAACTATCTGGTTCAGTTAATAATGTTTCGGTTCCCCAGGTGTTTCCGCCATCTGTACTTTTTCTGGAATATATTTTATAACTATCACTATTCGAATTATATTTATCGTAGGCAGTAAGGAAATTCGTGCTATCTATCGAAATCAAATCAAATGCGGTTGAATAGCTAGTATAGAAGCCGATATGTTTACTTGACCAGGTTGCTCCATCGTCAATGCTGTAAAAGAAATAATGATCCCGTCCAACAATCCACAATTTCCCATCTGTTGTTTCTGTAATTTTAGGATATGGAATAGAATGCTGTACCAATAACATTTTGTAGTGCAGTGACCAGGTTGAACCATTATTATCGGAATAAACAAATTTTGTTTGGTTATATGTTGGTGTTTCACTAATTGTAAAGACAACCAATAATCTTCCGGTATTTGTCTTTATCGCTGAAATAAAAACAATATCATCTTGTTCTCTTTCTAAAGTTGAAACAAAAGTGGGTGTGCTCCAACTCATACCTAAGTCTGTACTCTTAACAAAATAGATTGTATCTGCAGGCGAACGATTGGCAGTGTAAAAAATTAAGATCTCATTATTATTTATTAAAGGCTGGGCATTGCAATAACTTGTTTGAGTTGTGTCTTGAATATTAAACCAAAGCATCTCATCAAATGGCTGCGCAT
Organism: uncultured Ignavibacteriaceae bacterium; assembly: GCA_963714415.1. GTDB lineage: Bacteria > Bacteroidota > Ignavibacteria > Ignavibacteriales > Ignavibacteriaceae > JAGXRK01. The sequence continues at coordinate 17,460 of CAVQOL010000027.1, forward strand.
TATTGATACTAGAATAAAAACAAATGATAAAACTAAAATAGAAAAATGCTCTTTTCATTTTTACCTCCTATTTTTGAAGTTTTATTTTCAATATAATCTAAGCTAAGTGATAACTGTCAAAACATGTAAAAAATATTCAGACCTAAATTTTTATTTATTTTTTTTATATCTCTTTGTGTACCAGACTGCTTACAAAATACTTCAGAAAATAAAGGGAGTTGTCATGAAATTGTAAAAATTTATAGTCTAAGTCATAAAGCCAATCTATCATATCTTAAATAATCTATTTTCTAATAAAATTTCCCGAATAATTATTTACTTCAACAAAATCATTTTCCTCGTTTGTACAAAACTTCCAGCCTGCAATCTATAGAAATACACTCCGCTTGGTAAATCACTCCCATTAAAATCTATTGAGTGATAACCAGCTTTTTTTTCTTCATTGACAAGAATTGCCACTTCTTTACCGAGGACATCATATACTTTAAGAGAAACTAACCTCTCCCTCTGTCCCTCTCCTTGGTAAGGAGAGGGATTTAAGGGTGAGGTCGGTATGGTGTACTTAATTTTTGTTACCGGGTTAAATGGATTTGGATAATTCTGGTAAAGCTTAAACTCTGTAGGAATTGTTCCTTTTTCATCTTCAACACTTACGACAAAAGATGTATCGCCTATAACAATACCATTTAATATAGCTCCTTTTAGATTATCCTCACTTCCTCCAAATTCATCAAAAACTGCTTTTCCTGGTCCAAGTCCCTTTATAAGCCAATGATAACATCCGCAAGGTGCATTTTCAAAATACTCTCTTATCATCCTCATTTCATTCAGAAAAATATTTTCGTGTTCATTCCACAATATATAATAAGGTTGTTCCGGATAAGGCGGATAATATACTGTATCACCAAGCTCAGCATTCAAATTATGAAATAAAAACTCATTACTTAACGATTCCCAGTATCTGAATATTTTTCCTGAAATTGAATCAACGCGAAGAAACATTCTAGGTTCAAATACAAACTGATTAAGAAGATCATTTTCAAGAATAAAATATTGCTTTCCTTCGATGATAGTATCTGTGACAACATCCATATACTTCGTTCCTGCAAAGTGGTAGATTGGAAGACCATAAGTACTGTACTCAAACCAATAACTGGAATAAATCCATCTGTTTCCTACTGCAAGTGGAAACCACTGAAATACATCAGGTGATATTGGCAGCGATTTAACCATTGTAATTGAATCAACATAATTTTATAAATACTGAATTCTGTAGCAGCGTATAGAATATCAACTCCCGGCTTTTTATATAATCCCACTATTTTACTGATTAAATTCTTGTAAAGAGTAAAAGTAAATCCGTTATTCGTTGATTTATAAATCCTTCTTCCATCAGCAAGATAGACTGTTCCGGATTGCAAGGAATCAACGGTGATAAATAACGGATCATTACTCTCATATGCTTTTGTCCAGGTGTATGCCTCACCTTTATTGTTTGATACGCTTAATGCGTACCCTCCGTAAGTTTTATTTACACGATAAATGTGAAACTGATTAACATCGTACAAAAACTTTGTGTATTGATCAAAGAAAAATTTAGAAGTATCGACAACAACTGCGTTTTTAGCGAGCTGACCATCATAATCAATTCCGAACAATACATTATCATCAAAATCAGCTAAAGAAATTGCATTAAAATTTGTAATTAAGCCAATAGAATCTTCGGGATAAGTATAGCCGCCGTCAAAACTTCGTGTCAGCGGACCACCTGCAAAAGCAAAAACTTTCAATGGATTTTGTTTTGAAATATCTATTCGATCGAAACCGGACATTCCTCCATACACAATTGAATCATTCCTTGCTATGTAGGAGTGATTATCAGGATAAATCACAAAACCGCAGTTAACGAAATCTTCGCTGGAGGGAAAAAATTCAAAATCAAGTACAGCTTTTGCTAATTGCGATTGTGGAAAATTATAATCATACGCTTGAATAATTAACTCTTCGGAAAATGTGGAAGTGTTCAGTTTATACACAGGATTGAAATAAAAGTAATCGCTTCCGAAACGGTATAGCAATATGGTTTCACCCTGAGGATTTTCTATTCCATCAAGGGAATGGAATGTTTGTGCAGATGTAAGAGCAGATGCGATAAGAAACAAAGAAAACACAAAGTATTTCATAAAACCCCCTAAAAAATAATGCTCAAGTGGAAATTAGCATTTGAAAAAGTCTGTGTCAATAGGAATCAGCATACGATTACTTACAGAAGTGTTTGGCAATAAATAAAATTTCCCACCACTTTTATTGATTGGAGATTTTATTATTTGACTACTATGATATTATAATAACCACAATAACAACAATAATAATAGCATTATAATACCGTAGATAATCATTCCTATTTTATGTTCCATAAAACCCCCAGGATAATGAATTACATTTATTTAAGTAAAACCATCTTTTTAGTCTCAACAAAAGAAACACCCCTTAAATATTAGTTAATAATATTTTATTTTATCTCAACATATTTTTCTTCTACTGATTTATCTTGTTGAAAATAATATGCTGAATGTTCTTTTAGTTTTACTACATCATATTGCGAACTAAAATTGATTGTTAATATATCTTGAAGTGCTGTTTCACCAATTATCCAACCGAACAGAAGTCCAATACCAGCACCAATCCCACCTATTGCCAGCCATTTAAATTCTTTTTTGGTTCCCCAGTCATCATCAAATCGTGCGTACCCTGCAATAAAACCTATAATAAAACCTCCAGAAGCCCCATAAAGCAAATATGGACCAAGATTTCTCTTCACAGGTATCATCAAACTATCAACATTCCAAACTGGAATTTTATAGCTAAAAGAGGAAGAATTAGCTGATAAGTAGTTCTGATTAGTTTGTAGAAATAAATGTTGTTTACTGAACATCTCTAATTTTCCATCATATTTCTTCCCAGTTTTTGTGAAAACAGATGCATCTAAACGTGATTTAAATTTTTTATCATTTTCAGAACTGAATTGCCCAAGTTTATAATTTAGTCCAGAAGAGCTGAAAATATCCTCAATTAAAACTTTGTGGCTTAAGAAACCATTATTTAAATAAACAATTTTGGATACTAAAAATTTTTTATCTCTAATAAATATCTGAGCATATTTGAATCCATCTACATTCTGGATAAAGCTCAAACATTTCTCTGTCAATAAAATCTAATGTATCCCCCATTCCATTGTATAATTGTATTACACTATCTTGTTGTTGAGCATCAACTTTTATTGATGAAAAGAGAAATATGAATATAATAATCATTGACATTTTCATTTTTATTCCACTCCTTTTATTTACTAAATAATCCTATAGCAAAATTGTAATTCCCCATTGATAATTAAATCCGGAGAAATCAAATTCAAGTTTACTGCCATCATCTTTAATAATTGGGCCATCATCGTTTAGCACTCCATTTACATTGCTTTCACCGGTTAATACAACTGGATTCGCAAATCTGTAGCCAATTACAAAGCGAAGTAAAACAAATTTCAGGTTTGCTTCTAAACCACCTCTTAATCTTGCCAAAAAGTATCCACCAGTTAATGAATATTTTTCGTGCTGTAAAACGTTATAAAATTGAAGGTTGGATCTCACTTCAAAATCACTCTCAGAAGCTGCGAATCCATACCCTAATCCACCCTCAAGAATTACAGAAGCTGTTTTAAAAACTGGAATATTATAACCAGCAGAAGTTAGAATTTCTAGAGTCGAGACGCTAATATCTTGGGTAATAGCTCTATCTGTTTCAACGGATCGCCAATCCCCATCATCGGTTATATAATTAAGTGAAAGTCTTAGGACTAATTGTGAGAGACGAGCTGATACACCCATTTCTGAGTAAAATCCAAATCCTAATTTATGATACTCAACAGGGATTCGGATCAAGTCATCAAAATTTACTGATTCAGAATTGTCTAAATGATTCTTAACATCTTCCATTAACAATTTTGAGTAACCGATATTTAGGTCTATTCCCAGTTCCTGGCTCTGATTGTCTGAGCTGAAAATAATTATAACAAATAAAATCAATGTGGTTTTCATTTTAGCACCTAAATAAATTCATTAATAGCTTCAGTTAAGTTCAAAATCAATCTCGATTATATCTTAGTCTAAACTTGCCAAACAATTTTTAACTTTAATCATAAATACTTCAAGAAATCATTTGCATTGACAAATCATGAAACCCCATCAACTTTCTTTGATAAGGGAATGGAAAAAAGGTTCATCTAATCAATAGTATTCTTTCATTGACTTTATAATAATATAGACAAGCCTAACAATAATCTGATGTTACTTAAAGTCTGTGTAATACTATATGAGGGACTATTAGTGGGATTTCCCTCTATATTACTTGACCTTCTGTAATTAATCTCTGTTCTTATACAAAAATTTTCTGTCGCTAAAATTTTAAGACCTGCACCGACATTAATTACCCCTATATCAAGATCACCGGATTGTCTAAGTAGAGCTCCAAAATGGTTGTAGGAATTTGTAAGGCCGTAACCTCCTCGAATATATATTGCTAAATTAGGATTAGAGGGTATCAAATAAGTATAGGATAAAATTGGGATAAGTGAATATGATGGTTTAGAATCTTCAACAAAAAGAAAATCTAATTCAGGTTCGAACGAAAGACCATCAATTAAAAAGTAACCAGGGATTATATGAAGTTGAAAATAAGTATAATCAGATGAAATTTCATTTGAACTACCCGCTGATTCTATTTTTGTTCTTGATGTCATTGATCCCATATCACCAGACAGATTTAATTCCCAGGAACCTTTTAAAAACGCATAATTAACCTTCTCAGTAGCCTGAGCTTTAATATTAACAGAGAATAAGCAGATTATAATGACAACGAGCAATGATTTTATGCGTAACATAACAATACCTCTTTTGTTTTGAATTTCTACAACAAACTATAATAATATTTTGGTGGTGTTGTCAAAAAAATGTCAAAAATTTGTAAAATTACTTCTTGGCACTATATCCATTTAATTAAACTTAAATTATTATTAGTATTTATGAGGACAATGTTTTTCAGTGCAACATATAATATATCGCTGCGCCTTAAAGGGGAGATATAAGAAATGAAGATAGGATAAGAATACTACAGCCGTTGTCCCCAAAAGGTCCAGGTGTAAAAGTTAGATTTGTTCTAACATGAAAATAGACAGTTCGCTTCATTAAGTCAAGAAAAATAAACTTGCTAAACGCTAATGATTTCAGTTTGAACGATGCCGCAGTATTTCAAACAATAAAATTCCTGTTGCAACAGAAACATTAAGTGATTGGATTTTTCCCTTCATAGGAATGTGAACGAGGAAGTCGCAGTTTTCCGCGGTAAGTTTTTTAATACCTTTTTCTTCGTTGCCAACAATAACTGCAATCGGAATTTTGTAATCAACTTCTGTATATGGTTTCGATCCTTCAAGTGATGAACCGACAATCCAGAATCCGTTATCTTTCAGTTCCTTAATTGTCTGTACAAGATTATTCACCTGGCAGATCTTAACGTGTTCAGTCGCTCCCGCTGAAGTTTTAACTACAGTTTCATTTATCGGCGCCGAATTGTGTTTTGTAATTATAATTCCGTTTACACCGCTGCAATCGGCTGTGCGCAAAATGGCGCCTACATTGTGTGTGTCCTGAATTGAATCAAGAATTAAGATGAGCGGATAAGTTTCTTTTTTTGAGTGGCTAATTATTTCTTCAAGTAAATAAAATTTTTGTGTGGATTTAACAGCAAGAACACCTTGTGCATTTTTAATATCGGACTGAGAAAATTGTTGTGATAATTCAGAAAATCTTTTAAGCGGTATCTGATTAACTTTAATTCCCTTTTTCTTTGCTGCAACAGTAATTGCAGTAATTATTCCGCCTTGCTGACCGTATAAAATATAAACCTGTTCAATTTTATCGTTTGAATTTATTGCTTCAAGTACTGGTTTGCGTCCAATAATCAGGTTCATAGAATCATTTAAAGATGTTATTTGTGCGATTGCTCTTTTGCAGCCAGAATGATCTCAACAATTTTTTCGGTCTTAACTGTTTTCTGCTCGCCATCAGACATATTTTTAAGCTGTACATCGCCATTCTTATATTCATCACCGCCAACTATCAACACAAATTTTGCGTTCAGTTTATTTGCTTCACGCATTTGGGCTTTTACACTTCGGGACAGATAATCGCAGTCAACAATCAAATTCTTTCTTCTTAATGAAGAAGCAATTTCAGAAACTTCCAACTCTAACTCTTTATCAATTCTAACAATGTAAACATCAATGAACTGATCAGGAGTTGAAAAGCTGTTCTCATTTTCACAGGCGAGAAGAATTCTTTCCATACCGGCAGCAACTCCAACTCCGGGCGTTGGTTTTCCGCCAAGCTCTTCAACCAGCAGATCATATCTTCCGCCGCCGCAAAGTGCACTTTGTGAACCGACTTTTTTGCTGATTATTTCAAAAGTTGTTTTTGTATAATAATCCAGTCCTCTTACTAATGCCGCATCAATTTCAAATGGTATTCCAACTTTGGTTAGATATTCTTTAACAACTTCAAAATCGTTTTTGCTTTCTTCATCGAGATAGTCAATCAACAATGGTGCATCTTTTAATATTTTTTGATCTGATTCTACTTTGCTGTCGAATATTCTTAAAATATTAGTGTCAAATCTTTTCCTGCTGTCTTCGGAAAGATTATTCTTTTTATCCTGCAAAAATTCTTTCAGTATCTTTTTATAATTTTCTCTGGACTCCGGAACACCAAGCGAATTAATTTTTACTGTAAGATCTTTTAATCCAAGCTGCTTTAGAATATGATACGACATTTGAATAATTTCAGCATCAAGCAGGGGTGAAGTGCTTCCAATTGCCTCTGCACCAAATTGATGAAACTGCCGGAATCTTCCAGCCTGAGGTCTTTCCTGACGAAACATTGGAGAGATGTAAAATAATTTAGTTAACGGTTGAAGTGTCCCAAGTGAATGTTCAATGTAAGCACGAACAACTCCAGCAGTCATTTCAGGTTTAAGAGTAAGACTGGTTTCACTGCGATCTGAAAACGTGTACATTTCTTTGCTTACAATATCCGTTTCCTCTCCAATTCCTCTGGCAAATAAAGATGTCTCCTCAAAGATTGGTGTTCTGATTTCCCTGTAGTTAAAAACTGAAAAAACTTTTTTAACAATATTTTCCAAATAATACCATCTGTTAATTTCTGATGGCAAAATATCCTTTGTTCCTGTTACTGCTTTTATCATAATTAAATTATAATGAAATGAGTAGATGATTTTTATAATTAAACATCGCTGAAGTTTTTTTCTTCATCTACAATAAGATGTACTATTTCCTCTGTACTATTTGCTTCAATAAGTCTTTCCCTTAGATCGTCCTTATTCATTAACCTGGAAATTCTGCTTAATAATTTTATATGAGTGCTTACCAAATTGTCTTTACCGACAAGAAGGAATATAAGATTTACCGGTTCTCCATCCAGAGAATCATAATTTATATCTTTTGTACTCTTACCGAATGCGGCAATGATATCTGTAACAGCGGAAGTTTTTCCATGCGGAATTGCAAATCCTTTTCCAACTCCCGTTGACATTACTTTTTCTCTTTCAAGAACCGCTGTTCTAACTTTTTCTAAATCGATTATCCTTGGATCATCTTTAAACAAGTCGATAAGCTCATTAATAACTTCTTCTTTCTTTTCACTTTTCAAATCAGCTATAACAACTTTGGAATTTAGAAGATCAGATACTTTCATTTAACCATCCGAAGTTTTTAGGTTAAGAGGTTTTCAATTTCATTGGGAAATTTAACTATAGATGTGTAGTTAAGCAATTAACTTTTTAAATAGAAAATAATATATATCAATTCATTAAGGCAGTTAAACGAAGGAGAGCATTCTTAGCAAGTTCATAATTAGGATTTATATTCAAAGCATCCTGATAATATTTCCTTGCAGTGAACCAATCACCTTTTTTCTCATAAACTCTGCCAAGATTAAAGTAAGGATAATGTCTTGGTTCATAATCCTGCGCTTCGATTGCTTTCTCCAGCCAATAAATTGCATCATTATATTTGCCAAGATTAATTAAATATGTGCCTATATCATTGTACGGATTTCCAAAATCCGGATCTAACTCAATAGCAATTTTACATTCTTCTATAGCTTCGCTGAATTTTCCATAAAGACTAAATGCCCATCCTAAAAATGTATGAGCTTTAGGTGTGGGGAAATAGTCGATAGACTTTTTATAAGCTTCAATTGCCTCTCTTATATTTCCGCCTAAATGAAGCTTATAGCCTTTATTGAAATACTCTGCCGCTAACGATATTTTATCTTTATCTACCATCTTTTATTATCAAATTAAATTGATTTTTGTTTTCTAAATAAATATTTAATCTAAAAAATGCAACCTATTCTATCATGTTGAAACAATATGAACAAAATAAAAATATTCAAAACTGTAAGTTTTACGCCACTTCCATATCTCCCGAAGTAATATTTAAACTTTATGAAACTGATTTGAATAAATAAAATTAAGAGTCAGACAAAAAAGATATGTTGATTTAAGGTATGAAGGAAAAAGCCCCGAATTAACGGGGCTTTTTTATTTTACTGCCTCACTTTTTGCCCACAAATCTTTTCCCGTCTTCACTCAAGTTTTTTGAATACTTCTCGGGATCATTTCTGAACTTATCATCACATCCAGAACAGCAGAATCCGTAAGCCTTTCCTTCAAATTCCTGTGTTGGAACTTCCGGATCAACTTCGTTACCCATAACTGGACAAACTTCGTTCCAGGGTTTAGCTGAAACAGTTTCTTTACTGTTATCCATTTTCTTATTACAGCACATACCATCACGAGTGTTTTCTTTCTGCGTACATTCCATATTTTTTTGGTCTTTTTTCATTTCTGTCTCAGGCTTTTCCTGAGCAAGTGCGAAAGCACCGAAGAAAGCTACGAGTGCAAGAACCATTACGAGTTGTTTTAACATTGTGTACTCCTTTTGTTATTTATGATTACCATTAATATTTTATTTACTGTGTTACAAGGAATCTGACTAAGTTTAAACATTAAAACTTTTGTTTAATCCCATTATTAGCTTAGAATATTTTTAACTATTAAAGGACACTTAATCTCAATCCGACATAAAATTTTCTTCCCTCAATTGGACCCCAAACCATTGATGCATCAAAATAATTTCCAAACGGATCATCAGCAGCAATTATTGGATTATCTTGCTTGAAGTTTGTCAGATTTTCTACACCCAGGTATAGATCAATATAGTCGAACCTTTTTGTAATCTGTGCATTTATGTTTACAAATGCTGAAAAGATTTCATCTCTTCGGTAGTGAACAGGATTTTCTTTTGTTGAAGGAATTCTTCCGCTTCCATTCAATAAAAATGATGAGTCAAATAGCCAATCGCGTTCGACATTTGTATAAGAAACTGTAATCAGTGTTTTAAATTTACTAACAAGCGGTTTTGTTAATAATCCTGAATCGTATTGAACTTTTACATCAGAATATCTGTAAGCAGCCGATACATCCAACCTTGGAAACAGTTCATAAGCTAGTTCGATCTGATAATTATTCGAATAAGACTTACCGTTCAAATCATAAAATCTTACTTGCCTTATATCTGTATCAATATCTACAACAGTTTGCTTAATAAAATCGGTTCTGTAAAAATCCGCCGTTATCCTCAAATCCCGATCGCTAATTGAGATATACCGTGTAAGATTAAATCCATAGTTCCATCCTACTTCATAAGAAGGCTTGTTGATAACAGAGAATTGTCTTGAACTGGCAAGATAATTTAGGTTTTCAGAAAAAAGATTTACTGCTCTATATCCTTTGCCACCGGATAATCTTAAGGTAGTGTTATCATCTAATCGATATTTGATATGCATTCTTGGAGTAAAAAAAGTTCCATAAAGATTATGAAAATCGATCCGTGCCCCGGGAACTATGGAAATAATATTCGAAGGTGAAAAGTTATACTCTGCAAAAAATCCAGGTCTGGATTCTTTTCTGAAAAAATTAAGACTGTCAAATTTTTCTTCATACTGATCAAAGACATAGCTTCCACCGAGCGTTACCGAGTGGATTTCATTTTCTGTTGCAGCTTCAAATATAAGATTTGAGTAGAACGATTTTTGCTCGGCATTATAACGTCTTAATCCAAAGAGCGAATTTTGTTCATGCAGCTGGGCATTTACAATAAAACCTAAGCTTGTATATGGTTCATCATTAAAGACAAAACCATTTTTAGAAAAAAGTTCATAACGCTTTGTGTCAATATTTATATCGTACTTTTCCTGTGAATTCAGACTATTATTATTTTGGGATCCGATTATTTGTCCGCCGGATCTATCTTCCCTAAGAACTTGAATGCCAAACTGAGATTCAAATCCACTAAATGACTGATACTTCCAGCGATTCAGGAAATTAAATTGTTTAACGTTCGGTTGATCTTTAAATGAATCGAAATTATCATCCATCGATTTCGTGATAAATTCTGAATGAGCTAATAAAATTGTACTTACATTTTCGGATAACTGTAATGCAGCATTAGCATTCAAATCTGTTTTATATCCTGAACTCTGAAAAGCATTAAAATAATATCTTTCAACATCGTCCGGTTTTTTAAAATCAATATTTATTTGTCCCGTCACCGATTCATAACCATTAACAACCGAAGCCGCACCCTTTGAAATACTTATTGCCGTCATCCATGGTCCGGGAACATGTCCCAATCCAAAAGTGTTTCCTATACCTTTCAGCGTAGGAATATTTTCAAACATTATTTGCGTATATATTCCTGCCAAACCAAGCAATTGAATCTGTTTAGCACCTGTAACTGCATCCTGAAACTGAATATCTACCGATGCACTTGTAGTAAAGCTCTCGGATAAATTACAGCACGCAGCTTTAAGTAATTCTTTGCTGGTGATAACTTCAGTCGATTTAGCGTCTATTTCATCAATATATTTTGATAATGAAGTGCCTGTTACAATCACTTCATTTAATTCACGGTTTATTGATAGGATAATTTCAATACTGTCCTGATTGAACGGAATGGCAACAGTATCAGGCCGGTAGCCTATGTAGCTTACAACTAGGCTTAAAGGATCTGAATCGACTTTTTTCAATTCAAAAAAACCATTCTTATCTGTGGTTGTTCCAAATTGAGTTCCCTTCCAATATATATTTGCACCAATTAAAGAAACTTTCTGTTTTCTTTCATCAAGTTCATATACATAACCTTTCAAACTCTGAGCATAAGTCTGAATTGACAGTGCAAGAGCAAAAAGGGAAAAAATAACTAATCTCATATAAAACCTGTTTTTAATAATAAATGAATTAATTTTTTGAATGATAGAATATTATTATCCTTAGCATTCAGTGAATTGAATTTGAGATTAGACTAAATAAGAAAAACAGAATTGAAAATGTGGAGTTCCGGATTAATTAAGAATGGTGGAGAAGAATCACAATAAAAAGATTTTTCTAAAATAAAATTGACTGAGGGTGGAATTACAGAAACTATCGGAATTGACTTTTCGGATAAAGAAAAGAAATTTACCTCAGATTTATTAGTTACAAAATCATCTTCAACTTTGTTGTACACGAATTCATCCTGGCAGCAAACAGGATTCTCCGAAGAAATTGTAAGAGGATTAGCCATAGTTTCTTCAGCACAGCAGGATGTTTCAATTCTTTCCATTTCAACTTTACAAACATCACACTCATTTAGGGATTTTTCCTGCATCATAAGACACATGTGGTAAGTTACCGGCATTCCTGTTGTAGAAACCAGAAAAAGCAGAATTAAGGTTAATATTGATATTCTTTTCTTCATCATTTGTGAACAAACATAAATATTTAACAGCTGGCAAGCAATGATAATACCAGGGAAATTGTTGCAGAATTTTTGTTTTCTTTTACATTTAATTCAGATTATTCGCCTAAATAAAATGATATTAAATTGTCATTTTGCTTTATATTCATATAAAAATCCCTGACGTTTTTTAGCTTCTTCATCCCACTTAACAGCTGTTGTTTTAAGAAATTCCTCTTTGTCAGCTTTCATTTTCTCAGGATTCAAACCAATAAATCTCTGAGCTTTGTCTTTGGTAGATATATCCGGTAGTTCAACAGGATACTTCCAACCCTGTTTAACAAAAAGCGCTGCAAGTTCTCTTCTAGCCTGTTCTCCTTTTTGTATTGATGTTCCTAACACTCTTAAGGCTTCAACCGGTGAGTGAAAACCTAAAGCATTTGCAGCCGCTACCCAATCCCATCTCCATTGTGCGTGACGGATAAGTTTAAGAATAGATTTCATTTGGTCTGGAGTTGCTCCATTATCCCAGGCAATCTTTGCCTCGATATGTGCGGCGGCAATTGACTTTTCTGCTATGCGTCTTAATTCTTCAATTCTATCCTGCCTGTCATAAACATCCTGCATAAGTCTGTCAGTTTCTTCTCTGTGACAAACCTGACATGTATTAGCAATGTTATTTAAAGGCGATTGAATATGATGATCTGTGAATTTTACTCCGCCTTCACTTCTGTAAGGCATATGGCAATCTGAACAAGAAACACCACGAATTGCATGAATACCAGTCATAAATAATTCAAAATCTGGGTGCTGTGCTTTTAACATTGGGGCTTTACTTAATTGCATGTGTCCAATCAGAAAATTCAATTTCATCAAAATATGCTTCCATATCATCTGCACTGAAACCTTTATCCCACGGGAAGGTTAAATATTTTTCTTCTTTTCCTTTAAAGTAATATTCAACGTGACATTGTGCACAGACAAGTGAACGCATCTCCTGTCTTGTAAAATTATTTATGTCTTTTCCTTGTCTTTCGTATGCTTCAATAAGTGCTGGACGTGTAATTCTCAGATTCATTGTTTTGGGATCGTGGCAGTCCTGGCAACCGATTGGATTTATAACTTCAGCTCCTAAGTCTTTCCACTTTCCTTTATAAAAATTTGCTGTACCCATTTCATTCATAAACGTGGAACATCTGTGCTTTTGCATGTCCAGCAAGTTGCAGGCATAGGACTTATATTATTATCGCCTGTTCTTAAAATATTACGAATATCTTCAATTGCATGTGCATGACCACGACCTTGATTATATTCTCTTGAAAAAGCATAACCAGCCCAGAGTACAACAAGTTCGGGATACTTTTCAAGATAATCGATCTTCTTTGAACCACCGTGTTTACTGGCGAAATCTGTTTCGAGTGTATTCAAGTAAGATTCATACTGTCTTGGAAAATTTTCTCCCCAAACTTCATTTCTTGGTTCCCATTCATTAATTGGTCTAAGCATTTGCATAGTAAAAACTGACTCTCCTCTTCTTTCGATAATTGAGGACAGGAAAAGGCCAATTAGAAATACAACAACTAACGTTCCTAAAAACAGCAGCCAGCCGATCCATGGCTTATTTTTTACAATTTCACTTAAAGGTTTCATTTGTATTCCTCTTAACTTTTAATTTGATTTTTTATTCAATCCAAAATTTTCTTGAATCCACTCGGGAATTGGAGGAGTAAGTTTTGGAACATTTGCATAAGGAGCTGAGGTTAAACTGTTAACTCTGCCGTGTGGTGTTTCACGATGACAATCCCAGCAATAACCATCACCATGTTCCTGAATTGATTGTCCACTAATTGCACGAACAGAAATCGGATGTATCTGATTAGAGTGGCATCTGATACAATTATTCTGCACTGCATTTCTTCCTGCTTGATGAATTCGTATAACTTGAGGTTCTAATCTGAATGTAAACATATATGAATGTCGCAATCCGTCGGATGCCTTAAAAAAATACTTACTAATAAAATTATCTTGAGGAACGTGACAATCATTACAAACGGTGACTCTGCCATGACTGCCGTTTTGCCAGGTAGCATAATACGGTGCCATCACATGGCAATTCACGCAGGCCGCCGGATCATCTGATAGATATGATGTCGCTCTTCCTAAATGAAGGATGAGCAATATCAATCCACTGAAAATTCCCATACTAAAAAGAACCTGAAGTCTCCACTTTGCCGGTGGAAAAAATAATTTTATAATTTCCTTTAGTCTTTTCATATTTATTTTAGAAGATTATATAATACTTGTTGAACTTTTCAATGTTGAAGGAATACAGGATTTAGAAAACTCCATTTGGAAAATACAAATATTATTATCGATTTTTTCCAGCTCTTTTTTCGTTAAAAATAATAATGCTTTTAAAATACTTCTCATTATTCTAATATTCTGTTCTTATCATCGTTTTCATTTTTCAGAGATTTTTGAGAAGTTTCATTGGATTTTACCTGTTCATTTAATCTATTTATTTCATTAGTTCCGGTTGGGTGACCGTAACTATTCATTAATTTATAATGCATCAAGTATTCTTCTTCACTTACATCATTCTGCCAATAACCTGTAACCATTCCAAGACCAGTAACAACCATAAAAATTGAAACAACTCCAATTGCTACAGCTTTCTTTCCTATTCTCTTTTTTGGAGGAAGAATTGACTTTAACTCAAGTGTGTCTTTAACAGGACAAACATCAACGCAGTTCAAACAAGATGTACATTCATCTGAAATCACTGTTTTAACCTTATCAACTTTAATAAATGAAGGACAGGCTTTGTTACAAAGTCCGCAATCAATACAACTTTTGGCATTGCGTTGAATTTTATTTGGACTGAGTAAAGAAAATACTCCCAGTAATGCACCGTAAGGACATAGAAACCTGCACCAAAAATTTCTAATGAAAATTGATAATAAAAATAAAACGGCTATTACAATCAATGACATTTGAGAAATATCGGCAAAGAAGTAATACATCTTAACATCTGAAATGATGTTGTAAGGACTGTCAAGAAATGCTTTAAGAGCTAGGCCAGACATTAAGAAGATAACTGAATAGATTAGAAATCCTAACATTAAATACTTTAAACTTCTTAACGGATAATCTAACCACTTTGAAAGTTTTAATCTTCTCTTAAAAATTTTTTCACTGAAGTCTCCGACAAGCTCAGAGATGAATCCAACCGGGCAAAACCAACTGCAAAATGATTTTCCAAAAACTAATGACATTAAAACAATTGATAGGAAAATGAAAAATCCTGCTGGATGTGCAGAATGAATCTCTCCTGTAGTTAAGAAGAAATAAAAACTCATAAATGAACTGATCGGTAGAAATCCTTCGACGCCAGGTGGTCTGGAATAAAATGCTGATGCTCCGTTTGTTTCTAAAAACTGAATAAAGAAGTAGAACTCAATACCGATCCAGATGCATAGTAACGCAAAAAGTGATTGAATTATAAATCTCAATTTCTGAATCCCCTTTTCATCATTATTAATTATTTTAGTTTTTATTTTCATTATCAGAGTAAATTGTCCGGTTTTAACATAAAATTTTTTAGATTTTATTAATCTTATTTAAAGTTTTTTCTTTGAACTTATCTATAGTTTCATCAGTAAGCATGTTGTAAGCTTTTGTTCTCAATTCACCCCATTTGTCGTGAACAGGACAAGGTTGATCCGGTGAACAATTTGGAAATCCAAGTACACATTTGTCAAATATATCGAGTCCGTCTATCGCGGCTACAATATCTATCAGTCTTATTTTTGAGGGAAGCTTAGCAAGAGAGAATCCACCTGATTTTCCTTTTTTTGAATCAACAATTCCGCTTTCTGTCAGACTTTGTAGAATCTTGGAAACAAATTCTTTTGGAATCTGAAGTTTCTCAGCTATCTCGTCCGCCGGGCAAACACATCCTTGCTCTTTAGCTGCAAGATAAAGAACTGCCTGAAGTCCGTATTCACATTTTTTTGAAAAAATTACTGTCATTAATAAAATCAGATTAAATTGTCTGATTAAAGATAATGAGACAATAAATTAATAACAAATAATTTCTTATTCTTACTTGATCATAGTTAAAAGCATCTTAGATTTTACGGTTGCTCTTAGTCCGTGAGGAATGTTTGCGGGCATTATTAAAATTTCACCGGTTTTAACATTACAGGGATTTCCGCCAATTTTAATTTCCATTTCTCCATCAATCATATAAACCACAGCCTCAAATGGTGAAGTATGTTCTGTTAAAGCTTCATCTTTATCGAATGCAAATAATGTAATATTTCCATTCGGCTTTTTAATAATTTGTTTACTCACAATTGAATTTGACTGATATTCGATATCATCAACCAAATTAAAATGTTTAATCTCATCTGATGAATTAAATTGATTACTCATACTAAATTCTTTTAGCTAATTTTTGTTTTTGAATAATTCACACTTTAAATTTTACTGAGATACTTAAGCATTTCTTCAGATTTGTTTGTAATCTCCAGAGATTCTTTCTTCAACTCAACTGTAAATTTGTTTTCCTCGAATTTTCCTCTGACATTTTCAAAATCTTTATTCTTAATTTCTTCATCGCCGTCAATTCCAAATCCTATTTTGCTTGTCTGATCAAATTCCTTCTCCGCATCCATTAAAATCATATTATTAAGCTTAAGGCTGTTATCTTGCCAATCATTAATTATCTGAATTAAATGATCCTTATTTATTTCAGAAATTTTTGTTTGATATCTCTCCTCAATCAATTTTGCACACCAAGCCCATGAGGAATCAGAATATTTTTCTAAAATACTTCGCAACGCCTCAGCCAACAAATCAACTGATTTTATTGATCCGGATTTTACCGCCTCAATTAATAAATCATAATCTTTTTTGGGGATGAACATTCCCGCAGCATCAATCCATTTTTCGCTGAAAAATGAATCATCATAACATAGTATCTTACGAATCCGTGTAATATCATTTTCAGATTTATTGTCAGCAATTCTTCTAATCAATTCTTGTCCTAAATAAATTTTAATAGCTATTTCATAATACTTCATACAAGTTTTTAATAAAAGTCTTTTAATGTGTAATCCTTTGTAAGAAACGTACTCCTGATCCTTGGGGGCTTTTTCGAGAAGTTCTTTCATAGTCTTGGAACCGATCAGAATTTTACCAACCATATATGGATTAAATAGATCAAATTGTATAATATCAAATTTTACCGGATCCTTTCTTCTATCCCTGGATAGGCCATTTTTGACTATCGCGCCGTGTGCCAACCGTAAATAAATTTTTAGCTGGAATTAACAAACTTTTTCCATCCTTCTCATTGATATAAGAAAACGGGAACTCACTTGCATCAAAATTTGAGTAGTGCTTTCCGATAACAGCACTATAAGCACCTACTCGTGACGGCCACAGCATATAAGTGAATGATCCGGTTTTTGAACCACGCTCTAAAACTGCCTGATGTAAAGGACCAAGCTTATACATGTGGTTACTTTGATTCGTGCCGCTGCCAGCATTGTAAAAAGAAAAAAGTGCAGCAATAAGAAGTGTAGATTTATGATGCGTAACGGTATATGGTCCGGCAAATATGCTTATGGCTTCTCCGTGAAAGCCTTCACAATTAGAGAAAAATGCTGAGTTCTCGGCTGAAAATTGTTTGCCAATTCTTACTCCCTGTCCAATGAAACAATGATCTATTATTGCACTATCAGAAATTATCGAACCTGATTGAATAATGAATTTATTAGCAATGACACCGTTACCAATAAAAACCTGATCGATTTGACTGCTTAAGATTGTGCCTTCATTTAAACTTGCCACTCCTTCTATTATTGCGGATTCTTCAATCCAAACATTTTTTATCATTCCGCAGTGTTTTATAGAGGAACCTCTACCGATTTTACCCATTGAGGATTTACGGGAATTTGTATAATCCTTAATAATCGCTCTCAGTTTCTCAATCAGTTTCGGATCGTGACGGCAAGTAACAAGCATATAAGCAATTTGAGAAGAGAGTTTATCATAAATCATCAATTCTCTACCGCCGCCTTCGTTCAATACTGATATCTCTAATCCGTTTCCAAACGTTGTTTCTCCTTCAATAGATATTGTCGAAATATTTTCAAGAACAACATTATCCTCAATCTGATAATTCGAAATATTTTTTACATTTTGCAGAAGAACATTATTACCGATAAAAATTTCACCTCTGAAATTAACGTTTCGAATAAGTTCGGAAGAGAATTTTTCCGGAACATTTATATTCTGCCAATCATCAGCAAAGCATCCGTTAATTGTAAGCAGTTCAATTTCTTTTTTAGTTAATTTTCTGTAGTTCATATAAATAAGCCTTTAAGTATAAGGAACATTTAAAGAAGTTAAATCCATCAATAACATAAGAATTTAAAATAAAAAAATTATACGAGCGGCAAATTGCTTAGTACATGGCTTTCGATATCCTTAAAGTATTTTACTGTTCCAACTTTTAATTCCATTGTTGATTCTTCATCACAGGCAATGATTCCGTGTGGATGTAATTGAAGCATAGAAACAGTCCACATATGATTTACACCTTCTTCAACAGCCATCCTTAATGCACGGGCTTTATTGTGACCACTGACGATTATCAGAACTTCGCGAGCGTCCATAACTGTTCCAACACCAACCGTGAGCGCAGTTTTAGGAACCTTGTTAACTTCATTATCAAAGAATCGGGCGTTTGCCAGCCTGGTATCGTATGTTAACGTTTTTATACGAGTCCGCGATGACAGAGATGAGGCGGGTTCATTAAATGCAATGTGCCCATCCTCTCCAATCCCGCCTAAGAAGAAATCAATACCACCGTATGATTTTATTTTTTCTTCATATAGATTACATTCTTTTTCAAGATCTTTAGCGTTACCATTTAATATGTTTACATTTTCTTTTGGAATATCGATATGGCTGAACAGGTGATGCCACATAAAATAATGGTAACTCTGCGGATGATTTTCCGAGATCTCAACATACTCATCCATATTAAAAGTAACTACATTTTGAAAAGAGACTTTACCTTCATTGTAAAGTGCAACTATTTCTGCATAAGTACCAATTGGTGAAGAACCGGTGGGAAGTCCCAGTACAAAAGGTTTATCTGCAGTTGGTTTTGCCTGATTAATTTTTCGTGCAACATAATGTGCAACCCATTTACCAAGGGATTGATAATTATCATAAATTAAAATTCTCATATCGCTCTCCTGTTTTAATAATTTTGTTAAAGCATAATTTTAGTATCAGCTACAAAACTGCCTTTTCCATCTTCAAGAACTATCAGCGGATTGATGTCAAGTTCTTTAATCTGCGGACAATCCACAGCAAGTTGGGAAAGCCGCATAATGCATTGCTTTATTGAATTTATATCTTTCGGAGCACGACCTCTTGCACCGGAAAGAATAGCAGGCTGCTTTCGTTTCAGTAATTAGTTTATCAACGGATTTCTTATCAAGCGGAGCAATTCTGAAACTGACATCTTTATAAATCTCAACAAAAATTCCACCAAGACCGAACATAACTACAGCACCAAATGTCGGATCTCTTTTCAACCCTAAAATAATTTCTTCACCTGGAGGAATCATTTTTCTAACAAAGACTCCCTTTATTTTTGCTTCCGGTTTTAATTTTTTAACATTTTCAACTATGCTGTTGTAAGCATCTTCGGCTTCCTGCCTTGATTTAATATCGAGTATCACACCTTTTACATCAAATTTATGAATGATATCATCGGACATTATTTTCATTACAACAGGATAACCAAGTTTATCTGAAATTTTAATTGCTTCTTCTACAGATGTAGCTAAGCCGCTTTTTAACAAAGGAAAATTATATGCTTCCAGAACTTTAGCTGCTTCTTCTTCGGGAAGATATTTTTTCCCATCGCTGATTGCTTTATTAAGTATTGAATGAGCTTTTTTAACATCAACATCTTTATAAGGTTCGATAAGTTCCTGTTTATCCCCAAGCATTTTTTTGAATTTATAAGTTGAGGCAAATGCAATTGGCATTGATTCAGGTAATGTATAATGTGGAATTTTATTTCGTTGAAGTATATCAATTCCCGCAGCAACATCCGCTTCACCCATAAATGAAGTATAAAGTGGTTTTGAATACTGACTTGATAAACGACTTATCTCGTGAGCAATACTTTCTATTTCCGTCATGGATTGCGGAGTAAGAATAACAAATACACCATCAATATTTTCATCCTTCAAAACACTCGATACAGCAATATTGTAACGGTCGGCACGGGCATCACCAATTACATCAACAGGATTATTAATGTTTGCAGTTTTAGGAAGACTCTTTTTTAATATCTCCGTTGTTTCAGGTGTAAATTTTGGTAATTCAAGATCACAGCGAATTGCAGCATCAGTTGTTAGAACTCCGGGACCACCGGCATTTGTAACAATTGCAATTCTATTTCTATCGGGCAGCGGCTGATAAGTAAATGCAATAGCTTTATTAAACATTTCTTCAATATCATCACAGCGAATAATTCCCGCTTGCTTGAATGCAGCATCGCAAATTTCATCACTTCCCGCAAGCGATCCTGTATGTGATGCGGCTGCAGATGCACCGGCAAGCGTTCTTCCGGATTTGATTGCAAGTACAGGCTTACCTGTTTCTTCAATTACAGTTTTAGCGGCTTTCATTAAACCCGGACCATCACTGATTTCTTCAAGATATAAAAGAATAACTTTTGTCTTTGGATCGTCTTTAAGATAGTAGAGAAGATCAATTTCACTTATATCTGCTTTGTTACCAATACTTACAAATTTAGAAAATCCGATATGCTTTGCCTGTGCATAATCAAGCACTGCAGTGCATAATGCACCGCTCTGTGAGATAAAAGCAATATTTCCTTCTTCAGGCATTTTACGTGCAAAAGAAGCATCAAGCATTACAGCCGGATCAGTATTTATTACACCAAGACAATTTGGACCAATAAAAGAAATTCCATACTTGCGTGCAATTTCTTTAATCTGTTCTTCTCTTTCAATGCCTTGCCCGCCAACTTCTTTAAATCCTGCAGAAATAATTATTGCGCCTTTGATTCCTTTTTGTCCGCATTGCTCAAGAGCCATATGCATTACTGAACTTGGGAAAACTATTACTGCTAAATCCACCGGATCTTCAATATCAATCACATATTTGTAGGTTTTAATGGATGCAATATGCCTTTCACGTGGATTAACGGGATAGACAACGCCTTTATATTCAGCTTTTAATATGTTTACAATAATATCGCAGGGAACTGTTCCTTTGACTCTATTAGCTCCTAAAACCGCGATAGATTGAGGATAAAATATTCTATCGATGCTTTTAATTCTTTCAGTAACATCGTTGATCATTGATACTCCGCATTAAGATTTGTTAAGATATTGAGAGATGAATTTTACTGCATCGGATACAGTTTGAATTTCCAGAGCTTTGTCTTCTTCCATTTCAATCTGAAATTCTTCTTCAAAAGCTGCAACAAGTTCAATACTTTGAAGAGAATCTGCTCCGAGATCAAAAATAAAATTTGCCTCGTCTGAAATGTTTTCCTGATTTACATTTATAACTTTTGCTATCACTTTTTTCACTCGATTTTGAACTTCGTTATTATCCATAATATTATTCCTTTAAAGAGTTGATTTTAATTGGCGGGAAATTTGTGCGATTATTATTTACAATCATAAATTTATAATATTTAAAATTAATGTATCTACATTCAAATTAAAAGTTATTCGTTAATTTTTACAATAGTTAAACATTTTTTAAGTTTCATAAAATGTTCAATCATTGAAAAACTGATAAATAAATTCTGTGAAGAAAAAATATCTAGAAAGTCTACTTACTCTCATCAGCCTGCAGGTCATAACTTTTTTGGATTATTCTTTCACTTAATCTCTCATTAAAAAGTTTTCCGATTTCAGCACCAATAATAAAAACTGCAGCAGTGTAATAAATCCAAAACGCAATAACCACTACCAGAGCATAGGCACCGTAAATTTTTCCCCATGTACCGAAGTTGGAAAGGTAGTAGCCAAAAAGCATTTTCATACCAACCCATAAAAGTGCTGCCCAGGCTGCTCCTACTAAGGCTGATCTTTTTCTTATTTTAACTGTCGGTATAAAATGATAAAATGAATAGAAAATGAAATACATTATCAAGAAAGAAAAAAGAACAGTAAATGCTTGCTGAAATATTGGATGAATAAAAAACTGTAAATATGGTGTTCGCTGAGCAATAGAGATAAAAAGTTCAAGTAGGGGCAGTGCAAGAATAGAGATAAAAAATAAAAATATTACAGAAATAATGAACAAAAAATCTCTCAGTTTTCCTAAAAAAACATTTACATCAATATCGGTTCCATTTATTTTATTGAGAACTGTTCGCATACTGCTGAAAAATCCACTTGCTGCGAAGAACAATCCTATAAAACCTACAATACCGGCTATATTTTTAAACTCAATTACTTCATAAACTCTTTTAAAAATAATTTCTTTAACAAAATTTGAGTACTCAGCGTAAGGTATTACAGTATCAATCAGTGTTACAATCTGAGCTTCAACTTCTGCTGAACTTAAGAAATTTCCAAGTATCCAAAAGATGATAAGAACAAACGGAATGATGCATACAAAGAGAGAGAAGGCTAATCCGCCCGCAAATAAAAAAATATGATGAGTATCAAATCTTAAATATAAACCGCCGAAATAATGTTTAAAGAAAATTACAAACTTATTCCACCATGGCATAAGATGGAGTGAGAACTTAAGTTTTCGAAAGTAATAATATGGCTTCGATTGTTTTATAATATTTGAAAGTTTATTCTTCACTGCTCATTATTTTTACGATAGTATTAAAATAGATATCAGAAAGTTCAGTAATACTTACTTTAAAATAATCTTTAATAAGCATTTTATCACCACCTACCTTACCAAGATAGTAAAATTCAAGTTTCTGATTTTTTAGAATCTCCTCAAGTTTTGTTCTCGTTTTTTGTGAAACGCTAATAATGATTCGTGATTGACTTTCTGAGAAGAGTGAAAAGTCTTTTCTGGATTTTAAGGGAATTTCAACTTCACAGCCTATTTGTTTATCCTGATTGATAATACAACATTCAGCTAATGCAGCACCAATTCCACCCTCTGATATATCGTGGGCAGATTTAATCATTCCATCTCTAATCAATCCAAGTAATGTATCCTGCAGTTTTTTTTCTATATTCAGATTTAATTCAGGTGAATCGCCCGCAACTTTATTATGAATTATTTTTAAATATTCACTTCCGCCAAGTTCTTCTTTGTCCTCACCCAGCAGATAAATCAAATCATCTTCATCTTTGAAGTAAGATGTTGTAATGTGATTTAAATCTTCAACTAGTCCGACCATTCCAATTGTCGGGGTTGGATAAACCGCAGTTTCAGGTGATTCATTATAAAAACTGACATTACCGCCAGTGACAGGAGTTTCAAAATGTCGGCAAGCTTCTCCCATCCCTTCAATCGCTTGAGCAAACTGCCAGTAAACTTCCGGCTTGTAAGGATTTCCAAAATTTAGACAATTTGTAATTGCAAGCGGAATGCCGCCGGAGCAAACAATATTTCTTGCTGATTCTGCAACTGCGATCTTTGTTCCTTCTTTTGGATTTAGATAAACATAACGCGAGTTGCAATCTGTTTTCATTACTAAGGCTTTATTAGTTCCTTTAATTAAAATAACCGCAGCATCACAACCGGGTCCAATAATCGTGTTTGTTCTCACCATCGAATCGTACTGATTATAAACCCACTGTTTCGAAACAATGTTCGGTGAAGAAAAAACTTTTAAGAATGTCCCTTTAAGGTCCTTTGGCTCGGGTAAAGAATTAAAATCAAAATTTCTTGTTTGTTTTAAATACTCAGGTTCTTTTTGGTCTCGTGTGTAAACAGGAGCACCGCCACCAAGAACTAAGTCAAACGGAGGTAATGTTGCTTTGCATTCACTTTGATAATCAATATGAAGCAAACCATCATTTGTCACTTCACCGATTATCTCACAATGTAAATCCCATTTTTCAAAAACTTTTTTTACACGATCTTCATAACCTTTTTTAACGCAGCATAACATTCTTTCCTGGGATTCACTCAACATTATTTCATAAGCCGTCATTCCATCTTCTCGCAAAGGAACTTTATCAAGATTAATCTTCATTCCGGCTTCGCCTTTTGCACTCATCTCACTTGTTGAGCAGGAAATTCCGGCCGCCCCCATATCCTGTATTCCAATCAACCAATCGTTTTTTATGATTTCAAGTGTTGCTTCAAGTAAAAGTTTTTCTGTAAACGGATCGCCAACTTGTACAGATGGACGTTTTGCTTCAGACTTTTCTGAAATTTCCTCGGATGCAAATGTTGCACCGTGAATTCCATCTCTACCGGTGGATGAGCCAACAATCATAATTGGATTGCCCACTCCTTTTGATGTAGCACTCGCAACTTTATTCTTTTTTACAATTCCAACTGCCATCGCATTAACAAGTGGATTTCCATGGTAAGATTCATCAAAATAAACTTCACCGGCTACTGTTGGAACACCAAAACTGTTTCCATAATCTCCAATTCCGCGAACAACACCATCAAATAAAAATCTTGTGCGTGCATCTTTTAGTGAACCGAAACGAAGTGAATTTAAAGAGGCTATTGGTCTGGCTCCCATTGTAAAAATATCCCGCATTATCCCGCCAACTCCTGTGGCTGCGCCTTGATATGGCTCTACCGCGGAAGGATGATTGTGACTCTCAATTTTAAATGCAACTGCAAGATTGTCGCCGATATCGACGAGTCCGGCATTTTCTTCACCGGCACCCACTAATAATCTTCCGCCGCTACGTGGCAAAGTCTTTAATTGTGCGATTGAATTTTTATAACTGCAGTGCTCGCTCCACATAACAGAAAAAATACCCAACTCTGTAAAAGTTGGAATACGATCAAGAATTTTAAGAATTCTTTCCCATTCTTCTTTAATTAATCCGTGCTCTTGTGCAAGTTTAAAAGTAACTTTAGGTTCTTTCATCTAACCACATTTTAATTGAAATAGTTTGAAAACTTTATTAGGAAATATACAGGAATGTGGATTAAATATCTGTAGAAATGTTTTGAATATCAGAACCTCTCTTCTTTTCTCCCCTTTCAAAAAGAGGAGAAGATTAAAGTCCCTCCCTTTTAGAAAGGGAGGGATTTAGGGAGGGTTCAACTTCTGTAACTCTTTAACTTTTTCCTCTATCTAAATTATCGAACACTTCATCATTCGTAAATCTTAAGAACTGAATCCCGAGTGTTTCTATATATTCTTGTCTATCTTTATCATATTGCTTTGTATCTTCATCAACAAAATGAATCATTCCGTCTATTTCAATTGCAAGTCTTAGTCGAGGACAGTAAAAATCCAAGACGAATTGATTTATACTAAACTGTCTTAAAAATCTCTCATTACATATCTGTCTCTTTTTCAAATAAATCCAAACTCTCATTTCGGCTTTAGTTGAACTTTTTCTTAGTAATCTTCTTTTCTCAAGTTCGGACTTTTTGTTGAAGAGCTGAGTCATAATTGTATAACTAAAAATATCATCGCTTAAGTATAAACTTTAAAAGAACCCCTCTTGTGTTCTCCCCTTTCGTAAAGGGGAGAATTTTAAAGTCCTTCCTTTTGCGAAAGAGCTTGTCCTGAACTTGATTCAGGAGGAGGATTTAGCATGCCTGCGGTAGGCAGGGATGCGTCGGCTCACTTTAAATATTCCTCCCAAATCTTAAACAACTGATATGTTGCGTAAATATCCTTTGAACAATAAACAGCAATATCTTTTATTCTTCCTGCTTCGTATAGATTTTTCACTTCCATTCCGGAAATATCTTTTGACTTTGGCGATTCAATTCCAAATGCGTTGCAATAAAAATCCAGATTGAATTTTCGTGTAGTCCCGTAAAAAGTAAATTGTTCAAGAAGATCAATGTGGATGTCTCCGTAACGATAACCCATTAAATTTTTTGTTGTCTTAACATTAAGCATTGCAGAACGCATCATTAAAAAAGGAATGTCAAAATTTCTTCCGTTGAAAGTAATAAACTGATCCACAGCATTTGCTATACGCCAGAAGGATTCCAGCATTTCTTTTTCCGGTCAATCCTTTGTACTGAACAGACTGATCTTCAGAATTCCACTCTTCTTTTTGTTCAGATTCATAGTAAACAAAAGATTTTTCTTTGTTAACATCATAAAGTCCGATTGCAACACATTTTGCTGTGAAAGGATAGAGAGATGTGTAACGAATTGCTTCGTCGGTCATTTGCTGCTTTTTATCCGGATCGATTTCTTTTTCTGCATAACGAAGCAGATATTCTTTTTGACTATCGGAAAGTGAATTGAACGGATAGGAACAGGTTTCAATATCAAAAACGAGACGTCTCATAACAGACCCCCGCAAATAGTGTATGGATAATTAATTAAAAATATTTTATTCCCTGATGATTTTCACATCAGGTTCAAAAGCTTTAATCTTTTCAATTATATCTTCTGTAATAGATGTTGATTTTCGAGTCTTCGGATCAACAAAAACAACTACGCCTTTTCCGTCTACTATAACTTCACCGGATTTATTTTTTATAATGAGATGATCGTATCCGAAAGAAGAGTTTTTTATATAGGTGATTTTTGAATACACATCGAGTTCATCATCATAAAATGAATGACTGCGATAGTTTATTTCATTTCGAACCATAAAGAAAAGTTTGCCATCAGAAAATATTCCACCGGCAGGAATTAAACCAGCAGCTTTTACGTATTCCAATCGTGCTTGTTCAAAATAGTTTATGTAAACAGCATTATTGCAAACGCCAAGCATATCCACTTCGTGAAAACGGACTGTCACGGTTGTTTTGTGTTTGAAATCTTTTGGACTCATTAGACAAAAACCTCATCTATAATATCGGCAGATTTTTTAATATCATCAAATGTTACGTCCAAATGAGTTACGGCACGGATCAAATCTATTTTACCGACAGACATTAACAATCCTTTGTCTTTGCATCTTTTTATTCCTTCTTCAACAGAAATTGTTTTCGGTTTGAAAAGAAGAATATTAGTCTGAACTGCTTCCATATTTATTTCAAGATTTTTATTTGCATTAATTCTTTCTGCAAGAATTTTAGCTTTTTGATGATCTTCAATTAATCTCTCAAAATTGTTTTTTAAAGCATATAATCCCGCTGCAGCAAGAATTCCGACCTGTCTCATTCCCCCACCCCAAGCCTTACGAACACGATAGGCTTCTTTAACGAACTCTTTTGTTCCCGGCAATTATAGAACCAACCGGCGAACCAAGTCCTTTAGATAAGCAGCACGATATTGTATCAAAATGTGAAGCATATTCTTTTACAGAAATTCCGGTTGCAACAGAAGCATTCCATATTCTTGCACCATCAAGGTGATAATAAAGATTATATTTTTTAGCAAGGTTTTTTAAGGCGATAATATTTTCAATCGGCCAGATTGCACCACTCGCCACGATTGTGTGTGTTTTCAACTTCTATAACTTTTGTACGAGGCATATAGTAAGCAGAAGAAGGACGAATTAATGGTTCAACTTGTTCAGGAGTTATTACTCCCATTTTTCCTTCAACCGGATAAAGTTGTATCCCGCTTAATGCAGCAGGTGATCCTGACTCATAATTAAAAATATGTGCATCACGTTCGCAGATTACTTCATCGCCTGGATTTGTTAAAACATTCAGGCAGATTTGATTTCCCATTACACCACTTGGAACAAATAAAGCAGCTTCTTTTCCAAGAAGATCTGCTGTATATTCTTCAAGTTTATTTACGGTCGGATCTTCTTTAAAAACATCATCGCCAACTTCAGCTTCATACATAGCTTTACGCATTGGTTCCGATGGACGGGTTACTGTGTCGCTTCTTAAGTCAATAAAATTTTTCATTGCATTTTCAATTTTCTTTTTAGCCATAATAATATATTTATTCCTATTATCCACAGAGAAAAAACAGATGATAATACCGGAACAATAAAAGGATTTTTCGTGTAAAAAGTTTTTTCATCATTTAATGGAACATCAACAACGAGATAATCTCTTGTAAACATTTCTGTTTCTTCAATTGTTATTCCTCTAGAATCAATTAAACAGCTTATGCCTCCATTTGCAGAACGTACAACTGCTCTTCGATTTTCAACAGCTCGAAGTGCGGCAAATTCTTTATGCTGATATGGTCCGCTTGAATTACCATACCAGCTATCATTTGTAACGACAACAAGAAATTGTGCATCTCTCTCAACAAAGTGTGTTACAAAAATCGGGAAGATTGATTCATAACAAACTAATCCGCCAATTTTAACTTCTTTACCATTCAAATTAGCTGTGAAAACTGTTGTATCCTGTCCAGTATTCCACCCTGAAATACCGACGCCCCATTTGAACATATCACCAAGAAATGGTATCTGATCAACAAACGGAGTTTTTTCTCCCAACGGAACCAGATGCATTTTACCATATCGCTGAACTTCAATGTTATCTGGAGTAAAAAGTAAGATGGAGTTATAAGTTGTATAATAGTAATCACCGACTTCACTATACTTTGAATTCGGCGGTGCTTCATCCTGATTAAAATAAAATCGTATGTCCGGCATTCCTGTCATCAAGTGAACATTATTTTTTTTCAGAAATGAATAAATGGTATCAACAGTATTTGGATAAGAACCAGAAAGTAAATAAACAGGCAGAGCTGTTTCAGGCCAGATAATTAGTTCGGCACCATTATCAATACATTTTTGAGATAAATCAAAATAAAGATCAACCAGTTTGTTTAAACCGCCGACTTCCCATTTGTCCCACGGATCAATATTCGGTTGAATAATTCCAACACGTATTTTGTTTTCTGATTCTTCATAAGAACTCAATTTAATTCCGCCATAGATAACCGGAATTAAAAACAGTAATAGTGCAATTGATAGTTGAATGGCAAATTTCTTCGAACTAAGAGAAAATTTATGAGCAACTTTATAAAGCAGAATATTTATATATAACACAACCAGCGATAATCCAAACGCACCAATAATATCGGCAATCTGAATAAAAGCTGTAAACTTTGCAAGTCCGTGTCCAAGTGTCAGCCAGGGAAATTTCAAATCAGTTAGAGTAAGAAGATATTCACCTGTAACCCAGAACAAAGGGAAAAGCCAAAGTATAATTTCACGTTTGAAAAATTTTGATGAAAGATAAAACAAAGTTGATGGTATAAGAAAAACCACTGGATAGAAAAATATCAGCACTCCTCCGCCCATCATCAGAAATGGATCTGCTTCGCTTTGCCAGCTTCCAACCCAGTAAATAGTTGCTATGCTGAGAACAAGAACTAATAAATAATTTGCCTGATTAATTCTTAAAAGTGTATTTCTTTTTCCCAATACAAAAAAGTATGGAATGAATGCAAAGAAAAGGAAAAGCGGAAACGGCATTGGAAAAGGTGTAAAAGAAATTCCAATTAAAATTCCCGAGAGAATAATTAGAAGTCTGTCATTTCTTCTCTCTCGTTTTTCCTCAACTGAAAGTTCTATTTTATTTTTTCTGAAAAACAATTTATTTCTTCTTAATCTTATTATAAACTGATTTTATTATAAAAAGAATAACTATCACAACAGTAACTACAATTACAATCTTGCTGTAAGATTTCAAATAGGAGTCAATCAGTTCAATATTATGAGCAAACACTATTCCTAAAATCAGCAGAATCAAATTCCAGACAAATGCGCTCGCTCCGCCAAGAGTGGCGGTTTTCTTTGTATCGAGATTGCTTATTCCTGCAAAGAATGAAATTACAGCTCTTGTACCGGGCAAAAACCTGTTAGCAATAATCAAAAAATAACCATACTTTCTGAATGCAGCTTCAGCTTTTTCAACAGCTTCAATATTAATAAATTTAATTTTTCCGGAATGAATTAGTCTTTTATCAATACCTTTGCCAATTAGAAAGGCAGTCATAAATCCGGTTAAGCTTCCTGCAGTTACTATTATTATAGTTGGAATAAAATAAATTGTGTCGGCTCCAATTAAAGAACCACCAATAACAACAGCTAAATCGCTTGGTGAAGGTGGAAAAAGATTTTCGATGTAAGCAAAGAAAAAGAGTGAAATATAAATCCAGAAAGGAGTAAGAGTAGAAATGTCTGCTAAAATTTCTTCGAGCATTTAGGACCTGCTTACAAGTAAAACAGTGGCAAATGAAGCGGCACCATCACCTCTTCCAACAAAACCTAATTTTTCAGTAGTCGTTGCTTTTATAGAAATTTGATCCATATTGCATTGAAGTATCTCACTTATGGTTTTTCGCATTTGATCTACATATGGTAATATTTTGGGTTTTTCTAAAGTCAGTACACAATCAATGTTTCCGATTTCAAATCCTTTAGAGATGATTAATTCATAGACTTTCTTTAACAATAATTTGCTGTCTGCATCTTTGAAATTATCATCAGTATCGGGGAAGTGTTCTCCTATATCGCCAAGCGCAAGTGCACCTAACATTGCATCGCAAATTGCGTGAAGTAGAACATCAGCATCTGAATGTCCGGCAAGACCTTTCTCAAATGGAATTTCTACTCCACCTAAAATTAGTTTTCTGCCTTCTTTAAAAGCATGAACGTCAAATCCAAGTCCGGTTCTATATTTCATAATTTAGTTTAATTCAATCTTTCTTCTTTGCGATCTTGGCGAAAATCTTGGCGGTCTTTGCGAGAAAAAAAGGTTCACGCAAAGGGCGCAGAGAGTTTAATTATCTAACCTCGAAACTATTAAACTCATTTTTACATTCACTCCACTCAACAGCACAATTTTTAACGTGTGCGTATGAAGGACCAACCTTAATTTCTTTGATTAGTTCTTGTATCAATCCTGTATCACCTTCAACTTCAGTAAGAACTTCACCCGTGTATAAATTTTCTGTATAACCTTTCAATCCGAGTCTTTGAGCGTGACGAATAACAAAATATCTGAATCCAACACCCTGCACCAAACCGTTTACTATAATTTTTGCACGCTTAAGATTTTCCATTCTTCTTTTCAAAAAACTCTGAAAATATTAAACCAATAAAGATAAACAGCCCTCCAAGCAGACCAAAATTAGATATTTTTTCACTTAGTAAAAAGTAAGCAAACAGTGCAGCCATAATTGGTTCAAAGGAATAAATTATTCCTGCTTTTGTTGGAGTAACAACTTTCTGATATTTCAACTGAATTACAGTTGCAAGTATTGACGCAAAAACTGATGTGTATAGAACTGCAAATATTAAATTTGAACTGAACGCCAGTTTAATAGTCTCAAGATTAAATGCAGAAAATATCTGAGCAAATAATAGCCCACCTAAACCTGTTATGAATAACTGCATAAATACCATTGGCAAATAGTCATATTTTTTTGTGAACACATCTACATACACAACCTGGAATGCGAAAAGAATTGCACAAAGAAGAGTAAGAAAATCGCCAATATTAAAATCGCTGCCAAGTTCATTAAATAAATCTAAAAAGTGTTTACCTTTACTGGATAACAAAATCAATCCGACTAAAACTAAAAAAATACTCACAACATTAAACCATCTAGGTTTTCTTCGTTCAATAATAAGCTGAAGGATAGGAATTATGACAACGAATGTGCCGGTTATTAAACCCGATTTAGTCGCAGTTGTGTAGTTAAGTCCGATTGTTTGAGTAGCAAACCCCGCAAAGAAGAACAATCCGAGTATTGAGCCGGCAATTAGTGTTTGTTTATTGGCAGCAAAGATTTTTTTATAAATGAAAGGAAACAATATTAAAGCGGCTAAACCAAATCGAAGAGCAACAAACATCATTGGGGAAGAATCATCAAGTGCTCCCTTTATCAGAGCAAATGTTGCCCCCCAAATAATTGTGTTAAGAAGAAGAGCGCCTTCACCAACATACTTTTTCATTTTTTATTGATCCCGCTCTTACTTTTTATCCTTCCCTCTTCCATAGCCAAATGATTTTAACATTCTTTCATTTGATCTCCATTTGTCTCTAACTTTTACACGAAGCTCAAGATAAACTTCTCGCTGTAAAAATTCTTCAATTGCCGTTCTGGATTTTTCGCCAAGCTTTTTAATGGCTCTTCCTTGATTTCCAATAATGATCGGCTTTTGAGTTTCCTTTTCAACAAATATTTCCGCACCGATAAAATCTTTAGCATTTTCACGCTCTTTAAATTCTACAATTAAAACTTCACAGCTATATGGAATTTCATCTTCATAAAGTTCAAGAATTTTTTCACGAATAATTTCAGAAACAAAAAATCTTTCATCTGCTTCCGCTACAATATCATCAGGATAAAATTTTTCTCCTTCCGGAAGATGATCAATTATTTCACTTAAGACTCTTTGTATGTTAAAGTCTAATGAGGCAGAAATCGGAATAACTGAATTGAAGTTTTTCATTTGCTCGAATTTTCCAATCAGATCGTTTACTTTTTCCTGATTGAGTAGATCAACTTTATTAAGCACAAGTATTTTAGGATGATTTTTATTCTCAAAAACTTCTTTGAGAAAATCATTCATCAATGCTTTTTTAATTTCCCTCTCGTCACTGACATCAATGATAATTACAAAAACATCTGCATCTCTAACAGAAAGTTCAACATCTTCTATCATTTTTTCCTGAAGGAGATAAGATGGATTTAATATTCCCGGCGTATCAAGAAAAATAATCTGATAATCTTCTTCCGATCGTATTCCGAGAATCCGTTTGCGTGTTGTTTGTGGTTTTTGATTTGTAATTGCAAGTTTTTGTCCTAGCAAAGCATTCATCAAAGTTGATTTACCTGCATTTGGCAAACCAATAATTGCCACATATCCTACTTTTATTTTCTTGTTTATCATATTGCTCTTATTTGCTGCCGAAATATACAAATACAGAGCAAATTATGGTCAGTATGATGAAAAGTAAATTATACTAAAAGCTGGCTTCCGGCTTTTTTTTGATTTTCAAACCAAAAGTAAACTGAGATAAATATAATAAACGATAGAACAGAACCAAGAATGGAGATATTCATTTTGCTCAGTATTGAAGTAATGAGATCCGCAATGTTGGTTCCTAATGAATCAACGGTTTGAACAAGTTGAAGATCAGAAGAACTTGAAAGAACAACTTGGTAGAAAACAAAACCAATTATACCAAGTATGAGTACTCCGAAAATTGATAAAATTGAAAACAGAAAAAACTTTTGGTGCTTTGAGTTTACCGAACTTTTTTTAATCCTGGCCATCACAAGATTTTTAATATCAGATTTCGGTGAATCTGCATCCATTGTTTTTAGAGTTTGATGAGTAAGATTTAACATATCAAGTTTCTTTTTCAATTCTGGCGACGTTTCCAATTCTGCAAGAAATTTTTGACGTTCGATCTTGAGTAAGTTCCCCATCGATAAACTTATTAAGTATTTCATCATTAATTGATTTCATAATAACTCCTCAATTAAATTTTTCTCTTCAATTATTTCACGAAGAATGTTTCTTGATCTATACAGAAGTACTTTTACATTTGAAACTGAAATCTGCAGCACTTCGCTTATTTCCTCGCAGCTCATTTCTTCCAAATAGAACATCGTAATTACAGCAGCATTACGTTCCGGCAGTTCTTCTACAATTTTTTTAACGAGTAAACTAGTTTCCTTAGATAAATATTCTTCTTCATTGTATTTACTTTTTAAATAATGCAGATCATCTACCGAACTCATTTCCTGTTCAATTTTTCTTTTTTTGCTGTGAAGTCGTGTAATTCCTGTGTTATAAACTATCCGGTAAAACCAGGTAGAAAATTTCGATTCAAATTTAAATCCGGCTAATGCGTTGTAAGTTTTTAAAAAACAATCCTGCAGAACTTCCTCAGCATCCATTTCATTTTTTAACATTCTTTTTAGAAGAGAAAATGCTTTATTCCGATACCGATCGATAATAAGTCCGAAATCAGAAGCATTTCCCTTTTTAATAGAAATAATTATTTCTTCATCAGTTAGGTTTTTCATTTAAATAATAGACTGATAATTAAGCATTTTGGTTACAAAAATATTGGATGACGTACTTAAAATAATAAAAGTGTAACCAAATTGACATTCTTTAGTCTGAAAGAATAGAAGAATTAAAAATCTTGTAACCGACTTCAGGGTTAAATAGTCATAAAATTCAAAACCGAAAGGAGAACAAAATGGCAGGCGTAATTGGAGTATTCATACCAATAATAATGATACTTGTTGTGGGTATAGTATTCGTAACAGCATTTTATTTCAAATCACGAGAAAGACAAATGCTGATTGAAAAGGGTTTATCAGCCGATGAAATGAAGAAATTTTTTGAACAGAAGAAAGATAAGTTCATTTTATTAAAAATTGGTCTTATTGCTATATTTTTTGGAATTGGTTTGGGAATAGGATTTCTTACCTCCGGCAGTGAGGAAACGAGAGAACTTGTAACACCAGTTTCGATATTTGTAATGACAGGAATTGGATTTGTTGTTGCAAATATCTGGGGAAATAAATTGGCAAAGCAAGAAAAAGAGAATGCATAAAGAATAAACCCTCCTCAATCGAGGAGGGTTTTATCTTTTAATTTCGTATTTATTAATCTTCCTGAGCTTCTAACCAGCGTTCTGCATCAAGAGCAGCCATACAACCGCTTCCGGCAGCAGTAACTGCCTGACGGTAAGTTTTATCTGCAACATCACCTGCAGCAAAAACACCTTCAATATTTGTATAAGTTGAGCCGGGTTTAACTTTTAAGTAACCTGTTTCATCCATATCAAGAAAACCTTTGAAAAGATCTGTGTTTGGTTTATGTCCAATTGCCATGAACAAACCATCTGCATCCAGCTGCTGAGTTGAGCCGTCCTTTGTATCCTCTAAAATTACGCCGGTCATTCTTTTCTTTCCGTTTTCTTCAACACCAAGAACTTCTTTAATAACTTTGTTAGTCACAAATTTTATCTTAGGATTTTTTTCAGCGCGTTTGGTCATAATTTTTGATGCTCTGAATTCATCGCGTCTGTGAATTACGGTTACTTCGCTTGCAAATTTTGTAAGAAAGGTTGCTTCTTCCATTGCAGTATCACCGCCGCCAACCACAAGAACTTTTAATCCTTTAAAGAAAAATCCGTCGCAGGTTGCACAGGCTGAAACACCGTAACCCATAAATTTAGATTCACTTTCAAGCCCGAGTAATTTTGCAGAAGCACCTGTAGCAATAATAACGGCATCGGCTGTATATTCTTCATTATAAGATTTTAGCTTGAATGGACGCTTTGCAAAGTCTACTTCTGTTATTTCTTTGTAGATTGATTCAGCACCAACTCGATGAGCTTGTTTTCTCATTATGTCCATTAATTCTGGTCCCATTATTCCGTTTTCGAAACCGGGATAATTTTCAACTTCGGTTGTTATTGTTAACTGCCCGCCGGGTTGAAGTCCTTCAAAAATCACTGGTTTTAATTCTGCTCTTGCCGTGTAAAGAGCGGCAGTAAATCCTGCAGGACCAGCACCGATAATTACTACTTTATGATGATTTTTATTTTTGTTATTCTCTGGCATTTTTACTCCAAAATGAAATTCTGTAAAAACTTTTAATTTTTGTTAATGTAAGATTCAGATAAGTTTGAGAAGATTCAATATTTGCTGTATTGTTAAGAACTGATAGTTTTTCCGAATTCCTGATTTTTTTTCATACAGAGAGATTTATCTGGTAAAAAAACATTATCTCTTGATTAAGATCTCTCACTCCTGCCTTGCCGGCAGGCAGGTCGTTCGAGATGACAAGAAGTCTGTCATTTCGTATATAATGGCCATTTTGTATTGCATAACATTTCGAACAGTAATTGAAAGGACAATTCTGATCAGACAAACAAAAAACGAGCGTTTCTTTTAAGACCTTTTAGCTTTGCTCTTTTAATAGGACTAACAGCATATTTCTCTTTGAATTCAACTTCACTCATCTCTAAAACTTTTTGAAGTTCAATTTCTATTTCTCCATCAGTTGGATGGAAATCTTTTACAAAAGTCTGCTCAGCAAATTTAATGTTCCAGGGACAGACATCCTGACAAATATCACATCCAAATATCCAGTTATCAAACTTTCCTTTAAACTCTGGATTTATCTCACCTTTATTTTCTATAGTCAAATAAGAAATACATTTGTTTGAATCAACAATATATTCATCGGCTATTGCGTTTGTAGGACAAGCATCAATGCATGCTGTGCAACTTCCACAATGATCAGTTATCATTTCTGAATAATCAAATTCATAATTTGTAATAATTGTTGCTAAAAATATCCAACTGCCAATATCTTTATTGATTACATTCGTGTGCTTGCCCATCCAGCCGAGTCCTGCCCTTACTGCCCATGCTTTATCCATCACAGGTCCGGTATCAACATAAGATATAGTCTCAAGTTCAGGTTCAAGCTCTTTAAGCTTTAATTCAAATTCAGAAAGCATATCCCAGATTATTAAATGATAATCCTTTCCCCAGGCATATCTTGAAACCTTGCCTGCCGGCTGACAGGTTTTTCCTTTGTCTTTATCGTTTGAATATTGATAATCTGTGTAATAATTAAGTGCGAGTGAAATAACACTTTTAGCAGTTGGAAGAATTTCTTTTACATCTTTTCTTTTGTGTAGATTATTTTCCAAATAACTCATACTTGCCTGATAGCCTTTATCCAACCATTGCTCCAATTTATTAACCTCATCAGTAGTCATTTCAGCTTTAGCAAAACCAATAAGACTAAATCCGAATTCTTTGGCGAGCTCAGTTACTATTTGGTTTGTGAGTTTTGGCATTAATCTTTCGTACTGGTATCTCTTGTTAATCTAATTAATCTCTCAGATATCTCATCTTAATAAATTAGAATTCGAAATGTCAATCTCCGAAATTCACCAATTCAATTCTTTTTTATCAACTTTTACAAAAATATTATCATCTCTCACTTGAACTGGAAAAGTTGTTATTCTTGTTTTTCCGGTTCTTAATTTTCCTGTGTGAAGATCGAACATCCAGCCATGAGCCGGACAAACTACGCAACCATCTTCTATAAAACCATCATAAATCAATGCTGTATGTTGATGAGGACAGATATTACTTAATGCATAAATTTCATTATTAACCTTAAATAATGCTACTTCTATGTCGTCAACAATAAATCTTTTTCCTTCTCTTTCCTGCAATTCGGAAACTTTGCAGAGTTTTGTAAATCCATCTTCAATCATATCTCATCAAAAGATTTGAATGTTTTATCCTGAACAATTCCTTTTTCAGATTGCTTAACTGTAGCCAAAGCAATTTCGGGATCGTGACCAAAAAATAAATACCAGTTTTCATCTGTCGCGAGCTTAAGATATTTTTTCTTTTCCTGAAGAGTAATAAGAGGTTGAAGATCATAACCCATTATATATGGCAAACGAATATGAGAAGCGAACGGCATCAAATCGCAGCAATATAAAATTGTATTTCCACCATCTGATATTTTTATCATCTGCTGTCCAAATGTATGACCGTTTATTACTTTAAACTGAATTTCATCATCAAAGAAGTCATCTTCATCAGTAAAATTTAGAACTCCTTCTTTTGCAAGCGGTTCAAAATTCTCTTTAATATAGCTTCCTCTATCGCGATCGGACGGATTCCTTGCCCATTCAAAGTTCTTTTTCTGAACATGATATTTAGCATTCGGAAAAGACGGTATAAGCTTTTCATTTAAGTATTTTGTGGATCCGCCTGTATGGTCGAAATGCAAATGAGTGAGAATTACATCAGTAATATCCTCCGAATTTATATTCTTATCTTTCAACGCTATTTCAAGATTCAGTTCAGAATCAATTCTATAAATATCTTTAGACTTATTATCCCACTTATTCCCCATCCCGGTATCAATCAAGATTTTTTTTGAATCTGATTCAAGGAATAAATTTCGTGTGGCCAGTGTAACTCTGTTTGATTCGTCTGAAGGATTAGTTTTTTCCCACAACGGTTTAGGAATAATTCCAAACATTGCTCCGCCATCCAAACCAAAAAATCCGGAGTTAATTATTCTTAATTTGTATTTACCTACTTGCATAATTTTATTTTTATTTATTTTACAACAAATTTAAAAAGAATATACGAAGGATAAACAGAAAAATTTATTTTATTTTGGGATAATGCAATTGCCGACTGGCATAAATGAATTGAATTTTTAAGAATTGAAAAAAAGAAGGGCATCTGAAAAATGCCCTTATCTCCTCTGAACTTACTCTCCTATTCTTTACTAACTAATTAATCAAATTAAATTAGTTCTATTTCTGTGCCAGTAAGCTAAACATATTTTACAGTCATTTTGGATGATTAGAGATCACTTAGAATATGATTTTTCTCAGAAGTAGAAAAGAAGTTCCGAAAATAAAAAAGGCGTCAACCGACGCCCTTAAATAAGAAATTAAAAGATGAGATTATCTTCCTAATCCATCAAGATATTCTTTTCTCTTAAGTAGCACATCTTTATCCTCAACATGTTTAGGATCAGGAACGCAGCAATCCACCGGACATACTGCCGCACATTGTGGTTCATCGTGGAAACCAACACATTCAGTACATTTATCTGGAACAATATAAAAGAAATCAGATGAAAAGAATCCATCTGCTCCGGAAGGAGCGGCTTTACCATCACCATAACTAGTTCCTGCTAATTCCCACTCAACTCCACCTTCATAAATTGCTGTGTTAGGACATTCTGGCTCACAAGCACCGCAGTTAATACATTCTTCTGTTATCATTATAGCCATAATTTTTTCTCCTTTTATTATTTTACTTAAAAATGGACTTTCTTAGCTGGTTTTAATAATTTTTTGAAATCTTACTAATAACCCTGTTAGACAGTAGCAAATATTAAAAAATATTAAGTCATATCACAAGGGATTAAGGGCAAATATCACCCTATTTTCCACTTTTAAATCTTCAAATAATCAATTAATTAGAATAATTTATAATATAAAGACTTAAATATGAATTCTTTTAAAAAGAATTAAGATAAATTTTTTCTTTGAAGCCCAGAATTCCAGCTAGTAATGAAACAGGAAATT
The DNA here is from genome assembly GCA_963714415.1 of uncultured Ignavibacteriaceae bacterium. GTDB lineage: Bacteria > Bacteroidota > Ignavibacteria > Ignavibacteriales > Ignavibacteriaceae > JAGXRK01. The sequence continues at coordinate 56,587 of CAVQOL010000027.1, forward strand.
TTCTAATCGCAATATTAAAATCTTCTGAATGCTTATTAAACTTCCTTTTTTCAACCAATATCTGGTTTTCAGTTCTTACAAGCTGTGCCTGAAGCTGAAGAATGTTTTCATTTGCTTTAAGTTCCGGATAGTCTTCAATTGTTAATTCAAATTCTGATATTGCGATTGTTAAATCATTCTGTACTTTCTGAAACTTTTGTAATTTTTGTGGATTATCAAGTAACTGATTATTTGTAGGAATATTACAAACTGCAAAGTGAGCTTTTGTAATTTGAGTTAATACATCTTGTTTAAAGTTTGCAAAATCTTTAACTGATTCGGTAAGATTGGGAATAAGATCTGTACGTTTCTGATACTGATTTTCAACCTCAATCCATTGATTGGAAACAGCTTGGTTCAAATCAGCAATATTATTATAAATTTCTACTCCCCTAATAACAAAAAACCCGAAAGCAATTAGAATTATTCCCCCAGATACACAACCAATTATTAATCCCTTATTTTTCATCTGATCTCCCGCTAAATAATGGATTGGGAACAACCGTTATTGTCGTTAGACGAGGTCTAAACAATTTTTGTTGTTAATATAATACTTGAACGAGTAAAAACATATTTCCTGCAGAATTTCATGGTTTTTTACCCGGATATTGAAACTGAAGATAATCTAAAGCGCGGTTGGTGATCTCAAGATTTTTTTGAGAAACAAATTTCTCGGCATTTTGAATGTTCCCATTATAAAATCTAAACCATAAAAAATTGGCTGTTACAAAACCATCAAATACTCTTTCTTCAATAAATGAATTTATAGTTAAATATCCCCATAGAACATTCCATCCTAAAGAGAGAAAACCGCTTAAATATTCACCAGTATAAAATTGACCTGCTCCGGGAATTATGTATGATAGAACTTTTGCAAGCGTTTCACTCATACAGAGAATCATTAACATTTCGTGTAAAAGAAATAAGTTCATGATCAGGATTGATTTTATAAAATTCTTTTGAAGCTTCTTCCCATTGATTAGAAAAGATGTAAGCCCAGCCTTTCCAATAATAAAGTTCATCCGATTTATCTGCAAATCTATTGTCAATTAACAGGTTATCTATAAGTTGTTTTGCTTTGTTAGTTGTTCTTCGAAGGATATTTAATTTGATTATTTCAATTTTACTTTTATAAATATCATCAATAGATTTTGCAGAAATCTCTGCTAAAGTGAAATGCTTGATTGCTTCGGAAAACTTTCCTCCTGCTTTGTACGAACTAGCTATATAATAATTTGCAGAAAATGAATATTCTTTTTGTTCATCAAAAAAAATAAGTCTTTTAAATTCTGATACAGCATCGAAATATTTTTCTTCATAGTACAGTTTTTTAGCAAAGTTAAATTGCTCTTCCAGTCCGCTTTGTGAATGGAGAGAAACAACACATAAAATTAATATCAAAAAAGTTTTATTAATTACAGAAATCATAATCCTCAATAAAATAATTATTGAATTCAAGAAATTGCTTTAAGCCCTCTTTGTATTCGTAATCCATTTTTGAATTATAAAGATGAGCAGCGGAAACGGAACCATAAATATTTCCTGCATAAAAAAACGCTCCGACACCTGCAAAAACCCAACCTCTAAAATTATGATCGTGCTTAAAATTGTTATAACTAAGGAATGCAAATAAACTGTTTAGAACTAATGCAGTTAATCCCTCACTTAATTGGTCTGCATAGATTTTTCCTGAACCGGGAATTAATGATGATAAAACTCCTGCTAAAAACGGACTTTTATAAGATGGATTTTTTTTCCAATCATAGAGATCTATTGCTTCTGGTTTTTCTCTGATCATTAAAAGGAAAAAGAAATTTATCGCGTTCAAATAAATCATTATTGCTAAGTAGATTTGACAGGTTTATTAACTTCAACTCTTTAATATTTAAACTGTCTGGTTGATAGTCTGTGATAGAATCATAATCCTCTAAAAATATTTTCGACTTCAAATATTCAAGTCTTGATGTACAATAAAATTCAGATTGTCCGGGAATATCTAGAAATCTTTCTGAAGCTTCGCTATAATGTCCGATTCGTGAATATCCAAGAGCAATTTTAAAAGATATTGTATCGTTATCAAAGTGATTTAGGCACTCTTCATATTCAATAATTGCTCTAAGATAATCCTGAGTACAGAAAAGATGATCGGCAAATAATTTTCTGTTTTCAGGTGAATGATAACTCTGAGCATAACTTACCTGAAAAAATAATATTAGCAGAAAGGCTGTTTTCATCACTCGCTATCTATTATTTTGTATGCAGGAATGAAATGATCAGAATCTAAATCATACAAATATGCGGGATCATACAATTTGCCGGATTTGTGTTTTGGATATCTATCATATCTTCCTATAAAACTAGCATCGCGAGTAAATCTATCGAAGAACATTAAAGAACCTTGAAGGATATTTGTTTCTTTTACAGCATCTAAAAGAAAAGATGAACAAGAAGGATGGAACGGACAATTGTCTCCATCTAAATCGGAAATAAAAAACCAGTAAGCATTTGTAACTGACTTTAAGAAGATATCTAAAGGATTCTTTGAATGGTAAGAATAATCTCTGTCGCTTATTGATTGGTCAATGCGATAAGAAAAATCAGCTTTCTCCCATTTAATAATTTCAGTCTGAGAGAAAGCTGATGATGAATAAATAAGCAGAGCGACAAATAAAAACTTCATTTAAAATTATTTCTAATCAAGAAGTGCACGGGCAATAACCATTTTTTGAATTTCTGAAGTTCCCTCATAAATTTCAGTTATCTTGGAATCGCGCAAATATCTTTCAACAAGATATTCTCTAACGTACCCATATCCACCGTGAATTTGTATAGCTTCAAGGGCACATTCAACAGAAATTTTGGAGGCATAAAGTTTTGCCATCGCTGCTTCTTTATAGTAAGGTTTATCAGCATCTTTAAGTGCAGCAGCTTTAAATGTTAACATTTTAGCAGCATCAACTTTTACTGCCATATCAGATAATTTAAACTGAATAGCCTGAAAGTTAGAAATAGTCTGTCCGAATGCTTTTCTTTCTTTCGCATATTTTATTGAGGCATCGAGTGAGGCTTCGGCAACACCAATTGCCTGAGCAGCAATTCCAATTCTTCCACCGTTCAACGTATTCATTGCAAAGTTAAATCCTCTTCCTTCATCCCAAACCATGTTAGCAGCAGGAACACGGCAGCTTTCAAATGTAAGCGAACAGGTATCAGAACTTCTTATTCCGAGTTTATCTTCTTTCACGCCGTAACCAAAACCTTTTGTTCCTTTTTCAACAAGAAAAGTTGAAATACCTTTATGAGCTTTTTCTTTATCAGTTGATGCAATTACAAGCGTATAGTCTGCTGTAGTACCATTAGTAATCCAATTCTTAATACCATTAAGAACATAAAAATCACCATCTTTGTCTGCGGTAGTTTTTTGTTTTGTAGCATCGCTGCCTGCTTCAGGCTCGGATAGAGCAAATGCCCCTAATTTTTCTCCTTTAGCCAAAGGAATTAAATAATTTTGCTTAATAAAATCAGAACCATACTTTTCCAGTCCATGACATACAAGAGAATTATTAACGGACATTATCACCCCAACACTCGCATCAACTTTAGAAAATTCAATCATCGCAAGTACATAGCTAATCGTATCTAAACCTGCGCCGCCATATTCAGGTGAAACCATCATACCCATAAATCCAAGCTCGCCCATTTTCTTTACAATCTCATTAGGAAATTCAGCATCTTTATCACGCTGTACAGCAGAAGGAGCAATTTCATTCTGTGCAAAATCCATTGCTGATTCTTTGATCATCAGATGATCTTCGGTAAATTCAAAATTCATAGATCGCCCTGTTTTGTTTAATTGAAAAAATATTTTAAGTTGTTTTCCCAGAATAAGAAATTTTAGGAGACATACTTCAAGTTCAAAAATAACGTAATAAATTTAATAGCGCAATCAATTTTTTAATTGAACCTTAAGATTTAGTTAACAATTACTATTTTACAGTTAAATTAAGGTGTTTAAATAAAATGTTAGAAGCTCAACAAACTGAGGAGCAGATCAGTAAAACTGTTCTCAAAGGATTAACCTTAAAAGAATTAAAAGATTTTTTTACGGTAGCAGACGAAAAAAGATTCAGGGGTGAGCAGGTGTTTCATTGGCTTTATCATCATATGGTTGATAATTTTGATGATATGGCAAATGTTCCTAAATACCTGCGAAGAAAGCTAAATACTTATTGCGAAATAATGACTTTAAGCCACTTCACTTCCGAAATGTCTCCCCGAACTGAAACTAAAAAGTATGTCTTCTCAACAAAAGACAATTTAAAAGTTGAAGCAGTTGTAATTCCCGACCCCAAAAGAACAACACTTTGTATTTCAACACAAGTCGGATGCCCGCTCGATTGCCAGTTTTGCGCAACCGGATTGATGGGTTACAAAAGAAATTTGAGTCCGGGTGAAATTTTTGATCAGTATTTGCTCGCTTCAAAAGATTATAATCCGAAGAGCGAAATAACCAATATAGTTTATATGGGAATGGGCGAACCGCTGCTCAATTATGCAAATACTCTTAAATCACTTCAGATTTTTGCAGCAGAAAAAACAAAAGGAATCAGTGTAAGGAAAATTGCTGTTTCTACCGCAGGTATTGCACCGAAGATTATTGAACTAGCCGATACTGGACTTCGCGTAAAGTTAGCTCTTTCGCTTCACTCTTGTTTTGAAGAAACAAGAAGCCGGTTAATGCCAATAAATAAAAAGTATTCTTTATCTGAAAATCTTGAAGCTGTAAGATATTATGCAAAGCAGACAGGAACGAGAATTACATTTGAGTACGTTCTTCTCAAAGATATAAACGACAGACAGGATGATCTGAATGCTTTAATAAGATTGTGCAAATCTATTCCCTGCAAGATAAATGTTATTCCTTATAACTCTGTAATTCATATGAATCCAAAAGGATCTGCCGCTGAACTAAGACCTACTACAAAAATTAAAATGGATGAATTTGTTCAGAAGTTAAGAGACAATGATATTACAGTTACAGTAAGATACACTCAGGGCGAAGATATTGCTGCGGCTTGCGGACAGCTTGCATACAAGCTTGAGCAGGTTGAAGATATGTTATGAAAAAATTGAGTCACGATGAAATTTCCGAGTCGCGAAGCACTCTCGATACTCTTCACAAAGTAGAAAAGCTTCCTGTTGCAGTTTTGCTAAGCAGCATAAGAAGCAATTATAATGTTGGTTCTATATTCCGCACTTCAGATGGTGCAATGATTGAAAAGCTGTACCTTTGCGGATACACACCTCATCCACCCAAACCCGCATTGAAGTCAGGTAAAAAAGAAATCTTCAAAACTGCACTTGGAGCAACTGAAAGTGTAGAATGGGAATATGTAAAAAATCCTATCGAAGTAATCAGAAAACTTAAAGCAGATGGAATTAAAATCGGTGCCCTTGAATTAACTTCAGACAAGCACTCCATACTATAATTTAACCGAGAATATTTTTCCGATGTGCCTTGTCGTGGGAAATGAAATCTCAGGAGTATCTCAGGAAATTCTTGATGAGTGTGATTTTTCGATTGAAATTCCACAGTATGGTATTAAGCAATCATTGAATGTTGCCGTTGCTTACGGAATTGCAATTTTTGAGTTGAGAAAGATATTTGATATCCGAAATAAATAAAAGATATTATCAGCTGTGGGAAATAATACTGACCATAAACCAAATTTTCTTCAAATAGAATCACTCAGAACTGATTTGATTGAAAAGTCCTTTAAGGTCTTTTCACATAATCTGAAAGTATTTCTATACTATGATTATTTCCAAAAAGTATTACTGCACAATAATAAAAACCTTTCTGAAGCTTTCTTAACTGAATTCATTGATGATTACATTAATGCTATCACCAGGTTTGAAGTTTGGGGTATAAATCCTGAATTTACACGAAAGATAATTTCACAGTTAAGCGATTTAAAAACTCTTAGTACCACAACCGATTATTTGCAAACTATCAATACTGAAATTGAAAGAATTGAAAAGCAATTACAAAAACTAAATTCAATTCTTCAAGGAAGTTCATACCCGGATAACTTAGAACAAAAGGCATTCTTTCCTCTGGTTGATAGAGAAGCCCCCGAGAATTTTTACGGAACAATTGATTCTATTACAGTTAGAATAAACAAATGTGTTGAAAAAGATAAGTTTATTATTATCCCGAGTGAAAAAGAGTTAGAAAAGAAAATACTTGAGCAATGTCAGAATTCGTGGCTTCTGGCTCTCAATCTATTAAAAGTATATGTAAAGAAACCTTGCGAATATCACGAAGTGATTATAAGCTTCGATAAAAAAGAAGGTATTTACGAAGGTAATTCATTAGGAATAGCTTTAACACTTTCCTTTCTGGAGCAGTTATTAGGTTTTTATAATCCCGCTTATATTATAAAAATAAAAGAACAAAGTGCATTTACAGGCGGAGTAACAGAAACCGGAGACGGTTTTAACAACCGGTGAAGAAATAATAAAACAAAAAGTTGCTGCGATTTTCTTTTCTGAAATGAACACATTTGTAATTCCTAAAACTGAGGAGACTTACGCTTACTTTGCTTTAACTCAATTTATAAACCAATATCCCGAAAGAAACCTTAAACTAATACCTGCCGAAGATATTTATGATGTTTTAAACAGAAGAGATTTGGTTGAGATAAAAAAAAGAAATCCTGTTGTAAGGACGGGAAAATTTATAAAGAAGAATTGGGTAAGTGCCGTTGTTACAGTTTTGTTGGCAATTATTATTCTCTTATTTATTTGTTATGGATTTTGATGATAATCCGGCAATTTTGAACTTCAGATGGAAATTTTCTGTTTGTAAAAAATAAAAACGGTAAGGTTCTCTGGACAAAAAGAATGCTGGATATGTCTAAAGATGCAATTAGTCAACCCGAATTATTAGTGTATTCTGTAAGACTTGTATGATATCGACTCGTGATGGCGATAAACGAAGTCTATAATTTACTAGATGAATTACTACCAGGAGAAAATAGCAATATAAGCATGATGCGAAGATTGATCTGTTATGATAAGAAATAATATAAAATGTCTGGTCATATACATTTACAGACTCAGTTGAATCTGAAAGGGAAATCCTTAAATCATTTTATTCAATACTCTTTCTCGACACTGTTAACAATTGGAGAAAATAAAAATCTTTGTTTTGATCTGCTACAAATCTCACCCTCCTTTAGTTCTGCAATTTATAGAATAGATCTTCAAACAGGTAAAAGATTGCCGGGAACAATGTGGTGTTCGGGGCATACTGTTGAGGCAATTATTAAAGATGTAAATAATGATGATAAAAAGGATATTCTTGCAGTTGGGTTAGATAATGGATTTGAAGAACAGAGTTGTCTTTGCTTTTCAAATTGACACTTTAGACAAAAGTATAGACTGCCTCAACTGAAAGGAATTATAATATTAAAAACTTCCCGGCAGCGGAGCTAATTTCATACATAAGAATTCCAAAAACAGATTATACTAGATTTATAAAATTGCGAATCCCAGGTACTTGATCCTGGGATTACTATTTAGATGAAACTGATGAGAAAGCTATACCGATTTATTATTAGTGTTAATTATTTGCCTAATGAAGGAAGCATTTGGCTGAAATTAGATTATAATTTAAATGGACTATTGATATCGTCTATTAGTAATCAATTCAGAGTATTGCAGAGATTCACTTGGTCTGCACAAGGTGTATTGAACCCAACCGTATACAGATACTGAAGAATATCAAAAATATTATTAAGAATAAAATTCATTATTGGAAGGATGGTAAGTGGGTGAAGAGAGATGAGCTTGATATGAGCAAAAAAGCTGCCGCAGAATAAACCACGGTAAACATTTCCTGCTTAATATTTCTTTTTCTTCTTCCACAAAAACTTTAGCCACTCTTTTATTTTTTTCTCCTGACCGTTTTCTGTTGGAAGATAAAATTGTTTCCCTTTCAATTCATCGGGCAAGATAATTTTCTTCAACAAAATTATTAGGATGATCGTGTGCATACTTATATTTTTTCCCGTAACCTATATCCTTCATCAATTTTGTCGGGGCGTTTCTTAAATGAAGCGGCACAGCAAACTGTTCATTATTTCTTACTTCTGAAATTGCTTTATCAATTCCCAGATATGCAGCATTACTTTTAGGGGATGATGCCAGATAAGTTGCACATTGAGCTAAAATTATTCTTGCTTCCGGCATTCCGATTTTATGAACTGCGCTGAAAGTTGATTCAGCAAGAACAAGTGCATTAGGTGAAGCGTTACCAATATCTTCGGATGCTAAAATTACCATTCTTCTCGCAATAAAAAGCGGATCCTCCCCGCCCTCCAGCATTCGTGCCATCCAATAAAGCGCTGCATCAGGATCGCTGCCTCTTAAACTTTTTATAAATGCACTGATTACATTATAATGCTCTTCACCGGATTTATCATAAACAACATTTTTCTTCTGAACCACATTTTCAAGAACTTCTTTTGATATGATGATTTCATCTTTTTTAATTTCCTGAATTACAGCTGATTCCAGAATACTCAGCAGCATTCTTGCGTCTCCGCCTGACAAGTAAAGCAGAAAATCTTTATCAATTTCTTTTATAGGAACGTTTTTTAAAAACTCATCTTTGCGTACTGCATTATCCAGAATCGATAATAAATCCTCCTGAGATAATTCTTCAAGGATATATACTCTTGCTCTTGATCGTAAAGCGGGAATTACTTCAAATGATGGATTCTCTGTTGTTGCACCAATTAATATTAGGTCACCGGATTCTACTGAATTTAACAAGGCATCCTGCTGCGCTTTATTGAAACGATGGACTTCATCGATAAATAAGATTGTTCTTCTATTCACAAATTTATTTTTCTTTGCAATTTCAATTATCTCACGAATATCTTTTACGCCTGATGAAACGGCATTGATCTGGTAAAAATCAGCCTTTGTATGATTTGCAATTATTCTTGCAATAGTAGTTTTACCTGAACCGGGTGGTCCCCATAAAATAAATGAAGTGGGTGTATCGTTTTCAATCATCAATCTGATTGGTTTGCCTTTACCTAGCAGTTGGTTTTGCCCGAAGAAATCATTTACTGTGGCAGGTCTTGTTCTTTCGGCAAGCGGTACGGATGGAATTTCGAAGTTCTTTTTCATTTTAAATCAATTTTCACAGCTATTCTTCAACGAATTCTATTTTTTTCTCATTTGGTCTTATCATATCATATTTTTCTCTGGCAGTTTTTTCAATCTTAGCCGGTATCTTTTTCCTGAGTGAATCTATTTCACCCTCTAATATTCTATTTTCTTTTTCAAGTAATTCAATTTTTTCATTCAGCTCATCAACTTCACCTTTTAGTTCAACATACCTTATTACACCCTTTTCATTAAATAAAAGATACACTCCTCCGACAAGGCATAGCAAAGCAATAAACAAAAATTTTACTTTATTACTTTTTAATAATTTCATAAACTAAGATTGATAATTTTTTCTACTAACTCATCAAACGAAATTCCAACTGCTTTCGCCATTTTAGGAACAAGACTGAGTGAAGTCATTCCGGGCAGCGTATTCACTTCAAGTGTATATGGTTTATTATCGGGACTCAATCTAAAGTCCACACGTGCATATGTTTCACATCTTAAAGCATTAAAAGCATTAACTGCTAATACTTGAAGTTGATGTGCTACATCCCCGGGTATTTCAGCAGGAACAATGTATTCACTCATTCCAGATGTATATTTACACTCATAATCATATAAACCATGCTTGGGTTTAATTTCCAGAACAGGAAGAGGTTTATTATCAATAACTGCCACTGTCATTTCACGTCCGGGAATATATTCTTCGATTAAAACTCTATCGGAATATTCATAAGTAAGATTAATTGCAGCTTCAACTTCATTTTCGGATTTACAGATTGTTAATCCAACTGATGAGCCCTGGTCATTTGGTTTAATTACTGCAGGAAAATTTAATTCAGTTTTTATTCTTTCAACAACATAATCAGTTTTTATATCTCCGTTTTTAACTGCAAACCATTTTGGTGTTATAACATTATGATGGTCAAATAATATTTTTGATTTTATCTTATCCATTGCAAGTGCGCTTGACAAAACTTTAGAGCCGGTGTATTTAATTTCTTTTAATTCCAAAATTGATTGAATAGTTCCGTCCTCACCCCACTTGCCGTGAAGTGCCAAAAACGCAAGATCAATTTGTTTCCATATATCAAGATTCAATGCCTTTATATAATTTGGATTTGAAATCGGCCGGTAATTATCATTAGCAAAAAACAGATCAATATTATCAGGCTGATCATCACCATAAGCAGGATCAATGATAACCGTTGGATATCCCAGGTTTTGTAATGCTTTATAAACTGATTTACCTGTTGATTTTGATACTTCTCTTTCAGGAGATGTTCCGCCAAGTAAAAGTGCAATGCGTGGTTTTGATTTCATTCGTATTTGAATTTATTTAATGTTTAATAGTTATTCAAAACAAAGTTCCAAATATCAATTTACAAATTCTAATAATTAACTATTAGAATTTGAGATTTCAATATTGTGATTTATTTGTTATTTGAATTTTGTGTATTGTAATTTTTCCGTTTCGTTTATAAAATCTTAATAAATATTTCTTCTATCCAGCTTTATACCATAAGTTTTTTCAGCCATTTCGAATAGCTTATTAACAACATCATCAGTAAGTTTTTCTGGTTTACTAATTTGCTTTGCAAGAAAAATAATTTTAGCTGCATGTTCAAGTTTTTCCATTTTGTAATAAGCATCAAAAATATCTTTCCCAAAAGTTACAGCCCCGTGATTTTGTAAAAGCATTGCCCAGGAATAATCGATATAAGGACTCATACTTTCAGGGACTTCATCAGTTGAAGGAACGGCAAATTTACATAACGGAACTTTTCCTAATGTTAAAACTACTTCGGGAAGATAATGTTCAATTAAACCTTCACCGACCAAAGCAAATGCAGTTGCATATACAGGATGACAATGAACAACGGCATTTATCTCTTCTCGTTTTGAATATGCAAGAAGATGAATTTTATTTTCAGTTGAAATTTTTCCCTTACCATTTATAACATTTCCATTCAGATCAATCTCTATCAAATCGTCAACAGTTATTTCACCTTTACATTTACCCGACCGTGTGATAAGAACAGAATTGTTTTCCGTTCTTACGGAAAGATTACCATCGTAAGCAGTAACGAAGCCTTTTTCATAAACCTTATGACAAACTTCAACTAGCTTTTCTTTGAAAGACATTTTCTTTCCAACTCTTCCATTAATTTCATATTAATCAAACCATCCTCACCAGTAATTGCAGGGGTTTCATTTTTAAGAAATGATTTATGAATTGATTTTAGCAGATACAGCTGCTTATTACCGCGTTTCCTGAATGCTTTCTTTGCCTCACCATCAATAAGAATTGTTAATTTAGGAGCAACAAGTTTTCTTCCAATCAGATTTTCAATACTCATTGCACCTTTGTGACATAAAATTTCAATTCTGTTAAAAGATTTCTTAGAGTTATAAGAAACATTAAAAGTTCCGTAACCTTTTTTAATAAATTTCACGGTTCCAATAGCAAAATCATCTACTTCACTTTGATAGACAAGATTATCAATTACACCATCTATACTTTCAATTTCTCCTCCGAGAAATCTAAGAATATCTATCATATGAGTTCCGACATCGCGAAGAGCACCGCCACCGCTAAGATCTTTCTTAAATCTGTAATTGCTGCTCGGCGAAAAATCAATATTGAAATTGAGTGAAATAGAAACAAGCTTTCCAAGCATTTGATCTCTTATCAGTTCTCTGGCTTTAACAACTAAAGGATGAAAACGATGCTGATAGTTTACAGCGAGATGAACATTATTCTGTTTACAAACATTTACCATTTCTTCGGCTTGTGCTGAATCCATTGCAATTGGTTTCTCACAAAGAATGTGCTTGCCTGCTTTTGCTGCCTTCAATACTTGCTCGTAGTGATGTGCATTAACACTAGCAACATAAACGGCATTTATATCCGACTTAAGAAATTCATCATAGCTATTAAAAGAGGACTGCGCACCAAATTTTTCTGCGATGAATTTTGCTCTGTTTAGATCTCTACTGTATAATGAAACAAGTTTTCCTCTTCTGGACATTGCTAATGCAGGAATAAAAGTATTTTCAGAAACCCGGCCGCAGCCAGCAACTCCCCATTTTATTTTTTTTGTTTTGATAGAAGCTTTATTGATCATTTTATTTTTAATCTTTCCATTAGCTTAATCGTGGGTTTGGAATTCTGCATAATATAAAAATGAACTCCTGGAACATTTTTACTAAGAAGTTCTTCAACTTGCTTTGCTGCCCATTCAACTCCAATATCAAGAACATGTTCTGGTTTTGCATTCATTATTTCATCAGACAATTCTTCAGGAATAGAAACATAAAAATTCTTTGGTATTGAATGAAGCTGAACCTTGGAAGTCACAATTTTTAGTCCCGGGATAATCGGTACAGTAATACCTATTTGTTTACACATTTCAACATAATCAAAATAATATTTATTATCATAAAACATTTGAGTAACAACATATTCAGCACCCACATCGGTCTTTTGTTTTACATATTTAATATCTGTTTTTAAGTTAGGTGATTCGAAATGTTTTTCAGGATATCCGCTTACACCAACACAAAAATTCGTTGGCTTTGCATCAAGAAGATTTTCTTCAAGGAATTTTCCTTTATTCATGTCAACCATCTGCTTAACCAGATCAGATGCATAAAGATTAACACTTTTACCAACTGGAATAGGCTTTTTGTATCCACTGTCATCGCCCTGAATTGCAAGAACATTTTGAATTCCAAGATAATTTAATTCAATAAGGAAATCTTCTGTTTCTTCTCTTGTAAAGCCCTTTGTCAGAACGTGTGGAACAGCATCAATATTGTATTTATGCTGAATTAGTGCACAGATACCCAAAGTTCCGGGTCTCTTCCTCTTAACAATCTTCTTAATTCCCTGCGGAGTTTCGTCGTAATAAACTTCTGCAGCGTGACTTGTAATATCTATAAACGGAGGTCTGTATTTTACAATATCTTCAAGAACCGCAAGTAAACTGTTTATATCGCCACCGCGTTTGGGAGGAATAATTTCGAAACTTATAAGAGGTTCTTTTGCTTGCTCAAGATGTTCAATTACTTTCATTTTTTCTTATTAGTGTTTATGAATATATATCAATATCTGGTTGTAAACATATAACAATCATTCATTATTCAGCAAGAAGTTTGAATAATTTATTTTTACTATTTCTTATTTCCGTTTCATTTGTGCATATCTTCATATACTTACCATTAAGCCATAACGGAGTCATATCACTGTAATGATCGCTCATAACATTTCCGGATTGACCGGTTGTTAAAATAATATAAAAATTATCGGGATCAGCATAGTCATGAATAAATCTCATTTGAGGTCCTAAAATATTTTCATATTCTTCATGATCCAATAAACCAATTTCCTCGTTTGCTTCAAAGAACGGATATTCTGTGTTGAATATTGTTGTGCCGTCTCCACCTATATTGTAAGGACCTATGTTTATAAAATTATCAAGTATTGCCGCTTGACCGCTGAATGAATGTTTGAAAAAAACTTTATGAAGATTTCCCCATTGCCAGCTAGCTACGTTTTTTCCTAGTTTATTTTCTAATTCAGTTAAAGCATAAGATAGACTTTTTCTGATTATCTCATCTCGCGTTTCAATTTTATTTGTTGTGATATTATTAAACCATGATGAATTTGGATTTTCAAGTATCTGAAGAATACTTCTGTACGGAACATTGGCAATAAACACAAACTGATTATAAAGTTCTTTGCCAAGCTCATCATAATAAGTGTTTTTTAAAAGATGATTTAAGAATGATGAGTAAATAGCCGGAGCCTGACTTTGGCTGTTCATTTCATAATCCCATTCGGACAGAAGTTCAAGAGATTTTTTTAAATTTTTATCCTGGATTTTAATTCCTTTAAATGCATCAAGAATATATTTTGTTACTATCTTCGCATAAGGTGAATTAATATCCGTTTGATATTTCATAAAATCTTCTTTTGAATGAACATCTTTTGAATGGATTAGTTCCATAATCCTGTCAATTCTTGATGAAGGTTCCCAAAGATTTGATATATGATATTTAAAACTCTTAATTACTTTATTGTTTGCTGTTGCAATATAATTCTGCGGTGGGTTTAACAAGTAAGGTAATTCATTAAAAGGAACATACCCCTGCCAGTCGTTTTCAGTTGTTGTTCCGTCAAAAATTAACGTCGGATTATTACGCTTCCTTAAAGGAACTCTTGCAGCAAAAACATATCCAATATTTCCTTCCTTATCTGTATAAACAAAATTTTGCCCGGGTAAACTAAAATCCTTCAATGCATTTCTGAACTCAAGAAAGTTTTTTGCTTTGTTAAGATTAAAAAAAGCATTAAGCTCATCACTGAATTCATTTCCTATCCATTGCATACTAATTGCAGGCATTTTTATTTGTTCTTCGCTGAACAACAAAGTTCCGGGATGAATATCTGAAATTATCGGACCTCGGTGAGTTTCTTTAATCTCATAAACATAATTACCAGCGTCTTTTACTTTAATTGTGTCTTTAAATATTTTAAGTTCTTTCCAACTGTTATTCACAAAATAATTTTTTCCGGATGAATCAATTTTCTCAATATAAAAATCAGCATCATCGTTCATTATGTTTGTCATTGTCCACGAGATATTATCATTCATTCCGATTACTATACCCGGAACACCCGGGATGGATACACCGGCGGCATTCCAGCCTGTCTTACCGCCAGATTGTTCTTTGCTTTTGATTACGACTGCATAAAATTTACCCGGTGCACTGAAAGCAAGATGAGGATCATTTGCAATTATCGGTTTACCGGATTCCGACATTTTACTGTTTACTACCCAGTTGTTTGAACCGAGATGAGTTCCGTAAATACCAAGGAAGTTTCTGAATTGTTTGTCAGTTTCAATCAATGAAGAATTTAATGCAGTAAGTTTCTTATAATCTGATTGAATAATGTATGGTGCATTTTCGGGATAATCGGGAAGTATTTCCAGTGCTTTTTCTTTTCCAAGCTTTTGAACTATTTGCGCAAAAGTGAAATCAACCCACCACGACATATTAAGTTCCCAGCCCATCAATCTTACTATTATCAAACTATGAACCGGTTCCCATTCATAAGGATCATAACCGAGAACATCAAATTCAATCGGATATTTTCCTTTTGCTTTACTTATGTAGAGATTTACTCCGTCTGAATAGGATTTAAGAATGCTAAGTACTCTGGGATTATACTTATTTAGATTTTTGAGAATATTTCTTTTGATGCCAACTGTTCTGAACATTTTATCAAAAGGAAGAGTTTTCTCACCAAGAATTTCACTCAATCTTCCTTCGCCGGCACGACGCACAATATCCATTGTAAATAATCTTTCCTGTGCGTGAAGAAAACCAAGTGCAAATGCCGCATCTTCATCTGTCTCTGCAAGGATGTAAGGCACGGCCATACTATCACGGTAAATTTCAATATTTTTGCTTATTCCTGAAGTTTTAAGCTCACCGGAATATTCAGGTAAAGAGGACTTAAGCATTCGCTCGATGAAGTATCCGCCGATCAGAAAAAATATTATAAATGAAACGGTTATACCAATTGTTATTTTAATCCACTTAGGCATTTAAATTTTCTGAATTGATGATGGCAAATATAATAATTATTGCGGAGGAAGTTTTGATAAGAAATTTCGATTATAAACGTAGAATCTTTTGATTAGGAAATTATTAATGATAAGAAATTTGATAAAATGGTTTACCATCAAAAAAATCAGATCATCTTTACATTCATTTTCGCAACGGAAACAATTTAAGTAAAAATAAAAAACCCCGATCAAAAAATGACCGGGGTTAAATAAATTTTGGCAGCGACCTACTCTCCCACACACCTGCGCATGCAGTACCATCGGCGCGCTGGGTCTTAACTTCTCTGTTCGGAATGGGAAGAGGTGTATCACCCAGGCTAAAACCACCAAAATTAAACTCAAAAAATAAAATTGAAAGATGAAAGAGCAGAGCCCTAGAGAGAAACAAATCTGTATATAAAAATTTAATGGTTAAGTCGCACGACCTATTAGTACTGCTTGGCTGAATGCATTACTGCACTTACACCTGCAGCCTATCAACCTCGTCATCTCCGAGGAGTCTTTAGTTACTTACGTAAGGGATACCTAATCTTGAAGCGTGCTTCGTGCTTAGATGCTTTCAGCGCTTATCACAACCGTATATAGCTACCCAGCGATGCCACTGGCGTGACAACTGGTACACTAGAGATACGTTCACTTCGGTCCTCTCGTACTAGAAGCGACCCTTCTCAAGTATCCTTCGCCCGCATAGGATAGGGACCGAACTGTCTCACGACGTTCTGAACCCAGCTCACGTACCGCTTTAATTGGCGAACAGCCAAACCCTTGGGACCTTCTTCAGCCCCAGGATGCGATGAGCCGACATCGAGGTGCCAAACCTTACCGTCGATATGAACTCTTGGGTAAGATCAGCCTGTTATCCCCGGCGTACCTTTTATCCTTTGAGCGACGGCACTTCCACTCGCTACCGTCGGATCACTAAGTCCTGCTTTCGCACCTGCTCGACTTGTAAGTCTCGCAGTCAAGCTCCCTTTTGTCTTTACACTCGCCGCATGATTACCAACCATGCTGAGGGAACCTTTGAGAGCCTCCGTTACATTTTAGGAGGCGACCGCCCCAGTCAAACTACCCGCCTAACACTGTTCCTGGCCCTGATTCAAGGGCCGAGGTTAGAATCCAGATAAAACAAGGGTGGTATTTCAGTGTTGGCTCCACCGAAACTAGCGTCCCGGCTTCAAAGCCTCCCACCTATGCTACACATGCTTTATCCGAACCCAATATTAGGGTGCAGTAAAGGTGCACGGGGTCTTTCCGTCCATATGCGGGTAACCGGCGTCTTCACCGGTACCACAATTTCACCGAGCCCGTGGTTGAGACAGTGCCCAGATCGTTACACCATTCGTGCAGGTCGGAACTTACCCGACAAGGAATTTCGCTACCTTAGGACCGTTATAGTTACGGCCGCCGTTTACTGGGGCTTCGGTTCAAAGCTTCGCTTGCGCTAACCTCTTCCCTTAACCTTCCAGCACCGGGCAGGTGTCAGTCCCTATACATCGTCTTGATTGACTTCGCAGAGACATGTGTTTTTGTTAAACAGTCGCCTGGGCCATTTCACTGCGGCCCCGTTCAGCTACGCTCGCAAGAATTTCACTTACTTGGGGCACTCCTTATCCCGAAGTTACGGAGTTAATTTGCCGAGTTCCTTAACCACGGCTCACTCGAGCACCTTAGAATACTCATCCCGTCTACCTGTGTCGGTTTGCGGTACGATCCAATAAACGTCTCCCGTACGAAGATTTTCTCGGCAGTATGATTACGATCAGTTTGTGAGCAAGCTCTCCCGTTCGTGTCTCGGTCTTAAGAAGGAGCGGATTTACCTGCTCCTTCAACCTACGCACTTAGACCACCTAATCCGTCAGGTGGCTGATCTTCACTCCTGCGTCCCTCCTTACGGTCAAACGAGGTTTACCGGGTACAGGAATATTAACCTGTTTTCCATCGCCTACGCCTTTCAGCCTCGGCTTAGGGATCGACTAACCCTGAGATGACTAACATTGCTCAGGAAACCTTAGACTTTCGGTGTCCCGGTTTTTCACCGGGATTATCGTTACTAATGCCTACATTTGCTTTTCTATACGCTCCAGCATACCTCGCAGTACACCTTTGCTGCATATAGAATGTTCCCCTACCACTCTCCGATAAATCGGAGAATCCATAACTTCGGCAGACAGTTTAAGTCCCGAGTATTGTCGACGCCAAGTCGCTTGACTAGTGAGCTATTACGCACTCTTTAAATGAGTGGCTGCTTCTAAGCCAACATCCTAGTTGTCTGAGCAACTCAACATCCTTTCTCTGTTAACTGCCATTTAGGGGCCTTAGTTGATGGTTTGGGTTGTTTCCCTTTTGGCCACGAAGCTTATCCCTCGTAGCCTGACTCCCGAAAAACATATATACGGAATTCGGAGTTTGTCTGGGTTTGGTACCGTTGTGACAGCCCTAGCCCAATCAGTGCTCTACCTCCGTTATACTTTTAATCGAGGCTAGCCCTAAAGCTATTTCGGGGAATACGAGCTATTTCCGAGTTTGATTGGCCTTTCACCCCTACCCT
>CAVQOL010000027.1:80000-344797 GCA_963714415.1 uncultured Ignavibacteriaceae bacterium
AATTGATAAGGCCCATAATTATTTGAACATCTTGTAATAACAACAGGAAGTCCATAGGTATGATAGAAGGCCAAAACCATCATATCTGCAGCTGCCTTGCTCGATGAATACGGACTGTTGGGAGAAAGTGGAGTTGTTTCGGTAAATAATCCTTTTGGACCCAAACTTCCATAGACTTCATCTGTAGAGATTTGGAGAAATCTTTCAGCCTCAAATCTTCTTGAAGCTTCAAGCAAAACATTTGTCCCGATAACATTTGAACGATAAAATATTTCAGAACCGAGAATGCTTCTATCAACGTGAGATTCGGCCGCAAAATTTATTACATATTTTATTTTGAATTTTTCAAAAATATAGTTTACTAATTCGTGGTTAGTAATATCGCCTTTTATAAACTGATAATTCTTTTTCCCCTCAGATGGCTTTAGATTTTCTAAATTGCCAGCATAAGTAAGCTTATCAAGATTTACAATAAGATAATCATCTCTTTCATTTAATATGTAATTGATAAAATTGCTTCCGATGAAGCCTGCTCCACCTGTAACAAGTATATTTTTCATTGATATCCTAAAAAGAAAAGAATCCTATGAATAGACCCGATTGAACAAAGAATGAATTAGCATTCAAATCCGAGGGAACATTACCTAATGGTTGATCGTTATCATAAGTCCAATCATCACCAAAAGTTAATTGATAACCAACACCTAATCTAAAAACCACAAATCTATAAATAGGAATATCCAAATTTAAAGTTGGAGAGAATATCCAAAAAGAGTTTATTATTTTTTTATATGAATCATTACTGTTTGCATCATTTAATTCACCCCAAATACTTTCCCAATCATTAGATCCGGAGTTACTAAATAATTCGATACTCAAACTTCCGCCCCCCAAAGTTGCACCAACCGAAACACCAATGTCTTTAATAAATGGTAATGTATACTCAATAGTTAAACCACCTCCACCTATTGAATAAACAGCTTCTTTTTTAATTTCATTTTGCGTTACAGATTTTGACATCGAACCGGCATAACCCATTCCGCCAAGTCTTAAGTTTTTCACAAAACCGATGTAAATAAATCCTGCCCCGCCAGAGGCATACAGACCTGACGCAGACAATTCGTGAATACCCAAATTCTTTAACTGAATATTTATTTCATCAACTTTTGGGATATACCAGGAAGGGACGTAACCACCGCCGCCACCAAATGGTGCATCAAAAAATTTTCCGCTTTGAGAGTAAACTATTGAAGATGAAATAATTAGTAAAGCAGGTAATAATTTCCGTAACATAAACTTTTCTCAAATATTTTTATAAATTTACCAAAGGGGTTAAGAATTTCCAAAGCTAGACAAAAATCTAATCGTTAAATTATGTGCATTAAACAGTATATTTAAGTCACTTTTATAGTAGCAAAGTAGTAATAATGAAAATATTTATCACAGGTGGAAGCGGTTTGCTGGGTCAGTATTTAAATTTAGAACTATCCGGGAAACATCAAATTTTAACACAATATAATAACAACAAAGGTAATGGTAAGTTATTCAATAATATTAAACTTGATTTGACTGATTTTAATTCATTGAAAAAAGTATTTGGAGATTTTAAACCCGACATAGTTATACATACTGCAGCATTTTCAACACCAGCACAGATATCAATTTCTAATTCTAAAAAAGTTTATTCTTTGAATGTTACATCAACCCAAAGAATTGCTGAGCTTTGTGAGCAAAATAATTCAAAAATGATTTATACCTCTACAGATCTTGTTTATGCTGGTTACCGGGGATCTTTGTTGAAGGAAGATTCCAAGTTAATTCCGGTTTCGCTTTATGCAGAAACAAAATTAATGGGTGAAGTGAAAATTCAGGAAACGTTTGATGACTATATTATTCTTCGCACTGCTCTATTATACGGATTCGGACTTAATCAATCTAAATGTCATTTCCATCAAATGTATATGGATTTGAAGCAGGATAAAGAAGTGAAGTTATTTGAGGATCAGTTCCGCTCCCCAATTTCTTTGATTGATTCCGCCCGATTGATAAATCAACTATTAGATAAAAATATAAAAAGTGAAATAATAAACTTTGGCGGTCTGGAAAGAGTTTCACGTTATGAGCTTGGTGAAAGATTATGTGATGTTGTGGGATTTGATAAAGATCTTCTCATCAAAATAACTATGGATGATGTGCCTAATTTGCCAAAAGTTGAGGATGTTTCAATGAGTAGTGATAAACTGAAGTTGTTTGGAATACAGAGTAATCCTATCAATGAATCAATTAAAAATTCTCTTGAGTTCTTAAAACAATAATTCCAGTATGCTTTTTAATCTTCTTTGCGTAATCACTCAAAGACAATTCTGAAATTTGAACCTTACTTCCGGCCAGAGGGGCGTGCATAAAATGGATTTTTCCATCTTCCATTTTAATTGCAAAACCAACGTGTCCTATGTCCAGTCCTTCAATGTTTGTTGTTAAAGCAATTAAATCGCCAGTTTGAATTTTTTCTTCTATTCCGCCAATCTTATCTTCTGGGATATAATAGTATGTCCGCTTGCTGATTTCAACTTCCTGACTTTTTATTATCGGTATAAACTCGGGAGTTTCCCTGAGATGTAAATAGAGGTGAGGATTTGAAGACATATAATTTATATTAAAAACTTTTTCTTCTCCGCCGATTTCTTTGGTTACATCCTTAATGATTCCTTTTTTTACGTTGTTGTAAATCCAATCAGAAAAATAATGAAGACGTGAAGGATAACGATCTATTTTTCCATCACGATAACGGATAAAGGTTAATTCTTTCTGATAATTCTCAAAAGAAAATTTATTTTGTTTGATACATCTTGCTAAAGTCAGAGATGTTTCCAGAAAAGTAGTGCAATCTAATCCTGAAAAATTTATTACAAGCTGTTCTTCGCCTTCTTTTTCAGCTGTGTGAGCGACATATTCAGTTCCCAGAAAACTCTTTCCAATTTCAACAATAATTTCATTTAAAGGTTTCTCTGAAAGTGATTTTGAAACAGCGAACTCAAATTTAGCGTTGCAGATTTCAATATCTTTTTCAGAAAAGATTTGAGCATTCAAACTAATGAAGCCAAAATAAACAAATAAAATAACTATCGACTTTTTTAACATCAATTTTTTAACTTTCTACTTTTTCATTTTGACTTATTTAGATAATATCCTCATCAACAGCTTCAACTGATGTATACTCTGCAATCTGTCTGGCGTGAGCAAGATTTTCAAACCTTGCGTAATCCTTTAAGAATGCTAATTTAATATCACCGACTGGTCCATTCCTTTGCTTTCCGACAATTATTTCAGCAACGCTTTCCGTAGAGCTTTCATCAGGAAATTGTTTAATTCCATACAGTTCAGGACGATTAAGAAAGATTACCACATCGGCATCTTGCTCGATTGATCCTGACTCACGAAGATCAGAAAGCTGAGGACGTTTATCTGTACGCGTTTCAACTGCACGATTAAGCTGTGCAAGTGCGATTACAGGAATGTTAAGTTCTTTAGCCAATGCTTTTAATGATCTGGAAATGTGAGAAATTTCTCTTTCACGACTTTCTGCTTTTGCCGGTCCCTGCATTAACTGAAGATAATCTACTATTACCATCCCGATTTGTTTTTCAGCTTTAAGTCTTCTTGCTTTTGCTCTTATTTCAAGTACTGTTTGCGCGGGAGAATCATCCACATAGATTGGTGCATTGATTAGTTTGTGAGCATTCTTACTCAGTTTTACACCTTCTTCGTGAGGAAGTTTTCCCGTTCTTACAAGATGTGCATTTAATCTTCCTTCTGCACAAAGTAACCTAATGATCAATTGCATTGTTGACATTTCAAGACTGAAAATTCCAACGGGCACCTGGTGATCAACAGCAGCGTTACGTGCCAGTGTTAGAGCTAAAGCAGTTTTGCCCATAGAGGGTCTGGCTGCAATTATTATCAAATCCGATTTTTGGAATCCACCAAGTATTTCATCGAGTTCATAAAAGCCAGTTGGAACAGAAAACTTTTTATGCGTTTGTGAATGGATTGCTTCGATATATTCAAGAGCATCTCTTACAGCACGATCCATTCCTTGAAATGACTTTTGCAGATGTGATTCAGTTATTTCAAATATTTTTCTTTCTGCATCATCAAGAATATCAAATGCATCGCTGGAACCATCGTAAGCAGCGCGTGCAATTTCGTGGGAGCTTGTTATTAGTCCGCGCAAAATTTGTTTTTCAAGAATTATTCTTGCGTGAAATTCAACATTTGCAGCTGAAGAAATATTTTGTGAAAGTTTGCTTAAATAAACAGCACCTCCAACATCATCAATATGATTCCGCTTTTTCAACTCTTCATAAACTGTGACAGTATCAATCGCTTCACCGGATTCAAAAAGAGAGATCATTGTTTCAAAAATTAAATGGTGAGCTTTATAATAAAAGCTTTCCGGTTTAAGAAGTTCAATTGCTTTTGGCACTGCTTCCTTTTCTATTAGCATTGCACCAAGGACTGCGGCTTCTATTTCCGGAGCAGATGGTGGTTTAACATCTGCGGGAATGATGTTGTTTGTTTGGTTTTCTGTTGTTTTTTTAAATTTAGCCATAACCGTTTTTCAGACAAAATACCCCGAATGAATCGGGGTGTAAAAGTAACTCAGATATTTTTTAATTACAATTGGAAAATTAGAATTGTTTAAGTGAGAGTCAATTAAAAAGCTTAATATTTTTGTTCAGTTATGAATAAAACACAGGATTCTGATCAAGAAATTTCATCATAAAGCTTTCTGAACTTTTTTACATCTTCCCAGCAATCACGTTTCCAATTTGGATTTCGTAATAAAGCAGCGGGATGAAATGTTACCATTGTGCTTATCCCTTCATATTCATAAACCTTACCCCGCATTTTGGTAAGTGACTCTTTCTGTTTAAGTAAACCCTTTGCTGCTGTTAATCCAAGACAAAGAATCATTTTAGGTTGAATTAGTTCAATTTGTTTTTTCAAATATGGAATGCAGGTATCCATCTCATCAGGTAAAGGAGTGCGGTTTCCTGGAGGACGACATTTTACAATATTTGCAATAAAAACTTCATCTCTTTCAAACTTGATTGCTTTAAGAATATCAGTTAGTAGTTTTCCTGCTCTTCCAACAAATGGCAATCCCTGAACATCCTCTTCAGCACCGGGACCTTCACCAATAACCATAACATCTGCATTTGGATTTCCGCTTCCGAAAACAAATTTATTCCTGTTTTTATGAAGATCGCATTTTGTGCAATTGCAGATTAGTTTATTCAACGCATCAAGTGAATTTGATGTTTCCCAGGTTTCTTTTTCGCTTTCAAATAATTGAATTTCCCCTTCGGAAGGTTCTTTAGCAACTATTTTTTTGACATCAGTTTTAACTTCAGGATAATCTTTTTTTTCAGGTTTAACGAATTGCTGCTTTGGTTCAAAAAGATCATCGTTAAAAATTTCTTTTTGATCTTTTAGTAAACGAATTATTTTTTCTTTTGGAATTTTTGTCATCTAACTATTTTAAGAAAAGTATTTATTGATCCACAAAAAGAATCAATTTTGTGAAATTGAATTTTTAAGTTATAGAAATTTAACATCTAGAGATATTACATAAAAACAAAAACGGAAGTAATTAGTAAAAATCACTCCCGCAAAAAAATAAACCGAATTATTTCAGTTAAACTATAATAATAAGTTCCGGCAATTTATTTTGTATTACTGCTTATATTCAAAATCAATCTTACCGTCAAGAAGTTCATTCAAAGCCTGAAGATGCGGCTTTTTTTTCTTTTCCTGTTCAAGTGCAATTTTAAGTTGAGCCGGATTTGTAATATCTTCAGTTTCTTCATCAGCGGCTGTTTCGGGGATTGTATTAAGCAGAGCATTAAACTCTATTTTATTTTCATCATTAATTTGCCGTGCTCTTTTTGCAGAGACGATGACAGCTTCATAAACATTTGAAGCACGTTTATCTATTTCCCTTAAATCAATTGGGGTGCTATGCATTTGTTTTACTCCTTTATAATTTTATTTATTAAACTTATAGCTTCATTGGTTGCTCTTTCAAGCACTTTATTTTCCACAATGAAATCAAATTTTTCTTTTAATTCCAGTTCCATTTTAGCGCGGTCAATTCTCTTCTGAAAATCTTCCAGGTTTTCGGTATTTCTGTTTTTTAATCTTTTCACCAACTCATCAAATGAAGGCGGATCAATAAAAATTAAAAAGGATTCGGGAAAAATTTTCTTCAGCGATAATGCACCTTTAACATCAACTTCGAGAACAACAGACCTACCATTATTAATGTTTTCGGCAATAAAACTCTTAAAAGTTCCGTAATAATAGTCGTAAAATCTTTCCCACTCTACAAAATCATCATTCTCAATATGTTTTTTAAATTCATCTTCCGTAATAAAAAAATATTCAACCCCGTGCGCTTCATTTTTTCGTTTCGGTCTTGTTGTAGCCGAAACAGAAAAAACCAATTCAGGAAACTGTTTTAAAATTTTTTTAACTATTGTTGTTTTGCCGCCGCCGCTTGGTGAAGATACGGCAATAATTTTTCCTTTTTTGCTCAAAACTATTCTATATTTTGTATCTGTTCACGCATTCTTTCAATTTCTTCTTTAATAAGTACAGAATTATGCGTGATGGAAGTTGATAGCGTTTTGGAAGAAATTGTATTTGTTTCCCTGTTCATCTCCTGGCAAATAAAATTTAATTTTCGCCCGGGATCATCTTCTTTATTTAGACTATCCAAAAACATTTTAATGTGACTTCTTAATCTTACACATTCTTCAGTAATATCAGATCGCTCTGCTAATATTGCAAGCTCAAGTTCAAGCCGCTCATTAAAATTTGCTGCATCTTTAATCAGCGTTTTTACTTTTTCTTTATACTTTTTAAAATTTTCATTAACGCTTGATCCGGTTTCCTTTTCAATCAAATCAAGTTTCTTTTCAATATTCTTTAAACGCTTCTTAAAATCTTTTGCTAATTCAGTTCCTTCTTTACTTTTCATTTCGAGTAAATTATCTAATGCCTGCGCTATAGTCTTTTTCACAAATTCGAATTCTTTATCACTAAGTTCAACAGCACCGGAAAGAAAAAGATCCTTACTCATTAATAAATGATCAAGTTTAAGTTTATCGGGAAGTTTTGCTGATTTTTTAACCTGTTTAATAAGAGCAAGATAATTTTTCAATTTAACTTCATCAAAAAGAACAGCGTCATCATTAATTCCGTTTCTTTTCATCTGTATATTAACACTTAGCTTGCCGCGCTTAATTTTGTTTTTTATCAGATCACGTAATTCATATTCCTTGCTGAGTAATGATGAAGGAAGTTTAAAATAAATTTCAAGATAACGGCTATTAACCGATTTAACATCTGCGTCAATGAACCAGTTTCCTTTATCGGAACTGCCTTTGCCGTAACCTGTCATACTAAAAATCATTTGATATCCTGATAAAAAGAGGCACAAAAATAGCTAATTATACTTTTGGAACAAAGAATTGAAGAGATTAGAAAGCTTCACCAATTCCAAAGTGAATTTCAATATTGCTGAAGAATTTTTTACTGAAAATCATTTTTTGATCTTTAGGATCGTAGAATTTCACACCAAAATCCAACCTGAACGGAGCTATTGGAGTATATAATCGCAGTCCTAACCCGGTTGAAACGGCAAATTCCCGTAAAATTATATTCTTATAGCTATTCCAGGTATTACCATAATCAGCGAATAGTGCAAAACCGAAACTTTCACCAAGTTTTTGCCTTAATTCTAATGAGCCTTCCAAGAGGAAAGTACCTCCGCGAGGTTGACTTTCAGAAGTAAATCCAAAATAACTAATACTTTCTTCAGGTACTAATTCTCTTGCACGCCAACCTCTAACTGAGTTACTTCCACCGGCAAAAAAAGTTTTATTTGGTGGAATTAAATCATATCTCCCTGAAATGGTTTGTATATACCCGGTTTTAAATTTAAATGCCAGTACAGAAAATTTATCTCTAGATAAGCCTAAATAATTAGCAATTGAAGCTTGTATACGATAAAAATACGCGGTTTCCGTTTGGTCAATTTCATTTAATCCTGATAAATCCTGTATTGAAGTGCCTTTTAAAGTTATATTTGTTCTGGATTGAGCAAATTCCGGATTCAACCAAAGACTGTAACCTTCTGTTGGAAAGAAGACATCATCGGTTTTTGTAGAACCTAATTCAACACCTAAACTTGGTGTTGTGCTTTTTATATTAACAGACAATTCAGTAGAATTTTTATCAAATGTATAATTAATAAAATCAAGATTTACTGATGGACGCATAAAAGTAATAAAAGTATATGGCGGCATTTCGAAATCAAATTTTTGGCTTGCTCCAAATTCAACACCCGATTGATTCAAAATAGTCAGCCCTCTGTAGTAACCTTCCGAAGTTGTTAATATTGGTCTTCCAAAAAGAAACGGCTGTTCAAGTTTGACTGATAACTCAATATCGCCCTGATAACTTTCATCTCTTTCTTCTTCGGACTTGAAAATGTTGCTGAAATTAAAATTTGGAAGATCAATTATTCTTGTGGAAAGAGAAACTGTTAGTCTTCTTGCGTCACCTAAAAAATTCTTCCTTATGAAATCAATTCCAAGACCGGTATTAAATGAATTGTTCTGATTATCGGCTTTTATTTCGGGAGATATTTCATTCATCGTACCGACTTTAGCATTTATTAAAATCGGCACTTTATAGTTTGCCGCTTCAGAAATTATCGGATCAATTTCCAAAGATGTAAAAAGTCCTGTTCTAAATAATCTAAACTGACTTCTATCAATTTGTTGCTGACTGTAAATCTGATTGATTTTTAAGCTGGAAATTTCTTTAATCATATCATAAGAAACATCATCTGCTCCAACTCCAGATTTATTAATTCGAATATCATCAACTGAATACCGGTCATTTAAAGTAAAGTATGCGATAATATTAGTTCTACTGACTAAGGTGTCCATCATGATAATAGTGCTATCATAGTCGCCAAACAAATAGCCGTTGTCTGCAAGATATTTAATAATCCCGTCAATATTTGATTGAACTTCATCTTGGGAATATTGATTGCTGGAATCAATTGTAACGATCTTGGATTTCATATCAAAGAACAAAAAACGCGGCATTTCATCAAAACCAATAAGATCAAACTTGCCGTATTTAGCAACTCTGTTTTCATCTATAAAATAAGTTAAACTTATTGTACTCGAGGAAGAGTCAATCTCTATTTGATGAGTTACTTCAGTAAGAAAAAATCCATTTGCGTTATAAAATGATTGAATAGCAAGTTTATCAATTCTTACATTGGACGAATCATAAAACTCAGGCTCTTTGCCGAAGCTGGTAAAGGAATCTAGAAATTTCCAGAACCACCAGGGTGTTTCTTTGCTTGCCAGAATGAATTTGAGATCGCCTTCAGAGAAAGATTGGTTTCCCTCGAATTGTATCTTTTTTAATTCAAAATCACGATAAGACTGTGCAAATCCTGCATCAGAAAAAATTATTAAAAGAAGAAGCACAGGAATGAATTTTCTAGATAATAATTTTATTAGGGGTTTATTTTTTTTTTGCACAAAAATTTTCACAGTACTGTTATCACTTCGAATTAGTGTTTAAGCGTATAACTGAAAAGTTTACTCAAGTGTAATATCCTCATCAATTAGTTTAAGAGAAGGATAATCTTTTTTAAATATCTGTATAAAAAAGTTTTTTATTTCTTTTTTATCAACATTCTTTGAGATGAATAAAGAAGGTGCTCTTCTTGGTTCAGCAATAAGATGCGAGTAGTAAACTTCTTTTTTTCCAAAGTCGATTATATATGAAAAACTTTCTCCACCACCTGTTCCCATAAAATAGTTCTGTGAATTATAATATAGTAATTCATAATCAAACGATGGAAATTTTATTTTATCAAGAAAACTTTCTTTGTGTGAGCCGGCTAAGATTCTGGATTCATATTTTTTTTCAAGCTCGCCTTCTACTTCCTCAAGCAAAACAAATTTTATCCCCCAGTCTATATTTTCATCAGTTTCCACAATCACAGCAATTTTTTTCCTGGGTGATTCATCAAAGAAACCGCCAAAAGCCGAAACAACATCATTACCTATAACTTTTTTACTTAGCTCAATAAGTTGAATTTTATTCTCAAAATCTATTTTAGGCAATGCATCTTCGTCCTTGTCACCGCAGCCAATAATAAATAAAGAAAGACTGATCACGAAAAATATTTTCAGTGTTTTATTTGATAACAACCTTAGTCCCCTTCCCAGCTATGGTTAATAGCTCATCAATGTTTTCGTTACTAATTGCAATTGATCCGTCGGTCCAATTATAAACGAATGGAAGATTTTTAAAAATATAATTCAATCTTCCTATTCCATGTATTCCGACATTATTACCAAGCACAGTTTCAGTTTGAATGCAATCATTATAGTAGAAATCAAATTTGATATCATTGTATTCTCGTTGAGTAATACTTCCTCTTCTCAGAGCATCAACGCCATCCTCAAGATTTGGATAATTCAGTCTTGAAAATTTATAGTGATCGTTCGAAGTGTCTATGCTGCAAATCTTGTAAGTTCCAACCGGAGTAGCTCCGTCATTAGCAAGTTTCTTTTTATCTCTGAGGTTTCTTCCAAAGCTTGCCCTATAAGATTTAATCAAAACAGTATCTTCATATACACTAAGAGTATAGCTCTTTCTGTCAACAACAATATTTACATCTTCAAGTCTGGTAAAACCTTTTTTAAGCATCGCTTCGGAAAGAGGAACTTCCCTTAAATTCAGTATAATACCATAAATAACAGTACCTGCAAGAAATAATAAAATACCGCTAATGGAAAAAATCACGTTCCTTGCCACTGATTTGTTTAAATAAGCGGCAGCTATTTTTTTTATTTTCTCTTTTTGCTCGGAATTCATCAGGGCTATTTTTTTATACTTATAAAATTACGTAAAAAAGAAATCAATTTTTGTGCTTAAATCTGTTTATGGATATAAAAATGGGCTGACGTAAAAGTAAAATAAACTGTGACTTTTAAATCAGCCCGTTATAAAAAAGTTCGAAACTATTAAACTTCCATTATTTCTACTTCTTTATGTTTTAATATCTCATCAATAATTTTGATATGTTCGTCTGTTAATTTTTGAACTTCGTTTTCTAAATTTTTGAGTTCATCTTCAGATATGTTTTTGTCTTTTTCTTCTTTCTTCAAGTGATCCTTGGCATCACGACGAACATTCCGAATTGCTATCTTTGTTTCCTCACCAAATTTCTTTATCAACTTAACAAAATCTTTTCTTCTTTCTTCAGTTAATGGTGGAACAGGAATCTTTAAATTTGTTCCGTCACTTACCGGATTAAAGCCTATGTTTGCTTCCAAAATTGCTTTTTCAATTATAGGCACCATTGATTTATCCCAGGGAGTAATTGAAAGTGTATGAGCATCAAGAACAGATAGATTACCAACCTGACTGATCGGAGTTGCTGTTCCATAATAGTCAACTCTTATTCCATCCAATAATTGTGTGGTTGCTTTACCGGTTCTTACTTTTGCTAACTCACCTCTTAGAGCTTCGAGAGATTTATCCATTCTATGTTTTGCATCTTTAATTATGGGGTTCATATTTCCCTCTTTAATTATTAGAATTAAAAATCATACTAAGAAATAAAGGTTCCTATTTGTTCGCCTTTAACTAATTTCAATAAATTACCGGGGACATCCATATTGAAGACCATCATTGGCAGGTTGTTTTCCTGGCAAAGACTTACCGCCGTTAAATCCATTATGCGCAAGTTCTTTTTAAGAATATCTATATACGAAATTGATTCAAATTTCAGAGCATCAGGATTTTTTTCAGGATCAGAATCATAGACTCCATCAACTCTAGTTCCCTTAACAATAACATCGGCACCAATTTCAACTGCTCTGAGTGAAGCCGCAGTATCAGTACTGAAATATGGATGCCCTGTCCCTCCTCCAAAAATAACAACTCTGCCTTTTTCAAGATGACGGATTGCCCTTCTTCTAATGTAAGGTTCTGCTATTGCTTCCATCTCTATTGCACTCATCAGTCTGGTAATAATTCCTTTTTTCTCAATTGCATTCTGTAATGCAAGTGAGTTGATCACTGTTGCCAGCATTCCCATTTGATCACCGGTAGCACGATGTATTCCTTGTGAGGATGCGCTAAGCCCGCGATAAATGTTTCCACCACCAATAACAATTCCAAGTTGAACCCCAACATCATGAACTTTTTTAACTTCATCGGAAAAGAAATCAAGCACTTCGGCAGAAATTCCAAATCCCTGTTTACCCATCAGTGACTCGCCGCTAAGTTTCAGTAAAACTCTTTTATATTTTAGTTCATTCATTCGGTTTATAATATTATTATTGAAATCACGGAATTATTTTTCGTTTCCAGTTTAAATATAAAAAAAAGGTCTTAATAAACTTAAGACCTTTTTGAAATTAGATTTTATTTCTTTTCGTCACCTAAATGAAAACGCTTAAACAGGGTAATCTTTGTCTGTGTTTGGTTCTTTTTATTAAACTCATCAATCAGATTACTAACTGTTTTTGTGTTATCTTTTATAAATGCCTGTTCGCTCAAACAATTTTCCTGATAGAATTTATTTAATCTTCCGGTTGCAATTTTCTCAAGAATTTGCTCCGGTTTACCTTCCTTGCGTGCAAGCTCTTTATAGATTTCCATTTCTTTTTCAATAATATCTGCAGGAACTTCTTCTCTGTAAACACACAACGGTCTCATTGCCGCAACCTGCATTGCAATATCTTTACCTATTTTTAATAGCTCTTCAGATCCGGAAGTCACATTATCAAACTTAACCAGAACTGCCAGCTTTGAACCCATATGCACATAATCAACAAGCAAACCATTATCAGCAGATTCAGTAGTTACTCTTGATATCTCAACTTTTTCTCCTACTTTACCCATAACTTCATCAAGCTTGGATTTCACTTCAGAACTTGAGTTTAACAGATCATCTACATTTGAAATTTTATTACTGAATACAGTTTGTAAAACCGAGTTAGTAAGTCCAACAAAATCCGGACTTTTTGCAACGAAATCTGTTTCGCAATTTACTTCAACTATTGCAGCAAATTTACCGTCATCAGAAACTTTTGTTTCCACCATACCTTCGTTAGCAGATTTTTCTGCTCTTTTAGCAGCAACTGAAGCACCTTTTTTTCTAAGAATTTCAATAGCTTTTTCAAAATCACCATTAGCTTCTGTAAGCGCTTTTTTACAGTCCATCATTCCTGCACCAGTCTTTTGTCTTAGCTCATTTACTTGAGCGGCTGTAATAGACATAATTTAGATCCCTTTCAAAAATTAATTTTCAGAAGATTTCTCTTCATTTTCATTTTTTGGTTTATCAGCAGAATCTTTCTTTTCATCTTTCATCTCCGCGGATTTTTTTTCTTTTGCAGCTTCGGCTTTTCTTTTTTCTTCAGCTTTCTTTTCAGCAATTTCTTTTCTTTGTTTTTCTTTAGCTGCAGCTTCTTCTGCTTTTTCTGCTTCGCGTTCTTTTCTTAATCTTTCTTTCTCTGCTGCTTCTTCAGCTTTAACTTCTTTTAACTTTGCTTCACCTTCAAGAATAGCATCTGCCATAAATTTGGTAATAACCTCAACAGTTTTTACAGCATCATCGTTTGCAGGAATTATATATTCAGCTACATCGGGATCACAATTCGTATCAACAATTGCAAACACAGGTATTTTTAATCTGTGAGCTTCTTTAACAGCTATATCTTCTTTCTTAATATCTACAATAAAAACTGCTCCCGGTATTTTATTCATTGTCTCAACACCTTCAAGAACTTTTTTTAGTTTATCCCTTTCCCGTGTGAGGAATAATCTTTCCTTCTTTGTTATTTTATCAAAAGTTCCGTCTGTTTCCTGCTTCTCTATATTAGTTAATCTCTTAATACTTTTACGAATGGTAGAGAAGTTAGTTAGCATTCCACCGAGCCATCTTTCACTTACCCAGTTCATACTGCATCTTCTTGCTTCAGTTTCGATTATATTTTTTGCTTGTTTTTTTGTGCCGACAAAAAGAACTTTTTTCCCATCAGCAACGAGTTTCGAAAGCTCATCGGCTGCTTCGGTCAAAAGAATCTGAGTTTTTTTAAGATCAATGATGTGAATACCGTTCTTTTCCATAAAAATGTATGGTTTCATTTTAGGATTCCAACGGCGGGTAAGGTGACCAAAATGTGCACCTGCTTCAATGAGCGCAGTAATGTCTACTTTTTCCATATTATCTCCTGTTTAGCTTCTACTTTCATCAGCTTTACCTTCCACCCCGATACATCGGGGCACAGGTGGTAAATCAGAAAGTATGAATGATTGTTAAATGTTTATCTTCAAGTACAAGTTCAAGATATTCAATCCTGGACTTGAACCTGAACTTTAGACTATCTCTTAGAAAACTGAAATCTTTTTCTTGCTTTCGGCTGACCGTATTTCTTTCGTTCAACCATTCTGGGATCTCTTGTAAGTAATCCCTGAGCTTTAAGCGCCGGTCTGAAATCGGGATTAAGATCAATGAGCGCTCTTGCAATACCTAATCTTACTGCCTGAGCCTGACCGGTTGTTCCACCACCTTTAACATTAACTTTTACATCATACTTGCCTTCGGTTTCAGTTACCTTAAAAGGCAATAAAATATCTTCACGACTTAATAACTGCGGAAAAAACTTTTCAAATTCCTGATTATTTGCAGTTATAACACCGGAACCGTTTCTTAAAATAACTCTTGCAACGGAAGTTTTTCTTCTTCCAACATAAATTTTATCAACCATTAATTACTTCTCCATTAAGCTAATTGGTTCGGGTTTCTGTGCAGAGTGAGGATGATTTTCACCTGCATAAACTTTTAATTTCTTTATTAATTTTTTCCCCAATCTATTTTTGGGCAACATTCCTTTAACGGCGTTCTCAACAATAAACTCAGGTTTTTTAACAAACATATCCTGAATTGATGTTATCTTCTGACCACCCGGATAACCGGAATGTCTGATATATTGTTTAAGTGTTTCTCTTTTACCAGTTACTTTTACCTTATCAGCATTTACAATAACAACAAAATCGCCGGTATCCATGTTAGGCGTAAATATAGGTTTATTTTTGCCTCTTATAATTCTAGCAACCTTAGAAGCTAATCGACCCAATACCTGATCTTTAGCATCAACGAGATACCACTTTCTATCTGCGTCTTCAGTGCGTATGAATTTAGTTAATTTTTCTTGTTTCACGTATTTATCCTCCGAAACCTGAAATCATTCCAAATAAAGAAGCGAAAGATATATTTATACCGCTGAAAAGTCAAGATTTTTAAATAATTAAGATTAATGACTGAACCAGACTAAGGACCTCTAAATATTAAGAATAGAGCTTCTTTGAACTGTTTTAATAGTCTGATCAAAAGTAGTAAAATTTAATTTCTGAGACCCGAGGACTACGGAAAATCCCGAATTATCAAGTTTTTGAGAATAAATCTTCAATACTTCAAACTCAATTCTTGATATAAGCTAAACTTGTTGAGTCTATATCAGGAAAATATTAAAGAGTATTTTTAAGAATTACAGCAGCACTTATTATTTTACAAAAATGAGGAACCGAAATTAAAAGTTTTAATCATTCCGAAAAACCGTGGTTGAAAGGATTTGAATGCTTCTTCACCAACCATCATTAACTTTAAACTAAAATCTTCATCAGTTTCTGTTCGAAGATAAACAGTTTGTAATACATGACCTTCAATAATTTCAGGATCATTATAATAGGCTGTATAGTTATCAAACTCCATTTTGTATTGATACCTTTGCTCATTAAAATAATATTTTTCTTTTACTTCAAGATGAATATATGGCGGAGGATTAAAAGTACCATCTGATGCCCAAAAAGTTACTCCATCAAGTTTGTTCTTTACATTTTGATCAACAAACGTCCAACCTTTGGGAAACCTTATTGAGACATTGAGTGAGTGTTCCCGATAAAACTGATCTAAATTTGTGGTATCGGCATTTATATCAGCAAAAATAAATCGTTGAGCTGAAGAAATTTCTTCCGGATTTGAAAAATCATTTGGTTCTTTTTCAATTAAATCTTTCTGTTTAACAATATTTTCTGAATTAATTACTTCATTGAATTCTACCGTATAAAATACCGGATTTATCATAGCGCTATTGAGCGATAGTTTTGCCAGAACAGTTATTAAAATAAATCCAATCACATGAATTATTATTGAAGAAGAAGCATTCTTCAGCCATATTAATAAATCTGTTTTTGAATTTTCGTTCGAGATCATAATTGTAAAATATTATTTAGGCAAAATTATGTGCTAACTTAAAACTTTGAAGCCTTTTTCAAAATTACTAACTTTAAATTCTAATTTTTAACAAACAAAAGAAAGTCTATGAATTATCTTATAACTGGCGGTGCCGGATTTTTAGGCATCAATTTAGTAAGATATTTACATTCAAGAGGTCATCACGTTGCCTCACTTGACGTCGTTCCCTTTGATTATAAAGATATGAACGACAAAATTGAAATTATTACAGGTGATATTCGCGATAAAGAAACAGTAGAAAAAGCTGTTCAGGGGCGGGACATTATTGTACATACTGCAGCAGCTCTTCCACTTTATATTGCCGAAGATATTTATTCAACAGATATTGATGGCACAAGAAATATGATTGAAGCAGGAAAAAGAGCGGGTATAAAAAGATTTATTCATATATCATCTACTGCCGTTTACGGTATTCCTGATCATCATCCATTACTTGAAGATGATAAGCTTGATGGAGTTGGTCCATACGGTGAAGCAAAAATTCTAGCAGAAGAAGAATGTTTGAAAATGCGTAAAGAAGGAATGTGCGTGCCGATTCTTCGTCCGAAATCTTTTATCGGACCGGAAAGGCTTGGTGTGTTTGATCTGCTGTATGATTGGGCTTTAGATGGCCGTGGATTCCCGATGATTGGAAGCGGAAAAAACAGATACCAATTACTTGATGTTGAAGATCTTTGTGACGCAATTTATTCATGTGCCACTCTTGATGAAAATATTGTTAATGATACTTTTAATATCGGGGCAAAAGAATTTACAACTATGAGAGAAGACTATCAGGCAGTTCTTGACTTTGCTGGACACGGAAAAAAGATAAAATCACTTCCTGAAAAACCAATTATTTTTACATTAAGAGTTCTAGAAGCAATTAAACTTTCGCCGCTTTATAAATGGGTCTACGAAACTGCTTCAAAAGATTCATTCGTGTCAATAGAAAAGGCTGAAAGAATTCTTGGTTATGAACCAAAGTTTTCAAACAAGGACGCTCTTCTCAGAAATTTCAAATGGTATATTGAACATAGAAATGAATTCATAAACAAGGATGGTGTTTCACACAGAGTTCCATGGAAACAAGGAATATTAAGATTAGCAAAATATTTTTTCTAGATTATAGACTATTAGTGGTTTTAATAATATTTTATAAAAAGTAAACGAGATAAATTATTAAGGAGTTGAAAATGGCGACTAAAAAAGATTATCTAAAAGATGTTATTAAGCATATTGACATAAAACAGCATAATGTTGTCCCGCTTGTTGATGCAATGAAAGATATGGCATTTTCGGCACGAGATTTAAATCGTGCTGCTCAAATTTATAACATGATGATTAAAGATAAAGAGTGTGGCATAATTCTCACACTTGCCGGAAGTTTATTTAGTGCAGGTTTGAAAAAAGTAGTTTACGATTTAGTTATGAATAATATGGTAGATGCTATTGTTTCAACCGGTGCAATAATTGTTGATCAGGATTTCTTTGAAGCTCTTGGTTTTAAGCATTACAAAGGGACTAAATTTGTTGATGATAATGAAATGCGAGAATTGATGATTGATAGAATTTACGATACGTATATTGATGAAGAAGAATTACGTATCTGTGATGATACAACAGCAAAAATTTTAGACTCTTTAGAACCAAGACCATACTCATCTCGTGAACTGCTTTGGGAATTTGGCAAATACTTAGATGAAAACGGTGGGCCAAAGGTTGACGACAGTGTAATTTATGCTTGCTATAAAAAGAATGTTCCGATCTTTGTTCCTGCTTTTTCTGATTGTTCAGCAGGATTTGGGTTTGTTGTACACCAGACAAATAATCCTGAAAAACATGTATCACTTGATGCAGCAAAAGATTTTCTTGAACTGACAAAGATTAAGCTTAACTCAAAAGTTACAGGAATATTTATGATTGGCGGTGGTGTTCCTAAAAACTTTACGCAGGATATTGTTGTTGCTGCAGACATACTTCAGGAAGATGCTGAAATGCATAAGTATGCTGTTCAGATTACAGTTGCCGATGAAAGAGACGGTGCACTTTCCGGTTCAACTTTGAAAGAAGCAAGCTCCTGGGGAAAAGTTGAAACGACTTACGAACAAATGGTTTACAGCGAAGCAACCATTGCTATGCCGCTTGTAGCAGGATATGCTTATCATAAAGGCGATTGGAAACAAAGACACGCTAAAGAGTTCCAAAAATTGTTTCTTAAAGAAACTGCAACTGTTTAGTTTGTATTAGCTTTTTCAATAGCGCCTCATTTATTGAGGCGTTTATCTTTTTAAAGTGATTATAATCAATTTTTATCAAACTCCGGAAAAAGAAATTGTTTTTTGAATTTAAAAGACTGAATTTTCCTACGGTGTTTATTTTTAACAAGGAAAAGAACTAAATGAGAATAATTATTGCAGGAATGGGAGATGTTGGATACCATCTTGCTAAACAGCTATCAAGTGAAGAACATGATATTATTGCCATCGATACAAACAATCAAAGGCTTTCGTATACAGATTCAATGACCGATATTTTGATTATTAACGGTTCTTCAACCTCCATTAAAATTCTTAAAGAAGCAAAAGTTGATAAAGCTGATTTGAGTTGTCTCAGTTACTTCATCTGAAGAAGTCAATTTAACTACAGCAATTCTTGGAAAACGTCTTGGTGCAAAAAAGACTATTGCACGCGTTAGTAATGCAGAATATCTTGAGCAGGAAAATATTGCTAGTTTTCAATCTCTGGGGATTGATTTTATGATTTATCCGGAAGAGCTTGCAGCAAGGGAAGTTATTAGTCTTATCAACAGAACTGCAGCTACAGACGTTATTGAATTTGAAAACGGAAAATTATCCGTAATAGGATTAAGATTAGATAAAAACGCTCCTATAATTCATCAAAAATTAATTGAAGTTGCAAAAGCAAATCCAAGTTTAGATTATAGAATTGTTGCTATTTACAGAAATTTCAGGACTATAATTCCAACAGGTAATGATAAATTTCTTCCTAATGATCAGGTATTTGTCGCAACAAAACCTGAAGGAATTGAAATTATATTAAGACTCGCAGGAAAAGAGAATATAAACTTCGATAATATCATGATTCTTGGCGGCGGTAAAATAAGCAGAAGAGTTGCATCAGTATTGAGTGAGAAAATGACAGTGAAAATTATTGAGTCGGATGAAGAAAAAACTTTTGAGCTTGCCGACAAATTACCAAATACATTAATTATTCGGGGAGACGGTAGAGACATTGACCTTCTTGCACAGGAAGGAATTATTGATGTAGATGCATTCGTTGCTCTTACTGAAGATGCTGAAACTAATCTTATTTCATGTTTAATGGCAAAACATCTCGGTGTAAAAAAAGCTATTGCACTCGTTGATAAAGTTGATTACATACCTCTTACTCAAACAATAGGACTCGATTCACTTATCAACAAAAAACTTATTGCTGCAAATAGCATTTCTAGATTTATCCGCAGAGGAGAATTAGTTGCTTATGCTTCTCTTGAAGGAATAGATGCCGAGGTGATTGAATTTATTGCACAATCAGGTTCGGACGTAACAAAAGATTATATAAAAGACCTCAGTTTTCCTAAAGGCGCTATTATCGGAGGAATTGTAAGAGGAGAGGATACTTTTATTGCCACAGGAAATACTCAAATAAAACCAAATGATCGTGTTGTTGTATTTTGCCTGCCCGATGCTCTAAAAAAAGTTGAAAAGTTATTCAGACAATGAACTTTAAAGTAATTTTCAACATAATCGGTTTTCTTCTTATTCTTACCGGAATATTAATGACTTCCGGAATTCCTTTTTCGATTCATTATGGACACGATGATATTATTTCAATTCTCATTTCAGCTGCAGTTACACTAATAGTTGGAATTACATTATGGTTCTTGTCAAAAGATGCTGATAGACAACAACTCGGTAAACGGGAAGGCTATTTAATTGTTACATTAGGTTGGTTTTCAATGGCAGTCTTTGGTTCAATTCCGTTTATAATTTACGGAGCAATACCAAGCTATACCGATGCATTTTTTGAAACAATGTCCGGGTTTACAACAACCGGTGCAACAATTCTTAAAGATATTGAATCTCTTCCTGCCGGATTGCTTTTCTGGCGAAGTCTTACTCAATGGTTGGGTGGAATGGGAATTATAGTTTTATCTCTTGCCATTCTTCCCCTTTTAGGCATTGGCGGAATGCAGTTGTTTTCTGCAGAAGTTCCCGGAATTACTAAAGATAAATTTCATCCGCGTGTTAAAGAAACAGCAAAGCGGTTGTGGGGTATATATGTTATTCTAACTGGTACAGAGGTTTTATTATTGTTGATTGGCGGATTGAATCTTTTTGATGCAATAAATCATGCATTCACTACTATGGCGACCGGCGGCTTTTCAACCAAGAACGCCAGCACTGCTCATTTTAGTTCACCGTTTGTACAATATGTATTTATAATCTTCATGCTTTTTGCCGGAATGAATTTTACACTTCACTACTTTGCTCTTCACTTAAAATTTGATTCTTTTAAACGTAATACTGAGTTTAAATTTTATGTATTATTTATTATTGGTGCAGCTTTATTAATTATGTTTATTCATCGCCCGCATCATACATTTAATACAGAGGAGGCATTTAGGCAATCACTCTTCCATGTTACTTCATTAGTAACTACAACCGGTTATGTTTCATCGGATTATGAAAACTGGGCACCATTCTCAAGAATGATTTTCTTTACTTTACTTTTTATAGGAGGCTGTGCCGGTTCAACAGGCGGTGGAATTAAATTTGCACGTCATTATTTGCTTTTAAGAAATGGACTTGCTCGAACTAAAGCGTCTTCTTCATCCAAGAGCTGTAATTCCCGTAAGATTTAATGGAAAGGCTGTAAGTTCGGAAATTATCTCAAATGTTCAGGCTTTTTTTATTATTTATATTCTTCTTTTTGTTTTTGGGTCAGTTTTAATTTCATTGCTTGGTTCAGACTTTTTCACAGCTGCCGGTGCAGTTGCAACTTGTATCGGAAACGTTGGACCTGGAATGGGTTTAGTCGGTCCTCTAGGAAATTTTGCCGATCTCCCTGATATTAGTAAATGGATTTTAAGCTTCTTTATGCTTGTTGGAAGACTTGAATTGTTTACTGTGCTTATTCTTTTCTCTCCTTCCTTTTGGAAAAAATGATTTATAAAAGCAGTTTTTAACCCTATATTCCTACAATTCGCCTTCATTTCTCCACAGCAAATAGATGCAATTTATATTATATTTGCGCCTCAATAAGAAAAAATCATTAAAATGACCGGTAAAGAATTATTAAAAAAATACAACGATCCTAAAAATTTCTTCAACAGAGATCTTAGCTGGGTTGAATTTAACAGAAGAGTTCTCGAAGAGGCTCTGGATCCTGAACTCCCTTTGTTAGATAAAATAAAATTCATTTCAATTTATTCTTCAAACCTCGATGAATTTTATATGATTAGAGTTTCCGGTTTGAAGGAACAAGTTGCTGCCAACATTCTTGAACCTGCTATTGATGGACTAACTCCGATTGAGCAAATCCAGAAAATTGACAAGCTGTTAAAACCACTGAATAAAATACTCTATGATTTGTGGACAAATGAATTTATTCCGGAGCTCAGAAAGAATGATATATTTTTATGCAATTACGATGAATTGACCGAGGAAGAAAAAACTAAACTTACAGATTATTTTAAGCGCGAAATTTTTCCTGTGCTTACTCCCCTTGCATTCGATCCCGGAAGACCATTCCCGTATATATCAAACTTAAGTCTTAGCATTGCGGTTATGGTAAAAAAACCTAATGGCGAAACTCATTTTGCAAGAGTTAAGGTGCCAAGCATTTTGCCGCGATTACTTGAGATCGAAAAAATTATTAATCCAGGTAAACAGATAAATACAAATGGATCATTTAAAGCAAGATTTATCTGGCTTGGTGATTTAATTAAGGCAAATCTCTATATACTTTTTCCGGGTATGGAAGTGGTTGAGGCTCACCGATTCAGAATTACGCGCGATACCGATATTGAACTTCAGGAAGATGAAGCTGATGACCTTTTGCGTGTGATTGAGGAAAATATAAGACAAAGAAGATTCGGAAGTGTGGTTAGACTTGAAGTTGCTAATGTTATGCCAGAATTTATGCTCGACACTTTAATGGAAAATCTACAAATAACAAGAGAAGACGTTAATGTGCTCGGTGGTCCTTTAGGAATGAGTGATGTAATGGGCTTATATAAACTTCCTTTACATCAATTGAAAGAGAAACCGTTTTATCCCGTTTTACCAAAAGTATTTGAAGACGAAGAAGATATTTTTTCTTTAATTAAACAAAAAGATATTATTCTTCATCATCCTTATGATTCATTTACTCCGGTGATTGATTTTATAAAACAAGCAGCTAACGATCCAGATGTTCTTGCAATAAAACAAACATTATACAGGGTGGGAAGCGATTCACCTATTGTAAAATCTCTTATTGAAGCAGCAGATCGCGGAAAGCAAGTTGCTGTGTTGGTTGAATTAAAAGCAAGATTTGATGAAGAGAATAATATTTACTGGGCAAGAGAACTTGAAAAAGTCGGAGTGCATGTCGTTTACGGTTTGGTAGGATTAAAGACTCACGCAAAAATGACTCTTGTGGTTCGCAAAGAATTTGAAGGCGTTAAACGATACGTTCATCTTTCAACAGGAAATTATAATGCAACCACTGCCAAGCTCTATACTGATCTTGGATTCTTTACCTGTGACGAAGATATCTGCAGCGATGTTAATGATGTATTCAACTATCTTACAGGCTACTCAAAACAAAAAGAATTCCGAAAATTATTTGTGTCACCAATCAATATGCGGGAAAAATATCTTGCACTTATTGAAAGAGAAATTGAAAACGCGAAAGCAGGAAAAAAAGGAAAAATAATCTGGAAGCTTAACTCACTTGTTGATCCAATTATTATCAGCGCTCTATACGAAGCTTCTAATAACGGTGTTGAAATTCAACTTATTGTCAGAGGTATTTGCTGTCTTGTACCGGGAGTTGAAAATCTAAGCGAAAATATTGAAGTAAGAAGTATTGTCGGCAGATTTCTTGAACATAGCAGAATTTTTTATTTCTACAATGACGGCAACGAAGAAATTTATCTTTCAAGTGCAGATATGATGCAAAGAAATTTAAACAGAAGAGTTGAAGTTACTTTCCCAATTGAAAATCCTTTGCTCAAACAAGAACTAATTAAAACAATAATAAAGTATTCTTTAAAAGATAATATCAAAGCAAGAATATTAAATTCAGATGGAATTTATACTTTATTAAAACCAAGAGAAGATGAGAAGAAAATTTACAGCCAGGAATGGCTTATGAATCACGTTAGTAAAACAAAACACAAAAACTCCAAGACAAAAATTTGATATAATTTGATGAACTAATATATCAGGATCAAAGTTATAGTATTAAATTATATATTTTCAAAAAAAACGGGACAATAAGGTGAATGAAATAACCAAAAGCGGAATAATTAACTCAATTAAAAAAGTAAGTCATCCATTATTCGATGTTAATCACATAACACTGAATTCTATTAAGAAATTAGAAAGTGAAAATGGAAAGCTTGTTATCGAATTATCAATTCCGATAGCGGCTGATGAAAGTAAAAAATTAATTCCTCTTTTTATTGAAGCCATCAAAAAAGATTACAGTGAATTAACAGATGTAAATGTCAATCTTATAGCAAGAACTTCACAAACAGTTTCAACTCATAAAGATCCGAAAAAAGATGCCATTTTGCCGGGTGTAAAGAATACAATTGCCGTTGCTTCGGGTAAAGGTGGAGTTGGTAAAAGCACTATTGCTGTTAATTTGGCTGTTGCATTAGCAAAAGATGGTGCAAAGGTCGGACTGATTGATGCTGATGTTTACGGACCAAGTATTCCCATGATGCTGGGCATAACTGATAAACCAAAAGTTTATCAGGCAGAAAATTCAGTTAAAATAATTCCATTGGAAAAATATGGAATAAAACTAATCTCAATCGGATTACTTGTTGATGACAATGCTCCTGTAATCTGGCGCGGACCAATGGCAAGTGGTGCAGTTAAACAGTTTATGACGGATGTCGACTGGGGCGAACTCGATTATCTTATTTTTGATCTTCCTCCGGGAACAGGTGATATACAATTAACTTTGGTTCAAACAATTCCTTTAACAGGCGCAATTGTAGTTACTACTCCACAGGAAGTTTCATTAATTGATGCTCGAAAAGCTTTCAAAATGTTTGAAAGAGTCAACGTACCTGTTTTAGGGGTAGTTGAAAATATGAGTTACTTTATAGCTCCGGATACAGGTAAAAAATATGATATATTCGGAAGCGGTGGTGGATCAAAAATGGCAGAACAATTTAAAGCCTTCTTTCTTGGAGGAATCCCAATTGATCCAAAAGTTAGAGAAGGTGGAGATAAAGGTGTTCCGATAGTTTATGATATTTCTGTGTCCGATCAGGCAAATATTATGATGGATATAGCTCATAGTCTTGCAGAGCAGGTAAATAAAAGAAACTTACAAAAATCTGATACGATAGAAATAATTATGGGCGAAGATGATTAAAAAACTTGTTTTAATTATTTTTTAAAACAATATTTCCAATAACAATTAAGCCCGAATTTTATCGGGCTTCATTTTATGTATGGAAAACGAAATTAAAAAAGCTTTAAACAAGGTCAGGCCTTTCCTGCAGGCAGATAACGGAGACGTTGAATTAGTAGAGGTTTCTGATGACGGAATTGTTAAAGTCAGACTTTTAGGCGCTTGTGAATTATGCCCCTTATCTATTTTGACACTTAGAGCGGGAATTGAAAGATCAATTATGAATGATGTTCCAGGAGTCAAAAGAATTGAAGCTGTTTAGTAAAA
Organism: uncultured Ignavibacteriaceae bacterium; assembly: GCA_963714415.1. GTDB lineage: Bacteria > Bacteroidota > Ignavibacteria > Ignavibacteriales > Ignavibacteriaceae > JAGXRK01. The sequence continues at coordinate 105,346 of CAVQOL010000027.1, forward strand.
TATTATTATAATGTTCGAGTTAATTCAAAAAAAATCTTTTAAAATTCTTTTCTGGCTGGCAGTTACAGTTATTGCTACGTACTTTTTCTATACATTAATAAACATTTTTCTTATTCTGGCGGTAGCCTTTCTTCTTGCGTTTATTTTTGCTCCATTCCTTCACCAATTAGAACAACGGGGATTTAACCGTTTAGTAGCTTCATTAATTGTATTTACTGTTTTCGGATTTTTAGTATATCTCGGCTTATCATTTGTCATTCCGAAACTTTTTTTTCAAATGGATCAATTAATTCTATCTCTTGAAGGATTTTCACTTAATGAAGAACTAAAATCTTTTGAAGCCTGGATTTATCATTATCTTCCTTTGTTTGAAACGGGTGAAATATCAAAGAGAGTTGAACACTTTATTTCATCTCAGATAGTAAATTCATTCGAGAACATTGCATCACTGGTATCAAGTCTATTAACAATTGCGGCTGTGCTCGTAATTGTCCCTTTCATATCTTTCTTTTTATTGAAAGATAGTGCAAAAATTCAAAAAGCTGTTATTCAGGTAGTTCCAAATAAATATTTTGAAATGTCCTACTGGATATTAAAAAGAATTTCTCTTCAACTTGGAAGATTTGTGCGAGCCTGGATTTTTGATGCAACTTTCGTCGGTGTATGTATTGGATTTGGATTTTATTTAATCGGAGTTCCCAATGCTTTACCGCTTGGAGTTATAGCCGGACTCGGACATTTAATTCCCTATCTTGGTCCAATATTCGGCGGAATTCCTGCGATAGTAATTTCAATTATTCAGTTCGGTGATCTTTCTCAAGTACCATTAATTGTTTTGATTGTTACTTTAACATATACTTTAGACAATGGATTTGTTCAACCGTACGTCTTTGCCAAAAGTGTTGATATCCACCCGATAATCATTATACTACTTATTATCGCTGGTGGTCAGTTGTTCGGTCTTTTCGGAATGCTTCTTGCCGTACCCACAGTTTCTGTTATAAAAACTTTTGTAAAAGAAATCTATTTTGCTTTCAAAAATTATAAGATTGCAAGAGTTTAAAAACCCCTACAAACCTGCCTACCCTCACGCAGACTTTCACTGCTAGGGGCTTAAATAAAATCATCTACAATTCCTTTATTTCAACAAAACCTGTCCGCAGAAGTGCTAACGAAGGAGGATCATTTTCCTTGTCTGCATAAAATTCCCAGATTGTAATCTGTAGAAATAAACTCCGCTTGGAAGATTTGCTGCATTCCAACTTAACTCATAAGTACCAACAGCTTTCTCTTCATTTACTAATGCTGCAACTTCACTTCCCAATACATCATAAATTTTAATGGTTACAAAACTTAATTTTGGAATGGAATATTTTATTGTTGTTGTTGGGTTAAATGGATTTGGGTAGTTTTGTTGTAAACTATAATTAACAGGTAATTCAATTGAATTGTCCTTTACCCCAACTATATTCCTCGGATATGGTGATTCAATCGCCCCAATATCAACGTAAAGATCAATGGGATTAGATCTTACATCATCATAAAAATCTGTTGACGGACAATTATAAGTAAGTCCATTAATGTCAACTGATACTATTCCATTTCCTACACAGTAGCTGCTATTCGACAAATTAAACAATGTGTCTGCAAACATTGGATCAAAATCAATGTTGCCTTCTCCGCTATCCGGATCCCAGCCGCCTTGTACATCATTGTAAAACATTTCAGCACCACAATAGTGGTTAGGTTCCATATAATAGGGTACATCACCTAAGAAAATCTCACCCCATTCTGCGCTAACCGGATAAACATTCCACAAGATATTATTCATCAAAAAAGGTTTGTGATTCATTATAATGAATCCTGAACCGTCCTGTGCTGTATTGTTGACAATAGTGTTATTTATAAAGGAGGGTTTAGGAACATAATTACCAGCAGATTGAAGAGGCTGGTTTTGTTGTCCAGGAATGTAATAAGCGCGCCAGACAGATACGCCGCCACCTAAATAATCTGAATGATTTCCGTAAATAATATTATTATAAACGTATGGGCCTGGATCGTTGTCAACGGTACCGGTACTATCAGTATCTCTTATAATAAAATAAAGTCCGCCGCCGAAACTGTGAGGACATAGTACATTGTTGTTGCGGATAATATTATTTCTGATTGTTTGATTCCCAATTGTTGGCAAGCAAAAATCAAGGAAAATGCCTCCGCCCATAGCCTTCCACGTATCTGTATTAATAACCGTATTGTTTTTTATATTGTTTTCTTCTATTATGTAATCAAGTACTATATCTTCATACGGAAATGAAATCGATAAACCGCCTCCCCCAGTCTGCAAGCTTTGAATTTCATTTCCTGCAATTAGGTTTTTAGAGATATTTAGAGTCAAACCACTTACACCAGTAGGATCAAAAAGAATGCCCCCTCCCTGCACATTATGGTAAAAATCTGGTACAGTTATATTATTAATTACATTATAAATAATATGATTATTTTTAATAATAGCACTTGAACCCAAAATAATTACACCACCACCACCCCTGGCAATTATGTTACTAAATACTTTTTTTGTTCCATAACCACCAGTAATTGTAAATCCGCATAATACATTGGTGTTCGGACTATTTAGAAATGTTACAACGCTTGCATTATCTGTATTAACAGGCTGGCTGCCATCTATAATGGTTTTTGAAATATGACTCGTACTATCATCTATTAAAAAACGACTAGCAAGAGTAACGGCTTTGGATTGAATCATTATATTCTCATAATAAGTGCCTTCGGCAACCAGAACGGTGTCGCCGTTTTCGGCAGCATTAATCCCTGCCTGGATTGTGGGTTGATCACCGGGCACGTGAATTGTAACCTGCGATAAGACTGGATTTACTGCAAATAGAAAAAGGGCAATAAGAAGAAATAAATTTATCCCCGCAAGGCGGGATTTCGCAAAGCTCAACATAATATCCTCCTGTGATTTTTATTAAACAAAAATTTCAATTGAAGTTAGAAATTGAGTGTACTTACGGCAATCCCATCATGATGTGATATTGAGATGCGAGGACAGAGAGAGTTTAATTGCCACGACTTTTAAGTCGTGGATAAATGAAACATAATTATTTAAGGGCTTTAGCCCAAAAAGGCAACATCAGGAGTAATTGAATTTGAGACTGGAATTCTATTTTCTGTCCACGAGCTAAAGCACGTGGTAATTCAAAACTTTTAGGAGGTTTTAACTCTGAGTATCAATCTTTAGTTCTTGAGAGAGAATTATCACCGAATAACTATTTATGCGTTCTAAATTTCACCTTGAAGTGATTTACGGATAACATCTGCTTTGCAGTGAACGTGAAGTTTATTGTAAATATGCTTTATGTGAGTACGAACTGTATCAATTGATACTGACTGTTTATCAGCGATCATTTTGTAACTCAGCCCATCAACTAAGTCCAGAACAATCTCTTTTTCTTTATCAGTAAGCGGAGATGGTTCCTTTTCTTCTTTACTTTCCTGGAAATATTCTATAACTCTTCTGGCAATCTGAGGAGACATTGGTGCACCACCTTCAGATAATTCTTCCAAATATTTTTTTATTTCAGTAAGCGGTGTAGTCTTAAGAAGATATCCGGTAGCACCTGCGCAAAGGGATTGAAATATTTTGTGAGGATCGTTATGCACAGTAAGCATAAGTATATCTATTTCAGGATATCTTTCTTTTATCAATTTAATACCGCTGATTCCGGACATACCCGGCAAACCAATATCCATCAATATTACGTTTGGCAATTTATCCGGATAAAGAATCCGTACAAATTTTTCTACCGATTCTTCAGCTAATTCGCAGCGAATATTTTCCTGGTCGTTCAGGTATGAGCAAAGTGCTTCACGGATCTCAGTGTCGTCTTCAACTATGCCTACATTTATCATACCTGAATATCTGTTTTTTTTGAATCTTCATTCTATCCCATCATGATGTGATATTTGTTTGGTCTTGCATTGCCACGAGCTTTAGCTCGTGGAAAAATATAAAAATAGTTACTGGGCTTTAGCCCCAGATAAACCGATTGTGGCTAAAGCCATTCGCTTGGGTATTTATCCGGCCCACGACCTAAAGGTCGTGGCTATTAAAAAAATATTCTACTATCACTTAACATTTTAAATATTCTTAGCAATCAATGTTACACTTGTTCCTTTATCCAGATTATTAATGGTTAACTCTCCATCCTATACTCTTTAGCACGCAATTCCATATTCTCAATTCCGTGATGCCCTTTCTGTTTTTCTTCTTCATTTATTCCTAAACCGTTATCTGCGATTTCCATTTTAAATTTTCCATCACCATTAACCAACGATGATTCGAATCTCATCTGCGCCTGAATGTTTTGCTGCATTGTTCACTGCCTCTTTGAATATCAAATATATATTCTGTCTTAGAACCTGTTCTACCTTCTGATCGAAATGCAAACCCTTAGTTTGAAAATCAATATGAATACTTCCTGCCGGAAATACTGTTTCGAGGAAATCACGCATCCGGTCTATCAAATCACCAACAGTATCGTTGCGCGAATCTATTGACCAGACAACATCACTTAAAGTTGTAATTATCTCGCGGCTCATTGTTCCTATTTTATTTGAGGAACTGAAAACTTTTTCCTTTTCTGTAGTTGTTTGTATAATTTCTGAATGAACAGCAATCCTTGTAAGTGCAGAACCAATATCATCATGAAGATCACTGGCTATCTGAATCCGGAGCCGTTCCATCTCTAATACTTTATTTACACGGTAGCGGTAAATAGCTGTAGCCAATTCCTATGATTGTGAGGAACATTATTATTCTAAACCACAAGGTTGCCCACCACGGTGGAGCAATTATCAATACAATGGATGCACCGGTTTCATTCCAGACGCCATCATTGGTGACGCCCTTTACCCGGAAAATGTATTTACCTGGATCGATATCAGTGAAACTTATTACACGTTCATAACCGATGTCAATCCAATCATCATAAAGTCCTTCTAATTTATATGCAAATTGATTTCTTTTGGAATTGGAAAAATGTAAGTCGGTGAATTCAAATGAAAATATATTTTGATCATGATTCAGGTTAATTATTTTTTTGAAATTTATTGCAGTATCCAGTTTGGCACTTTTGTGAAAAATCTTGAAATCAGTTAGTCGAATTTGCGGGTAGATAGGATCGTTGATTATCTCTTCCGGATACAAACCGAGACCTCCTTTTCCAGAACCAAATATTAGTTGCCCATCAAGAGTAACAGCAGTGTTTTGACGCGCTCCGCCAAAACCGGTGAATGGCATACCGTCATCCTCCCCATAACTATTAAATTTTCCTGTTTTAACATTGTAAACACATAATTTATTAGCAGTTGCTGCCCAAATATTTCCCCCACTATCTTCCAATAATTTTAATACAAAATCGTGCGGTAAACCATCTTTTTTAAAGTAATGAGTGAATGTATCCAGGTTTAAATCAAGCTTATTCAAACCCACATTAGTTGCAATCCATAAAGTATTTTTACCAGGAACTTTTGATTGAATTATGTCCGTAACGAAATTATTGCTCAAACTGTTTCTGTCTTTTGGATTATGTACATAGTGTTTTATTTTTTTAATTTGTTTGTTTTCAAAAGTCACTCCGTATAATCCATTATTCATTGTACCGATCCATAACGTCCCCTCGCTATCTTCTAAGAGTATTGATGTTGCTTCGTCATTTGAAGTGCTGCTATCAACATCGAAAAACTTGAAGTGTTTATTTTCCTGATCATATAATTGCAGTCCTTGATTGAAGGTTGATATCCAAATATCACCGGATTTAGTTTTGAGAAGGAATCTAATTTTGTTTGACCTGAGACCGAATTTATTATCGGGATCCGCTTTGATATGTTCGAAAGATTCATCTGAAGGGTTAAAAATACTGATTCCATTTTCAAATGTTCCAAACCATAGCATACCATCATTATCTTCGCAAATTGCAGTAACCCAGTTTGAACTGATACCATTAGAATTATCAGGATCATATTTGTAGCGCTTATAAATACCAGTTTCCGGATCAAATTTAGTTATGCCAGAATTACCCCCGAACCAAATTTTGCCCTCTCTGTCGACGTATATACATCCAACACCATAACCGCTTAAACTATTTGGATTGCCGGGGATATGTCTATACCAGATAAAAGGATTTTGCTGTCTATCGTATTTACTCATACGTGAAGCCCACAAACCTACCCATATGTTGCCTAGTCTATCTTCATAAATTGAATTAATTACACTCCCGCCGACATTTTCATATTTTGTAAATATTGGTTTACTGCCATTATACATTTGTTCCAATTCTATTGAACAGAGTCCATTGTCTGATGAGCCGATCCAAAGTGTATTCTTATGATCGATCAGCAATGTGAAAGGAGAATTAGAGCAGATACTATTGGAATCTTTGGGATTATGTTTAAAGGTGATGAACTTGCTGGTTTTACGATCAAATTTAGATAATCCGTTTCCTTTGATATTTGAAATTGAAACACCTGTTCCAATCCAGATATTCCCCGAATCATCCTCGCAAAGAGAAGTAACAGAATTAGTACTTAAACTGGCAGGATTTTGAGGATCATTTTTGTAATGCTGAATTTCATTTGTCTCGGTGTTAAGACATATGAGTCCATTTTCCATTGTGCCAATCCATAATTTGTCTTCTCTATCCTTTAGTAAACTCCAAATAAAATTGTCCCTTTCTTTTTGTTTAATATCTTCAGCGCTGCTAAAATCATAAGATTTATAGATAGCCTCTCCGCTGCTGTCAAAACTCATATAAAGCAATCCTCTTTCTTGCGTACCTATCCATAATGTGCCGTCATCGTTAAGAATAATACTGTAAATATTTTTACAGTTTATTGTTTTGGAATCATTTGTTTCTTGTAAAAAGCGAGTAAATTTTTCAGTCCTCTGATTAAAGTAATTTAATCCTCCACCCCCGGTACCTACCCATAAATTTCCATTTTTATCCTCCTTTATAACTGTAACCCAATTATTTGATAAGGATGTCGAGTCGAATGGAATGTTAGTATAATACTTGAGATTGTATCCATCAAATCTGGCAAGACCCGCCTGCGAACCAACCCATAAAAACCCGTTTAAATCTTGTAAAAAGCAAAAAGAAAGAGTTATGGGAATATGTTCAAATTTGGGTTCAACAGGCTGGCCAAGTAATGGAATAGTAATAGAAATGATTAAAATGAAATATTTAATTTTTCCGGATAAGAAGTATTTATTTTTCATAGGATTATTCTATGAGAATTAAGAATAAATTTACTTCACCAATCAAAATGTAGAATTTATTTTATATAAGCAACTAATGGTTAATGGATGGCAAGTAACTCGGAGGTGTTTAAAATTCCTTACTCAATCTCTCAATCACATCAAGAGATTTTATCCCTTCGGCTTCTGCACTAAAGTTTGTAATAATTCTATGCCGCAAGTACGGGAAGCATTGCAAAACGTACATCATCAATGTTCGGTGTAAATCTTCCCTGAATTACTGCACGCGTCTTTGCTGCAAGTATAAGGTATTGAGAAGCTCTTGGTCCCGCACCCCACATAATCCAATCTTTAATATACTTTGGTGAAACTCCATTTACAGGACGAGTCATATTGGATATTTTAACAGCAAACTCAATTACGTTTTCTGCAACAGGAACCTTTCTTACTAATTCCTGAAATTCGATTAATTCATTTGCACTGATAACTTTTTTTAAATCTGCCTTGTATTCACTCGTAGTAGTTTGAACTACTTTTACTTCTTCCTGGTATGAAGGATAATCAAGCCAAAGGTTAAACATAAACCTGTCAAGCTGAGCTTCAGGTAATGGATAAGTGCCTTCCTGTTCAATAGGATTTTGAGTTGCAAGAACAAAGAATGGTTCCGGCAATTGATAAGTAACACCTGCAACAGTTACTTTATGCTCCTGCATTGCCTCGAGTAATGCCGCTTGAGTTTTAGGAGGTGTTCTGTTTATCTCGTCAGCAAGAATTATGTTGGCAAATACCGGACCCGATATAAATCTGAAATTTCTTTTCCTTGTTGTTTGATCTTCATCAAGTATTTCAGTACCGGTTATATCACTTGGCATAAGATCGGGAGTGAATTGAATTCTGCTGAACTTCAGATCCATAACTTCGGCAAGAGTTTTTATCAAAAGAGTTTTTGCAAGACCCGGTACGCCCACCAGAAGGCAATGACCCTTAGATAAAAGAGATATTAAAAGCTGGTCTATTATTTCATCCTGACCAACAATAACTTTTGCTATCTCAAGTTTTATGTTGTTAACTTTTTCTTTTAACTGCTGAACAAGCTGAACATCATCTGCAGATTTGATATTTTGTGTCAATTCAATTCCGACTTATTTAATAAACTATATTTTTATTTCCCAGAATATTTTTTCTTTAAGCAGCGAAATCCATTTTTCATATTCTTTCTGACGTTTATGCTCATCAGCAAGTTTTTTAATCTCGTTGAAATCATCCTGAAGACTTGCTTTATGCTGAGGAACTCTGGACTTGAGATAAACTATATGATACCCATAACTACCTGGAGCAAATTCAATTCTTCTCGGAAAACTTATTTCACCTTCTTTTAATTTTCCTACAATATCAAGAAGATTTTTGTCGAGCTGATTTAAATAAAAAGTACCAAGTTCACCACCAAACGGCGCACTTTCTTTATCTTCACTATGTTTTTTGGCAAAACTTTCAAATTTCTCCAAACCTTTTACAATGCTGTCTCTTAATTCAGTGAGGAATTCAATGGTTCGAAGATCAGCATCATCATCACTTTTGATTTTAATGAGAATGTGTCTAGTGTTTATTGATTCACCTCGTTTTTCAAGCAATTGAATTATGTGATATCCAATAGGTGATTCAACAAGATCGGATATTTCACCCTGTTGAAGTTTAAATGCGGCCTCTTCAAACTCAGGATAGAAAACACCTTTTTTTACGAAACCGAGATCACCGCCCTGAACAGCGCTTCCGGGATCTTCGGAATATTTTTTTGCAAGTTCAGAAAAATCTGCTCCGGCTTTTATTGAATCCAATATTTGCTGAGCTTTCACCCGGAATTGTACCTTTGATGCTTCAGAAGTTTTTGGATTCCTGAAAATATGATACATACTTACTTTTTCAGGAATCATGCCAATACTATCCTGATAGACTTCAAAAAACTCTTCAACTTCTCTTCTAGTAGATTGAAGACCTCCAAAATTTTTTTCCTGCAATCTTTGTGACATCAAAGATTTTTTTACATCGTCACGTAGTTCCCTTCTGATGCGATCGATGCTCATCCCATACATTTTCTCAATATTTGCAGTTGAGCCATATTGCTGCTTAAACATCTCGATCTGATAATTAATTCTCTGATTAACTTCTTCTTCAGTTACGACAATAGAATCTAGTTCAGATTGAGCATAAACAAGTTTTTCTTCAATCATAGAATTTAATATTTGCTCTTTTAAGCCCGGGGTTTTGGGATCAATTTGTCTCTGAGTTGCAAATATTGAAGTTTGAAAATCCACTTCACTTTTCAGAATAACTTCATTATCAACAACTGCAACAACTTTGTCCAGCACTTGCTGGGGATAAACTGAAATTATAAATAACAATGCAAAAGCTAAAAATTTAATTTTCATTTGATTCCTGATTTTTAATATCTATTTCACTTTTTGAGTATAAATCTTTGATAAATTCATCGATAAGGATTTGCCTTTTAACAGCGATCAGTCGTTTTTCCACTTCCTGCTTAATATTTTCCAAACTTGGAATTGATCCAGCTGCAATTTTTTCAATTAATTGAACAACAGAATAATATCCCGGTTTAGATGAAATAACAATACTAATTTCCTGGGGGTACAACTCATTGACTATTCTTGATAACGCTAACGGATTTATTTCATGTGCAAGTAAAAATTGATTTGATTTTGGATTCACAATAGATTGATCATTTAGAAATTGGGTTGTTGCTTTTCTCCAATCACTTTCAATTGCAAGATTTCTGAAAGTAATGGCTTTATCTTCATCAATAAACTCAACAGTGTTAAGAATAAAAGCTTCTGAAGGTACACGAAACTCATTAATGTTTTCATCATAGTAAGCTTTTATTTCCTTTTGATCAAATTTAAAATTTTCATCTTTAAGAATTTTATCTATGAGCATTGCACCTGCAAGCTGTCTGGCAGAGCGAGTTACCGTTAAGTTATATTCTTCTTTAAGAATTCCTTCTCTTTCAGCTTTTTGATATAACAATTCCCTTTGAATCCAGCTTCTTATAATTTCATTTTTCCTGGTTTGATTTGTAGTTGAAGTATCAACCAGGGAAGCAAACTCTTCCCTGGTTAAATAAGAATTGTTTACTTTGGCAACGTAATCAGTTTGCTCGGGTTCTTTCTTACAACCCAAAGAAATGATAAGAAAAAAAGCTATTAAAACTTTAGTTACTCTCAGGCTTAAATGCCTTGTGGAGCTGATCATAATTAATCACCGGATTATAAGTTGCCTTAAGTCTTTGAATGTATTCTTGTTCTAATCTTTTACTTTCAGATTCCTGAAATGCACCGGAAACTTCGGCTCTTGCCTCTTCAAAAGTTTTGATGCGGGAAGGTTCTTTAACATCTAGCCTTAAAATAGAAAATCCGCCACTATTAGGAATTATTTCAGTAAATTCACCGGGCTGAAGCTTATCAACAGCTTTTGATAGCTCTGTACTTCCAACAGCCTGTAATTCATATTTTCCGCCCTTATTCTTCACTTGGCTTCTTTCAGTCAAATTAACAACAAGAGAATCGAAATTTGCACCGTTTTTAATTTGGGCTAAATAACCATCAGCAGTTTCACGAGATCTTAGGAAAAGTTCCGTGTAAGTAACACGATCAGGAAATACAAATTTCTCCTTGTTCGATTCATAAAACTCAGCCAATCCTGTACTGTCTATCTTAACTTTATTCCAGACTTCTTCTTCTTGTAACTTAAAGATGTAGATTCCGTTTCTATAGTCTTCCATCAATTCCGCAAAATCAGGATTAATTTTATCAAGCGCTAAGGCTTCTTCTTCAAGTATAAGCTCTTCACCAATTTTATTAGCTGCATTTGTAATTAAATCTGTTTTGAATACTTTACCCACATAAGCAGGATCGGTTTTTAATTTTTCATAAAATGAACTAAAGTTGTACTTATTATTGCCATAAGTAAAAACACTTTCATCACCGATTTCAGCCATAGCAGGATATTCGACACCAATCTTCAGTGTATCGGCATAGCCAATTATTCTTTCGATCGTAGTTTTGTTCAATTGATAATTGTATTTCTCTTTAAGACCGGCAATTAAAGCGTTATAATCATCCTGATATTTCAATTTTTTATAAAGGTTTCTCAAATTTTCCTTTTCAATATCATAAGATGGATATTCAGCTTTTTCAATAAGCTTAATTATATGATAGCCAAAACCAGTTTGAACTACATCGGATATTTCACCAACATTTAAGTCGAACGCTGCCTGATCAAATTGTTGTACCATCATTCTGCGTTCAAAGAAACCAAGATCACCGCCATTTGTTTTTGTTCCGGTATCGTCAGAGTATTCTTCAGCTACTTTTGCAAAGTCCTCACCATTTTTAAGTTTTTCTACTATTAAATTAATTTTTTCCAATGCAGCAGCAGAATCCACTTCACCGGCTTCATTAGTATACGATGCAAGAATATGACTTGCTCTTATTTTAGGAACTCTCTCTTTTTTATCTGTTACTTTAATTAGATGAAAACCAAATTTTGTTTGAACTACTTCCGGACAAACTTCACCAACAGTAGTTTGATAAGCTGCTTGTTCAAACTCAACCGGAAGCTGAGCGGCTGTAAAGTAAAAAATATCACCATCATTTGGTTTTGAGAATTGATCTTCTGAATGTCGTTGCACTAATTCTTCAAAAGTGGCTTGCCCTGTTTTTATGCTGTCTAATAAAGCCTGAGTCAGCTCTCTTGACTGTTCTTCGTTTCTTTCTGGATTGGTTCTAATCATTAGATGACTAGCTCTGACTTCAGTTTTTCTTAAATCGTATAAATCTCTTAGTGCAGGTTCTATAAGATTTTTTTCAAGTATATAAGATGCGCCTACTTTTCTCTTATATTCATTCAGTTCATCTTTCAACGATTGGTCATTATCATAACCTCTTATCTTTGCATCTCTTAACTTCATTTTGAAGTTCATATAAAGTTCAGAAAAGTTTTTATAATCATCATAACTATCGTCCAAAGCACTTTCTTTAGAGCCAACGTTTTTCACATAAACTTTTTCGAACTCTGACATTGTAATATCAGTATCGTTAAAGTTTCCAACTATTATGTTGGAATGTTCAGGCGAACAGGAAATGAATAATAGTGTTGAAATGAAAATTATTGAACTAAATCTAATGAGCATTTTTGCATCTCCTCTTGTTAAACAACATTAAAAATTGAAAGGCTAATATAAGGCTTTAAAATAAGGAAAATCAATAGAATTTTAATCCAACCATCAATCCATTAAAAACTGGGGAATGCTATTAATTTACTTTATAAGGCTTATTTTGTGGCTTTTTTGGATAGATTCAGTAACCATTCTTATCAAGTAAACTCCACTAGCTAAATCTGATCCGTTAAGAGTCAATTCTTGAATACCCGCCTCACTGAATTCATTGAATAAAGTCTTTATTTCTCTTCCTAACATATCATGGAGAGTTATTCTTATTTTTTCGTCTTTGGGAACAGAGAAAACTATTTTTGTATTAGGATTAAATGGATTAGGATAATTGGATAAAACGTAATAATCCTCCAATAAATTTTCTTCTTTTATTGATGAAGGAAGATTATTAAATGCTTCGAGAGCATTGACAATTCCCCAGCCATATAAATTATCTGGATTTAAACTTTGTGAGGCATTTGTTCTTAATATTTGCAAAACCTCCATAGGTACTAAATCTGGCTTAATCTCTAAAATTAACGCACATACTCCTGCCACTAAAGGACAACTAAATGATGTACCATTAGCATAACTATAGTCTGTTGTACTATACGCAGAAGCCATATAAACTGATGATCCCATTGCCATTAAATCAGGCTTAGTCCTTCCATCAACGGTAGGACCAACGGAACTAAATGTAGAACGTGTACCACTTGAAGTTACTGCGCCGATTGTAAAAACACTATCACCATCTGCAGGCGCACCTAAAGTGTTATGAGAAGTATTTAAGCCAGCATTACCCGCAGAATTTACTACTACAATACCTTTACCGGCTGCAAGATCAGAAGCAATTGTTATTTTTGCTGTGTTTCCATCCATATCTTCCCATGTATAACTTATATAAGGAGAATCAAATGTTAAATAACTAAGTGACGTGGAAGTTACATCGACACCTATACTATCTGCCCATTCCAATGCAGCAATCCAGTTATCTTCTTCTAACGGAGTTTCACTTGCTGGATCATTTTCGGTTCTCGCAAGAATGTAATCAGAACTGAAAGCAGGTCCGATTAATTGACCTTCTTTAAATCCACCAATAGTTGAAAGTGTTCCAGTTCCGTGAGAGTGACCGCTGACATCTGGATCACTATCAACAAAATCCCACATCGCAATAATATTCATAGAGCTAAACGCTTCATGAGAAAGGTTGCTGAAACCAGCATCCATTAAACAAATGGTTATACCTTGTCCTGTATATCCCATGTCGTGAACTGCTGGAACATTGATCTGATTCATTTGCGTAAAGGAAGGTCCGTAATTAAATGAATTAATTCCTTCGGGTTCACTACTTTTATTTAGTTCAGGTTCATGTTTAAGTTCAATAAGCTCAATATCATCTTTTCTGGTCGAAAATTTTTCAACAATATCAATCTTTTTAACAAATGGGAGAAAGGAGATTTTATTGATTTGATTTGTATTTGCGAATCCACTTACAGCGTTAAACCATTTTGATCTGTGTTTGAGAATAAATCCCGCAGAAAATAATTGATCAATGTAATCTTCATTCACCGGTAAATCTAAAAAATCTATGGCTTTATTTTTCGAAAGAACTTTATATCTTCTTTTGAGTGATTTTTTTGAAACAACAGATTCTGGATTCGAGTAGAATTTCTCTAAATCATTTCCCTTATCAGTAAAATAAATCCAAACCAGATGTGGTTCTGAAGATACTTCTGTTTGAATTTTAGCTTTTAGTCTGTTTGAAACTTTGTCCGTTTGGCTACTAGCAAAAGCTGGAAGCATTAAGATCGCTAAAAATGTATATAAAAAATATTTTCATATGTCCCTTTAACTTATTTAACTCTGGTTCCGTTTTTAACTTTATCAGGAACATTTAAAATTTGCAACCCTCCGTCGTCAGTTTCAACTGCTAAAATCATACCTTTAGATTCCAGACCCATTAATTTTGCTGGCTGAAGATTAGACACAATAACAACTTTTTTACCAACCAGGTTCTCAGGCTCATAACTTTCTGCGATTCCAGCTATCACCTGTCTTTCTTCGTTTTCTAATTTTACTTTTAACCGAAGCAACTTCTTACTCTTCTTAACCTTTTCAGCTTCAATTACTTCGGCAACGTTAAGCTGGACTTTCATAAACTCATCATAAGATATTAATTCAGTCTTTTCTTTTTCTAATTCAGATTTCGGAAGTTTATTTATCTGGGCTTCTATTTTTTCATCTTCAATTTTTGGAAAAAGAATTTCTGCTTTATTCAATTGATGTCCTTCTTTCAATTGCGGTTTACTGCTTTCTTTCCATTCAACAGGTTTTGCATTCAGCATATTAAAAAGTTTTTCCGTTGAAAACGGAAGAACAGGCGAAAACAGTTCTGCCAAAGTATAAATCGCTTGAAGACATGTATTTAAAGTTGTTCCACATCTTTCTTTATCCGATTTAACAGTTTTCCATGGTTCGGTATCATTGAAATATTTATTTCCGTCTCGGGCAAGATTCATTATTTCATTTACACCATCACGGATTTTATACTTTTCAAAAAGATCAGAGATTCTCTTTGGATATTCTGAAATTTCTTTAAGCATATCTTCATCAATCTTTTCCAACTTACCAAGCGCAGGAACTTTTCCATCAAAGTGCTTGAACACAAACGTAAACGTCCGGTTGATGAAGTTGCCCAGAATATCAGCAAGCTCACTGTTATTTCTTAATTGAAATTCTTTCCAATAAAAATCCGTATCGCGTGTTTCAGGAAGATTAGCAGCAAGCGTATACCGTAACAAATCCGGAGCAAAAAGATCGAGAAATTCGTCTACATCAATTCCCCACCCGCGACTTTTAGAAAATTTCTTTCCTTCAAAATTTAAGAACTCATTAGCAGGAACATTTTGTGGCAGACAATATTGTTCTTTTCCTGCTTCATTCCACGCCATCAAAATTGCTGGAAAAATTATTGTGTGGAAATACTATATTATCTTTTCCAATAAATGCAATATATTTTGTTTTTTGATCCTGCCAATATTTTTTCCAAAGATTCGGGATCATTTTTTATGTTGTGATAATTCTTTAGTTGATGAGATGTAGCCAAGGACTGCTTCAAACCAAACATAAATTACTTTTCCAACTGCACTGTCAACAGGAACTTTTATTCCCCAATCAAATCACGAGTTATTGCACGATCATTCAATCCATCTTTGAACCAACCCCGGCAGTAATTGCAGTACATTATCTTTCCAGCCATATTTTTCATTCATTTCATCAACATATTTTTCCAAAGCAGGTTGGTATTTACCAAGTGGGAAATAATAATGCGATGTTTCTTTTAACGTTGGAGTTCTACCCATATTTTACTTTTTGGATTTTTTAATTCAGATGGATCATAAATGATCCACAATTTTCACATTCATCACTTCGTGCTTCTTCATTTCCGCATTTTGGACAGGTTCCTTCAACATATCTATCGGGCAAAAACATATTTGCTTTTTCATCATAAAACTGAAGGGATTTTTTCTCAACCAATATTCCACGATTATAAAATTCAAGGAAAAATTCTTTTGCAGTTTCATGATGAATTGGAAGGCTTGTGCGCGAGTAATTATCAAAGCTCATTCCAAATTGTTAAAGGCTTTTTTATTTGCTTCGTGAAAACGATCGATGATTACTTGCGGAGCAACTTTTTCATTTTCGGCACTTATCGTAATCGCAGCACCATGCTCATCAGAACCGCAAATATAAATTACATCATCGCCATTTAGTCTTTTATAACGCACGTAAATATCTGCGGGAAGATATGCACCGCTAAGATGACCGAGATGAATCGGTCCGTTTGCATAAGGCAAAGCTGAGGTAACGAGAATTTTTTCTTTAGACAAATTATTTTCCGATAGTATTGTTTTACAGAATTATGGGAAGAAATATAAGGAAAATGATAAGATAATGGCACTCGTATGATATTGATTATACTAATTTTTAATTATTTCTCGATTTTTTCAATCGATTTCATTTTTTGACAAATGAGAAAAACTCTTGAAATATTTTTCTTAGTTTTACACATAATCTTAAAGGAAATACCATGAAAAAGTTTTATATAGTTTTTCTTTTACTTCTTCTTTCTTCTGTCAATGTTTTTGCTCAGGAAACACCATCATTCATCACTGACAGTCTGGATATTTATGTTGAACGAGCACTCGAACAATGGCAAATTCCCGGCGCAGCAGTTCTTGTTGTAAATGATGGAAAAGTTGTTGTAGCTAAGGGTTACGGTGTTAAAGAACTCGGATCTACTGATAAAATCGATGCAAACACATTGTTTATGATCGGTTCAAATACAAAAGCATTTACAGGAACAGCACTTGCATTGCTCGAACATGAACAAAAATTAAAACTCGATGATAAGGTTATAAAATATCTTCCTGATTTTAAGATGAAGGATGAATGGGTTACTAAGGAATTAAATCTAATCGATATAGTTTCCCACCGAATGGGAATGGAAACTTTCCAGGGAGATTTTATGTATTGGACTTCCGACTTAACAAGCGACGAAGTACTTGAAAAATTCGGAAAGCTCACTCCTCTTTATAATTTTCGCACAAAATATGGTTATACTAATGCCGGCTATGCTATTGCAGGCAAAGTAATTGAAAAAATTTCCGGATTAAAATGGGAAGATTATCTAAAAGAAAAATTATTTCTTCCACTAAAAATGAATCGTACAACAGCCTTATCAACAGATTACTTTGAATCAGAAAATATTGCAAAGCCTCATACTTATGTTGAAGGGAAAATGTCTCTGATACCTTTTCAGAACATTGATAATCTTGCACCTTGCGGAAGTATAGGTTCATCTATAAATGATATCAGTCACTGGATAATCGCTCAACTAGATAGCGGCAGATATGATGGAGAAAATGTAATTCCATATAATGTAATTGAAAGAACAAGATATCCACAAACCATAGTTAGAAGAAGTCGACATCCTTTTAACCAATCAAACTTTACTTTGTACGGATTAGGATGGAGTCTGGAAGATTATGAGGGAAAAGAAATTGTTTCCCATACTGGCGGAGTCAATGGATTTGTTACATCTGTAACTCTTGTGCCCTCTGAAAATCTTGGTATAGTTGTTCTAACTAATAATGATCAAAATGCATTTTTTCAAATGCTGAAATGGGAAATTATTGATGCTTATCTCGGTTTACCATATAGAAATTATAATGATTTTGTATTTCAGAGAGCAATTAAACAGAAAGAACAAAACGACAATCAGGTTTTGGCCTTGAAAGATTCTGCTAATATGAACATAAAACCAGAGTTCGATCTTTATGAAGTTGCTGGAAGGTATATAAATGATATTTACGGTTATGCAGATCTAATTCAAAAAGAAAATTATCTTGAAGTGATTTTACAACATCATTCGCGGATGAAAGGTAAACTCGAGTACATTGGTAATAACAGATTTTTATGTACTTATTCCGATCCAACTTATGGAATAAAAGTCTTTCCGTTTGAAATTGAAAATGGTATAGTTAAATCTTTTGATCTGTATGTAGATAATTTTATAGAATTCCTGCCATATACATTTTATAAAGAATAATCTATTCGATTTTATTCGAGTGTGGGATATTTATGTCATTGAGTTAATTGCAATCATCGAAGACGACATAAATTTTTATACCAATTGACTATTATTTAAAGTAGACAAAATAAAAACTTTGATCTGTTTTCTATACACCACAGAATAGATTAGCTGATATTTTGGCTCAATAATTTGCGCTAATGATAATTTTAGAGGGCACATAATTTGCTGATAAGTAATATGTGTCAATTTATTTATTGAGGCCAAAAAATGAAAAGAAGTCAATTTTTTGTTTTGGTAATAGCGCTAGCTTTAACTCATTGCAATCCATACCCTATCTACAACTACAAAATTTCATCTTTAGATGAAGAAAAATTGTTTTATAAAGGAAGAGAGATTATTTCCAAGGAAAGCAATGACTTACTAGTTCTAATTAATTATGAAGATCAGGTTAAATATGAATTGATTTTCAATTTAGCCATAATCAATCAATCTGATCATACTATTGAAGTTGATCCGACTAAAATATGCTTAGAAATACATAAGACTTATCCTCCTGATAAATATGGAAATAAAATTGTAACACTATTTTCTATTGATCCTGAAACTCGAATTCAATCACTTAAAGAAAGTCTTCTGACTACAAAATCGAACAAACAGATAAGTGACGCAACTAATGTATTTGTTAGCCTTGCGGAAATATTCAAAGATATTTCTGAACTTGGGCAAGAAAAAACAACAACTGAACTACATAGAGAATTCTTAATTGACCAAGAGAAAAGACAGGTGATGGCATCCCAAGAGTTGCACTATCAAAGTACTATAAATAATATTTATGAGAATAGATACTATTGGGAAAATATTGTACTACGTAAAACGACCTTAAATCCTGGTGATGAGATTAGCGGATATATTCATTTTCCGTTAGACGAGAATGCCAGAGTAGTTAAAATTGTAGTTCCCTTCAATGATACTCTGCAATCTTTTTCATTTGAATCAAGACCCTTAATTAACTAAATTCTCCGGAGATATTTTATATAGGAGCCGGTCAGGAGACCATTTCTCCATATTTCGTAAAAATTCTTTAATTTTAAGTATTAAAATTTTTATTTAATTCTTAAATGGGAAAATTATCATGAAAAAACACACCAAAATAGATTTTCAAACGAAATGTGTCCACTCAGGTATTGATGAAAACGAATATGGTTCTGTTGTACCGCCGATTTATCAAACATCAACATTTAAGTTTAAATCAGCACAGCATGGTGCATCACTTTTTGCAGGTGAAGAAAAAGGTTATATCTATACACGAATGCTCAATCCAACTATTGAAGCAATGGAAAATGCAATCGCCGAACTTGAAGGAGGACATAAAGCACTCGGCTGCGGAAGTGGAATGGCAGCAGTTCACACAATCTTTGCAGCTTTAACCCAAGCTGGTGATCATGTTGTTTGTTCTTCTGCTGTGTATGGACCCACAACAACTCTGCTAAACACAATTATGAAAAAATTTGGCGTTGAAACTACCTTTGTTGATACATCAAATCTTGATGAAGTTAGAAAAGCAATCAAACCAAATACAAAAGTTGTTTATGTTGAAACTCCAGGTAACCCAACTTTATGTATTTCCGATTTGGAAGAGATTTCGAAAATCGCTCATCAACATAATATAAAGGTTGTGGTTGACAATACGTTTATGAGTCCTGCTTTGCAAAATCCGTATTGCACTTCGGTGTTGATGTCGTAATGCACAGCTTAACAAAATTCTTAAACGGACATGCGGATGTTGTAGGCGGAATTATTGTTGTTAAAGATGAACAAACTTACCAGCATTTCCGAAAAACATTGAATCAAGTTGGTGGTGTGATTGATCCTTTCAATTCTTTTCTGGTTCATCGCGGATTAAAAACTCTTGCAATCAGAATGGAACGTCATTGTGAGAGTGCACAAATTATTGCGGAGTGGCTTGAGAAACATCCTCTGATTGAATCAATCCAATATCCAGGACTAAAATCTCATCCGAATTATGAGATTGGATTAAAACAACATAAGGGTCCGGGTGGCATGATTACTTTTGAACTCAAGGGTGGTTTAGAGGCCGGAAGAGTTATGATGGATTCTGTGAAACTATTACAGCTTGCTGTTAGCCTTGGTGGAGTAGAAAGTCTGATTCAGCATCCTGCAAGTATGACACATTTTTCAATGGGAAAAGAAGCAAGATTAGCCGGCGGAATTACGGAAGGTTTAGTTCGCATTTCTGTGGGAATTGAAAATGTAAATGACCTTATTGCTGATCTTGAACAAGCACTAGAGAAAGTAAAACTTGCACAAACAAAAGAACACGAATTACACGTTTAAGCATTTAACTATTGAATTATAGAAGGGAGTTATTACACTCCCTTTTTTTTGGCACAAGAATAGTCATCTTAATATTCTTTGAACATTATTATCAAGGAGTACAAGATGCATAAATTACTCATACTTATCATCGTTTTCCTCCTGACAACAATTCACAATTATCCTCAGCGAAATGAAATTATCAAAAGAGAAACCACTGATTCTGAAAGAATTTCAAGAATTGAGAGAGAACCAAGCCGGGGAACTCAAATAATTTATCCCAAAACCGGCGGTATTGTAAAGACAAGGAACCCTGAAAAAATCACTTATCCTAAAACACCTATCCAACCAACACCTAAACAAACTGTAAGACCAGTTGTTGAAAACCGTCCAATCGATTATATAGCGGTGTCTTCGGCATACTACACTTTACCGCCAGTTCCGGAAAATTTACGTGCAATGGAATTATTCAGTTCGGGCGATTACTGGGAAGCATCCAGGGCCTTCACAAGATGGTTGGTAAATAATCCTTATGATATTTCTGCACTATTCTACCGCGGAAGATGTTATATAGAGTTAGAATGGTATGGATTCGCAATTGAGGATTTTAATCTTGTGATTGATTTAGATTCTGTTTACGCAGATGCATATTATTACAGAGGGTTAGCATGGTTTTTCAGAAATGAAAAGGAACTGGCACAAATTGATTTTGAGATTGCATATGAACTCGATCACAAAATAGCCGGAATAATTCTCAAAAAATATTTCTGAAATCTTAATAATTATTCTGTTATTCACCGATATTTCAGGTTGATTTACCGATTTTAACTTTCTTAGATATCATTTAATCCATACTTTTACATCAGAAAATAAAACTTAATTCCGGAGAAAATTATGGAAGAGCTAAAAAAACAAACTACAGATCGAAGAGTATGGCTTGGGGCAATACTAATAATCCTTGGCGGTTTATTCTTACTGAATTCACTAGAAATATTTGATTTCAGATTTTCACGCATATTTATTTCGTGGCCATTTTTCTTCTTTATAATTGGTTTATATATTTTATTTAATACCGAAAAGAAGATATTAGGTGCAATTCTTTCAGGATTAGGCGGATTATTTCTACTTCCAAGAATATTTTCATGGATTCATATTGACTGGTCGGTTGTTTTTCCGATATTGCTTATCGCTGTCGGCTTATATATAATCTTACATAGACGCAAAAACTTAGAATTGAGGAGAGGTCAAATTAGGGAAGATACTTTTGACGACATATCCATTTTCGGTGGCGGTGACAAAATCGTAACCTCAAAAAATTTTAAGGGCGGAAATATTACTGCAATATTCGGCGGTTCTGAAATTAATATGACTTCATGCGAATTAGCAGAAGGTATAAACAATATTGATATCTTTGCTATGTTTGGCGGTACAACTATTATAGTACCAAAAAACTGGAATGTTGTTGTGAGCGTGACATCGATTCTCGGCGGATTCTCAAATAAAGGTATTAAAGATCCTACTGTTGAAATTGATACAAGCAGGTCCCTTGTTATAAAAGGTCTTGTTATTTTTGGCGGTGGCGAAGTAAAAAATTTCTAATAAATTAAGATGACCGGACATCCTATAATAAAAAGCCCGAAAAGTTTTTTACTTTACCTATTATTCTGGATACTTATAGTCATTCTTTATCTTAATCTTATTGTTCTTGATAGAGAAATTGATATTAATACGGTTGTTCTGGATGTAATAATCTTTAACATTCTTTTACTTGGTTTAGGAATAGGCTTCTGGTTCACTGCAAAATTTCTCTCCATTGAGAATCATAAAATCTTTCGTATCATTTCAAATCATCTTATTGAAGGCATAATACTTATTTCGTTATGGCTAGTGATAGGGTATTTTATCATCAGCAATTTAGTTAATGATAAAGAGCTTTATTCCAATTTCTTTTTTACTACATTAAAATTCAGAGCTGCGCTTGGTATTTTTACTTACTTTCTACTTACCGCATTTTATTACATTGTAATTTATTATACTGGATTTCAGGAAAGAAGAATAAAAGAAACTGAATTAAAGAATCTCGTTACAGAAGCAGAGTTGCGATCGTTAAAATTTCAGATCAATCCGCATTTTATTTTTAACAGTCTGAATTCAATGAGCGCTCTTACGGAAATTGATCCGAAGAAAGCTAAACAAATGATTATTAAACTTGCGGAATTTCTTCGTTATACATTGGCTACGAATGACAAACAGATGGTTTCGCTTAGTGAAGAATTAAAGAATATTCGGCTCTATCTTGAAATAGAAAAAATAAGATTTGAGGATAAATTCGAATATGTCGAGGAAGTTGATGAACAATGCGTTAATGTTCAGATTCCAAGTATGATACTGCAACCGTTATTTGAAAATGCAATTAAGCACGCTGTTTATGAAACGCTTGATACAGTTATACTTAATTTATCCTGCGCAAAACAGGATTCGTTCTTAAAAATAGCAATACAGAATAATTTTGAGGGTGAATCTCATAAAAAAGGTACGGGATTAGGATTAAATAATATTCAAGAAAGATTGAGATTGATCTACCAGCAGGATAATTTAATGCAAGTAAAAAAAGAAGAAAATATTTTCAGAGTAACAATTTATATTCCTCTGGAAAATAATTCGTGAAAATTCGCATAACTTATCTGCAGATAAGTAGGAAAGTGACTATTTTTTGAAACGAATTATAAACTAAATTTTGAAAGAATATGAAAGACAATATAAAAGTAATTATTATAGATGACGAAAGTCTGGCAAGACAAATTTCTAAAAATTATTTGTTAAGACATGATAATATTGAAATTGTTGCGGAGTGCTCAAACGGATTTGATGCAATAAAAAAAATTAACGAGCGTAAACCGGATATTATTTTCCTTGATATTCAAATGCCCAAACTTAACGGTTTTGAAATGCTTGAGTTGATTGAAAATCCTCCGGTTATAATTTTCACAACAGCTTATGACCACTTTGCTATAAAAGCATTTGAAGTAAGTGCAGTTGATTATCTTCTAAAACCATTTTCTGAGGAACGCTTTGACCAGGCATTAAAAAAAGCAATTATACTACTTGATGATAAGTTTAAGCAAGCAGATTCAATCAGAAATATAATTGCTGAGCACGAAAAAAAAATTGAGACGCTCGAACGTGTTGTTATTAAGGATGGCGGTAAAATAAATATTATTCCTGTAAACGAAATAAAATGGATAGAAGCACAGGATGATTATATTATGATACATTCAGACAAAGGAAAATTCCTCAAGCAAAAAACAATGAAATATTTTGAAGATCATCTTGATGAAACTCAGTTCGTCAGAATTCACAGATCTTATATAATTAATTTATCATATCTACAGCACCTTGAGCAGCAGGAAACCGATTCTTACAAATTAATACTTAAGAATGGTCACGTATTGCCTGTAAGCAAAACGGGATTATCGCGTCTTAAAGCAACTCTTTAGTACGATTCTGGTTTAGAAGAAACACTTCGGAAATTTCTTCATTACTGCTATTGCAATTATTTCCGCTGCTTCATCATAAGTGAATTTTCCGGTATTTACTATTAAATTATATAAAGTCGGATCGTTTATATCTCTGTGGAAATGAGATTTTACATATTTTTTCCGTGCAAGCGATTCTTTTTCAAGAAGCTTAATCGCAGTAATCCGATTGACCGATCTTTTCTTCATTGTGTGAATTATACGGTTCTCTAAGGGTGCTACTAATCTTACCTGGAATGCATTCGGTAGTTTTGATGTTATCATTACGCTGCCACGTCCAACAATAATTACTTTACCCATTCTTCCGAGCTGCAAAACTGTTTCTGTTGTTTTCTGAAGTATTGTCCATTCAGAAGGACGAAGACCCAGAAGTTCGGAAACAGCATCATTAAAATGTCTGTATTTATCCTCTGATAAATATTCACTAACTACTTTGGGAAGTTTTCCGTCTTCAAGAACTCTTTCGATAAGCATACGGTTGAAGTAAGCCCAGTTTTCTTCTGGTTCTTTTGTTTTACTTTGAAGAATATCGATCAACTTTTCACAAACAGTATTTGCACCTACACCCGGTTCTCTGGATACGGCAACACAGGGAAATATCATTCGGTATTTTCGTGATTCGACAGTCTCTTTGGAATGTTGTTCTATATATCTTTTACATTTTTCGTAAGCTCCAAGTGTTAACATTTATGCACCTTCCTCTCTAAATAATATTTGAGAATCAAGTGAATGAAATATGCTTTTTATTTAAAATCCGTTGTAGTTAGTTGAAACCAGTGCTTAATCTTTTCTAACTCGCTACCATCAATGGACTTGTGATAAAATTCATTTTTGGTTTTATCATATCTGTAATCTTTTTCCCATTCGGAAATATTATCTACAATTTCTCTGATACCATTTAAAATGATTTTAAGTTCATCATCTGTCATGGTTGGATGAACTGATATTCTCACCCATCCGGGTTTATCGGAAAAATCGCCCTGATCAATTTTATCTGTAATTATCTTTGATCTTGTCGGGTCAACGTGAAGCAGATAATGACCATAAGTTCCTGCACAAGAGCATCCGCCTCTTACCTGAACTCCGTACCTGTCATTAAGTAATCTTTACAATTAAGTTGTAATGAATATCTTCAACATAAAATGAAATAGCGCCTAATCGGTGAAAGGCATCCTGTGCAAGTATATGGACTTTGGAAATTTTTTGTAATCCGTCGAGAGCCATTTTAACTAATTCCTCTTCGCGCTTACGAATTTTTTCTATACCCATCTCCTCTTTTAGTTTGATGCATAAAGCAGCTTTTATTGTTTGAAGAAATGCAGGAGTTCCGCCGTCTTCACGCAGTTCAATATTATTAACAAATTTATGCTGTCCCCATGGATTTGTCCAATCGACCGTTCCGCCGCCGGGAAGATCAGGAACTCTGTTTTTGTAAAGCTTAGAATCAAAGATCAGAACTCCTGATGTTCCGGGTCCTCCCAAAAACTTGTGAGGAGAGAAAAAGATTGCATCAAGTTTTGCTTCAGGATCGGTGGATGCATATCAATCATTTACATAAGGAGCCGCACAGGCAAAATCAACGAAACAATATCCTCCATTCTGATGCATAATTTTTGCAAGTTCATAATATGGCGGCTCAATGCCGGTTACATTTGAAGCCGCAGTAAATGCACCAATTTTTAATGTTCTGTTCTTATAATTTATGATTTTCTCTCTTAGACTATTTACATCAACAAAACCGTCTTCATTAGGATCAATAACCACAACATCGGCAATTGTTTCAAGCCAGGTTGTTTGGTTTGAATGATGCTCCATGTGTGTAACGAATACAACCGGTCGTAATTCTTCAGTGAGATTTATATAGCCCTTAATCTGTTCAGGTACTTTTAATCCAAGTATGCGTTGAAACTTACAGATCATAGAGGTCATTCCGCTGCCAGCAGTGATAATTACATCATCTTTACTTGCGTTGCAATGTTTTTTGATTATTTCATGAGCTTCGTGATATGAAAGTGTCATAGATGTGCCGGTTAAACTGGATTCGGTATGAGTGTTACCAACAAGTGGTCCGAACACTTCACATATCTTTTCTTCAATCGGTTTATACATTCTTCCGCTTGCAATCCAATCGGCATAAATAAGTTTTTTTTCTCCATAAGGAGTCGTAAACTTAAAATCATGTCCAACAATATTTTCTCTGAATTTCAGAAAATATTTTTCTAAATTGTTCATCCTCATACCTTGATAAGTTAATTCACCTTAAATATAATAATTTAGAATGAGTTCCGCATTTAACTTTTTAAAGGATATAGATTTGGTTAACTTTGAATCGAAAATCAAAATAAATGAAATTTTAATTATGATAAAAAATGTAATAATATTATGTCTCCAAGCATTAATTTTCATTTCTTGCCTAAATGCTCAGGAAGATCAGATTAAACGACGTAACTTTTCAGCGGTAGATGAACTAATTGATACTGCAATACAAGAGAAAACTTTTTCTGGTGCTGTTCTCTTGTTTTGGAAGGATGGGAAAATTCTTCTTGAAAAATCTTATGGAAAATTTTCTTATGAAGAAGATTCGACGCCGATTAGTAATGAAACAATATTTGATCTTGCCTCACTTACAAAAGTTGTTGCAACCACTACTGCCGCAATGATTTGTATCGACAGAAATTTATTCGGTCTCGACGACAAAGTAGTAAAATTCATTCCTGAATTCGGAGTTAACAGCAAAGAAAATATCGCTATTCGAAATTTGCTGGTTCATAACAGTGGTTTGCCTGCGTGGAAAAAATTTTACGGACGTGGGTTGAATGAACTGTCTGTTTTGGATGAAATTTATAACTCTGAACTCGAGTATGAACCTGGTACAAAAATGGTTTATTCAGATCTCGGAATAATTACTCTCGGAAAAATAATTGAAAAAGTATCCGGGATGACTTTGGATAAATTCTGTGAACAAGAAATATTTAAACCCTTGGGAATGAATTCAACTTTTTATAACCCGAATGATTCATTAAAAAAATATTGTGCTCCAACGGAGATTGATAACAACTGGCGAAATAAATTACTTCAGGGTGAAGTGCATGATGAAACCGCAGCAATGTTAAATGGAGTTGCCGGTCACGCAGGACTTTTTTCCACTGCTAACGACTTAAGTAAGTTTATGACTATGATAATGAACAAAGGTATTTCTAATAAAATGAAAATTATTGATGAAAAAACGATTGAGATGTTTACAAAAAAACAATCTGATCAAAGTTCAAGAGCTTTGGGCTGGGATACTAAATCAGAAAAAGGATCTTCTGCAGGCGATTTGTTCAGCCCAAATTCTTTTGGTCATACAGGATTTACGGGAACATCAATCTGGGCTGATCCGGAAAGAAATTTATTCGTTGTTTTTCTCACAAACAGGGTTTATCCTTCGAGAGAAAATAAAAAGATTATTTCATTCAGGCCTCTTCTTCATAACACTATAATAGAATCTATTACAAAATAAAATGCTTTCAAAACATCAACTATTAAAAATATTATTTTTAATGATTTTTATGCTTGCGGTATCTATCGTATCCGATGTCTCAATAATTACACAAGATATCGCTCTTGCTGAGGAGAATGACTACAAATTGAAAAAGAATACAAGTACCAGATACTCTAAAAATTTATTCTCACTAAGTGAGGAAGCCAGGAAAAATATTGAATTTTCTATGAATGATCTGACTCTTTACGAAAAATGTGCTCAGATGATTATGCCGGCAGTTTACAGAGGTGCATTAAATCCTTCGTCAAAAGAATACAAAAAAATAATTGAGCTGGTCAGAGATTACGGTGTTGGCGGAGTGGTGATGTTTCAGGGAAATTCCCAGGATCAGGCTGTAATGATCAGACAGTTACAAAGTCTGGCAAAAATTCCGCTTTTAGTTTCCGGTGATTATGAGAACGGACTTGGAATGCGTATGGATGATGCTGTCGGTTTTCCGCACAGCATGGCTTTGGGTGCAACTAATAATACGGATTTCGCTTACCAGGTTGGAAAAACAACTGCAATTGAAGGAAGAAAACTTGGAATAAATTTTAATCTCGCCCCGGTTGCAGATGTAAATGATAATCCTCTTAATCCTATAATAAACATCCGTGCCTACTCACAGGAAAAAAAAATAGTTTCATCGTTTGTAAATGCATTTATTGCAGGCTCTGATGAGGGCAAAATGCTAACCTGCGTTAAACACTTTCCCGGTCATGGCAACACTTATGTAGATTCTCATGATGATTTGCCCAGAATTAACAGAACAAAAGAATACCTTCTTGAAAATGAGTTATTCCCTTTTATTGAAGCAATTGAAAACGATGTAAAATGTGTTATGATTGGTCATCTTGAAGTTCCATCACTCGATAAGAATGGAAAAATTCCTGCTTCATTATCGTATCCAATCATCACAGAACTCCTAAAAGATGAACTTGGATTTGAAGGCTTAGTAATTACAGATGCAATTGATATGCAGGCTATCACGAAATACTTCTCACAGGAAGAAGCCGCCGTTAAAGCAGTAATTGCCGGTAATGATATTATCCTCTCACCATTGGATCCTAAAGCGGTTATAGACGCAATTTATAAAGCAGTTCAGGATGGAGTAATTGATGAAGATAGAATTGATGAAAGCGTAAGGAAAATTTCATTTGCTAAATACTGGCTCGGACTTTCAGAGCAGTTTTCTTCGAATGGATATCCGGAATTCAACAAACAGAAATTATTGGCACAAAAAATTGCTGATGAATCAATTACTTTAGTTAAAAATGACGATAGCATTCTCCCATTAAAATTGAATGAATATTCTGCTATAACTAACATTGCAATTACTGATGGTATAGGAGGATTAATAACTGAATACTTTGGTGACTTGCTCAAAAAGAGAAAATATGATATCACTGCTTTAACACTTTCAAGAAAAAGCAAGCAGAGGGAATATGATTATGCAAAGAAAACAGCTCTCAAAAGTGATCTCGTAATAATATCTTCCTTTGTACGAGTTAAGGCTTACCAGGGACCTGTGGATATTTCTTCTGTTCAGCAGGAGTTTATTCAAAGTCTAGTAGATTCGGGAAAGAAAGTTATTCTTATCAGTTTCGATAATCCATATCTGATATCAAAATTTCCAAACGCAAAAACATACATAAACACTTACAGCAATACTGAATTTTCTCAACAAGCTGTTTTAAAAGCATTATTGGGCGAAATTGAATTTAAAGGAAAACTTCCTGTTTCAATTCCGGAAACAAATTATAATATTGGTGATGGTATCACCCTGAATCTTTCATCAAAATAAAATCTATATCTGTTCTCTAGAACTATTTCAAATATGATTTGAAGTCTTTAACTAAATATATTCATTCTTAGTTTTAGTCAATACGTGCAATTCACAGGATATTACAGCGTATGAATAACTATAAAAATATTTTGGGTTATGATCTGTGTGAATCTGCTAAATCTGCGTCATCCGCGTTCTATTCTTCTTATCCTCCAATGTTACTAGTATGCTAATCTTATTCAACAAACCATTCAATGTTCTATGCCATTTCACGGATAAAGAAGGCAGAAAAACTTTAGCTGATTTTATTCCCATCAAAAATGTTTATGCTGCAGGCAGACTTGACTACGACAGTGAAGGGTTAATTATACTCACTGATGAAGGAAAGCTTCAAACCTTAATTTCTGATCCGAAAAATAAAATGCCCAAAAGATATTGGGTGCAGGTAGAAGGAATTCCTGATGAGACAGCATTAGATAAATTACGAAACGGAGTTTTACTAAAAGACGGAATAACTAAACCAGCTAAAGTAAAACTAATTGATGAACCGAAAATCTGGGAAAGGATTCCACCAATAAGAGAAAGGAAAAATATTCCAACAAGCTGGATTGAACTTACCATAACCGAAGGAAAAAACAGACAGGTAAGAAGAATGACTGCCGCAGTCGGCTATCCAACTTTGCGCTTGATACGATATTCAATTGGAGAGTGGAAATTAGATAATCTAAAGCTAGGAGAATACAAGGTTTTTAGAGATAATCTAATCCTCTGATGGCGGTGATAAAAATTTCTTCTTAATCATGAAAGAAAAGTAAACCACCATTCCTCCAACAATAATTGCCGCTATTGCAGGCATGAATATTGCAATTAAAGACAAAGCCGTCGCACTTCCAGCCTCTGCTGTTGAAACAACAGGATTACCAATGCCACCGGTTACAGCAGAAGATTTTAATCTTATCATTCCGGTTGCAGCGTGAATTGTTCCGGCTACTCCACCGCCGGCAATTAAAGCTAATGCCCATTTTATCAATGGAGGAAA
This sequence comes from uncultured Ignavibacteriaceae bacterium, assembly GCA_963714415.1. Taxonomy (GTDB): domain Bacteria; phylum Bacteroidota; class Ignavibacteria; order Ignavibacteriales; family Ignavibacteriaceae; genus JAGXRK01. The sequence continues at coordinate 135,657 of CAVQOL010000027.1, forward strand.
ATCTCTAATTACAGCCCCGGTTAAAACAATTCCTGCAATTATTGCCAACGGATGCTCAATAGTATCTAAAAAATTATCAAGCCAGGGAATGTAGTAAGCCAGAATTTCCACGACAGCGGCGACGCTGAACATAATCAGAGCAGGCAAACTTCCAATCCAGGCAAAGTAAGTGGACAGCTGTAGATTACCTGTATAAGCCATAATTGATACAATCAGAAACGGAATGAATATTCTGAATCCGACAGCTGCTGCTAAACCAATACCAACAAAAATGCTTAAAACTATTTCCATATAATTCCTACAAATTTTTATTTCTAAAATCTTAATCGTTAATCTAGTTAATTAATAACTCATATTAGTTAACTTCACCTTACCACGGAATATCCAGTAAATACTTATGGTGTAAGCAAGAACAAAAGGAACACCTATCATAGCAATAATCAACATTATGTTTAATGTCTTCTGTGATGATGCGGCATTATAAATCGTTAGGCTATATTCCGGATTCGGATTTGAAATTACAATATTTGGAAAAAGTCCCAACGCAAAAATTAAAAGTAAAGCTGCAACAGAAGCGGAGGAAGAAAGGAATGCAAAAAAATCTCTTCCGTGATAAATCTCTCTCGGAATGTTAGCAATTGCGAGCATATTCAAAACAACAATAATAAAAAGAACCGGAACATTTTTAAAATGTTCTGTCATATGCGGAAAATAAATTAACGTTGCCATTGTTGTAGTTATACAACAGATAACGAAAAAGATAATTGTGTTATTTACCCAGCCTCTTAATTTCTGATGCAGTTCGCCTTCGGTTTTTAAAACTCCATATATAGCACCATGCATCATAAACAATGCAACAGTTGTAATTCCGACAAGAATTGTATAGGGATTAATTAAATCCCAAAATGTTCCGATGAATTCTTTGTCGGGACCAAGAGGGCTTCCCGTTACAATATTTCCGAGGGCAATTCCCATAGTAAAAGCAATTAAAATACTTGAAACGCTGAAAGCAGTATCCCAAAAGTTTCTCCACCAATGCATTGGTTGTTTACTTCGGAATTCAATTGCAACTGCTCTAAAGATCAACATAAACAATAAAAGCATAAATGCGGAATAGAATCCCGAAAACACAGTTGCATAAACGTGAGGGAAAGCGGCAAACAAAGCTCCCCCGCCTGTTACCAGCCATACTTCATTTCCATCCCATACAGGTCCGATTGAATTTAGCATAATTCTACGTTCAGTATCACCTTTTACAAGCAGATGAAGCGCACCTACACCTAAATCAAAACCATCGAGTATAGCATATCCAGCAAGAAGGATTCCGATTAAGAAAAACCAAATTGTGTTTAAATCAAAAGTAATTTCCATCATCACTCCAATAAATGAAGTTAAACTTTTTATGATTTGGGATGACCGATTTCAGAAGGAATTGAATCCGGTTCTTCCGGTCCGTGTTTTATTTTTTCATTCAGCAAGTAAATGAACAACAAGAACAAGAACAAATAAATTATTGTAAACAAAATGAGAGAGAACCACACCTGTCCCGATTCAACAACTTTTGATAGACCTTCAGAAGTTTTCATCAAACCGTAAACAATCCATGGTTGCCTGCCGACTTCCGCAGTTATCCATCCAACCTGATTTGCAATTTGCGGAAGAAGAACTGAGAAAACGAAAATCCACAATAGCCATTTCTGTTTAGATAGAGTTCCACGCCACCAAAAGAAAATACCAAGAAGTGAAATTGCAATTAAAGCAAAACCTATTGCAACCATTAAATGATATGCCTGAAACACAATGTTCACGGGTGGTCTTTCATCTTCAGGGAAATCATTAAGTCCTGTTATTTTTGTTTTTGAATCAAAGCCGACTAGATAACTGAGCATACCCGGAACAGCCACGCCGAATTTAACTTCCTGCTTGTCATTATTAACCCATCCGAACAAATATAACGGTACGTTATCTTTAGTATCGTAAACGGCTTCCATTGCAGCAAGTTTTGCCGGTTGATTTTTGCTTACACCAACCGCGCTTTGATGTCCGGTAAATAGCTGAAACAACGAAGCAATTACTGCGATAACCAAAGCGATTTTAATTGATGATTTTGCAAAACGAATGTGACGATCCTTTAGTAAATAATATGCTCCTACACTAATAACAAGAAGTGCTCCTGCAAGCCAGCATCCTGAAAGTACATGCGAAAGACGGTCTACCGAAGAAGGATTAAATACCATAGCCCAAAAATCGGTGATCTCAGCACGTGCACTTAGCCCTTCACCAACAATATGATGACCAGCCGGAGTTTGCTGCCATGAATTAGCAACAACAATCCATACAGCACTGAACATTGAAGCCAGCGAAACTATGAGAGTTGATAAGAAGTGCATTCTGGGTCCGACTTTATCCCAGCCAAACACAAGCACCGCAAGAAAACCGGATTCAAGGAAGAAAGCAAATATTCCCTCTGCAGCAAGGGCACTTCCGAAAACATCACCAACAAATCGTGAATAAGTTGCCCAGTTAGTTCCAAATTCAAATTCCATTACTATACCGGTTGCGACACCGATTGCAAATGTTAATGCAAAAACCTTTACCCAGAACTTTGTCATATTCTCGTAGAATTTATCTTTGGTTTTTAGATACATTCCTTCCATTACAACCATTATAATTCCGAGTCCGATACTTAAGGGAGGATAGATATAGTGAAAAGCAATTGTGAAAGCGAACTGAATACGAGAGAGAATTTCAACATCCATAACAAACCTGAAAAGTATTAAAATTACTAATGTAATTTAACGAAAAGAATCGGGCAGAGAAATAACAGTAAAATATTTGTTGATATGTTGTACTTTCATCTCTTCAACGAGCATTTATGATGATGCATCTTTTAGCCATTAAGGATTACAAGAAATTTTATTTCAGATGTTTTTGCTATTACTGTCTTTCTTTTTGATTTATGCAGGTTTATTTTTCTTTGTGATTTTCTGTTATTGAAAAAATATAGGAATAAATTTGAATAAGAAAATTTTAACAGCTTTCATAATTGTATTTTTATTGTCAATTAACTCGTTTGCACAAATAGATATTTCTGTTGGCGGATATATCGGCGGCGGTTCACTAAGCAGTAATTCTCCGAGTGAAGGGAGTTTCAGCACCTCCGTTTTTATACAAGCTGATATCCCTTTGTTTGCAGAAGTCTTTCCTAGATTAAGTTTTATTTATGCAAGGGATTTTAGTTCTCTCCTTCCGGATTCGCGTCAGACTTATTATCCTTTTTTTCAGGGGTTTTCATTTAAAGGTGTTACATCACAATATTTCGACGGCAAAATATTTCTTGAAGAAGCTGTCGGTGCACTAATACTGAACGACAGAATGTTTATCGACAGGGATTCATGGGAATATGGAATTGTTCTTTCTTTTGTCGGTGGACTTGATATGCGCAATTATGATCTGAAAGGTTTTAAAATTGGGGCAGGTGTTGAGTATGGATTAACCTTTACAGGAAATTTACCGCAGTTTTTTAACCTTTACCTTCAATTTCAATATACATTATAAGATTTCTCCGTTCCAGGGAATTGTAGTAAAACAATTCTATCAAGAAAGAAACGGAAACACAGAGAAGTATAATTGATATTAGAATCTTGCGAAGATATAAATACTTACTAACTTACCTTACGAAACATAACTACAATCCAGTCATTCTGGCACGTTCCGGCAGAACGGAGTTCTGACGAACTTGTCCGGAATCCGAAATATACTCTAAACTCAAAGATTCCGGACTCATTTCATTCGCCGGAATGACCTCTTGCCTAAGGTGAGTTACTAAAAAATGTTATGCTAGATGAAAATAAAAAATCCCCTCTGCTTTAGAGGGGACAAATAAATACGAATGCAATATTAAAAGTGGAGACTAATCCATCTTACCATTCTTCAATTCATTGCTTAGTCTTTTAAGTCTGTAGATTTTATCAACCGCTTCCCATAAACCTTTTGAATGGATAGAAACCATTCTATTTTCTTCGGTTCTGAAAATAAAGTTTCCTGGTAAGCCTTGTATGTTTCCATCAAATGCTAAGCCTACTATTTCTGCATTTTTATTAATAACCGGACTACCAGAATTTCCACCAATAATATCATTTGTAGAAATAAAGTTAAATGGTGTTGACAAATCAAAATCCGCTGGAGGATTTATCCATTTTTCAGGTAAACTCCACGGATATTCTTTGTTGAATGAATAATACCTGTCATACATTCCATAAAAGGTGGTAATAGGAGGAGCAACTGTTCCGTTGTAGGGAAATCCTTCTACAACGCCATCTGCCAATCTTAAAGTAAAAGTAGCATCCGGAGGAATGGAAGTTCCATAAACTTCAAATAAAGCTCTTCCTAGTTTTTGATTATAGCTGGATTCAAGAGCCTGAATTTCACGGGTTTTTTTCTGGAGAGCTTTTTGTTCTTCTTTCGTATTCAGAATAAAATAAATGAACGGATCATCTGAATTGATTATTGCGTCAGCTCCGGCTTTAACTAATTCTTTAAGATCATCTAGCTTTGTTATTTTCGATTTACCTAGAATGTATTCTACCGCTTCATCGCCCAATTTTCCACCGGTAAAATTTTGAACTAATGGATCGTTTGCGCCGAGATATTTATACATTGCTTCAACTTTTGACTTAAGAAACATCTTATTCATCTCGAAATCGAAATCTTCCGGAATTAAAGATTCAAGTGTTAAATCTAATTCATCACCGATATATAATTCATCTCTTTCAGCCTCCGGCTTTTTCAATTCTTCCGCAATTGTGAGTAGTTCGTCAGCTATATAAAAGTATTGTGAGGTATTAAACCTATTCAAAGTATATACAAAATTTTTATTTACATGTGCTCTTAGTTGATTTCTGGTCCCTTCAATATTTGTCCAAACATCACCGTATTTTTCATTCAATTCGGGATTACTTTGAACGGCAGTTTTAAATGTTTTTTCAAAATCTTTCTTTCTCTGCATTAAAATCGGATCTCTTAATCCCTTGAGAATACCTTCGAATGCTTTTCGTGAATTTTCAAAATTGAAAAGCATATCCTGTAATTCAAGTGACCTTTCAGGACTTTCGTTAATCATATTTGAATATACTTCTATTAATCCATGAATCATTTCAAGAGTCATCGGATATCGAATATCTCTGGCATACTCAAGTTGAGCCAAGAGTATTTAATCTATCGGTATTTCCCGGATTACCTACTACAAACACAGGTTCGCCGGGGGCAGCACCATTCGCACTCCACTTAAGATAATTATCTGTTTTTAACGGCTTTCCGTCTTCATCATATACTCTAAAAAAAGTGACATCAAGATTATATCGAGGATAAGTAAAATTATCAGGATCACCGCCAAAGAAACCAAGCTGATCTTCAGGAGCAAAAACTAGTCTAACATCAGTATATTGCTTGTAACCGTAAAGTGAATATTTCCCACCGTTATAAAGTGCTGTTACAGAGCATTCATAACCGGATTCCTGAGATTCACGTTCTTCAATCTTACTTATTATATCATTTCTAAGTTTTGTTCTTTCTTCATCGGTTGTCCCATTTTCAATTTCAGCTAAAACTTCATCTGTAACATCTTTAATAAGTACAAGCTGACTTACATAAAGTCCCGGCACCGGTCTTTCATCTTCAAGAGATTGAGCAATAAACCCATCAGCGTGAAAATCTTCATCATCACTGGATATTTGTGTAACACTCTGACGCCCACAATGATGATTGGTCATAACCAATCCATCTGCTGAAATAAAAGATGCCGAGCAATAATTTGCAAATCTTAATGCAGACATTCTTATATGATCGAACCATTCTTGAGTGGGACGAAAACCATAAGCTTCTTGAAAATAATCCATTGGTGGATATTCAAAGGTCCACATTTTACCATTATCAAATCTTCCGGCCTTAACAGTATCAAGATTTAGCCAATCGGTATTTTGTTGTGCGTTAAGTGGATTAACAAAAAAGAATCCAACCAAGACAACAGATAAAAAATTTGCACGTAAGTTTTTGAGCAATCCTATTCTCATAATTCTGCCCTTATTTTTGTTTGTGATTATTTTATGAAATAATGTAGCCTAATTTACGAATATCAATTTGAATAGACATAAAAATTAAGGTAAAATAAATAACTTTTTTAATGGATTTTTCATTCGAATGGTCAATAAACAGCTAAACAATATCACCAATTCTTCCTCTATAATTCAAGAAAGAATTGGTAAAAAAACTTTGGCTGAAATTCGGCAAAACTAAATATAGGAATCGGGTTGATACAATGGTTCGATTTCCCATTCATCTTCTATAGTGCCAATACAGTGTGAACATTTTGGAACTGAAAAAACCACTTTTTCTTCATAATTAGCGGCTCTTACAAAGTTCAGAATTGTTTTACAACTGGAACACTGCACAATATGAGATGTAGTTGTCTTTGAACTGCAATCCGGACAGATGAAACCTAACTCCCCCGGCTTTTCAATGGGATTAACCGGAAAAATTGAGTTGCATTTTGTGTTATTGCATTTAGCGAAGTGCCATTTAATAGTATCAGTAGTAGCGATAACTGACTCCATATTTTTATTATTGGATAGAAACATAAGTAGTTAATTCCATAAAGTCCATGTAAAAATTAAGTACCTTTAAAGAATTTTTCTAAGTATAGCTTAGAATAATTTTATAAATTACATACTTAAATTACAGGATGTTTCTTCAGATAGAAATACCATTCTTTTTCAGAGATTATTTTTGCAATTTTATTTATTAAAGGAATTATATGGAGCGATTAAACAGTTTCAAAGCTTATGATGTTCGGGGAAAAGTCCCTTCTGAATTAAACACAGAATTAGCCTATAAAACAGGGCGCACTTTTGCTAAGCTAACCAATGCTCAAAAAGTAGTAATCGGTCACGATATACGAAAATCATCCGACGAAATATCCAATGCTCTAGCAAATGGATTAACCGACAGCGGTGCAGATGTAATTGACATTGGACTTTGCGGAACTGAAATGGTTTATTTCGGGACTCCTTTTCTTGATGCCGATGGTGGAATAATGATTACAGCAAGTCATAATCCCCCGGAATACAATGGAATGAAATTCGTTAAGCGAAATTCCGTTCCTGTTGGTTATGATTCAGGTTTGAATAAGGTGGAAAAAATGATCCTTAATAATGATTTGGGTGAAGTAAGTGAAAAAAAAGGTAGATATATCAAAAAAGACATTATGACTGATTTTATATCAAACCTGAAAAAGTTTTATAATGCAAAGAAAATCAATCCTTTTACAGTTGTGGTAAATGCAGGAAACGGCTGCGCAGGATTGGCAATTAATGCAATTGAGCAAGACCTTCCAATAAAGATGATAAAAGTTTTTAATGAACCCGATTCGGATTTCCCTAATGGTGTCCCGAATCCCTTACTTCCTGAGAACCGCCAGTCAACTATTGATGCAGTTCTGAAAAATAAAGCTGATCTTGGAGTTGCCTGGGATGGCGATTATGATCGCTGCTTTTTCTTTGATGAGAATGGGAATTTTATCGAAGGATATTACATAGTTGGACTTCTTGCAAAATCAATACTTAAAAATAATCCTGGTGGAAGAATTGTTCACGATCCTCGCCTTACCTGGAACACTCTAGAAATAGTTAAAGCTAACGGCGGAGTTGCAGTTCAATCTGTAAGCGGACATGCATTTATTAAAGAGAAGATGAGAGAAGTAAATTCAATTTACGGTGGTGAAATGTCTGCTCACCATTACTTCCGCGATAATGCTTATTCAGACAGTGGAATGATTCCATTCTTACTGATTATGCAACTTATGTCTGAAGAAAATAAAAAAATCAGCGAACTTGTCAAAGAGATGATTGCAAAATATCCGTGTTCCGGTGAAATCAACTCAACAATTCCTGATCCTGCAGGAAAACTTAAAGAAATTGAGAAGCTTTATTCTAATGGAAAGATAGATAAAGTTGACGGCTTAAGTGTTGAATATGATGAATGGAGATTCAATTTAAGAATGTCCAACACCGAACCAATTATCCGTTTAAATGTTGAAGCAAAAAATAATGAGAAGTTGATGAAGCAAAAAACGGAAGAATTATTAAAAGTGATAAGAGGGTAGATTTATGTAATCTTCGAAATCATAGTAAAAGAACTTCGAAGGTTTGTTAAATCTCTAATTTATTTTGACTTCAAGAGTAAACGGAACTTTTAACTTTTCCCATTCTAACTTAATGTCTGCGGTTGTATCTGAAGTTCTGGTAATTGTATAGGTAAGCCATTCCTGAAAATCATTTTCAATAGGATAAACTTCAATGCGAAGCGCATCTTCAGCTTCGTTGTATTCAAAAGCTCCCCATTGATCAGCAATTTTATTGAAAATCACTGTCCATTTCTCAGTACCCGGTATTGCAAAGAAGCTGTAAGAACCAGCTTTTAAAGGTTTATCATTAATCAAAACATCTGCACTAAATGTAAATTTGGTGGCTTCATTAGCTCCACATCGCCACACTTTATCAAAAGGAACAAGTTCTCCCCAAATAACTCTTCCCTTTACTCCCGGTCTGCTATAATCAATTTTTACTTCTGTGAATCCTACTGTTTGCATTACTTCTGCTTTTGGACTAATCCTTATTTGAGGCTGCTCTTCCTGCTTTTCTTCACAGCCTATCGATAAGAACATAAAAAGGATTGATAAAAAACTGTATGCAATTGACTTCATCTTAAAATCCTGAAAATGAGTGAGTTAAAACTAAAGTAAAAAATTGGAATTTCATTTCATAATTCAAAGAGAAAAATGGATTCCAATTTAATTTTTGTAACGGGAATAAAACAAATTAGGGTATAAATCTTTAATAATTTTTTATTGCATCAACAACTTTGTCAATATCTTCCTCATTGTTATAGAAATGAGGAGAAAGCCTTATCATTTTTTCGCGTAAAGAAGTTATAATATTTCTCTCTGTTAACCAGTTGAATAATCCTTCAGGATCAGGATGCTTAAATGTTACAATTCCAGAAAAATATTTTTCTTCCAATTCATCTGGATATAAATGAATGCTTTCGTCTTTTAGTTTATTTCTTAAAAATAATGTGTTGTCAATTACTGAATTTTCTACCCTCCTAAATCCGAAAGATTCAAACATTTTCAAGGAAACATTAAGAGCGTAAATTCCCAGAGTATTAATTGTTCCTGTCTGAAAGGCGGAGGCAGATGATTTTATTTTCATTTCAAAGTGAAGTAAATCCCAGGCATTCTCAACAGAAAGCCAGCCGACAAAAGCAGGTCCCATCATTTCTTGTAATTCTTTTGATACATAAATGAATGCCATTCCTTGCAGACCAAGCATCCATTTTTGGACTCCACAAGAGATAAAATCAATATTACATTTTTGAACATCAAGCTGAAGTGCACCTAATCCCTGAATTGCATCAACACTTAGAATAATATTTTTACTTTTACAAAACTCACCAAGTTTTTCAAGATCGATTTTATATCCCGATAAAAACTGCACATAGCTTACCGAAATAAGTTTTGTTTTATCATCCGCTGCATTAATAATATCTTCAGCTGAAACAATTCCATCTTTTGATTTTACAAATTCAACTTCAACACCTTTCTTCTGAAGATTTAAAAAAGGATAAACATTTGATGGAAATTCAATATCATTAAGAATTATTTTATCACCACTTTCCCACTTTAAGCCTTGAGCTAAAATGTTAAGTCCGTTTGATGTATTATCTGTAAAGGCAATCCTTTCTTTACCGGTATTGAGATATCGTGCAAGAAGTTCTTTTGTTTCATCGGTAACAGCAAGCAATGATTGATAATCATCCATTCTTGATTCGCTACGCTCCTTAAGAACTTCATTTATCCGATCTATAACCGGTTTACACACCGGTCCAGTTGCAGCATGGTTGAAATAAATAATTTTGTTATTCAGATAAGGAAAGTAACTTCGTATTTCTGAAATATTCATTGTATTCTCTTCAGAAAATAATTTAAATTATTTCGTATTTTTGAAATTAGAAATAAGATTCTTTAGATTCGTTTAACTAATTTGAAAGAGTCTTCTTTCATGAACATACCGAAATTAATTACAGGCATAAACAATGGCAAATCTAAAAGCTTCAAAACATAAAGAATTAAAGCCGGCAGATCTAAGGTGGAAGTGTGATCCGAATATATTTGAATTCGATTCAACGGGTGATCTTGAGCCTATTGAAGGAATTCTTGGTCAAAAAAGAGCAATGAGAGCTATAAAACTTGGAGTTGATTTAAAGAGTCCTGGCTATAATATCTACATCGCTGGTTTATCCGGTTCAGGAAAAGCAACTACTGTAAAACAAATGTTGGAAAAAATAACTTCCAAATGTCCCCCTCTTTATGATTATGCTTATGTAAACAATTTTAAAAACCCGGATTCCCCATTTCTTTTAACATTTCCCAAAGGGACTGCAAAAGAATTTGAGTCTGATCTCGCTTCGGCAATAGAAGTTCTTAAACAGCGCATTCCACTTACTCTTGAAAGTGAACTTTATCTTAATAGAAAGAAAATAATTGTTGAAGAATATGGACAGGCTGAACAGGATTTGATGACTTCATTTGATAAAAAATTGAGAGAAAAAGGATTTTCATTAGGACAGGTAAAAGTTGGTGATGCAATTCGTCCGGACATAATTCCATTAATAAATGATCAACCAGTGCCAATTTTTCAGTTAGAGGAATATATAAAGAAAGAAAAAATCACAAAAGAGCAAGCTCAGGAAATTGTTATCCACTACAATAATAACCAGGAAGAACTTCAGTTATTATTTAAGAAAGGATTAAAGCTTAGTCAGGATTTTCAAGAAAAACTTCAAAAACTTGAGAAGGATAGTTGTGAAGTTATAGTCAAAGGAATTACCGAAAGTCTTAAAGAAAAATATACTTCAAGTAATGTACTTTCTTATATAAAACAGGTTGAAGAAAATATTCTTGAAAATCTTCAGGTTTTTATAGGACAAAAATCTGAAGGCGAAACGACAAAAGAAGGATTTCTGATTGATTATTTCCGTGACTATGAAGTGAATATAATTCTTGATAACACCGAAGTGGATGAGTGCCCTGTTGTTATTGAAACCTCGCCGACTTATACAAATCTTTTTGGAACAATTGAAAAAGTCTCTGATGGCAGAGGCAGCTGGTATGCTGATTTTACGAATATCAAAGCGGGATCATTGCTCAGTGCTAACGGTGGTTTCCTTGTTCTGAATGTCTATCACTTGTTTGAAGAACAGGGTGTTTGGAAAACCTTGAAAAGAGTTCTAACTTATCACAAACTTGAAATTCAGGAAGCGCCATATTTATTTCAGATGTCCCCTACTTCATTAAAGCCTCAGCCGATCGATATTGATACCAAAGTAATTCTCATCGGCAGCGATCTTATTTATTCTTATCTCTCACAGCGTGAATATGATTTCAAAAAAATGTTTAAGGTAAAAGCTGATTTTGATTATGAGATTGAGAGAACTGACGAGGTTCTTATAGAGTATGCAAGAGTAATCAAAAAATTAATCCGTGATGACAATCTCAAAAATTTTGATAAAACAGCAATTGCCTATCTCATTGAAATAAGTGCTGTGTTTGCAGGAAAGAAAAACAAATTAACAACGCGATTTTCTCAAATTGCTGATATTGCCCGCGAGGCAACTTTCTGGGCAAATGAGGAGAATGCAGAATTTGTAACTGCAAAGCACGTTCAAAAAGCTTATTTGTTTGTACGTGAACGACACGGAATGCTTGAAGATAAAGTTACAGAAATGTTTGAGAATGGAACTTTCTTAATTGACACGACAGATGAAAGAGTAGGACAAATAAACGGACTAGCTGTTTACGATGCCGATTTTTATTCTTTCGGAAGACCAACAAGAATAACAGCAACAGTCTCATTGGGTAGTGGTTCAATAATTAATGTCGAACGTGAAGCTGGAATGAGTGGAAGACATTATAATAAAGGTGTTCTTATAATTTCCGGTTACTTCAGAGAAACTTTCGGACAGGATCTTCCGCTTTCTTTTAACGCTAATCTTGTATTCGAACAATCATACGGAACTGTTGATGGTGATAGTGCTTCGTGTGCAGAAATATTTGCTTTACTTTCTACTCTCTCCGGTTTACCTATTAAACAAACAATTGCAGTTACCGGTTCATTAAATCAAAAAGGTGATGTTCAGCCAATTGGTGGAGTGAATGAAAAGATTGAAGGCTTTTACGATATATGTAAAATGAAAGGTTTAACGGGTACGCAAGGAGTTATTATTCCGATCCAGAATGTTAAAGATCTCATGTTAAGAGAAGATGTTATCGAATCTGTTCGTATGAAAGAATTTCACATTTTTCCTATAACACGTGTCGAAGAAGGAATTGAAATTTTGACAGGTGTAAAAGCCGGCGTAAAGGGAATAAAAGGATATGAACCAAAAACAGTTTTTTATCTGGTCGAATGTAAAATAAAAGATCTTTATGCTAAATCAAGAGCATATAAATCTAATAACCAAACGGAACAAAAAAAGAAAAGTCGAAAGTGATGGCAGAAGCCCCCGATACGTTCGCAAAAACAAAAATACTTGCCACGCTCGGTCCCTTAACAAGTGACCTTAATACTCTGAAGGCTTTAATCCGTCACGGAATTGACGGAGTCAGATTGAATTTATCTCACAGCGACCATGACTTTTATGAAAAATTGTTTAATACAATTCACACTGCATGTACTGAAGAAAACACACCATTGGCTGTTCTAGCAGATTTACAGGGACCAAAAATTCGTATAGGTGATCTTGAAGAGACAGAAGTTGAAATTCAGGATGGAGACACTATTGAAATTACTGTGGATAATATAAAAGGTAATTCCAAAATTATTTCTGCTTCTTACAAATCATTGGTCCAAGATGCATCAATCGGAGATAAGATTTTAATTAACGATGGATTGATAAGATTAACGATTACAGAAAAAAGAGAACGCTCAGTAGTTTGTTTCATCGAAACCGGTGGAATTCTATCCCCCAGAAAAGGGATGAACCTTCCGGGAATGAAATTATCAACTCCATCCATTACTGATAAAGATTTTTTTGATCTCGAATTTCTTATAAAACATCGTGTTGATTACATAGCATTATCTTTTGTTAGGTCTGCAAATGATGTTATACAGCTAAAAAAATGGTTAAAAGAAAAAGGGAAAGAAATTCCTGTAATTGCAAAGATTGAAAAAAAAGAAGCCGTTGAAAATTTGAATGAAATAATAAAATTTGCTGATGGAATTATGATTGCCCGCGGCGATCTTGGAGTTGAATTTCCGCCTCAGGATGTTCCTGTACTGCAGAAAAATATTATCAGAAAATGCAATGAAATTGGTAAGCTTGTAATTACTGCAACACAAATGCTTGAATCGATGATCAACACCCCAATTCCAACGCGTGCTGAAGCGTCGGATGTTGCAAATGCTGTCTGGGACGGAACGGATGTAGTTATGTTAAGCGGTGAAACTTCGATAGGAAAATTTCCTGTTATTACTGTTAGAATGATGAATGATATATTACAAAAAGCCGAGAGTGTCCTTCAAGAGAAACAATCACTTTTTTTCCCAATGCCTGAAAATTATGAAGAGAATCTTTTCGATTCAGTCGGACGTGCCATTGTTAATATAAGCAAACAAATAAATGCTGATGCAATTGTTGTTTTAACAAACAAAGGTCGCACAGCAATTAATGTTGCAAAGTTCAGACCTTCTTGTAAAATTATTGCAATTTCAAACAGCTTCACAACTATGAATAATCTTTGTTTGCGGTGGGGTGTGACCTCTTTATTCTGTGACAAAATAGATAAAGAACATATTGTTATTGATAATGCAAAAAAATTGATATTGGATTCCGGACTTGTAAAAAAAGGAGATATGGTTATATTTACTGCTGGAGCACCTTACTCGGAAAAAAGCAGATTTAATTGGTTTAGATTTGAAGCTGTGTAAGGTAAGATTATGGATCCTATAAACTTAAAAGAAGCTAAGTGGTGGAAGCATACTGATAACGGAAAGATTCTATGCACTTTATGTCCCCGTTACTGTGAAATTGGTGAGGGACAAATCGGATTTTGTTTTATCAGGCAAAACATAAATGGGAAATTGTACACAACTGGTTACGGAAGACCAACCGGTTTTGCAATTGATCCAATTGAAAAAAAACCTTTAAATCATTTTCTTCCCGGTTCAGATATATTAAGTTTTGGAACCGCCGGTTGTAATCTTGGATGTAAGTTCTGCCAGAACTGGACAACAAGCAAAGCAAAGGTTGATGATTTGAATTCACTTATTGCCTCACCTGAAGATGTAATAAATCTCGCAAAAAAAAATTCAACTCCTTCTATAGCATTTACATATAATGATCCGACTATTTTTGGCGAATATGTAATCGATATATCAAAACTTGCACGTGAAGAAGGTATAAAATCAGTTATGGTTACAGCCGGATATATTGATAAAGAAGCCCGAAAAGATGTTTACAAATTTATTGATGCTGCTAATATTGATTTAAAAGCTTTCACAGAAAGATTTTATTTTAAAAACACTCTTTCACATATTGAGCCTGTTTTAGATACTATTATATGGCTTAAAAATGAAACCGATATTTGGTTTGAGATTACTACTTTACTGATTCCCGGTGAGAATGATTCAGATGAAGAAATAAAACAAGAATGTGATTGGATATTAAAAAATCTCGGAGATACTATCCCACTTCACTTTACAGCATTTCATCCTGATTTTAAAATGAGAAATATTGAACCTACTCCACCATCAACTTTGAAAAGAGCAAAGAAAATTGCTGATTCAATGGGAATAAAATATTCTTATCTTGGGAATATTTATGATCCTGAAAGTCAATCAACATATTGCAAAAACTGTAATGCAATTTTAATCGGTAGAAGCTGGCATTCAATAGAAATAAAAAATCTTAGAAACAACAAATGTGCTAAATGCGGAAATTTGCTTGACGGAGTTTTTAATTAGCACTTTAACTTACACTCAAATTATTCGGAAATATTATGACTGATCTAAAAGGAAAATTAATTTTAATAACCGGAGCTTCATCAGGTATTGGTAAAGCTTGTGCAACTGAATTTGCAAAACTTGGTGCTAATCTTTTATTAGCCGCAAGAAGACTTGATAGATTGACAAAACTTTCAAAAGAACTTGAAGAAAAATACGAGATAAAAACAAAATGTATTCTGCTCGATGTAAGAAAATATGATGAGGTTAAAAACACTTATAATAACCTGAATCAAGAATGGAAAGAAGTTGATATAATTCTTAATAATGCCGGGCTGGCAAGAGGATTCAGCAAAGTTTACGATGCAGATAAAAACGACTGGGATGAAATGATTGATACAAATATTAAAGGATTAATCTATGTTACAAGAATATTTCTTCCTCAAATGGTTGAAAGAATGGAAGGTCAGGTAATTAATATTGGTTCAACCGCAGGACATGAAGTTTATGCTTACGGAAATATTTACGCCGCTACAAAATTTGCAGTTAAAGCTATTTCACAAGCGATTAGATTAGATGTTCTTGATAAGGGAATTAAAGTTACAAGTGTTGATCCGGGCATGGTTATTACTGAATTCAGCAAAGTAAGATTTTCCGGAAATGAACAAAGAGCAAATAAAGTTTACGAAGGCATTGAGCCGCTTACAGCAAAAGATGTTGCAGATGCAGTTATCTTCGCAGCTACACGTCCTAAAAATGTAAATATAAATCAGATAATTCTTACTCCATTACAGCAAGCATCATCGACACAGGTTTATAGAAAATAAAAAGAGGTAATAGTCAAGTAAAAATACTTATATCACCGGCACCTTCGCGAATAACCCGGGGCTCTTCACCACTTAAGTCAACAACGCTTGATGGTTTATGACTCAATTTTCCTGAAGCCAGCATCAGATCAACTTGAGAATTAAAAATATTTCTGATCTCAAATGGATCAAACAATGCTTCCCCTTTCCTGCTAGAAACACTTGTACTAACTATTGGATTACCTAACAGCTCAATTAATTTAAGTGTAATAGGATGATCTGGCACTCTGATTCCCACGGTTTTTCTTTTATCCCATAACTTCTTAGGAACAACCTTAGCCGCCGGCAGAATGAAAGTATATGGACCGGGCAGTAATTTTTTCATAGATTTATAAGCAAAATCGGATACCTTTGCGTAACTGGAAATATCCTTTAAATCAGCACAAATAAAACTAAATAACTTTGTATCGCTCTCATGCTTAATTGCAAAAAGCTGCTCAATTCCTTCTTTATTAAATAAATCGCAACCTAAACCGTAATAAGTATCTGTTGGAAAAATTATCACTCCTCCACTTTTAAGCACATCAACTGCTTTGTTAAGATATCTTAGTTGCGGATTTTCAGGATGTAATTCATAAAATTCCATTTTTTCCCTTTCGAATAGCTTTTTGAGGAAATTTGACAGGTTTATTGTGAATAATTAAATGTTTTTCAACCATAAAGATATAAGCTTATTATTGATTGTCAATCATATTCGTTATTCCTTGACGAAATTTGCGAAAATATTTTAAGCTAAAAGTCTTTATTTTTATTCGGAATTATAACTATATTTGCAACTCGTTATTAAAAAGTAAACGATTTTTCAAGGAGAATAAAATGTCAAGAAGATGCCAGGTAACAGGAGTTGGTCCGGTATCGGGTAATAATATCTCGCACGCCCATAACAAATCGAAAAGAAGATTTCTACCAAACCTTCAAAAGAAAAGAATCTGGGTTCAAGAACTTAATCGTTTTGTTACAGTGAAGTTATCCACCAGCGCGATTAAGACAATCAATAAAAAAGGTACTGCACACATAGCAAAACTTGTTAAAGAGAACAAGATTAAAGTCAGATAATATTTACCCAGTCGGTTTAAAAATAAAAAGGAAAGCTCTTTGGCTTTCCTTTTTTTTGATTAAATACAAATCAACTATTCGCGAACCACCCAAACTTTAATTTTCGTACTTACGCTAGGATGAAGTTTAATATTTACCCCGTAGATACCAAGCGATTTTATCGGCTCGTCGATTTCAATTTTGCGTTTATCAATATCAAATTCTTTCTCTTTGAGTGCATCGGTAATCATTTGAGTTGTAACAGCTCCGAATATTTTATCTTCTTCGCCTACCTGAACAGGAATAGTAACAGAAATTTTTTCAAGTTCTGATGCAAGAAGTTCGGCAGTATTTAACTCCTGCTTGTTTCTTTTTTCATCAACTTTCTTCTCCTCTTCTAAGGCTTGAATATTTCCTTTTGAAGCAGCATAAGCAATACCCATGGGCAGAAGATGATTTCTGGCATATCCGTCTTTTACTTCAACAACATCACCAATCTTACCGAGTGTTTCAAAGTTTTGTCTTAATATTACTTTCATTTTCTCTCCTAAATTAAATCACTATCTAACTGTATCAGAAACATAAGGCAGCAACGCCATATGTCTTGCACGCTTGATAGCGAGGGCTAATTGTCGTTGATATTTTGAGCAGGTTCCGGTTATTCTTTTCGGAATAATCTTACCTTGCTCAGTTGTAAATTTCTGCAGCAGTTTTACATCTTTATAGTCAATATACTTGATATTATTCTGAGTAAACCTGCATACTTTTTTTGCTCTTACTTCCTTTTTCATTTAAAACCTTCTTACTTAATTAAATCTGATTCTTCATTTGAAAGAAACTTATCGAATGAATCTTCTGTATAATCAACAGAGTCATCATCAGCAATAACAAGATCTTCTTCCTCAACTACTGGACCGTTGTTATCTGAATTAACTAATCTTTTATTGAGAAATTGAATTCTTCTTGCTTTAATCTCAACTATACTGCGACTATGACCATCATCTGATTTCCAGTTTCTGCTCTGTAATTCTCCATCAACTAAAACTGCTGAACCTTTTTTGAGTTTGTCTCTGCAGCTTTCAGCTAATTTATTCCAGGCAACAATACCAACGTAACAAACATCCTCCTGCCACTGATTTGTGCTGTCCTTATATTTTCTGTTAGATGCGATAGAGAAATTAACAACAGGTGTTTTATTAGTTGTTTCTCTGAATATCGGATCTTTAGTTAAATTTCCGGCAACAATTATGTAATTGATTTCAGGCATTTTCAAATCGGCCATGGTTAGAACCTCCAAACTAAGTCTATAAAATTATTTTTTATCGTTATCTTCTATTTTAGAACCAACGTTCTCAGTTGCATTATTATTTCCAACTTGAGTGTTATTCACCTCTTCTATTAAAACAGATTGAGATTTATTCTTCTCAATTTGTTCTAATGCCTCTTTACCAAGCTTTAATGTGAGAAATCTTAAGATATGCTCATCAAGAGTGTATAATCTATCAAGTTTAGATACAATATTGGATGGGGCTTCAAATCTAAAGACTGCGTAATAGCCAATTTTGCTTTTATTAACTGTGTATGCTAGTCTTTTGCGTCCCCAATTCTCAAATTCGCGGATTTCACCTTCGTTGGAAGAGATAAATTCTTTAATTCGGGTAATTATAGCTTCGATTTGAGTGTCATCCAGTGCTGCATTTATAAGCACTGTACTATCATAGATGTTATTCTTCATCCGTAACTTTCACCTCCCTATGGGCTTTTTATGGCTCCTGACAATAATTATTTCAGAAGCAGGGTTATGAGTATATTTTAATTAAAAATGCCGACAAAATTACTTAATTAGCGGTGCAATCACAAGAGCTATAACCGACATTAATTTAAGTAATATATTCAGTGATGGACCGGATGTATCCTTAAATGGGTCTCCAACTGTATCACCAACTACTGCGGCTTTATGTGGATCCGAACCTTTCATGTACTTTTGTCCGTTAATTTCTATTCCAACTTCAAACATTTTCTTTGCATTATCCCAGGCACCACCTGCATTTGCCTGAAAAATAGCCATCAATACTCCTGAAACGGTAACACCGGCAATCAATCCGCCTAACATCTCTTTACCTCCTGTAAATCCGGCTAATATTGGAATAATGACTGCTAGCAAGCCGGGAATAACCATTTGTCTAATGGCAGACTTAGTAGAGATTTCAACACATTTTCCGTATTCAGGTTTTCCATCGGCTTGTTCAAAAACATCCAAATCTTCTTTAGACCACTCATCCTTATCCTTGTCTTGATTTCTCTTCATAACCTCAAGAGCAGCTTTAAGTTGAGGAATAGATGAGAATTGCCTTCTAACTTCTTCTATCATTGCCATAGCTGCACGACCAACCGCCCGCATAGCTAATGCAGAGAAAAGAAAAGGAATCATTGCCCCAATAAATAATCCGCCCATAACTTCTGCTTTGGAAATATCTATTGATTTAATTTCTGCGGAAGTCATATAAGCACCGAAAAGTGCGAGAGCTGTTAATGCTGCAGAACCAATCGCAAAACCTTTACCGATAGCTGCTGTTGTATTGCCAACTGCATCAAGCTTATCGGTTCTTTGTCTTACTTCTTTAGGAAGTTCAGACATTTCAGCAATACCTCCGGCATTATCAGAAATTGGTCCGTATGCATCAACTGCCAATTGAATTCCAAGAATAGAAAGCATACCAACTGCAGCAATAGCAATTCCATAAAGACCGCCAAAATAAAAAGCAGAAATAATGGCAAAAGCTATCACAATTATTGGAAGTGCTGTTGACATCATTCCAACGCTTAATCCGGCAATTATATTTGTTGCAGCACCGGTTAACGATTGCCTTACAATACTCAGAACAGGTCCTTTTCCACTGCCGGTATAATATTCTGTAATCATCCCGATCATAGAGCCGGACAAAATTCCAACCACAGTAGCAATAAATATTCCTGTTGAAGTATAAAGATTTCCTTTTACGGGATCTGCCCACTGATATAACGGATCCTGATAATACCATTCCCCAGGTAACAACCATTTAATAAGGAACCAGGAAGCTATTATCATCAATACTCCGGCAACCATGTTACCTCTGTTCAAGGCTTTTTGCGGATCGCCACCTTCTTTTACTTTAACGAAGAATGTACCGATAATTGACATCACAATTCCAACACCAGCAATGACAAGCGGAAGTAGAACTGCACCTAGCCCATTAAACGTACTACCAAATTCCGGTATTATAAAAAAAGCAGAACCAAGCACCATTGTTGCGATAATAGAACCGACATAAGATTCAAATAAGTCCGCGCCCATACCAGCAACGTCGCCAACATTATCACCAACGTTATCAGCTATTGTGGCAGGATTTAATGGATGATCTTCTGGAATTCCGGCTTCAACTTTTCCAACTAAATCGGCTCCGACATCTGCAGCTTTTGTATAGATACCACCCCCAACCCTTGCAAACAAAGCAATTGATGAAGCACCAAAAGAAAATCCAGTAATAATAGTTATAACTCTTTTAAGGTCTTCAAATTTATCCATTCCAAAAAGGTCACCGTAAAGAATAAATAAACCACTAAGTCCTAAAACACCTAATCCAACTACTCCTAAACCCATTACTGAGCCACCGGCAAAAGCAATTTCCAAGGCTTTACCAAGCCCTGTTCTGGCTGCATTTGTAGTTCTGACATTTGCTCTGGTTGCTACTCGCATTCCAATGAAACCAGCTAAAGCCGAACAAAAGGCTCCAACAACAAATGAAACACCTACAAGTGGTGAAGAGTCCACTGAGTTAGCACCACTTATAGCAAGGAGAACTGCAACAATAAGAACAAATACCGCAAGAACTTTATATTCGGCCTTAAGGAAAGCCATTGCTCCTTCAGATATATGCCCGGCTATTTTTATCATTTTTTCATTGCCGGGATCCTGTTTAGTTATCCAAGAAGATTTCCAAACTGTATAAAGTAAGGCTAAAACTCCGAAGAGTGGAATAATGTGAATTAATGAATCCATTACTTACTCCTGATTTTCATTTGTGTTGTTTGCTCTGTTTTCTTTTAATTCAATATTTTTTAATCGAGAATACTCAGCAAGCATAAAATCATAACCATCTATAATGAAAGATGATATTAGTATAGATGATAATTCTGATAGTTTATTCATCTTACCTAATTCTTCATCATTAAATTGTGATAAGACATAATCGGAGAGAGCACCCTTTTCAAAATCATTGTCAATACCGAAACGCAATCTCGGGAAGTCTTCAGTACTCAAATGATAAATGATAGAAGTTAACCCGTTATGTCCTCCATCTCCGCCTGATTTTCTAAGTCTTATTTCTCCAAAGCTGAGATTAATATCATCTACTAGTACTAATAAATCCTGCGCAATTATACCATAAAAACTTAAACACTGATGTATAGCGACACCAGTGTTGTTTACATAAGTAGTTGGTTTAACTATTACGAAGGGCTTATTATCAATTTCCCCCTCAGAAAAATAGTAATCAAATTTTGAAGCTTTAAATTTTAATTTTTGAACAGAAACAAAATAATCTAAAAGTTGAAACCCGACATTATGCCTTGTGTTCCGGTATCGTTCGCCGGGATTACCAATTCCCAGAATACATTTCACAGGAATTATTCTTCTTTATCTTCTTTATCTTCTGTCTTTCCTTTACCAATAACTTCCGGTTCAGCAGATTCTTCTTCAGGAACTTCCTCTGGTTCAGGTTCTTTTTCAACCTTTGGATGTGTTACTGAAACGATAATCGCTTCTTCAGGATTTAATATTTCAACACCAGGAATTTTAAGGTCTCTAACATGAATAGAATCTCCGAGCTTAAGAGCGGAAATATCGATACTGATAGATTCAGAAATATCAGAAGGAAGACATTCGATATCAAGTTTATGAAGGTTATGCTGTACAATACCTCCTTCTTTTATACCAATTGCAGTTCCGACTAGTTGTACAGGCATTTCAATTTGAATCTTTTCTTTTGCATCAAATCCTTGTAAATCAAAATGTACAATTTTATCTGTAACAGGATCAAACTGAACATCCTTTATAATACAATCTAATTTATCTTGTCCTTCGATATTCAAAGAAATTAAATTTGTCTTAGATGTAAAGACTAATGGTTTTATTGCTCCCTCAGTAACTTCTATTGATATCGGTTCAATATGTTTAGAATAAATTATACCGGGAACTTTTCCCTGTTGTCTTAATAACTTTGTTGAAGACTTACTGATATTTGTTCTTTTTTTTGCTTCTACTAATACTTTTTTCATATTTTCTCCAGAAACTGATTATCCTTTATCAACGTTAAATAGTGAACTAATTGATTCGTTATTAAATGTTCTTAGCAGAGCTTCAGCAAATAAATCTGAAGCTGTTATAACCTTTATTTTTTTAGAAACATTCTCATCCATTTTAATTGTGTCTGTAACTAACAGCAACTCTAATGCAGATTCATTCAACCTTTCTATAGCCGGACCGGAAAGTAACGGGTGCGTAGCAACACCGAAAATTCTTTGAGCACCTTTATCTTTTAATGACTTAATTGCTCCAACAAACGTTCCTGCTGTATCAATTAAATCATCAACTAATAAAATATCTTTGCCTTCAACTTCACCGATGATATTCATCACTTCTGCTTGATTGTGTGAAAGACGTCTTTTATCAATAACAACAAAGCTGGCATTGAGCATTTTTGAATATGCCCTGGCAACTTTAATTCCTCCGACATCAGGAGAAACTACCGCCAAATTATCTGAGAGCGATGTTACATGATTTATGAAAACTGATGAACCATATAAGTGATCGAATGGAATATCAAAGAATCCCTGAATTTGGGATGCATGTAAATCCATCGTCATAACTCTGTCAGCACCAGCTTCTATTATAAGATTAGCCATAAGTTTTGCAGTAATTGAAACTCTTGGCTGATCTTTTCTATCCTGCCTGGAATATCCAAAATAAGGAATAACTGCAGTAATTCTACTGGCTGAGGCTCTTTGGGCTGCATCGAGCATTATCAATAATTCCAATATATTATCAGAGGGTGGATTTGTTGATTGAATGATAAATACTTCTCTGCCTCTGATATTTTCCCCAAATTTAACCCAAATTTCACCGTCACTGAATCTTTTTGACTCTACGGCTCCCAATTTTTTACCAATATTCTTCGCGATTTTTGTTGCTAGTGGAAGATTTGAGCTTCCGGCAAAAATTAAGAAATCGTTCGATGGCATAGGGTTATCTATCCTTAGGTCTATTTAAAAAATAGAGAACAAATATAAGTATTGGGGTAAGTTATGTCAAATAAATACTTTGGGAAGATTCTCTGAAAATTTATTCTGACAAATCAACAAAACCAGGTATTTTATCATTTATTGGACTATTTAATCCTTTTTCTTTTTCAATAGAAAAATAATAACGACCAGTAAAACGAGTCCGGAAAGAATAAATATCCAGTACGGTGTTTCTTTTAATTTAAAGGGTTTAAAGGTAACGGATATAGTTTTACCTCTTCCAATTTCAGGTAAGGTATATGACCAACTTAATATTTTCCCTACTTGATTTGTAGCGTTATGAGTAACTATATCTCCTCTGAAATCAATATTATATGTAACGGAATATTTGCTTCCATCTATACCGAATCCGGTTGTAATCGGAGGAATATATTGCGTGTAAATCTTCTGTCCAGAAGCTCCGTCTTTAAGAGAAAACTCATATTGCGAAAATACTTTAAGTTTACTTAAAGAATCAACGTGTGTAAAATCGAGGTGAATTATTGCATGCAATGTGCTGTCAGTAGTGTCTGATTTTGCTTCAATAAAAGTTACTATAGTAAAATCAGATGAAAATTCATTCCGGATGGAATCCGGATTAAATATTCCAATGCTTTCAATAACAGGAATATTTGCACTAGTGTGAAAGTCCATCCAATAATTAATTTTCATTTTGCCCGAACCATCAGGATAGATGGTCATATCCTGAATGTAATTTAAACAACCAGAAAAAGGCAAAATTAAAAGAGTAGATGCTATTAAAATTATTTTTTTCACTTACTTTTCCGAAATAGTTTAGAATCTAATAAAATATGCTTGCATCAAATTTATGGAATTTTTAGTTGTAATTCAGTAAGTTTCCAGGCAATTTTTAAAAAGGAATTATATGCCTACATATGATTATAAATGTACTGTTTGTTCACATTTTTTTGAAATGTTTCAACCAATGAGCGCTGAACCGATTAAGCAGTGTCCAGAATGTAATGGAGACGTTAAGAGATTAATTGGAACCGGTTTAAAACCAATTTTTAAAGGTAGCGGCTTTTATCAAACAGATTATAAAAGTTCCCAAAATTCAAAAACTGTTTCTAACACTGGTACGGCTAAAACTGATTCTTCAAAGGTTATAAAAAAAGATACAAATACTAATGCTGCATAAATAATTCAAATCTTTTAAGTATTTAAAACAAAAAGGATTCCCGTAATAAGGAATCCTTTTTTATTAAATTATATTATATTTACTTAGAAATCTGCACCTAAAGAAAAATAATATCTTGGTGAAGAAAATTTATCAACATTATAAGCCCATGCAACATCAAACCTTAAAAGAAAATAAAGCAAATAAAGCCTTGCCCCTACTCCAGTACCCATTAGCAAATCTTTCGAAATAATGCTGCCATCTTCCGTTTTAGAAAAGAACTGAAATTTTTCAGTATTATCCCAGGCAGATCCAACATCAATAAAAGCAACACCTATAATATTGCTAAATAATATTGGTATTGCTCCCGGCACCAAATATCTTATAAACGGAAATCTGAGTTCATAATTCATTAAAGCATACTTTGTACCAATTCTTTCAGCGTAATCATATCCCCTTAAAGGAAGAGCTGCTGTAAGAAAAGCATAATCGGAAACTGATTCTAAAGGAACTTCCGTTGTGGCAAATGATCGGTTTATCCAATTTTCTGTTCCACCGATAAAAAATCTTTGTGCCTTAACTCCACCTGAATATCCTCCAGAAAATCTCATAACGAACGAATAGTCTGTCCAGAATCTGAAATAATTTCTGTAATCACCCAGAATTGAATAGAAGCTTAATTTGTCATTGCTTATGCCAGGATTACCGTAAATATCAAATCGGTATCTTGTTCCTTCAATAGGACTTGTATAGCCCCATAAAACATTATCTTTAATGAAGCTTAAAGAAGGTACTAAAAAGTTTGCTTCATCAACAGGTTCGCTAATATTGTCCAGGTTTTCACTTCTGACATTGAACCAGGTTAAACCGGCTTCAAATCTATAAAAAGTGTTAAGCGGAATATTTGCATTTATTGTTGCTCCATAATTTCTAAACCTGAAAAGATCAGCAAACCCACCTCTTAATAGTCGTACAAATCTTGCAGTGTGAAAACCCTGAATGCCATAATCAATTCTACCCGGTAAATAATAATAAGCTAAGCCAAAATCACTATTCTTCAAATCAATTTGAAGACCGGTAACACCCATCAAACGATGATTTCCAAGCACATCACTAAATGAAATAATTGTTGTTCCTACTAAACCATAAATTGTATTGTAACCAGCATTTGCATAAACAATGTCAGGTCCAAATGTTATTTTATATTTGTTCACAACAAAGTCACCATTTTCATCAAGATTGTTAGTAGGACTGATAGAATCAAATTCCGCTTGATCCTGTGTGAAAGATGAATCTTTTCCTGATCCGAATATGTAATTACTAAAATCACTTTTTAATACTTCGGAACCAGACTTAAGCGTATCAATCACATTTCCCGTAAAAATTGAGATGCCTTCATTTTCGGTTTCTACTGAGTCCTCGAATATTTCAACTAACTTTTCCTCGTCTGCATTCGTTAGATTTTCTTTCTCTTTCTTGAGTCAGTTTCGCAATAAACTTAGTCGGTTCAAGAACTTCTAATTCAGTTTTTGGTTCGAATGGATTATTCATTAAGAAGAGATTAAAACTTGCTTTATAAAGTGTTGAAAAAACAAGCTTCTTAGTATCTTTTGAAATAGAAAGTTGATACAAACCCGTTAGAGAATTTGTTATCGGTCGTAAAGTTGAACTATCCGATTTCAAATCTTTTACATAAATATTATTTATACCATTAAGGTCAGAAATCAGTAGAAGTCTTTCACCGTTTGAATCTTCTCTTGGTGATGTTTCATTACTATAAGGAAAATCAGTAATCTGAGAAATTTTATTATCGGACAAGTTTATGGCATAAATATCTGTCTGAGAATAATCATGATTGTAAATTTTGAAATCGTTTTGAATTTGTGATTTATCCAACAATGATCCTCTATCTGAAGCAAAATAAATTTTACTATCGTCCAATGACCAGGAAGGATCACTATCACTAAAAATGTTATCGGTTAAGTTGGTCAATTCCTGCGATTCCAAATCAAACATATATATATCAGATTGTTTTTTATTTTGTCCAATGAAAGCGATGTATTTTCCACTATGTGACCAGGTAACACTTTGAATTGTTTCCAATCTAACAGGAAGAGATTCTCTATTTTCCGATTCAATATCAATTACATATATAACATCATAACCCTGACTTTTAGCAGAAAGGGCAATTTTGGTTCCATCGGGCGACCAGGTTAAACCCGGAGTTAATATATTTAATTCTTCAAAATCAGGTGTGCGGCTGCCCTGAACAAGTCTTTTAATAATTTTACCATCTACTGCATTCATCAAATAAACATCGAAATAAAAATTGCGATTTGTAATAAATGCAATCTTATCACCTTGCGGAGAAATTGCGGGGCTAGTATTATAAAATCCATCTTTCTTTTCAGGATCAGTTAATCTTTTAGAAAATTCTTCCGGATCATCCCTAAATGCGATATCGGGCCAGAATGTTTTCTTAATATCTTTTTTCCATCTTTCATTAAGCTCTTTAATTTCCAAACCTAAGGTGCTTTTAATAGCTTCGTTAACATTACCAATGCCTTTTATCTTATTAAGAAGTTCACCAACTTTTTCTTTACCGTATTTAGTGGCAATGTAGTAGAATACAGATTGTCCTCCGCGATAGGCAAAGTAACCGCCAAGTTGGTTTATATCCGGTAGATATTCGCTAATAGCTGCTTCACGAATAAACATGTCGGTATCTACATCCCAGCCTAATGATTCAAATTCCGCAAGACCTTCACTAAACCAAATTGGGAATGAAAGTGTAATATTATTTGATATGATGTTCTGAAGCGAACCGCCGTAAAACATATCATTCATTACAGCGTGAACCAATTCGTGATGGATTAAATGTCTGAATTGACTGTAAGAGCCACTAAACTGAATAACAACTCTGTTTTTAAATAATTCAGTAAATCCCTGAATACCCTCACTAAGAGATATATCAATTACGTTTGTTTCCTGAAAATCGTTTTGAGAATTGTAAACTATGAGTGTAATACGATTATTTATTTGATATTTGAAAGTTTTCTGAATTGATATAAGCGCATCCTCGGCAGCATGTGCGGCAAACTCTGTAAGTGTTTCTCCGCCGTTAGTAAAGTATATATCAAAATGATCTGTCTGGATATAGAACCAGTCAAGATCTTTATACTGAACTTTGTTCTTACCAAATTGTGCAAACGCAGAACCGCTTAACAAAAGTATAATCAGAAATATTGTTTTATAATTCTTCATTAAAATTTCCTTAATCAACTATTATAAAATCTAATGTGGATTTGCCTTGATCAACACGCACTAGTTTCACGTTAACTTTATCTCCTAATCTAAATTGTTTTTTAGATGCTTTACCAATTAAGGAATATTTTTTCTCATCGTAAACATAAAAATCGTCCTCCAAATCTCTAAGTCTTATCAGTCCTTCTGCAAGTATATCCGTAATTTTAACAAAAATCCCGAAATTAGTAATACCAGAAATTATGGCGTGAAATTCTTCTCCCAGGTGATCTGACAAAAATTCTATCTGTTTAAGTTTAACTGAAAGTCGTTCGGCTTCAACAGCATTTCTTTCACAAAGCGAAACATGATCACATACTTCTTCAAGTACAGCATACGAATAAGGATTTTTTTTATTACCATTATTGTAGTGCAATAATAGCCTGTGCGCAATCAGATCGGAGTATCTTCTGATTGGAGAGGTAAAATGTGAATAATATTTAAAACCCAATCCATAATGTCCGATATTATTCGGAGAATAATCTGCTTTTGCCATAGACCGAATTGCTAGTTCATTTATCAGTGCTTCTTCTTCTTTCCCTTTTACTTCTTTCATCAATTTTTGAAACTGGATTGATTTGGAATTTGAATTAGGATCAAATGAATATCCTAAAGTTTTTACAAATCTTGAAAATTCATAAATCTTATCCTGATCTGGAAGGTCGTGAGTCCTATAAACAAAAGGTCTTGGATTTCCATTCTTTGGCAAAGCGATATGCGTGGCAACTAATTTATTTGCTAACAACATAAATTCTTCCACGAGCATATTACTTTCTGTAACTTCTTTTTTTAACACCTTAACAGGTTTGCCGTTTTCATCAAGTTCAAATTTTATTTCAGGAGTTGCAAAATCGAAACTACCAGACTGCATTCTCTTTCTTCTTAGATTTTTAGCAAACTTGTTCAGAGTTAAAATATCTTCAGCAAAATCTCCTTCAGTGGTTTCAATTATTTGCTGAACCTCTTCATAAGAAAATCTTCTTTTGCTGTTAATTACTGTTTTAACAATTTTATAATCAACCAGCTTACATTGCTGAGTAATTTCAATTATTACAGAATAAGTTAATCTGTCTTCATTTGGCACTAAAGAACAAACCTGATTTGATAGTTTTTCAGGAAGCATAGGTATAACCTTACCAACAAAGTAAACGCTGTTACCTCGCGTTAGGGCTTCCTTATCAAGTTCAGTATCAGATTTTACATAATGACTTACATCTGCAATATGAATTCCAATCTTATAATTATTGTTTTTAAGCTTTTCAACAGAAAGTGCATCGTCAAAATCTTTTGCATCAACCGGATCAATAGTAAAAACATTGGCATCTCTAAAATCAACTCTTTCTTCCAAATGCTCGGGCTGAATTTTTGAATTAATTTTTTCTGCTTCCTTAAGACAGTTAGATGAGAACTTATAGTTTAAATTGAATTCACGGGCTAAGGCAATAACACTGGTATCAAGAGATCCATCTTTGCCTAAAACTTCGATTATTTCTCCTTCAGGATTACGAGCTGAATCATCCCATTCTATACTACCTACTATAACCCGGTCACCTTTTTTTGCACCTTTTAATTTGGATTGCTCAATGTAAATATCTTTATGAATTGACGGATCATCAGGAGTAATAAAGTAAAATGATTTGGATTTTTTCAGTGTCCCGGGAATTTCAACTTTTTTCCTTTTAATTACATTCGTTATTTGTCCTTCAAGATTTTTACCCTTTTGTTTTGCAAGAAGAGTAACTTCCACTTTGTCGCCGTCAAAGGCAGTCCCAATATTTCTTGCTGCAATAAAAAGATCCCCAATATCTTTACTTTCGGGTGTGACAAAGCCATAGCCGTTGGAAGTAACTTGTAAGGAGCCTATAATTCTATTTGATGCCGGAATAGTATTAAGTTTAAGTTTTTTACCCTCTTTACTTAAAAACGATTCTTCGATTAATTTATGAAGTGCTGATTTTAAGGCAGCATAGTCGTGATCTGATAAAATATCCAACCTTCGAGCAATTTCTTTTGCCTTAAATGCTCTGGAAGGATTCTTCTTAAAGAAAGATTTCAGTTCTTTTTTCATTTAAAAATCAAACCTATATTTTAATCCTAGTTCATTAAACATATCATTAGAAAAAGTAGTTTCATTAATTGCTTCTTTTCTTTCTAGACGTAAAAGCAACCGCTGAATGACAGGATATTCAATTTTTACATTCGCCCTGCTTAAATCCTGGAAAACATCTGTTGAGCCGCCGATTTCATATTTGAATTTTCCTGCCTTTCCAATCAGATTAAACTTAGTTTCTGAACCAATCTGCCGCAGTTGAACACTTCTAACATAATCACCAAGATACTTATTTAAAACCCCACCAAGCACAGAACCAGCTAAACTTGCCGCAGTTGATGCTGCAGCATTTATTTCCTGCGTGGTTGCTCCATCTGTAAACTTACCTGCAATTAAGAAAAGGAAAGCATCAGATGTTGTTTTGGTAGGATCTCTTTCATCATTTTCAATTTTATCTGAACCAACGTATACTGCAATATTTTCTTCATCTTTTATAAAGTTTTTGCTCAGTTCACTTAAAGGTCCGTTAAATCTTATCTTTACTGCTACTTCAACCTCATCGGCAGTTCCGGTAGTATCGGCCGGATAGTAGTAATTTCTATAAATGGCTGTGATGTTTAATATTGGATTCTCTAGTTTTTCAACTCTCACGTTTCCAACTACTTCAAAAGTTTTAATGAACGAAAGTTTTGAACCCTCTAATAAGTTAAGCTGACCTGTTGAAACAGTTCGTCCGTCCCTGGATGAAAGCTCAAAATTACCGTCCATCATAGCAGTCAAACTCTGATTTAATTCTTTGGATAAAACAACAATCATTTTTGCTTCGGTTTTCATGTTAACCCGAATATTGTAATCAAAATTACTCGTTACAGTTTGCTCACCTGTTTCTAGAAATTTACTTTGTTCAGCAACTATAACTAAACTATCGAGTCCGCTCTCAAACAAATTAAGAGGATCGATGTATTCAGGAAACCTATAGATAAAACCTGATGTATTCTGATAAGCAGTTTGTGGTAATGTAAAAATAAGATCTGCAACTGTTACATTGATAGGAATATCAATAAATGCTGTCTGGTCATTAATAGTCAGATGAATTTCCCCATCTGTTTGAATTACCAGATCACCATAAACTATCGGATTAACTTCGCGTGAAACTTTATCTAAGATTTTCAGATCACCTTTTAAATTTAGATCTACATTTACAAAGTTAATTTTATCAAGTAGTATTTCACCGTTTCCTATTAATGTACCTCCATATCTTGTTCCGATTACATTTCCAAGCGATACGTTTTCAATTTGAATGACGTCTTTGTTAAATAGGGCTTTAGCTTCAAAATTATATCTGAGGTTATTATTCTCTGCAATAAACGAAGTGTTATGAATATCAATAAATCCGTTTATAAGGGGATCATTAATTGTTCCAGCAACATCCATGTTTATGTTTAACTTACCTGTAAGATCATTAATAAAAGGCACTGCATTTCCTAAAGATGATAGATCAAAATCTTCAGAAATTATTTTAATATTCAATTCCTTTGGAACAATTGATTCATTCCCATTTTCGTTAGATGATAATTCAAACGGAACTGTTCCATAGATTTTTAGTTTAGGTATTTCAATTGTTTTGGATGAATCAATGAATTTCAAATCTGTGCTTATCTCATTATTTGCAAAAGAAAGATCAGAAAGAATTATTCCTAGGTTCTTTCCCTGATATATTAAATCATTCATAATAAGATTCACTGATAATATCGGATTTGCAATATTTCCTTTTAACTGTCCAGTTAAATTTATCTTTGAATCGAAATTACTATCATCATCAATCCCAATAGTTTCTCTTCCTAACACTCTCCACTCTAAATCCTTCGCATAAAAATTAACTAATCCTTCCCCTTCAAAACCAAAATTACCTGTTAGGTTAAATATGCCGTCTGCTAAAGAAAGATTTACGTTTTCGAAATTAAAATCTGAATCTTTATAATTTATTACAACTTTTTCTGAGTTCTTTATTTTAAGATTGTTATAGTTAATTTTTATAGAATCAAATTGGGCCACTAATCGCTGAAGATCTTCATCTACATTTAAAGAACCTTGCAATTTAAGATTAAGATAATCTTCCATTTGTGTATTAAAATTTAAAGAGACATTGTTATTTTCAATTGTAGTTCGAAAACCAATATTATAAAAGTTACTGCCTGCATATAAACGATTCGCTCGGAAAAAAAGAAAAACAGAAAAATCTTCTAAAGAACCAGATTGAATTTTATTCCATAAAGTAATGTCTAATTTTGTTCTGGTAAGAAAATAAAGGTCAACATTGTTCCAGAATTTAAAGTAATTCAAATCAACTGTTGAGGAAAACAATATACTGTCTTGAGTTGTTACTATGTTCCCGACAATGCTTCCGTCAATTTCTAATTCAGAATCCCCAAGCTTTAAAGTAAGAAAATCTTTAAAGTCAACAAGATAATCGAGAGAAATATCTTCAAGAGCCAGTATTCTTTTACTTTGCTGACTTAAGACCGGAATGTTTGATTCCTTAGTCCGGAAAAGATAAGAATATTTTTCAAAAATAGAACTCTGAAGCATTTCTATCTCTGCTAAAATAACATCGGATAATGTAACAATTGAATATTGACCCGATATTGTAAGGTCGGCTATGTCAGAAATAATATTAATAATTTTATTACCGTTATCGTTTCTTCTTACGTCAACAATCAGCAATGTACTATCAATATTAAAATCATAAATATAAGATTCTTTAAAATTCACAAACATGAAAAGATCAAGACTATCGGGATTAAAACCTTTTCCTTCTGCCTGCAATTCAAAATTAATTTTTGATTCTAATTCTTCATCATTTATAATTTTTCCGAGATTTAAATTTTTTACCATCATTTCCAGACTATAAGACGGATCATCGGGCTCATTAAAATCAAATTTTGATACAAGATTAAAAATTGTTGCGGTATCAATAGTTATATTTACATTACTCTCGATATTTCCTTTATCGGCTTTAGTAAATGATTCTAATTTCTCAAGATATGAATCACCAATTGACGACCTGTCGGCAGTAATATTTATGACAGAATTCATATCCGAAGGAGAGAATCCCGATCCCTTCATTATTATCTTACTATTCAGATTTGAATTTATTCCGGCAAATGGCTGAATATTAAGATTTTTTGTTTTGAGGTCAATATCATATTTGGCCTGATCTTCTTTGAGATTCAGATTTGCAAAACCACTTACATTGTCTCCCTTATCAGAAGTCAAAGTAATTTTTGTTTCGAAGTCAACAGGATTACCCTTGAATATCAAAGTATCAAAAGTAACTATTCCAAAATCCAGCGT
This sequence comes from uncultured Ignavibacteriaceae bacterium, assembly GCA_963714415.1. Classification (GTDB taxonomy): domain Bacteria; phylum Bacteroidota; class Ignavibacteria; order Ignavibacteriales; family Ignavibacteriaceae; genus JAGXRK01. The sequence continues at coordinate 168,777 of CAVQOL010000027.1, forward strand.
AGGAAGGTAAACCTAAAGATGGAAATAATTTTCCGGGATCATCAGGATCTATAACTGACCCGCTCAAATCAGCATTTACCGTAAGGTTATTAAAGTCAAGTGCATTTTTCAGTTCACCATTTAGTTTTATACTTGTATTGTTATAACTTAGATGAAATTTATCAAACGATAAATTATTTAATGAACCTTCCGCGAATAAATTAATGGAAACTTGTCCCTTCATCATACTTAACTCAGGGATAAAAGTAGAAAGGTTATCAAAGTTGAAATTGTCAGACTGAACTTTAATTCTTAATGGAGCATTTCCTAATTCTTCGTCTGTAAAATCATCGAATAGATTTATGTCTGTAATACCCGCATTCAAGATAATATCTGAATCTTCAGTTATAATATGAAGTCCACTTATAAGAATACCATTTTCCGTTGCAAATATTTCTCCTTTAAGTTGTTCAAGATTAAACAATTTAAAATTGGGAAAGAATGAGAATTCAGATATACTTAATTGAAAAGAATTTTTGCTTATATCTGCAAAAGCACTACTTCTAAAATTCAAGTCATGAATTCTTAAATCCGAAAGATTTAAGGATTCATAAGACGCATTGCTATTAATTTTTGAATACTCCTGCAGAGTAAAATTTATATTATTCAGATAAAAATCTGCAACCTGGAAAGCAAAAGGAAACTCCGAAGAAGTTGTATCTTCATCTTCTTCCGATGGTGGAAATAATTTAGATATGTTGAGTGTTCCGGAATTATCTTCTCTTAAAAAAAATGAAGCGTTTCTTATTTCGACCTTTCTTAGGTAGATGATTTTAAACAAAAGCTTTAACGGACTTGTTTTTATTTCAATATGTTCTGCAGAAAGGACTGTATCTTTTTCGTTAGTAAGAAGTGTGTTTTTAAGTACAACGGAAGTAAAAATTGTTCCTTCCAGTTTATCAATGCTGATCTCTCCGTTCATTGTGCCGTTTAGTTCTTCAACAATAGTATCTTTCAACCAATCGCGGAAAATTGAAGTTTGTGTAAAACCGAATGCAATAAGAAAAATTAAAATTATGCCGATTACAAAATATAAAAATGAATTGACGCTGATACGAAGTATTCTTTGACCGGTCAATTTTTTTTTTATTTTTTCTACTTCTTCTTTCACTTGCAATATTTAGAAATTATAGAATCAATTATTTTTGAAGTTGACTGTTCGTTAGCAAACTTAATTGCCTTTACCTGTCCACCGTTTTGTTCTACTACTTCCCTTCCGACTATTTCATCTAATGCCCAGTCCGCCCCTTTAACAAGGACATCAGGTATAAGATTTTCAATAAGATTAGCCGGAGTATCTTCATCAAACAGGACAAGATAGTCAACTGGTTTTAAATTCGAAACTATAAACGAACGTTCTTCTTCTTTTAATATTGGTCTTTTATCACCTTTAATTCTTCGTACGGATTCATCAGTGTTGAGTCCCACGATTAAAACATCGCCAAGAGCTTTTGCTTTTGTCAGATAATCAATATGACCGGCGTGAATTAAGTCAAACACACCGTTTGTAAATACAACTTTTTTGTTCTCGAACTTAATTTGTTTGCGAATTATTTTTAATTCTTCAAGTGGTTTAATTATACTCATTTGTTTTCTCTTATTATTGTATCAAAAAGTTTATCAATTTGAATAGGGACTATACCAACATCTTCACATACAATTCCGCCCGCATAGTTTGCAAGATAAGACGCTTCAATTATATTAGCGCCTGCAGCGAGTGCAATTGTTAATGTAGAGATAACTGTATCGCCTGCTCCGGAAACATCTGCAACCTTTCTCGCTTTAGTGGGCATTCTCTTTTCAGGTTTATCTTTTTCAAAAACTGCAATTCCGTCTTCTCCAAGCGTTAGCAATACATTTTTTGCTTTAAGTTTTTCAAGAATAATCCTTCCGGCTTTCGAAACATCATCATCCGATTTAATTTTCATTCCAAGAACATCTTCGGCTTCTTTTCTGTTTGGTTTAAATACCGTTACATTTTTATATGCGAAAAAATTATTGAATTTCGGATCAACTGTAACCAGAACTTTCTTTTTATTTGCAAGTTCTATTATCTTTTCAATCAGTGATTCAGTAAGAACGCCTTTATTATAATCCTGAAGAATTATTCCATCTACAGAATCTATAATTGTTTTCAGATGATTTAATATTTTTTTATTCAGATCTGAATTTATATTCTGTTTGCTTTCTTTATCAATTCTTACAACGTGCTGGTCACCTGCAATAACTCTTGTTTTTGCAGTTGTTGGTCTTGCTTCATCAATAATAATTCCTTTTGAACATATATGAGATTCTGAAAGTAATGAAGAAAATATTGTACCAAAGTTATCATAACCAATAATTCCAAAAGGTTCAGGTTTTCCTCCAAGAGAAGCAATATTTAATGCACAGTTTGCTGCTCCGCCGAACCGAAAAAATTCATTTTCGACTTCAACAACTGGCACAGGAGCCTCGGGAGAAATTCTTTTTACATCTCCCCAGAAATAAATATCGAGCATCATATCGCCGATTACAGCAATGTGTTTTCCTTTAAACTTATTTTTTAACTCTAAAAGTCTCTTTTCGGATAACTTAATCATTATAATACCTGAATTATGGAAATTTAAGTTTAAAGATAACTATAATAAAATAGCGTTAAAAGTGGATAAATAGGTGGTTACTGAAGGAAATTCCTCTTCTTGATGAGAACTAATCTTCTGCACTATCAATAGTTTTTACCTGAATATTATAGCCGAGAAGAATAAATTTAATAGATAATCTGGAAATTCGACAAAAAATTATTTTACACCCCATTTGGCGAGCTCATTTTTAAGGTGAAGCCTTACTAAACCTCTGTCTGTTCCAATCCAAAGATAATCTGATTCCAATAATAATGATAAAATTGTTGATGAATTAATTTTTATTTCATTAAGGTCAATCGGATTCATTTCCAATGTATTTCGGTTAATAAGAAATAATCCTTTTCCAAATTCCTTCTTATCGCGTCTGTCAAATTCATAAACTCCTGTCCAAATATAATTACCTGTTCTTGCCATACAGTATATTCCGCTACCCTCTAAACCATCAACACGTGATATTCTTTCCCAGTTAAATTTTCTGTTAAAAATATAAATACCGCCTATGTTAAATGTGGGATTTTCCTTAGTTACGAATTCATCAGTTCCGAACCAGACATTTTTTCCTTCAAACAAAATATCAGAAACAGAAACTGATTCCCCTTCACCTAGAAAATTTTTTCCTTTATTATTTATATAAGTCCAGGCAGATGGATCTTTAATACTTTTTTTAAGATTATATTTATGCACTCCAGATTCACTTCCAAACCAAACAAGGCTATCTCCATCAAAAGCAATGGATTTAATGTTGTTACTTTTTTGATCAGTTCCCTGCATTCTGTCAATATCGGTATATCTTCTTCGCTTAACATCGAAATGGGTTACGTTTCTAAATCTTCCGACCCACAAAACATCTCTTTTTTTATCATATCTTAATGATCTTATCCAGTTGCCGAATTCGCCACCTTGTGCAAATTTTCTTTTTGTCCATTTATTTGTTTTTCTATCAAGTGTGAACAGACCTTCTGTTGTACCTGCCCAGACGAAATTTGGACTAACTTCAAGGGTAAAGAAAAGATCGTTATCAAGATTATTATTGGCAGTCGAATAATTAAACCATTTTTCCTCCTTGAACGAGTACCTATAAATACCTTGCCCATAAGTAGCCACCCAAAGGTGATCCCCATCTGATTTCAGATCTATAACAGATGCGCCTTCAAGAAAAATATCTGATTCAGTCTGCGAGAACAGCAAAGTACTCGTTATAGAGATAAAAAAAATAATTAATAGTATTCGTTTAATCATATTTGTTTTTAACGACGGCTGATAGTATGAATTTCAAAAGAACCATGGCAGAATCTAAATCTCAACTGTTTCTTTAATATCGTTTTGAAATCTAATTTTAAAATGTTCTTCAAAACCTTGTTTAAGAGAACTGGATAGTTTTGAATAATCTATTTCTTCATTAAGAATTGACTTTAAATCAATGGTTGAGTTAACAATTTCATTTTTTATTTGTGCTCTTCGATCCTCATTAAGATTCAGAAAATCAGCAATTTTAAGATGATAATCACCGCCAAGAATTGAACCATGTTGAAGAATAACTCTACCTAATTTCCGTTGTGCACTTCCGACTAATTTTTTATTATTAAAATTAATTTCACTTTTTGCAGAAACAGCAAAGCAAATTGCGCTTCTATCTTCTTTATAAAATTGTTTGAAATCAGGCTGTTGATGTTCTAGTTCAATTTTACTCAATAAACTGTTATAGTTGATCAAACCTTTTTTTAAAGCAAGATTAATTTGATTGTAAAGATCATGTGCGGAAGTATTATAATCAATGGGATAAATTACGGAGTATGTAAGTTCTTCAGAATGAAGAATCGCTCTTCCACCAGTGGGGCGTTTAACAATATCAATATTATTGAATTTAGCCTTATCAATATTTATTTCATCAAAGTTCTGATTGGCACCGAGAGAAATGCAATAAGGTTTCCACCTATAAACACGAAAAATAACTTGACTATTATTAAATTCATTAGCAAGCTGAACATCTAAATCCATGTTAAACTTGCCGGTATTCTCACCCGAGTTTATGAACTTCCAGACCATTTCTTACCGATTATTCCACGTTTACTTGTACGAACAAAGGAGATAATATCTTGAACAAAAGGATTGCTGCCGAGTTCTGCTTCAACTCTGATAATCGCTTGAGATACATTAAGACCTGAATTATAAATTAAATCATATGATTTTTTAATTTTTTCAATGTCTTCATTATTAAATCCGCGTCTCCGCAATCCAACTTTATTTAGTCCTTCATACTTGGTCGGAAACCTGCCACTTAAAATAAATGGAGGGACATCTTTAACAGCAGCAGCATTTGCACCTAACATTGCATGTTTTCCAATCCTACAAAATTGATGAACACCACTAGAGCCGGCTAATATAACCCAATCTTCTATATGGACGTGCCCAGCAATCTGAACAGCATTAGCAATAATAACATTATCACCAACTACACAATCATGTGCTATGTGTGTATATGCCATCAGCAGACATTTTTTCCCTATTTCAGATTTGCCTGTTTCATTTGTTCCTCTGTGTAATGTAACAAATTCATGAATGACAGTATCATCACCAATGATGAATAAACTTGGCTCTTGACTAAACTTCAAATCCTGGGGAACGTGAGCAATTGAAGCAGCTTGTTTTATTTTTACCCGATTACCAATCCTTGCACCATCATAAATGACAACATGCGGTCCAACCTGGCAATCATTTCCTATCTCAACATCATCTTGGACAATAGCATAAGGACCGACGGTAATATTATCACCTAATTTTGCTTTAGAACCAACAATAGCAGTGGAATGTATATTATTCATATATCACTCTTGAATTTGTTTTGGACGATCAACAATTCCCGCCATAAATTCAGCCTCTGCAACAAGCACATCATTCACATACGCTTTGCCTTGCATCATAACCACTTTGCTTTTTTTCTGAGTTAGTTCTACATTCATAAACAATTGATCACCCGGAACAACGGTCTTTCTGAATTTGGCATTATTGATTTGCATAAAATAAACTAATTTTTCTTCAGGATTTGGAAATGCATTAAGTAAAAGCACTCCGCCTGTTTGAGCCATTGCTTCAACTATAAGTACACCTGGCATAATTGGTTGACCTGGAAAGTGACCCTGAAAAAATGGTTCGTTGAGCGTAACAGATTTCACTCCGATAACTTTTTTATCCAGATCAAGATGAATTATTTTATCAACAAGCAGGAATGGATATCTGTGTGGAAGAATTCTTTCAATTGCCGAAGTATCAAAAACAACTCCCTCTTTTTTAACAAACTGAAATTTCTTAACAAGTTTTTTCTGTTGATATAATTTTCTAACCTGTTTTGCAAACTCAACATTAGCTTTATGTCCGGGACGTGCAGCCAATATTTGTGCTTTAATAGGTGCACCAATAAGAGCAAGATCCCCAAGAAGATCGAGCAGCTTATGTCTTACAGGTTCATTGCGGAATCTTGTTTCCTTGTTGTTTAGGATTCCACTATCACCAAGATCTATTTTTTTTGTAATACCGATTTTTTTTGCAAGCTTATTTAATTCATCCTGAGATGGTTTGTGATCAACAATTACAACCGCATTATCTAAATCTCCACCTTTAATCAATCCCTGGTCTGCAAGCATTTCAACTTCACTTAGGAAGCAAAAAGTTCTTGCCGGTGCAAACTCAGTTACAAATTCTTTTTCAAGATCAAACAAACCTGTATGCTGACTGCCAAGTGCCGGATTTTGATAATCGACCATTACAGTAATTCTGTATTTATCTAATGGTAATGCAACGATATCAATTTGCTTCTCCTCATTATGGTAAGTTACTGTTTCATCTATTATCAGGTAATCCTTTGGAGCTTCCTGCTGAACAAAGCCGGCTTTTTGTAAAACCTGGACATAAGGCAAGGCACTACCATCACCAATCGGAGGCTCAATGCCATCAAGCTCAATAATAATATTATCAATCTGCAATCCTACAATTGATGCAAGCACGTGTTCAACTGTGTAAACTTTTGCCTCACCAATACCAAGTGTTGTTCCGCGCGAAACATCAACTACATTATCTGCAATAGCAGGAATTTCAGGATTACCACCTAAGTCAACTCTTACGAATCTTATTCCATAATTTTCAGGTGCAGGCTTGAATGTCATTTTGCAAGTGGCTCCGGTGTGAAGACCGGTACCTTCCATCGAAACAGCTCCTGCTATAGTTCTTTGTTGTTCTAACATAGATTACCGATTATATTTTTGAATAAAAAATCTATATTAAAATAATGAGATGAGGTATGAAATACAATTGAGGAAAAGCCTATAGAAAATGATATATACTTAGGCTTTTGAGTTTTCTTTTAGTAATTCTTTCAGTTTAATGATTTCATCTTCAAGCTGTTTAATTCTTTTGGAATATTCAGGAAGATTTCTTATGTGAACTTCAAGAACTTTGGCTGTTTTAATCTCTTTTGCAGGCGACCCAAAATAATAACCGGGTTTGGTTATTGATTTTGAAATACCGGCTTGTGCCATCAGTACAGTTTTATCAGCAATTTCAATATGACCAATAATCCCAACCTGACCCGCGATAATACAATTGTTTCCGATTTTTGTGCTGCCCGAAATTCCGCTTTGTGAGGAAATAACAGTATCTTCACCTACAACAACATTGTGTGCAATTTGCACAAGATTATCAAGCTTAACGCCACGCTTGATAACAGTTGAACCTAATGCTGCTCGGTCGATTGAAACATTGGAACCTATTTCTACATCATCTTCTAAAATAACATTACCAATCTGCGGAATCTTTTGATATACACCTTTTTCATCCGGTGAAAATCCAAATCCATCGCTTCCAATAACAACACCAGAATGAAGAATTACTCTGTTTCCAATTTTACAATTTTCTCTAATGCTTATATTGGAAAAGAAAAGGCAATTGTTACCAACTTCAGCATTTTCATAAAGAACATTATTATGAAATATTTTTGTGTTATCGCCAATCTTACATCCTGCCGATACAACTACATTTTTACCAATCGCAACATTTTTCCCCAAAGAAGCTGATGGATGAACGAAAGCAGAAAGATCAATTCCTTCAAGTTTAAATTCTGGCGAGAAATAATTTAAAATGATTTTATGAAAAGCTTTTTCAGGAAAATCAACTTCAAGTACAGAAAGATCGGTGCGCGATTTACTGAATCCCGGTTTAACTAAAACCGCAGATGCTTCAGTAGCATCAAAATATTTTTCATAAGTAGAAAGATAAAGAAAAGTTATATCGCCTTGTTTTGCTTCTTCAATTTTGGCTACATTATTTATAATAATATTTTCGTCACCGAGTATTTTACCACCGACAAGCTGAGCAATTTCTTTAAGTGGAATAGGCATTGAAATCAGTCAATTTTAAGTTTGTTCAAAACTTTTGCGGAAATATCATACTGCTCCTTTGCAAAAAGTATCATAATATCACCACTGCGATCAAAAACGAAATCGAGATCTTCTTCTTCAGCAACTTGTTTAATTGCGTTAAAAACTTTATTCTGAACAGGTTTCATTAATTCATCCTGTTTCTGAAAAAGTTCTCCGTTTGTACCGAATTTTTTATCTCTGTATTGAGCAATATCGTTTTCAAGCTTAATCAATTCAGCTTCCATTTCAGTTCTTGTTTGATCAGTCATAATTAGCTTTCGCTTTTCATAGTCATCATATTTTGTTTTCCACTGACTCTCAAGTTGTCTCAGCTCAACCTGCCACTCTTGTATTAAAGCATCAATTTTTTGACGTGCATCCTGCACATCCGGAAGTTTATCCATAACTGTATCAGAATCTATATAACCAATCTTTAATTGGGCGAGTGACACAGAAGAGATAAAAATAAAAACAACGAGGGATAAAAATATTTTCTTCATACGGAAGTCTTTCAATTTCTTAATTTTACTTTTATAAAATACGCATAAAAAAGAAAAAGTTCTCTCCTAAAAAAAGAGAGAACTTTTATGGTGACCAAAATCAAGTATTAGTTACCTCTTTTAAGCTTATCTAATACTTTAAACGTGATATCAAAACCAGCATCGGCATAAAGAAGAAGTATATCGCCGCTTTTATCAAACACAAATTGCATAGTTTCTTCTTTAGCAACTTTTTCAATTGCATCATAAATTTTTGTTTTTATAGGAGCAAAAATTCTTTCCTGCTCTCTAAAAATTTCTCCTGTTCCTTGTTGAAATTTTTGTCTTCTGAAATCCATTATTTGTTGTTCCATACCAACAATTTTTTGTTGAGCTTCGAGTTTTTTATCATCAGGCATTGTTACTTGTTGCTTTTGATAATCTGCAATTGCCTGTTGGTAAGCTAAAGTCATCGAATCAACCTGAGCGCTCCATTTGTTTGTTAATGCATCCAGATCACCCTGAGCTTTAATGGCCTCCGGAAATTGAGTCAGAATAGTTTCAGAATCAACATATCCAATTTTTAAAGCAGATTGTGCAAAAGCTGAAATACTAAAAAGAACTAATGAAATAATTAAAAGGTACTTTTTCACTTGTTTCCTCTTTCTTGTTATTATTATAATGTTAAAATCCCCTGCCAAACTGGAAGTGAAACAGCCAGGCGGGCTCTTTATTATCAGTTAATTGTCTATCGAAGCCATAACCGACATCAAAACCAATCAGACCAATTGGATTGATGAGCAATCTTGCACCAAAACCAACAGACTTACGAAGATCAAAAATATCAGTTTTCTGGAAGCTTTCAAATACGTTTCCGGCTTCAGCAAATGCCAAAAAATATAATGGAATTGGTTCAAGAGTTACCGCAAGTCTTATCTCGGTTCCAAATTTAGCCATCACTCTACCGCCAATCACATCACCGAATATATTGCGCGGACCAACTGTTCTGTCATCATATCCACGTAGCGAAGATGTGGCAATTATCAAGCCATTACCACCCATGTAATAAAACTCAAAAGGCTGAATATTTGTACCTTTTACTATTTCATCAATATAGCCAAGATCAGCAATTGTATAGAGCACTATACGGTTACTGTTGAATAATCTTCTGTACCATTCGGCAGTAAAACCAATTTTTAGATAGTCTACATCACCTGGAAGAATTGGTCCGCCAGTAAGTTCAAGATCAAGAGCAACTGAAGAGCCAATTGACGGGAAGATAGGATTATCAATATTTTTTCTGGTGATAAGAGCTCCTAATGAATATTGATGAGTCCTACCTTCAACATAAAAACCACGACCTTCAATAACATTATTATATTGATATTTAACTCTTCCCTGAATATAGAAGAAATCATCAGGCCATTTTAATCTTCTTCCTACTCTTACAGTAGCACCCGATTGTCTGAGATCATAAATATATTGCTGACGAGTATCGAAAAGTTCTGCCCCAACAGAAGTTGGTGTGTCAAATAACCAGGGTTCAGTAAAACCAAGCGTAAATGTTCTGTAAAAGCTTCCAACCCCAAACTGCCAGTTGAAGCTCAATATTTGCCCACCACCTAATTGAAATGGTTTTGCAATTGAAAAATTTGTTAATGTTATTCCGACCGCACCGCTGAAGCCAAAGGCGCCACTATAACCAACAGATGCATTCAAGTAGTCACTGGATTTTTCTTCCACATTGAATGAAACATCAACTGTGCTGTCGCTGGCAAGTTTGGTGTCAATACCAGTAGGTCCATAAAGTTTTTCCATATTAAAGTACTGAAGATTGGCAAGCTGTTGCACGCTTCTAAAAAGCAACGCACGATTAAAATATTCACCGGGAATTGTAAATAACTCACGACGAATAACTTTCTCCATTGTTTTATCATTCCCGCCAATATCAACTCTGCCTATTCTAAACTGATTTCTTTCATCAACTCTAATTATTATATCGATAGAATCACCTGGAACTCGAACTTCTTTAGGCTGAACATTAAATGTAAGATAACCGTTGTCGAGATAAAGAGCAGAAACATCAGATTGTTTTTCATTTCCTCTAAGGTTCTGTTCAAACTTTTCATAGTTAAAAACATCACCTGCTGAAAACTCAAGTCTTGCTGTTAGGACGTCATCTGGATAAACAGTATTTCCTTCCCATGTTATATTTCTGATTTTGTATTGAGGCCCTTCAAAAACATCCATTACTATATTGAGATCAGTATTGTTGTTAAAATAAATCAGAGAATCTGAAATAATTTCTGCATCTAGGTAACCGTTTTTTCTAAAAAACTTGATAATAAGATCTTTATCGGATTTATATTTTTCAGGATCGAATTTTGCGCCGCTCCAGAATTTCCACCATCTCTTTTCGGAAATTTCATCCATTTCACTTTTTAGATCATCATCGTCGAATGCTTCATTTCCAATAAATTCAATTTCCCGAACGGTAACTTCATCGCCCTCTGTAATTTTTAATTTTATTAGTACGCGCTCTTTTATTCTTCCAATTAAATCAGCATAGCGCTGATCACCGGATTCATATTCAACTTCATATTCATCAGAAAAATCTTTTTGATTCTTCCATAAAACGAATATATCTCCGTCAACTGTATCTGCGCTGGAATAAATATAATATTCAGACTTTATCTGTGCATTAAAAAAACCTTCTTCAGTATAAAGATTTAATATTATTTGTTCCAGTTTTGAAATGTCCTGAGGCTTGATAGTCTGACCGCGAATAAAACTAATTAATTTTTCTATATCACTATCACTAACTTCGTCATCTCCTTCAAACACAACTTTTTCAAGTTTAGGATATTCGGCAACCTTGATTAATAAAAATACACCGTCGGCAACTTGTTTATCAATAACTATCTGTATGTCTGAAAAAATCCCAAGAGACCATAAATTTCTTATTGCATTAAGAGTTTGGTCACCAGGCACTTGAATTTCATCACCAACTTTCAATCCGCTGCTGGCAATAATTGTAGGCGCATCAGCAAATTTATTTCCCTCAACGGAAACGCCTAAAACTTTATAAACAGTTCTTTGTTCCTGTGAATAAGCCTGGGTTGAAAGTATGATTATTAAAATTAAAAATACAGCGTTATACAATTTCTTTGGAGGAGTAATGGACATCCTTTAAGCCTTTTTCATTCTGTTTAATTTGTTCGGAAACTCTGCCAAATCTTCTTTCTCTTTTTTGAAATTGTCTGACTGCATCATAAAGATGCTCTCTAGAAAAGTCAGGCCAAAAAACATCAGTTATAACAAATTCAGAGTATGCAATCTGCCAAAGTAAAAAGTTGCTGACTCTAAATTCGCCACTGGTTCGAATAAGAAGTTCCGGATCAGGAATTTTGTTTGTTGTTAAATGATTTGAAATAGTTTCTTCTATCAATTCTTCGGGTTTTATCTTTCCATTAGCCACTAATTTAGAAATGCTTTTCATTGCCTGAAGCAATTCCCATCTTCCACTGTAACTAAGGGCAAGATTCAACACCATTTTTTTATTGTTTTTCGTTCTTTCAATATCTTTCTGAAGTTGCTTTTGAACTACATTTGGCAGTTCAGTAATATCACCAATGGTTGTTAGTCGTATGTCGTTTTTATTAAGTTCCTCAACTCTATCCTTCAAGCTTTTAAGCAAAAGACGCATTAAAGTAGAAACTTCATCCTTTGGTCTTTTCCAGTTTTCTGTTGAAAAAGTATATAGGGTAAGATATTTAACTCCAATTTGTGCACAAGCTTCAACAATTTCTCTTACTGTATCTACACCCCTTTTATGCCCAGCTACTCTGGGAAGCCCTTTTTTCTTAGCCCATCTGCCATTACCATCCATTATTATTGCAATATGAGTTGGAATAACCCCTGACTTTTTAAGCTCTTCCTGTGCAAGTTCATCGGAAGCATTTTTTTTCTTACTCAACTTTCAATCCTAATGTTTGATTAAGCGTGTAAAATTAAGGTTGCAACGACTGAAAATCAAGGATTTTTCCACTTGCACAAATTGTAAATAATGTCTATACGGAATATTAGATATGATGTAAGAGTATTGAAAGGTAAAAAAAAGGATTTAATCTGTGAAAAATAATCCCCCAAATTTCAACTTCATGAAAATAATACACGCTCTTTCTTACGAAAAGGCGCAGACTCATGCTTTTCATCAATAATAAATAAACTTATGTTTTTACGGATATCTTCCTCAATTTTATTTATAATGGACTTAGCATATGAATAATCCGCTTTATTAACTCCAATAAAAAGTGATACTTTTTTGTTGGAATTTCTTGTTTGTCGTGTTGCAAGATATCTTAATCGATTAACGAGTGAAGCGTCCTTAAGATCTTCATGATTTAAAGTAATGCCAATCGCATAATTCTTTTTTTGCCTTGCAATAATATCAACCTCAAAACCCCCGATACTAGAAGGCTCTGGTAAATAAGTACCGAACTTTCTGCTTAAGGTTAAGTAACCTTTTTTCCAAAAATGTTCTACTAATAAATCTATTTCTTTTCTTCTGTCAGTCATAACACACCTCCTGCGCTTTATGATGCCATTGGTATAATCGGTATAACGGGTGAAAACTTTTTGGTTTTCAATACTCTAATGTTTGCTATTCTCTTATAATCAAATTTCTTTATCTCACTTGAATTAGACAACTTGCCGTAGATTACCTTTCTTCCATTCTTTTCAATTCCTATGTAATATGGTTCAATTGAGAACTGGTTCAGATTATACAGAAATTGCAATCTGCTTCTAGTAATAATTGCTTTTTTAAATATTTCGCTTTTTCCTAAAGAATAAAATTTCATTTCGTTTATCATTTTTTATCTCCTTTCAATTAAGCCATCTTACAACGCCGGTAACTTTACCGATGATAGAAAATTCATTTTCTTCGTTAATTATAATTGGACTATATGTATCATTTTCAGGAATGAGTTTAATTTCATTTCCTTTTGAAAAATATTTTTTAACTGTCACTTCATCGTCTATTTTCGCAACTATTATCTCATTCGTATGGGCAGAATGTTGAGGAGCAACTATAACAAGGTCACCTTCAAAAATTCCTGCATTTATCATACTATCACCTTTAACCTTTAAAGCAAAACAATTTTTTGCTTTTCCCATAAAAGATGGATCAATAAGAATTGAACCTTCTATATTCTCTTCAGCAAGAATTGGAGAACCCGCAGCGACACGACCAATGATTGGAACTCTGTTAAGTAAATTATCTTCATCTCTGATGATTGATGGGAGAGAAAATTCATTATCATCTTTTATAATAGATATTCCACGGCTTGCATGACTTTCGATGTTGAGATAACCTTTTTTCTCTAATGCATCAAGATGACGCTTAACTCCGAATGTAGAGGAAATGTCGAATTGTTTTCCAATTTGCCTTAAAGTTGGTGGATAGCCGTTTTGATAAAGAAATTCTTTAATAAAGATTAAAATTTCTTCCTGACGATTTGTTAATTCTTTTTTCAACATAATAGTGCTCAATTGTTCACTGCTAATATAGTGTGCAAATGAGCACTTGTCAAGAGCTTTTTGGAGTTTAAGTAAATTTATTTTTAGAAATTATAAGCTGGATCGAGCAGAAGTATTAAATTTCGACCAATTTCGTAGTTTTCAAGTATCCCTTGAAATAATTCTTCTGACGGGCCAAATGAGAAAACGGGGACAAATCCAGCGGTATGGCTTTTATTATTAAAACTAAGTTTTAGATTTTTCCCGTCAACATCTCCTGCGCTTACTACCATTCCGCCGGTTTCGTGGTCTGCAGTTATTACAATAAGAGTATTTCCATCATCCTTTGCAAAGTTAAATGCTTCGGTAATTGCTGTATTAAAATCTCTCATCTCAGAAAGTAAATAATCCTGAAGATTGTCGTGACCAGCCCAATCAATCTGGGAACCCTCAATCATCAAAACAAATCCGTTTTCATTGTTCTTTAAATTTTCTATTGCAGATTTAGTGAAATCGCCTAAAGTATGTTTTCTATCCGAAGCATGTTTTAGTCCGTTTTTTTCCATAAGACACAAAACTTTTTTTGCTTCGATGATTGATTGATGATCAAACTTATCTAACCAGGTCCATCCGTTTGATTGCATTTTATTAATTAAGTCAAGTTCATCTTTTCTACTACCACCCAAAACATTGGGAAGAAAAAATTGTTCTCCACCACCGATTATTACATCAACATCACTATCGGATAATTCATATGCTATATCTGTTTCTCTTCCTCTATCATCAACATGAGCATAAAAAGCTGCAGGTGTAGCATGGGTTACCGAGCTTGTTGCAATCAATCCAATTGATTTTCCTTTTTCCTTTGCAACCTGAAATAATGTTTTTAACGAATTGCCTGAAGAATCAACAGAGATGTATCGGTTAATTATTCTATAGCCCGTGGCCAAAACTGTAGCTCCGGCACCGGAATCAGTTATTAGTCTGTTTGCTGATGCAGTGTTAGATAAACCGACTGACTTGAAATTTTTATAAGGATTATTTTCATCATCATAGAATGAGGCGGCAACATAGTTGACACCCATTCCATCACCAATTAAAAAAATAATATTTTTAGGTTTGTCTTGTCCAATTAAGACAAAACTGAATGTGAATATTAGAAAGAGCACATTACGAAATAAAATCAAATAACTTCTACCTCTTTTTTTCAACTTTATATGTCCAATTACGAACATCCTTTTTCAATCCGTAATGAATTGATGTAAGCTCCTCATAGAGTTTCATATCCAATTCATTTATTTGTCCATTGTTAAAAGTCATATGTGTGTCTTTGAAGCTCAGCCATCCAACAGACGAGATAACAGCGGCAGTACCAGTTCCAAACAAACCAGTTACATTTCCTTTATCATTCTCGCTAATGATTTCATCAATTGAAATTTCTCTTTCAGTTACATTCATTCCCCACTCTTCAAGAATCTGAATAACTGAACTTCGGGTTATACCGGGCAAAATAGAGCCGTTTAACAGTGGTGTTGAAATTTCATTTTTAAAGTTTACGAAAATGTTCATCATACCAACTTCCTGCAGATATTTCTGATGAACTCCATCAAGCCATAAAACCTGTGTAAAACCTTTCTTTGCAGCTTCTTCTGCTGCGAGCATACTAGCAGCGTAATTTCCGCCTGTTTTACATTCGCCTAATCCTTTTCTTACCGCTCTAACATAATCATCCTGAACTAAAATTTTTACAGGTTTAAAACCCTGAGGGTAATATGGACCAACCGGAGATAATAGAATACTAAACTTATAAGCTTTAGATGGTCTAACACCCAATGCAGAATCAATGCCAAACATAAATGGTCTTATATATAGTGAATCTCCTTTTTTTGAAGGCACCCAATCTCGCTCGATATCAACCAAATCTCTCAACGCATTAAGAACATAATCTATATCAATTTCAGGCATACAAATTCTTCGTGCCGAATTATTCATTCTCTTAAGATGAACTTCCGGTCTAAAAATTATAACTTCATCATCAACAGTTTTGAAGGCTTTTAATCCTTCAAATATTGTTTGACCGTAATGAATAAAAGATGATGCGGGGTGCAAATTTAATTTCTCAACGGATATAATCTGAGGGCTGTGCCATCCTTTATCGGGTTCAAATACCATCTCGAACATATGATCAGTAAAGATTTGACCGAAACCCAGGTTTTCAGGTAGAACGATTTTATCTGTTCTTTTTTTAATATTATATTTAATTTTTTCCATTTCTAAACCCTTCAATTTGTAGGAATAAGGTTATCCATATTTAATAAAAATAGTATTCAATTAAAAATTACAACAATAATAAGAAGTTGCTAAAATGCAACTTACTTGTGTGCAAAATTATTGCTTGTCAAACACCAAAAAGGAAAATCCAAAGAAGATAATCCAGAATTAGAATAAGAGCCGCAGACATTACAAAAGAACGAATGGTAGCAAGTCCAACACCTTCAGCACCGCCCTCTGTTCTGAAACCAATATGGCAGCCGAGTAAAGCTGTTACACCACCGAAAAATAAGGTTTTAACCAATCCGGCAATAAGATCAGAAAAAACAAAAAATCTTTTTACAGAATTGAAAAAAACCGCAAAAGAAACACCAAGAAAATAATCTGACACAATATATGCACCTATAATTGCAATAAGATTCGCAAAGATTACAAGAATGGGCAGCATGATTACAGCAGCCAAAAATCTTGGCATAGCTAAATACCTAATCGGACTGATTGCCATTGTTTCAAGTGCATCAATTTGTTCAGTAACTTTCATTGTACCAAGTTCGGCAGCAATTGATGCGCCAACTCTTCCAGCAATTACAATTCCGGTTAGCACGGGACCAAGCTCTGTAATTATTGCTCTGCTTGTTGCACCGCCAAGAAATGAAAGAGGAGCAATTCCTTTTAACTGATAAGCTGCTTGCCAGGCTGCAACTGCACCGGTAAATACAGCAATAATTAAAACAAGAGGAAGTGAATTAACTCCAATATGTTCCATTTGAAAAAGTATTAGTTTTCTACTGCGCGGAATCTGCTTAAAGCTCTTGATTATTCCCCATAACAGATTAGAAACCTGCCCAAACTCTCGAAGGAATTCTAATGTGCCTTTTCCTAATTTTTGAAGTAGCTTTAACAATAATTTTAGCTTAATTTTTAACGTCCAAATTTAATCAAATTAAAGTAAATATCTTCTGTAAATGTGTCGTAATATGTGTATGATTGCTAGCATTAGGAATTTGTTTACATCAAGCAACTAAGATTCAAAACGAGACAAAAATCAGCGTTTAGTTTGAATTTGAGAATTCAATTTTTTATTTGGATTTAAGAATCATTTAAAATGTTGAGCTATTACTAAAATTTCAGACAATCCATGGAAGTTCTTAATAGCATTATAATTGCTATACACGTGTGCCATATGGACTTTTTAAAGTGATCACATTGCCAGATTTTATAGGAAATATTCCTGAAAACCTTCTGGACAATATTCCCGTTGGTATCATTCTGTTTGATAAGAGTGGGAATATCCATTTCGTAAACAAAGCTTTTCACGAATTTGAAGTACTATATCCAGATGTATTTACCAACTCTTTAGTCGGAAAAAATGCTTTCAGTGAAAATATTATTTCACACAAGTCTATAGTAAACGAATTAGAAGAACTCAAACTGGGATATCCTTTCGAATCTGAAATTGAGGAGATTTCTTCTGCCGGAAAATCAAATATCCGACTTATCATTAAAGGGACACCAAATTTTGAGAATGAAGAATTTTCTGGTGGAATCCTTCTAATTGAAGATTTAAGAATTATTTATAAAACTCAAAAAGAGTTTGCATTAAGAAGTGATTTTCTTGAAAATGCCACTGCTCAGCTCAGTGACGGTTTTGTTGTTATTGATAAGAATGGAGTTCTCAAATTCGTTTCCGGAAATACATCATTAATTTTCAATGAGACTGATTCTCTTTCCGATGTCACTCTTTCTTCTCTTTTGGAAAATGAAACTTATGAAGAATTAACCAAACTGATTTCTCAGGTTTATAATTCTAAGGAACATTGTAACCGGTAAAATTAAAATAACTAAAAATACTTCGGTCAATTATTTTGAAGTCAAACTAATTCCGCAGCTTGATAAAAAGCAAAATATTTCATTTATATACATTTTCTTTTTTGATATCTCATCAACCGAAAATGAGCTCAAAAGCATTCGGGATGATTATGATACTTACGAGGGTCACTCGATTATAAACCAAGCTGCCGGACAAGCTCTGTTTTCGTTAGATACAAATAATAATATTATCAACTGGGATAGTAATTGCGAAATTATTTTTGGCAAAAATCGTAATGAGGTTATAAATAATTTTGTCGGCAATATTGTCCCGGAACTTGATCATCAGAAGTTAGCAGAGATAAGAACTTCTCTTCAGACCGAGTCATCATTAAAAGCAAATATTAAGCATCAATACGATTACGAAAAAGTTATAGAATACTTTTTTGTAATCAGCGGTTCTGATGAAAAAAAGTTATTGGTTCTTTGTAAAGATATTACGGCTCAAGTAACTTCTGAAAATGAACTTACCAAAACAGTTAAAGACTTATCATCTCTTCTCACTAATGCAGATTTTCTAATAACTAAAATTGACAGCAATGGAAGTTTCGTTTATGCTAATAAGAATTTCTGCGATACGATTAATTATACTTCCGATGAATTGAAGCAAAAAAGAATTTATGATTTAATAGATCAGCAATATTTTGAAAAAAATGTTTTTGATATCAGCACTGCAGAAATAAATTCCCCGCTTAAAGCTGAGTTACCTTTAAGAACAAAAGAGGGTGATTTGCGTAATTTTTCGGTAACAATTGTGCCTGAAAAAATAAACGGCAATGCGGAACAATACGATTGTTATCTTAAAGAAATTGACGAGCAGAAGTCGAATGACAAAGAAGCTAAACTCTTCCTTTCAATGCTTAATGCTTCTAACGACGGCATTGTAATGGGACAGAATGGTAAGGTGGTTTTTGCAAATAAAGCCTTTGCCGAAATTTTTAATTATGAAACCGGTGATGAGTTATCCGGCAAAGATATTCTTGATTTCGTTTCTAATGATGACATATTAAAAGTAGCTGAATATTTGCGCCTTCTTGAACGAAAAAAAGGTACGCCTTCAAGATTCGATTTTCTTGGAAAGAAAAAAGACGGCTCACTTTTTCACACTGAAATTTCCGCCGGCACTTTTGAGTTTGATGAAAGTGGCTATGTCGCAATGATTGTCCGCGATATTTCTGAAAGAATTCGCACACAAAAAGCTATAAAAGAATCTGAAGAGAAGTACAGAAACATTACTGATAATATTGATGACTTTCTTTTTACTTTTGAAAGAATGGGATCAAACCTCAGACCTGTTTTCTGTACAACATCAGTTCAAAAAATTACTGGCTTTACTCAAACACTTTTTTTAACTGACAGCAAATTATTTATTAAAGCAATTCACCCAGACGATTTTCAGTTATTTAAACCAAAGCTTATGAATCTGTTAAAAAGCAGAATACAAAATTCAGGCGAGTTTGAATTCAGAATTATTAATAAGCACGGAAATATTGTATGGGTTAGAACTAAACTTAATTTAGTCAGAATTGGAGCCGGTAGAATTCAAAAAGTTTACGGACTCGTTAGTGATATTACATTTAGAAAACGCGCTGAAGAGGAACTTAAAAAATCTACCCAGAATTTAATTAAGCTTAACGAAACTAAAGACAGATTTATTTCAATTATTTCGCACGATCTCAGAACTCCTTTTAGTTCCATACTTGGATTTGTTGATTTACTTATTAATGATAAAGAATTAACTGAAGAAGAAAGGAATCAGTACTTCAGATATATTCAGGATTCATCTAAATCAATGCTTGCACTTGTAAATTCCTTATTGGATTGGACAAGATTGCAAACAGGAAGAATAAAATTCGAACCGCAAAAAATCGATGCTGCACAGATAATAAAAGAAGCAATAACTTCCATTTCCGGTATATCTATTCAAAAAGGTGTAGAAATAATTAATCTCGTAAGGGATGAAAGATTAATTTTTGCCGATAAGAGTTTACTTCTCCAGGTTTTCAGTAATCTGATATCAAATGCAATAAAGTTTACTAACGAAAGCGGAAAGATTTATTTATCTGTTGCACCTTCTGATAATCCCCGCTTTCTTGAATTTTCAGTTAAGGACACAGGTGTTGGAATAAAACCGGAAAATCTTAGTAAACTTTTCAGTATTGAATCGAAATTCACTTCGGAAGGAACTGCCGGTGAAAAAGGAAGCGGACTAGGACTTTCACTTGTTCGTGAAATAGTTGAAAAACATAATGGTAAAATCCGAGCTAAAAGTAAATATGGTGAGGGCAGTGATTTTAGATTTACAATGCCGGTAGCTTCTGCAAAAATTCTTATTGTTGATGATAACAAAACCGATCGTTTACTGTATTCAAAGATTTTAAAGAACATTACTCCCGATTATGAAGTGGAAGTAGCTTCAAACGGAAAAGAAGCACTTGAAAAAATTATTATTTCACCGCCTGCACTTGTTATTACGGATCATTCAATGCCTGTGATGAACGGATATGAATTTGTGCTTGAACTGCAAAAAGTTGAATTGAAAGGTAAGCCTCCTGTTATTGTTCTAAGCAGTGATATTGACAGGAACGCAATTAATGATTACAACGAAATTGGAATTGAGTTTGTATTTCAAAAACCGGTTAATTTAAGTCACTTTAAACAAGCAGTCGATAAATCTTTGAGGAAAAGTTTTAGCTCTGATTAATTCCTCCTATATATATACCAGTCTTTAATTACCTCATCAACGATAATATATTTATTCGGGTCAATTTCAGGAAGTTTGGATTTATCAGTACAATAAATGTATCCTGCATCAAGATAATTGACCTCCAGAATTGAAAAGTAAATGCAGTCTGAAAGCTGATCTAATTTATAAGCACCTGAAAGATTTAACTTCTGCAGTGATAGTTTTATTTCACTATCCTTTTCAGAGTTGAATAATTCAAGCAAATTCTTAAACTCATTAAAATTAATTTTAAAATATTCCTTCAGGTTTTCATCTGTGCCTGATAGAAGTCTTATAGAATTAACAATTGATTTTGTTGAATCTGGTAAATCAGGATCACGCATAATTGAATCTGCAAGAAGATGCACATAGCCCGGAAGAATAAAAGCTCTGATAGCAGAAATTTTCCAGCCATCTTTATTCTTCAAATAGCAATAAAAATCTTTTTGCTCATTTATTTTGCTGATATTTACAGAAAAGACGGCTTCATCGCTGCTTCGTTCAATTTCTCGCTGACTAATCTTAGCTTCTCCTTTAAGTTCTTCTCCAATGGAAGGATAGCTGATCTGATCAATCATTTCATCTATAAAGAAAGAACCCTTATCAGGAAAATTTTGTTCGGCAAAGAACTTGTTTACTAGCCATTCTGGTGAACCGGTTTGAAATAATACTTGAGCGTTAATTGTTATGCTTACAAGAAGCAAAATTAATACGAGCAGAAAAAAATATTTTTTCATTTTTTTACCTCAAGTATTTATTGTTTATGAAAGTTATTAAGTTCAATCGGCATTTCGGTTTACTAAAATCATCTCTTCTTCAATACATATCCGGTAGAAGGCTTAACAATAAGTTTATCAATAATCAAAGATAATGATTTTATTCCTGCTTTATCAGGATCAACCAGATACATCCCATTCACCTTTTGGTAAAATGAACTCTTCAGGCATTTTAGGATTCGCATTCATCAACACCAAGAATGATTCATCTTTATAATTAACTGAATAACCAACAGCAAACGGATTATCTTTTATATCAAAGAAAGTCACATCTTCATATTTTGCTCTGCGGAAAGATTCAAATGTCTTTCTCAGCTCAATCAAACCCTGATAATATTCCAGAAGATCTTTATTCAACTGAGCATGATGATAATTTATGTAATTCACTTCATTGTCTTTGTCATAAGTGTTGTGATCAATCATTCCTTTTTGCGGATCATCTTCGTTAATGTTCAGAGGAATTACTTTACTGCGTGCAAATTCCTGTCCGCTGTGAATCATTGTTATACCGCGCGAAGTAAACAAAAACAATGCACCAAGTTTGTTCAGTTTTAATTGAGTAGGAGTAAGCACTGCATTTTTATCAACATCTTTAATTACTTCATCTTTTCCAACATCGCCAAGTCCGATTCTAATAAAATCACTAAAAGTATAACCATCGTGAGATTCAAGATAATTAACTGCGTGTTCTGGCTTTTGAAAAAGTCCGTATTGATCTTTAACAAGAGTCCCGTTCACATAGCTTTTTATGCGTTCCGGAGAATTGTTGCCGTACCACTTTCCGAATACCCAGCCGTGCCCGTCATTTGGATTTTCACCTTTAATTCCATTTCGTATCTGGTCATTCCATGCGCCCCAACCGCGTAAAGAAAATCCTGCAGGATCGTATCCACCTCCCCAAGGCTCACATACAAAAACCACATCGGGATTAATTTTCTTTGCTTCGTAAATTATTGTTTCAATTGTTTCCCAGTCAATTAATTTACCGAGATCAAAACGGAATCCATCAATATGATATTCTTTCATCCAGTAAAGAACACTTTCAACAATTAAGCGGCGCATCATTGGTCTTTCTGTATTCAAATCGTTGCCGCAATAACTTTCTGCAATGAAATTACCTTTCGCATCCAATCGGAAATAATATTCTTTATCTATCTCTTTTAGATTTCCAAATTCATATTCTGAAAGATGATTATAAACAACATCCATAATTACAGCAATACCTTCTTTGTGAAAGCCTTTTACCATATCCTTAAAATCATTTACTGATCTGGCATCCGCGCCGGACCATTCATTCAATTTTATTTCACGGACATTTTCCGAATAAAAACTTTCAGGTGCAAAGAAAGCTGCGGTCATATATCCCCAATGATTTCTTTCATAAGGATTCCAGGTGTTTTTCTTTCCTCTCATTTCTTTCTTAAATGGAATTTCAATGTTTGCAAATTCCTGAGCGGGAAGAAGTTCAACAGCATTTACACCAAGTGATTTTATATAATCAATTCCACCGGTTTTACCTTTTTCAATTAGTCCTTTGTAAGTTCCGCGTTCTTTAACTCCTGATGAAAGATGTTCGGTCATATCACGAATGTGCATTTCATAAATTATCAAATCGCGCCAGTCCATTTGAATCCATTCATCGTCTTGCCAATTGTAATCACCTTCCTTTATAATAATGCTCTTACGGGGTGTGAAATAAGTGTTGAGACTGGCAACTGCTTTTGCATAAGGATCTAGACATAAAACGGCTTTTTTACTTTTATGTTTAACATTGAATCCATAGAATGTTCCGTACAATTCACCATTAAGATCAATTTCCCAAATGGCGTTCTCATCTCTGCTCATTTCATATTCATTACCTTTTTCATCTTCAATTGTATTGAAAATTACAAGACTAACTTTTTCAGCATTCGGCGTAAAAATTCTGAAATAAGTTTTCCCATTTTCTACAAATGCACCCAGCTTTTTATCGGAATAAAATTTATCCAGTTCTTTTTGGCGCTGAATAAATTCACGTTGTTTTTTAAATTTTATTTTGGATCTATCAGATATGTACAATGTACTTCCTGTAACTGTTAATAATAATGCCGCAATTAAAAATATTTTAAATATAGATTTCATATTTCATTCAGTTAGATACTTTTTAATAAAATAGAGATTCAAGTCTGCAATTCTCTTATAACTACAAATTAACTTCTTCAGCATAAATTTCACCGTTAACAACCGGTGTCACACAAACAAGCGGATTCTGAGGAACACCAAATCGTTCAAATATTTCTTCAAACAACTGAAACTGCAGTCCTCTTTTTTCCAGTTTATGAAATTTTTTATAGCTCATAAATTTTCCATTCTTATCCTGTGGTGCGTCAAATTTGAATGCTTTGGTAAAATCTTCTTTAACACGACTTTTAAGAAACTTAATTTTGTTATCATCACCACCTTCACGCTCATAAGAAACTGCACAAAATTCTATAACTAAGTCATCATTAATTATAAGATAAATATTAAGTATTATTTCGTTCATCTTTTTTCTTCGAGTT
The DNA here is from genome assembly GCA_963714415.1 of uncultured Ignavibacteriaceae bacterium. Classification (GTDB taxonomy): domain Bacteria; phylum Bacteroidota; class Ignavibacteria; order Ignavibacteriales; family Ignavibacteriaceae; genus JAGXRK01. The sequence continues at coordinate 193,028 of CAVQOL010000027.1, forward strand.
ATAAATGGCAGCAAAACTTAAGCACAAAGCATAAACGAATGCAAACTTGCACATAACACTTTCTATCATTGAAAGAAGCGTATAGTTTTTATATGCCATTAAAATAAACGCTGTTACAACAGGTATGCAGGCGAAAATATATGCGAACAGCAAAACGGATGAAATAATTTTTATTTTTTTATCAGGTGACTTTTTTACTGTTCTGATCAAGAGTATAATTGATACAAGAATTGGTAAATAATAAAATGCACCAAATAAATCACCAAGTGGATAATGATATGCTGCATAAAGAATTGTGCACTTTGTTAAAGTAAATTCAGCAATAACAAATTTATAATAAATAGCGAAAAATACCGGGGGAAGTAATAACAAGTACTGAAGTTTGCTTTTATATTTTAACAATTCAGCAACCAGCATTAAACTCAGCGGGGGAAGAAAACTGATAACTACAAAAGCTAAATAAACAACAAATGCATCATCATAGCCCATCATACACATTAAGACTTCAAGTGTTTGATAGGTAAATAAAAGTGCAACTAAAATTATTGCTAAAACATTAAATCGATTCTTCCCGGCAAATGAAATAAGATTTATTAGAAGAAGTAATTCAATGCACGCAATAAACAGAGATACTATTCCGTTCCAGTTCATATCTTTTTACCACAGAGAAAACAGAGAAAAAACAGAGTCAACAAAGGTTATTCCTTGTAATATTTATTGATTAGTCTTTTAATTCCATCTTTAAGTAAAACAACATTGAAATTAATTATTAGACCGTATTTTTTATTCATTAATTTCATATAGGTTAAAACCTGCGCAAGATGAATATCCGCTAGTCCATCAACAGATTTGATCTCTATAATCAATTCATTATTAATCAATAAATCTAATCTGTAACCGCATTCTAATTTAACTTCTTCAAAGATCAACGGAACAGGTTTTTCTTTCTCGACAAAAAATCCTTTTTTATTTAATTCATAAGCCAGACATTCTTTATATGCACTCTCCAATAATCCAGGACCCAACTCTTTATGAATTTTAATCGCAGATCCAATAATGCTTGAAGTCAAATCATTAATCATTAAACTCTGTTCCCTCTGTTGTTCTCTGGTAACTCTGTGGTTATATCTATTGTGCTCTTACTTCCCGGGTCCAACCATTTTTTCCGGTCTTACTGCTTCATCAAATTTTTCTGATGTAAGCAGACCTAATTCCATTGCTGCTTGTTTAAGAGTTGTATTTTCTTTATGTGCTTTTTTTGCAACCTTCGCAGCATTATCATAGCCTATATGAGGATTGAGTGCAGTTACAAGCATCAAAGAATTTTCGAGATGTTTTTTAATGTTAACGATATTTGCTTCAATTCCAACAACGCAGTTATCTGTAAAGCTTTCACAAGCATCAGAGATCAGTCTGATTGAATTGAGGACATTAAAAATAATAACTGGTTTGAAAACGTTAAGTTCAAAATTACCCATAGCACCACCAAAGTTTACAGCAACATCATTTCCGAACACCTGTGCACAAACCATAGTCATTGCTTCACTTTGAGTTGGATTAACTTTGCCCGGCATAATCGAACTTCCGGGTTCATTTTCAGGAAGATTCAACTCTCCCAATCCGCATCTCGGACCCGAACCAAGCCAGCGAACATCATTGGCAATTTTCATAAGTGACGCTGCAAGTGTTTTAAGTACTCCGCTGAATTCAACAAGTGCATCGTGATTTGCAAGTGCTTCAAATTTATTTGGTGCTGTTACAAATTTCTTTCCTGTTAGTTTAGCAATATGCTCAGCAGATTTAACTGCAAACTGCGGATGTGTATTTAATCCTGTTCCAACTGCTGTGCCGCCGAGAGCTAATTCATATAATCTTGGCAGTGCTGCGTTAATTCGATCTAATCCGTTTGACAGCATTTGCACATAACCACTGAATTCCTGTCCGAGTGTTAACGGGACTGCATCCATCAAATGAGTTCTTCCGATTTTTATTATGTCTTTAAATTCTTTTTCTTTAACTGCAAGTGCGTCACGCAGTTTTGTAACCATTGGAATTAATCTGCGATGAACTTCTTCAACTGCTGAAATGTGCATTGCCGTCGGAAAAGTATCATTAGAAGATTGTGCTTTATTAACATCGTCATTTGGATGGATTGGTTTTTTACTTCCCATTTCTCCGCCGGCAATTTCAATAGCACGATTTGAAATGACTTCGTTAGCATTCATATTTGTCTGTGTGCCGCTTCCAGTCTGCCAAACAACAAGCGGAAAATGTTCATCGAGTTTTCCTTCAATTACTTCATCAGCAGCTTTGATTACAAGATCAGCTTTCTCTGCAGGAAGAGTTCCAAGTTCTTTATTTGTTAGTGCAGCAGCTTTCTTTAAAATTCCAAGCGCTCTTATTAATTCACGCGGAAATCTATCTCCGCCAATTTTAAAGTTCATTAATGATCTTGCGGTTTGTGCTCCGTAGTACTTATCGGATGGGACTTTAATTTCGCCCATTGTGTCTTTTTCAATGCGGTAACTCATAGCGGTTCTCCCTGAAAGATTTATTAAAATATTTGAAAGAATTACTGTTCTAAATTTACAATAAATTTTTAATATCAGACTGATTAAAAAATCTGAATCTTAATCCCTTAATAGCTAATCAACTCTCATAATTGGATATAGATTTAACTGCTTATCCCAATAAGGTGATTTTTTATAAAAGAAGTTTAACCTTTCATAAGAATTATTTCTGAAGGCTTCATCATTAATTAATTTTTCTTCAAATTCTTTTTTTAGTTCAGGATCGTTTGATAACATTTCCGCTGCAATATCTTCCATAACATAACCTTCGAAATATTCTTTCTGTTCAAAAATCTGATTCATAAATCCCCATTGCACAAATGAATCCGAACATTTGGGCTCCAATAAATGCGTTATGATACGAATTGTTCGTTGATTTGTTGATACAAAAAAGGTTCCTGCCGGAACAACCACTTCTTCAGAATAAATATCAAAATCAAAACTAACCCTGTGTCTTCCTTCGTTAGAAAAATTATTAAACTTTATATCTTTGAATTTATATCTTTTCACATTAAAACTTTTTTCTTCAGAAAGTTGACTTACTTCAACTCCATGAAGTTTTAGTCTTTCTACAAGCTCTTTCCATTCCTGAGGAATAAGATATGCTTTTGCCGGTTGGACTGAATCAGCAGGTTTAACATCCCGATAAAATTTAATAGTCATATCTTTTGGCTTATCGGTATAGACTATTTTTTTCGCTCCGGATATTTCAGAATCCTCTTGATAATATTCCAATCCCTTAAAAACCACTTCTTCATAACTATCTCCAAGTTTAAAAGAAATCGGGATATATTCATTCACCTTCATATAATTTCTTAATTGAGTTTGCATCTGCTTCTTTATTTAACTTCACTAAACTTTTTGAATTTTGATTGATAAAATCCAAAGTTGTTTCTAGCACCGCTTTTGTTGAATATACTCTTTCCTTATAAGGTTTTATCATATGAGTTTCAACAAGAAGCGAAGGACGATTCTGCAGTGAAAAATATCCGGTTGATAGTCTTGGTCCGGAAGCCCAATCGACTATTCCGGAATCGAGACCACTTCGCCAGTTTCGTAATGCTACATAAGGAAAAATTAAAAATCCTTTTTTGTTTACTTTATCTGTCAGAAACGGTACAAATTTTTTATCAAGCCATTGTGCAGTTTCTGAGTAAATATTAGCAAATCTTTCAACCTCATAAGTAATTGTGTACTGATAATCAGCACCATTAGTTGTATGGTTATCAATTACAAAATCAGGAATCCATTCAGAAATTAATTTTAGCATCGCCTGCATTTCGGCAGCATCAGCCTTCATCCATTCACGGTTAAGATTATAACCCTGAGCAGTAGTTCTCCATCCCATTTCTTCAGGACCATCTTGATTAATTCTGTTGAATTTGCTCTTTCTCTCATGTCCGTCAACACTGAAAATGGGAACGACCATTAGCACTGCATCATCAATTAAATATTCTTGTTCCTTTGTGATTAGAATTTCTCTTAGCAGAATCATTGAGGCATCTTTACCTTCTATTTCTCCGGCGTGAATGCCACTGATTATCAATACAATCGGTTTATTAGTTTTTTTTATTTCTACAGGATCAAAAACCTTGTCTTTAGATACAATCAGACATTTCAATTCTCTGCCTTGCGGTGAAATACCAAAACTTATAAGTTCTGCATATTCAGAATAATCCGAAATGTTTTGATAGTATTTCATTGTTTGATCATAATCGGCAGTTGAAATGAATCCCGATTTTTCAAATGTTGTAATCCATTTATCTTCAGTTTGAGAAAAAACAATTGAAGTTAGAAGTAGAAAAACTATTAGATTGATTTTCATATTGCATCCAAAAAATTTGTTCAATATCATAATGCAAATTATAAAAAAGTTTAATGAATGAGGTATAGTCTTTCCTTTCATTATCAAGTAATATAAATTCCAATTGTAAAAATTATTTATTCGGATTACTGATGCGAATCACTTCAAAAATTCTTTTACTTATATTTCTGCAGTTTTCTCTCTGCTTCGCCCAGAAGAATGAAAAAGGATTTGATATTCTTCATTACAAACTCAATTTAGATTTATATGATTGTTTTATCGAACCATTCCCACATTCGTTCAAAGGTTTTATTGAAATAAAAATAAAAGCTGAAAACGATTTAACGGAAATAAATCTGGATGCATCAAATTCTTCCATCACTATTGACTCAATCATATTACCTGCACAATCATTCATTCATCCAAGCAGTCAATCAAAAGCACTTGTAAGGTATTCCCACAATAATGGTAAACTTAATATTTCTTTTAATTCAACTATAAATAAAGATGACAGCCTAATCTTCGCGATATATTATTCTCATCTTAATGTAAGAGATAACGCTTTCTTTTCAGATAAAGGAATGGTTTTCACAAACAACGCTCCTGAAGGTGCAAGAAATTGGTTTCCGTGTTACGATCATCCATCGGACAAGGCAACTTTTGAACTAATTGCTAAAACACCAAATAATGTTTTACTTGGTTCAAACGGTTCTTTGATTGACTCAACTCAAATATCAGATACAACTTTTTATCATTGGAAAAGTCGTGATCCAATTGCGACTTATTTAACTGTAATTTCAGCCAAGGTTGATTATAAACTTGATATTGTTGAATGGAACAATCCTGAAACAAAAGAAAATATTCCGGTTAGATTTTATTGGAATGATGGAGAGAATGAATCAAATCTAAATAGTATCAAAAAACAAATTATTCCCATTATGGATTTTTTCTCTGGATTGTTCGGAACTTATCCATTTGAGAAAAACGGATTTGCAACTTTAAATGAGCACTTTGTTTACGGCGGAATGGAAAATCAAACTCTTATTTCGCTCTGTCCCAATTGCTGGGAAGAAATGTTAATTGTACATGAATTTGCTCACTCCTGGTTTGGAAATATAATAACTCCAAAAAACTGGTCCGATGTTTGGCTTAATGAAAGCTTTGCAACTTATTGTGAAGGATTATGGATTGAACATAATTGGGGACTTGATGCTTATAAATCTTACATTAATAATGAAGCTGAAAGATATTTTCAAGAAAATCCCGGTTTCCCTATATATAATAGCTTGTGGAATGAAGAAACACCTCCTTCAAATATTCTATATAACGGACCAATAATTTATTCAAAAGGAGCATGTCTTCTCTATATGTTCAGGGAAACAGTCGGTGATTCGCTGTTCTTTGAAGTTCTTAAATCATATTCCGGTCATAAACGATTTAGATATGCTAATGCAAGTACAGAAGATTTTATTTCTGTTGTAAACAAAATTACCGGACAAGATTACACAAAATATTTTTATCAATGGCTAAAAACTTCTGATCATCCGGTTTATCAAAATTATTATGTTATTACTGAAGATGAAGGTGAATGGAGAATTGATTTTACGCTAAATCAAGTTCAGGATAACGAAACAACTTACGAATTGGAAATAAAACTGAAAATTGTTTTTTCAGATGGAACCGAAGATGTGATAACTATAAAAAACACCAAACGAGCAGAGAATTATTTTTTCACGTATAAAAATGAGCCATTGGTGTTGCAATTTGATCCATATAATGATATTGTTCTGAAAGAAGCTGAATTAATAAAAATTGACGCAATTGAAATAAGGTATTAAGAAATTATTACGCTTAGGGTGTAAGTTTTATTACGTAGAATCTTATTGTATTTTTGATAACATTTGAATTGTAAGAAAAAAACGTTTATGAAAGGAGAAATCATACTATAGAAATTTGGTACAATTTTTTCTAAGTAATTTGTACTAATTTAAAAACACCGGGTAGATTATGAATATTCCTGTTCTCGACCGAAGCAACTACCTTAAGGGCTTGCTGATTACTGCAAAATTAGACAAAAGTCTCACCGATAAAGAAAAAGAAATAATAAAAGGGATATCCGATAAACTAGGATTTGCTACTGATTTTTATAATGAAACTATCCGCAGTTTACTTTCAAACCAGTATATAAGTGAAGAAGAACTTATCTTTTCAGATTCAAAAATTGCGCGGTCATTTTTAACAGATGCAATAAAACTTGCATATTCTAATGGAGAAGTAACTAATAGCGAAATGAATTGGCTGGATTCCACTGCTAAAGCAAATATGATTGAAAAGGATTTTGTGCAAAAGAAAATTAAAACTTACAAAGAATCTCCAATGCTTCTTCGTAATACTGAATTTGCACTTTATTCAATCATCTGATTTTTTACTCAAATAAATCTGTGGTAAAAACAAACTTTTACCGCAGATTTATCCTAATCCAAAATAATCATGTAATTTTTTAATCTTTCAATTTATCAATCTTCCTTTGTCCTTTACTTACCTAATCTCTAATTTTGAATTAAAATTTTATAAAATTTCTGTTAACAGTTTCTCTTTTTCTAGAAGGATCACACCATGAAAAAAATGAAAGCTCTTGTAAAAAAATATGCAAAACCGGGAATATGGATGGATGAAGTTCCTGTTCCGGAATATGGTCCAAATGATGTATTAATTAAAATTCATAAAACAGCAATTTGCGGAACTGACATTCATATTTATAACTGGGATGAGTGGGCACAAAAAACTATTCCGGTTCCAATGCACGTTGGACATGAATATGTTGGTACTGTTGAAGCATTCGGTGATAATGTTCACGATGTAAAAGTTGGAGAACTTGTAAGCGGAGAAGGACATATTGTTTGCGGAACATGCCGGAACTGCCGGGAAGGAAGAGGACATCTTTGTCCTAATACAAAAGGAGTTGGTGTAAATCGTCCTGGCTGCTTTGCAGAGTATCTGGTAATTCCCGTTTCAAACATCTGGCATTGTGATCCTAAGATTTCAAAAGAGATATTCTCAATTTTTGATCCGCTTGGTAATGCCGTTCATACTGCGTTATCATTTGATGTTCTTGGTGAAGACGTTTTGATAACAGGTGCCGGACCAATCGGAATCATGGCTGCGGCAATAGTTAAACACTCCGGTGCAAGGAATGTAGTTATTACGGATATGAATTCATACAGACTTGAACTAGCTAAGAAGCTGGGAGTTACGAGAGCTGTTAATGTTAAAGAAGAAAAACTTCCTGATATTATTAAAGAATTAGGGATGGTTGGTGGTTTCGATGTTGGATTAGAGATGAGCGGCAGTATTCATGCTTTTAACGATATGATTGATGTTATGTATCACGGTGGTAAGATTGCTCTGCTTGGAATTCTTCCCGAAAAAGTTGGTATAAACTGGAGCAAGGTTATCTTTAACGGATTAACTATCAAAGGCATCTATGGACGAATGATGTTTGAAACATGGTATAAAATGCAATCAATGGTACAAAGCGGATTGGATATCAACCCGATTATAACTCATAGGTTTAAGATAGATGATTACCTTGACGGATTTGAAATAATGAAATCGGGGAACTCTGGTAAAGTTATTCTGGATTGGGAAGCTTGATTCTGGATGCTGGATACTAGATGTCAATACTGATTTTTTTTTGATACAAGATACCGGATTCCTGATGCTAGAAGAAAACGCCATAAAATTTGCAAGTAAAATATATTTTTGAAGTATCAATAATGAATTATAAAGATCTGGAAGTCTGGAAACTGGCAAGTGAGCTATCCATAGATATTCACAGAATGACTTTAACGTTACCTAAGTTTGAAATGTACGAAGAAGGAAGCCAAATCAGGCGATCATCAAAATCAATTCAATCAAATATAGTTGAAGGTTATGGTAGAAGAAGATATAAAAATGATTTTATTCGATATATAAACTATTCTATTGCATCCACTGATGAAACAATCGATCACCTTGAAATATTGTATAACTCTGGTTCATTAACTGATAAAGATCTATTTGAAAAATTATCAGACAAATTAAATTTACTTGATAAAAAACTTATTCGATTTTTAGAAGCAGTCGAAAGAAAGCATTTAAGTGAAAAATAAATATAGATTTCCGGTATCCGGCTTCTTGTATCCGGTATCTGATTAATAAAAAGGTTTTTACAATGAATAACACAACCAAACAACACTACACAAATATTCTAACAAGCATTGAAAAAGAGGGACTGTATAAAAAGGAACGCGTAATAACCTCACCTCAAAGTGCGCATATTGACAGTAATGCAACTGGCAGCAAGTGCTTAATATGTGTGCTAATAATTATTTGGGATTAGCTGACAATCCCGAAATTATTCAAGCAGCAAAAGAAAGTTTTGACAAATGGGGATTCGGACTTTCATCTGTTCGTTTCATTTGCGGAACCCAGCAAATTCACAAAGAGCTTGAAAGTAAAATTTCAGAATTCCTCGGAATGGAAGATACTATTCTCTATACATCCTGCTTTGATGCAAATGGCGGATTGTTTGAAACCTTATTAACTGAAGAAGATGCAATTGTAAGTGATGAACTGAATCATGCAAGTATTATTGATGGAATAAGGTTATGTAAGGCACAGCGTTACCGCTATAAAAATTGTGATATGAATGACCTCGAATCAAAATTGAAAGAAGCAAAATCAAATAATGTAAGAAATATTCTTGTTGCAACTGACGGTGTTTTTTCGATGGATGGTTTTATTGCTCCGTTAAAAGATATTTGCAACCTTGCAGAAAAATATAATGCAATGGTAATGGTTGACGATTCCCACGCAGTTGGATTTATGGGTAAGCATGGTAAAGGAACTCACGAACATAATGATGTAATGGGTAGAATTGATATTATTACCGGAACCCTTGGCAAAGCGCTTGGCGGTGCAAGCGGCGGATACACTGCAGCAAGAAAAGAAATTGTTGATTTACTCAGACAGCGTTCACGTCCGTATTTATTTTCAAATACAGTCGCCCCGAGTATTGTTGCTGCATCAATTAAAGTGCTTGATATGCTGAGCTCAACAACTCACTTAAGAGATAAACTTGAAGAAAATACAAAATACTTCAGAGAAAAGATAAAAGCGGTCGGATTTAATATTAAAGAAGGTGTTCATCCTATTGTACCGATTATGCTTGGCGATGCAGTTCTTGCTCAAACTATGGCTGCAAAGATGTTGGAAAAAGGTGTTTATGTTATTGGATTCTTCTTTCCTGTTGTACCAAAAGGAACTGCAAGAATAAGAGTTCAAATTTCAGCTGCACACTCGATGGAAGATCTTGATTTTGCAGTTGAAAAATTTGCTGAAGTAAAAAGCGAGCTTAAAGTATAATTCAACTAAATGAAAATATTATTATGAAAAAATTATTAATTGTTTTACTTTCTGTTGTACTTATAATAATCTCTACTAGCTGCAATTCCGGTTACAAGACTCCCGAATCAGTTATATACGCCAATGCAAAATATATGACTGAAAAAAATCTTGAAGCAGTAATGGGAACTATACATCCGGAAAGTCCTGTTTTTGAAAGTACTGAAAAAATTGTTAAGCAAATATTTGAACAATTCGACTTAAGTTATAAAATTGAAAAAATAGAAATAATTGAAGAGAGTGAAGAAGAAGCACTCGTCAAATTCATCCAGCTGACAACTAAACTTAACAATTTTCAATTTAAGAATAACAGATTGACAGGAGTTCACACTTTACGCAAAGATGGCAGCTCGTGGAAAATCTACACTACTAAAAGCAGTAATTTAGAGTACTTGAATTAATAATTAATGCCGGGACAGGATATATACCTCACCCCGGCAAAAAACCGATATTGTTAAAATGACCAATTGACAATCGGAAAAAATGGGAATGCACCACCCTGGTTAATAATATTTATCAGTCCTATTTGTAAACCATACATACTTCCGGCATAGTTAACAAATCCCAACTGAAGTCCGCTCACTTTTCCCTTATGATAGTTTACGAATCCCCATTGCAAACCTTCAAACTTGCTGTCACTAACGTTTACAAAACCGGATTGAAAACCAAGAAATCCTCCATCAACAAGATTTACAAATCCAAATTGTGCACCAACTTGTTTGCCTGTTGTTGAATTAACCAAACCCCAATCGATTCCGCTTACGTTTTTATTTTTTCCGTAAAGAATATTTAGTCTTACTCCGGTAATAGATGTATTTTCTGAAAATATTTGCACGGGATTAAATAAAGCAATTTGTATTGGTTTATCCTGCGCAAAAATATTTTTTTGCGGAACAGCAAATACAAATAGTAAGATGAACAAAAACGATATTTGGTATTTCATATATTCTCCGTATATAATTAAAATAATATTTAAATTTAATTATTAATGTATTCTAATCCTGTAATAACATTTATGGATTATCTTTCGATTTCAATTTCCAACCATTCTTCAAGCTTAGAAAATATTAATTCCTTGTCTTCATCTGAGAAACTGTTTATTCGAGTTCTATGTGAACCATTAGGACGAACCATTTTCAGAGAGTTTGTTTTCCCGGTTAAAGAAACTCCTGCTGCAGTCCACGGATCATTTTCACCGTAAATGAAAATAAAATTATTTCCTTCATTCTCTACCCAATTGTTCATGTCTTTCATTGGTTCGGGATTAAAAGTTAAAGTGACACCTTCCGGAATAAAAAATTCTGTGTGACCGTCGGCATATTTTAAATATTCCTTAAATGGTTCAGTATCGTAAGCATAATAACCATAATCCTTATAAGCCTGATAAAAGAAAGGATAGAATCCTTTTATATCTCTATCCGAAAAATATTCCGCTCCGCCATTCGTTAAAAAGTGATTGAAAATTTCCTCATCAGTGCTGGTAGAATCTGGAATCTTTGAACAATCGTCCCGGCCCCATTGCCAGTAAGCAAACGAATATTCCAGAATAGAATATTCAAAGGCTTTTTCATCACCTACAATATTATACGTTAATTCATTTTCTTCAGCATTAGATAAAAACATCGGATAATATTTATCTCTGTTTTTCAGGATTTGAAGTTGAAAATCATAGACTTTCTGTCTGCATTCAGGTGTAGAAACATTTTTTAGATGCTCATAAACTCTTTGATCATCTACGGAACGAGCAATAGGTCCTACGTAAGCGACAGTTGCATTTACATCATCAGAAAAATATCTGCGATGAAAAATCACTGTTGATCCGCCCTTGCTTATTCCCGTACTGAGCCATTTGCCGTTATAAAACTCTTTAAATATTTGAATAATTCTATGATGATCTTCAGCAGATTGCCGGATGTCCAGATATTCCCAATCAAAAGGATCGGGAACCGACTCACCGTAATAACGATGTTCAACACGTAATTGATTGCATTTCAATAATCTGCTTAGCTCATTTGGTCGGTTTCTTACGCCATAACCATCAAGCTCAACAACCATTGGCTTGTCTCTATCAATGTGTGATAAATAAATTTTCTGTTTGAATGTTAAACTATTTGGATTATTATGGTCAATCGGTTGAGTTATGAATATCTCATATGATTCTGAAAACGAAGAATCTCCCTCAATCTTCTTAACAGTTAATTCCTGTTTTGATGAAAGCCATTTATATAATTCCGATTCATTGTTATTGTCCTGAGCAAAAACTGAAATAGATAAAGAAATAAATAAAGCAAATATTATTTTGCATCGGGATGCGAATTTTAAGTTCAAGTTATTCTCCTCTTATTAAATTAATTTAAATATCGCTGTGCTCGGTTCTCCTTATTATTTCCTCCTGCAAATCTTCTCCAAGATTTACAAAATAATCACTGTAACCTGCAACTCTAACTATCAGGTCACGATAGTTTTCCGGTTCTGTTTGTGCCCTACGTAAAGTTTCAGCATCAACAACATTAAACTGAATATGGTGACCATCCATTTTAAAGTAAGCACGTATCAAGTGTAAAATTCCTTCAAGCCCTGCCGGATCATCCATCAAATGAGGTGTAAATTTCTGATTCAGCAAAGTTCCACCGGTTCTTAAGTGATCAATCTTTGCCGCTGATTTAATCACAGCCGTTGGACCTTTTCTATCAGCACCTTGAACAGGAGATATTCCTTCCGATAGAGGTTTGCCACTGAGCCGTCCATCCGGAGTTGCTCCAATAACACTTCCGAAATAAACGTGGCAGGTTGTTGGCAGAAGATTTACCCTGTGATGTCCTCCTTTTGTATTCGGTCTTCCGTCAATCGAAGAAAAGTACAGTTCAAAGATTTCTTTAAGTAGGTGGTCAGAGTAATCATCATCATTACCGTATTTAGGAGTTTCATTCCAAACAATTTTTTTAATCTTCTCAAATCCCACAAAATTATTCTTCAGTGAATCAAGAAGTTCGTTCATTGTAAATTTCTTTTGATCAAACACATTAAATTTTATTGAAGATAAACAATCTGTTATCGTTCCCATTCCAACACCCTGGATGTAAGAAGAATTGTAGCGGGCACCGCCTGAATTATAATCTTTACCTGTTTTTATGCAGTCATCAACCAGGATGGATAAAAATGGTGCAGGAAGATATTCCGACCATAATTTTTCAATTATCAGATTTCCTTTGATTTTAATATCAATAAAATATTTTAATTGTTTGGAGAACGCTTCAAAAAATTCTTCATAGGTTTTGAATGTATTGGGATTACCTGTTTCTAATCCAATTTTCTTTCCGGTTCTTGGATCAATTCCATTGTGCAAAGTAATTTCCAAAACTTTTGGAATGTTGAAATAACCAGTAAGTATATAACTTTCTTTCCCAAACGCTCCGGTTTCCACACATCCGCTTGCACCGCCGTTACGGGCATCTATAAGTGATTTACCCTGACGCAGCATCTCCTGAATTATTGCATCGGTGTTAAATATAGATGGCTGACCGAAACCGGTTTTAATAATTTTCAAAAATCGTTTTATGTATTGATCAGGATTTTTTTTGCTTACCTGTACCATTGAACTTGGCTGCAGTAATCTCATTTCCTCGATTACATCAAGAATAAGATAAGTTAGTTCATTAACTCCATCTTCACCTTTTTCAGTAACACCGCCAAGATTTATTAAGCAGAAATCCGTATATGTATTACTCTCCTGTGCCGTTACTCCAACTTTTGGTGGTGCCGGCTGATTGTGAAATTTCACCCAAAAAGACTGCAATAGTTCTTTAGCTTTTTCCTTCGTTAACAGTCCGCTTTCAATATCTCTTTTATAAAACGTATAAAGATGCTGATCAAGTCTGCCAGGATTAAATGAATCCCAAGTATTGAGTTCGGTAATTACTCCGATATGAACGAACCAATAATATTGAAGCGCTTCCCAAAAAGTTTTTGGAGGATTCTCTGGAACACGATCGCAAATTCCTGCAAGAGTTTCAAGCTCGCCTTTTCGCTGAGTATCTTTTTCTTTTTCTGCTAAATCTTTAAGATATGAAGAATTCCTTTTTGCATAAGCAATTAATGCTTCTGCAGCATATTTTCATTGCTTTTAATTCTTCACGTTTATTAAAAGCTTCAGAATCACTATAAAAATCTAAATTATTAATACTGTTCTTTATATCACTGATAAAATCTTTAAAACCTTTTTTATAAATTTTATCATCCAGAACTGTATGGCCGGGGGCACGCTGTTCCATAAACTCGGTAAATATCCCCGCTTCATAAGCATCAATCCATTCCTTATCAACTGAATCAAAAAGTCTATCTCTTATTGATCTCCCTTTCCAGAAAGGAGCAATTTCTTTTTCCTGGAATAATTTAGTTTCATCATCAACTTTAAAAGAAATTTTTTCGCGTGAGTTTAGAATATCAAAATCCTTGAGTTGTATGAGTGCAGATTTCGGGATACGTTGGTGTTTCTGCAGGAGCAGGACCGCGTTCACCAATAATTAATTCACCTTTGTTTATACAGAGAGTTTTATTCTCAAGCACATATTTAAATGCAAGTGCGCGCGCAACAGGGACAGAAACTTTATCAGCTTCACCGCTTTTATAAAATTCAGTAAGCAGCCTTGCTCTCTCAAGCGATATTGATGGAACGGCATTAAGTGTTTCGTTACGTAATTGTTTTATTCTCTCATTCATATTCTATCCTCTAATAGTAACTTCAATATTTAAACTATCAAATTTTGATTTGATCGTTTCAAGTTCTTCTTCAGATTGGGAAACCAACTCTCCTAATTTCGAAGGCTTATTTAACCGTTTATATTTTGATTCAGCAATTTTATTGTAGGGAAGCAAATCTATTCTTCTGATATTTTTTAGAGTTGAGATAAACTGACTAACCTGTGATAGATTTTCTGTTGTATCCGATATATTGGGAATAAGTGGAATTCGAATTACAACTTTGTTGCCTCGTTCTGTCAGACGTTCCAAATTTCGCAGAATTGTTTTGTTGGAAACATTTGTAAATTTTTTGTGAAGTTCGTCATTCATAAGTTTCAGATCGTATAAGAAAATGTCTGTATAATCATAAATCGATTCGAATAATTTATAATTCGCATAACCGGAAGTATCTACCACCGTATTAATTTCATCTTCTTTACAGAGCTTTAACATTTCTTCCAGAAACGAATTCTGAACCAGTGGTTCGCCGCCTGAGAAAGTAACTCCACCACCGGATTCGTCGTAAAATATTTTATCTTTTCTTATTTCATTAAGAAGATCTTGAGTCGAGTAGCTTTTTCCAAAAAGCTCTTCCTCTTCACAATAATCATTTACAGAACTATTTAATGATTTTGCTTTAATACTTTCCGGAATTTCACGAATGCTTTCCGGATTATGACACCACCAGCAGCGCAATGGACAGCCTTTCATAAACACAGTTGTTCTTATTCCCGGTCCATCGTGGAGTGCAAACCTTTTTATGTCGAAAACAATGCCTGTCATCTTTATAAAATCAAAACTATATTAATTAAAGTTCTTAAAAAAATGACTGAGTAGCAATAAATAATTACTTGTTTTCTGTTTTAAAAATTGAAACCAAATAAGGACCATTGATGAAATCCAAAATTAAAATAATTCAGGGTGATATAACCAAACTTGAAGTTGATGCAATTGTAAATGCAGCTAATACAACTTTACTTGGCGGCGGTGGAGTTGATGGAGCAATTCATCGTGCTGCCGGACCACAATTACTTGAGGAATGCAGAACTCTTAACGGTTGCACCACAGGTGAAGCAAAAATCACAAAAGGATATAATCTTCCGGCAAAATTTGTAATTCATACAGTTGGACCTGTTTGGAATGGCGGAAGTCATAATGAAGATAAACTTCTGGAGAATTGTTACAAAAATTCCTTAAAGCTTGCGGTTGAAAATAAAGTAAGAACAATTGCATTCCCTGCAATCTCAACAGGAGTTTACCGCTTTCCTCTTGAACGAGCAACGAAAATTGCAATTAATGAAGTACAGAATTTTTTAGAAAAGAATGAATCAATAGAACAAGTAATTTTTGTTTGCTTTGATGAAAGGACTTATAAAGTTTATAAATTACTACTTGAAAAGTAGATTTCAATTTTTTCTTAGTCCTTAAAATAATTTTGTCGCATATTTTTATTTGCGGATCGGTCAGAGACCGATCCCTACATTTTATTTTACTTGACTAACAACATGCTCTTAGTTTCAACAAATGAACCTGCTTGCAATCTGTAAAAATAAACTCCACTTGAGAGATTAGCTGCATCCCACTTTAACTCATAAGTGCCAACACGTTTTTCTTCGTTTACTAATAACGCTACTTCACTTCCCAATACATCATAAATTTTAAGGGTTATAAAACTTAATTTTGGAACAGAATATTTTATTGTCGTTGTCGGATTAAATGGATTTGGATAATTCTGTTCCAGTGTGAATTTATCGAGCAACCTAACATCAACTTCAACCGCTGTTATCGGATCCAAGGCTGGATTATATGCTTCCACAGTAGATAATCTAAGGTTATTTACATCTGCTCCACCGATCACATATATATATTCTCCAACAGCACAAGACCCTGGACCCCAACTGGCCGTAGGTATTGAAGTTTTTGGTGTCCAAGTATCCGAGACTGGGTCATATTCTTCAACAGTGTCGTAGACAATTGAGAATCCAGAAGCTCCAGTGAAAATATAAATCTTTCCATTTGAAGCACAAGAAGTGTGAAAGCATTTTGCGATAAGCATTGGTTTTTTAGCGGTGTCCCAAGTATCGGATAAAGGATCATAAACCTCCACTGAATCAATAGCTAAAAGAGTATTATTTGTTGCTCCCCCAAAAACATAGATTTTGCCGTCTACGACTGCAGATGAATGATTAAACCTTGCAGTAGGCATTGGTGTTTTAGTGGTGTCCCAAGTATCCGAGACTGGGTCATATTCGTAAACTGAGTTGTAAGCCAAGTTAAAACCCGCAGTGGTTCCTCCAATCACGTAGATTTTCCCGTTAACAGTTTCAGCAACTGCAGAAGAAAGTGGTTTTGGTAGATGGGACTTTACTGACCAGGTACCTGAACCTGAATCTGGAGATGGAGTATACTCGTACACGCTGTCGACGATTGTTCCATACGGACCGTTAACAGCACCACCAAAAACGTATATCTTGTTGTTTATTGCACAACCACTTGAAGCTCCTAATGTAATTGGTAAAGGAGCCTTATTTGTCCAGAGGCCCGTATTTGTATCGTAGGCTTCAACTACAGATGTTGACGAAAGTCCACCAAGGATACCACCAATAGCATAGATAATTCCATTGATCTCGACGATGGGCATTACATTTCTTGCTGTAGGCATAGGAGTTTTTGTTGTCCACACTTGCGCTAAACTGATCGAAGTGAAGCACAGTATGCAGAGTATTATCAACATACTCTTAAGGGCAGTATGCAAAAAGTTCTGTCTTTGTTCCATAATTCTTACTCCTTGTATTTAATTATTGTTGTTTCCTCCTGGCGCATAGCCTGATTAAGGATATTAAAACAATACGTCAGGCTTTGAATAAAAACCTAATGGAAATGTATGAAGTTAATATCGCCAAGTCTAACAGATATCACGCAGATAATAACTTAAATCTTGCATAGGCAAGAAAAATGAATTTTTGCAGCGATAGACCATTGGTGAAAAATAAATTATTGAGATTGTTAAAACTGTAAAATGAAATTGCTTTTAGGATTCCAATTTCGAATATTCAGAGGGAGACTTGCCAAATAGTTCACGAAAACATTTGGCAAAATAGGATAGATTATTGAAACCGACTTCAAAGGCAATTTCCGCTACATTACCAAATTTTTGTTTTAACAGAAAGGCAGCACGTTTCAGTCGAAATGTGCGAATAAATTCCACTGGAGATTGGTTTGTAAGTGCATGAATCTTACGGTAAAGCTGCGAAGTGCTCATGCCCACTTCTTTGCTGAATTGTTCTACACTAAAATCAGGCTCTTTCATTTCCTTCTCAACTATTTCGATTGCTTTCTCTAAAAATCTTTGGTCTGCGGAAGTTACGGCAATATCTTTTGGTGATAATGTAACATCCCTGCTGAAACGTTCACGGAGTCTGCGGCGTTGTTCAATCAAATTTTTTATACGAATCAATAATTCTTTTGCATTAACCGGTTTTATAAGGTAATCATCTGCTCCTGTTTCCAGCCCCTCCAGTTTGCTAATATCAGAAGATCTGGCTGTAAGAAGAATAACCGGGATATGACTTGTACGTTCGTCTGTTTTCAATTTTTCACAGAGTGTAAATCCATCCATCTCCGGCATCATTACGTCGCTGATAACAATATCCGGAATTAATTCGAGTGCATTTTCCAGTCCTTCCCGTCCGTTCTTTGCCATATAAACATTATAATTTGTGACTAACAGCGATTTAAGATACCGGGTAACATCAAGATTATCCTCAACTATTAATAGTATTGGTAAATCTTTTATGATCTCAGTATCCTCATCTTCATTAATAGATTCTCTGTTAGTTTCCGGGATGAAAGTTGAGATATCCGGTACAAGACGGGTAAGATCAACATCATGTTTTAGTTCGGCTTTATTTGTAATAGGTAAAATAATTGTGACTTCCGTTCCTTTTGACAATTCACTTTCTACTTTTATTTTTCCTTTTAATAACGTTACCAGTTCTTTCAATAAAGCTAATCCAATACCTGTTCCCTCAGCTTTTATAGTAGAATCGTTATCCACTTTATAAAACCGGTCGAATATATTTGGTAATTTATCCGCTGGAATACCTATGCCGGTATCCCTCACTTTAATATTCAGTTGATCCGTGTTATTGCTGATTTCTTTACTTATTAACAAATAGATATCACCACCCCCGGGAGTAAATTTTATACTATTTGATAACAGATTCGATATTATCTGCATCATCTTCTCCGCATCGAAGTCCATAATTAATTGATCGATTTCTGTTCTGAAATGTAAATTGATTTTTTTACTCTGAGCTAATGATTCAAATGATTCTATAATATATTTTAGGTAGCCGATTATATCACCCTGAAATAAATTGGCAGGCATTGCTTTTGCTTCGAGCTTAGATAAATCAAGCATCTGACTGATAAGACGCAATAAACTTTTTCCGTTACGCTTTATGATTTGCAGTCCTTCATTTAATTTTATTTTAGGATTGTCTTCTATTTGTTCTGCCAGACCGATAATGATTGATAAAGGAGTTCTGAATTCATGTGTAATATTGGTGTAAATATTTGTCTTTACTGCATCAAGTTCCCTTAATCGCGTTGCTTCAGCCTGTTTCAATATAATGCTTTGATTTGCATAATAGCTCAGCATAAAGAAGAACACAGTTATAACTACAGAAAATTGTGCTACAAAAAAGACAATATTGATTAGAGGTGTGATAGGAGGATAAGGAGTGAGATATGGCTGAACTAAAACTTCTATAACTAAAGTAATCAAATAGAGAATTAAAATAGCAATAGCTCTTTTTCTATTTGGAAACATTAAAGCATAAAAAGGTCCGAATATTCCGGCAAATACCATTCCCCCAGAAATTAATATTCCTCCACTAAGAAGGACAAATACAAAAGAAAAGAACACATGAAATAATTGAGAACTGAGTGCAAACCATTCAACTCCTCTGCGTACCAGATAAAAAATTATTAAGTTTATTAAATTAAAAACTACATATACAACACCTAATATTGTCCAATATTTAAGACCTAGGATGTGCCAAACAACAATAACAGGTAAGGGATTTGAGAATGTACCAACACACATTCTCCAATGAATTCTTTTTAACAGGAGTGTGTCTTCATTGTCTCCCTCATAGCTAACCGATTTAGTAACCCATTGGCGATATGCTTCAAGAATCTTTTGGTACTTGTTAATTTTTAATTCTTCAGTCATAATGAACGAATAAATTATCGTCTAAAACAACACATTGCTTAGGGAGAGTTTTTCGTAACGTTTTCTCCTGATATTAACATTTAAACAGCTCACATTTTCAGCTCTCTCGGAGTAGAGAAAATCCGTTAAATCTAATAAACGATTAATTTCAGTTATAGTCAAGAAGAATCGATTTGTAATTGGCAAGCAATAAAGGAAAACTTTTTCTCTTTCTGTACAGGTTATCAACTAATCTTTTCTCTTAAAAAAAATTTTAAAATCGATAAACCTGTGTTAAAATTATCTATGTGGCATTTAATTTTATTATTTTTATTATAGTTATTTAAAAGACAAAGGGTTAAAAAATGAATAAGATGCTGATTTTTTCTATCTTACTTTTTCCCGCATTTTATGCCTTAGGACAAGATGGTGAAGATGAATTAATCAATCCCAAAGACTTAATTCCTGATATTGTTATTGATTTAAAGTATTCAACTTCTGATCATAAGTTTCTCAACCTTCCGGAAGGAGATATCTTACTTCCTAAATTCTATACTGCTAATGAATGCCTTCTTCTATCAAAAGCAGTTAAGATGCTTAAAATTGCTCAGGATTCTTTAAGAAATATTAGAGAATTTAATGGTAAGCAATACCCGAATGGAATTGGTGTAAAGATATGGGATGGTTATCGTCCACGATCAGTCCAATATCTTTTCTGGGAAATTTATCCAAATTCAACTTACATCGCGAATCCAGAAACTGGTAGTAAACACAACCGCGGAGGAGCAATTGATTTAACCCTAATTGATCTGGCGACAGGTGAAGAATTGGCAATGCCGACACTATTTGACGACTTTAGTATCAGAGCTTCACATTCTTATATAGGTTATTTACCCTCAGAAGTATTATATAATAGAGCATTGTTGAAGTCTATTATGTCGGAAGTAGCTGGTCTGTTAATTTATGATGCAGAATGGTGGCATTATGAAATACCCGGGGCAAGTAATTATCCACTTTTAGATTTTCAAATGAAATAGGATTATCACTATGAAAAGTTTAGTTTTTATTTTAATCCTTATGATTCCCTTTGTTCATTACGGTCAAAATGAAACTTTGATAAACTCCCACATAAACAATGAACAAAGAGATCCGCAAATTGTAACAGATAATAATGGAAGCCTATTAGTTGTTTGGACTTCATACAATCAGATCAATGATAGTTCGAAAGAAGATATTTTTTTACAATTCCTTGATTCAGATTTGAATAAGATAGGAAACGAGATTCAGGTTAATGAAATAATTGAGGGAGATCAAATACGTCCTTCAGTTGCAATGAATACAGAAGGAGATTTTGTTATTGCCTGGGCTTCTTACTCTGATTTCAATTCTGTTTATGATATTAAAGCAAGACTCTATAAAAATGGAACAGCTGCATCAAATGAATTTCTTGTCAACACTGTTACTGCTAATACACAAACTAAACCTTCTGTCGATATAAGTACTGATGGCAGTTTTATTGTTGTATGGGAATCCTGGTTTGAGGACGGCAGTGACCGCGGAATTTTCGGACAAAGATTTTCTTCTGATGGAAATAAAAACGGAGATCAATTCCAAATTAATTTAACTACACAATTCAGCCAGGCTAGACCGGTTGTAAAATATTTTCCTGACGGAAAGTTTATTGTAATCTGGGAATCATGGAAGCAGGAGACACCTGTGGCTTCCGGCTATGGTTTGTTTGGCAGGCTGTTTAATTCTTCCGGTGAACCTATAAGCAATGAAGTGCAAATTAATGACTATTCATTGGATTATCAGTGGTTCCCCGATGTGGTTACTCTTGATTCTGAAAACTTTGTAGTTGCCTGGTGTAGTTGGGAACAAGATGGACACGATGGCGGCATTTACATAAAACGATTAAATACTTCCTGGGAATCCTACAAACCGGAACTTCTGGTGAATTCTACTACAAGCTATTACCAATGGCTTCCAAAATTAGCCAGGACACCCGGAGGAAATATTGCCATAGTCTGGTCAAGTTGGCTTCAGGATGGCAGCCGAGAAGGCATTTATACTAAAATCCTTGATGGTGAACTAAATGAAAAAAGTTTTGAGTCCCGACTAAATGATGTTACACAAAATTTTCAGTGGGAACCTAGTATAGCAGCACTCAATGATGATGAGTTAATTGCTGTTTGGTCTAACTACGACGAAATAGAAAAAAGTTATGACATTATTGGCAAGAGAGTGAATCCTCTTTCCAGAGAAGGGATTATTTCGAACGAAGGATACAACCACGTTGAGGGTTCAACAACTTCAATGTTTATCGTAAATGTAATTGATTCAACTGAAGTTACTGGTAATACATACGAAATAAGTTTTGCAGAAAATATTTCAGAAGAACTATATGCTATTATTAAAAACAAAAGTTCTGATATTGTCGTAGTTCCTGAATTACTTTTAAATAAGGGTGAAAATTTTTTCTACCTTACTCCCGTTTTTGATGGAGTAGCAGTTGAAATTAAACCGGTTTTTACTTTAGGAATAGATTATGATAAATCTATGTTTATAAACAATTCAGGTACGAATATTCAATTTAATATTGTTAATCCCAGCGGTACTACCGTAATCGCACCAATTGATTTGGTTTTGCAATGGGGCGACGCCTCAAAAAATCCTGATGGAACCTATGTCTCTCCTCTTGATAGCGCTTATAGTTCATTAGGTATATTAGAAATAAAAATCCCTTTTATAGTATGGGATATCACTAATAACCAAAAAATGTTTTGTTTTATTATAGAACCAACTGCAACAAAAAATAAAATGTGGGATCCTGGAGAAAGCATAGTTATTCTAACTCCTACTGAATATCAGATTTCATTTCCTAATTTCCATGTTCAGCTGAACAGCACTATTCCACCTGATAGTATTATTTATCCGGCTCCGGGAGACTCCAATTTTATTTATACAAAAAGACCTCTCACTACAGATGATGTTTTTACATTTTCAACTGATTTGCAATATTTTACCACCAGTATTGACGACCAAGATGTTATACCGGAAATTTTTGAGCTGAAACAAAACTATCCAAATCCTTTCAATCCTACGACCACTATCTCATTTTCTATTCCTGAAGATGGGATTGTAAAGTTGAAAATTTATAATATACTGGGACAGCTTGTTTCTACATTGAAGAATGAGTTAATGCAAAAAGGTGCTCACAGAGTAATTTTTGATGCTAGTACAAATAAATCACAAATTGCATCTGGTGTTTATTTTTATTCCCTTGAAGCAGGAAATAAATTTATAGTAAAGAAAATGCTTCTTTTAAAATAGCATTATGGGACCACAGGAAGGGATAAGTAATTTTTGTTTGCTTTGATGAAAGGATTTACGAGGTCTATGAAATAATATTAGGGATATTCAACTAAACATCCCTGATGGAATTTTGGTTCTATTTATTATCGTGTTGTGCCGGCGAAATATTTTCCGCTCCATCGAGTTTACCTATTAATTTTTGTGGTTGATGAATCAAAACAGGCAAGCAGCTCGAGCATATAAATGCTGGCTTTCCGGCATAATGAAGATGAACTAATGGAATATCATTTTCAGATGCATTACAATTAAGGCAAAAATTAATTTTTGGGGTATTACTCATATTTATCCTCTTCTTTTAGATTATAATTAGTTAGATAAGTTTTAATAAAGATTGATAAATATCTAAAAGACAATTCGGGAAGAATAGTCCTTATAAAACAATCCTTCCCAAATATAAATTCTACAAATTAAAGTACATCTTATACTCAAACGGATGAGGCATTGTAACTATTGAATGAATTTCTTCATTCTTTATTTTAACCCATTGATCAAGCAGCTCATCATTAAAAATACCGCCGCGTTTTAAGAAATCATTATCCGCAGCTAAGGCATCCAAAGCTTCCGCAAGATTTCTTGGAAGGAAATGTATTTTCTCTTTGTAGTTTTCATCCAGAAAGTTTTTATCAACGGGACCAAATCCTTCTTTAACAGGATCTATCTTGTTCACAACTCCATCTATTCCCGCAAGCAGCATTGCAACCAAACACAAATACGGATTTGCAGTTGCATCCGGCGGACGATACTCAAATCTTGTTTCTTCACGATTGGATATATATTTAGGAATTCTTATTGCTGATGCTCGATTCCCCTGTCCGTAAGTTAATGCAACAGGAGCTTCAAAACCCGGGACTAATCTTTTATAAGAATTTGTACTCGGATTTGTAAATGCAGAAAGTGCCGGTCCGTGTTTCAACATTCCACCGATAAAATATCTTCCGAGTTCATTTATGTTCCCGTACTCACCCTTTTTATAGAAAGCATTTTTTCCGTTTTTAGTTAAATAAAAATGTAAATGCATTCCATTGCCTGCTTGCTGATACATCGGCTTCGGCATAAAGGTAACATACAAGCCTTTCTGCTTTGCATAATTGAAAAGGATATATTTGGTTGTTACAATATTATCAGCGGTATCAAGCAAATTGCTGAAGTAAGTTTCAATTTCCTGCTGTCCCCTTTCACCTACTTCGTGATGATGATATTTGACGTTAATTCCCTTTGCTTTCAGAAGCTTACAGACTTCATCACGAAAATCATCATACTCATCAAACGGATTTGCAGCGTGATATGCTTTTCTATAAAACTCTTCAGCGTGTTCAACTTTATAATATGATGAAGCTGTTCTTGTATCAAACTCAACATTGGAGAAAATGTAGAATTCGAATTCCGGTCCCCACCACGATTGATCAGCACCTGTGGTTTTCTTCAAAAGATATTGAGCTTTCTTTGCCAGATAACGTCCATCCTGATTGAATGGAGTGCGCTTTTCATCAGTTAAAACAATGTGAGAATAAAAACTTAAAGTTGAAGCATCACGGAAAGGATCCATTTTTGCAGTAGCAAGGTCAGGAATTAAGATCATATCGCTGTTCTCAACTTTTCTGAATCCGTAGCTTGATCCGTCAAACCCAACACCTTCGGTAATTAACTTTTCTAAAATTTTAGCATAATAAGGAAGAGTTATGTGGTGCAGTCTGCCTGTCAGGTCAATTGCTTTAAGATCAATAAATTCAACTTTATTTTTCTTAATAATATTCTTACAGCTTTGCAGATAATTGTTGTTCATAAACACACCTATGAATAAAGGAAGTTGCTATTTCAAAAATTTTATTAAAGATAAAAATGCCCGGCAAAAAATTCCACCGGGCTAATAAATATTAACCGTTATAATTCAGTGCATCAATACCGGGATATATTGCTGTTAAATCCAATTCATCCTCAATGCGAAGTAATTGATTGTATTTAGCAACTCGATCTGTTCTTGACGCTGAACCTGTTTTAATCTGTCCGGCATTAGTTGCAACAGCAATATCAGCAATTGTTGTATCTTCTGTTTCACCTGAACGGTGGCTGATAACATTTGTATAGCCATTGATCTTTGCAAGTTCAATGCAATCAAGTGTTTCTGTTAAAGTACCAATCTGGTTTAGCTTAATGAGAATTGAATTTGCAACACCAAGGTTAATTCCTTTTGCCAGTCTTTCTGTATTTGTAACAAAAATGTCATCACCAACAAGCTGAACTTTATCACCGAGTTTATCCGTTAACAACTTCCAGCCGTCCCAATCATCTTCTGCCATACAATCTTCCATAGACACAATAGGATATTGCTTAGCCCAGTTTGCCCAATAATCAACCATTTTCTCAATCGATATTTCTTTGTTCGGGGCAGATTTAAATAGATGATATGCATTTTTCTCTTTTATGAAGAACTCACTTGCAGCAGGATCAAGAGCAATTGCAATTTCTTCGCCGACTTTATATCCGGTTTTTTCAATTGCTTCAAGAATAACTTCTATTGCTTCTTCATTCGATTTTAAGTTTGGTGCAAATCCGCCTTCATCTCCAACAGCTGTGTTATAACCTTTTTTTGAAAGCACTGATTTTAAAGCGTGAAATGTTTCTGCACCCATCCTTAAAGCTTCAGCAAAATTTGGTGCCCCGATCGGCATAACCATAAATTCCTGGAAGTCAACATTATTGTCGGCATGCTTTCCGCCGTTAAGAATATTCATCATAGGAACAGGTAAAGTTTTTGCGTTAGTTCCTCCGATGTATCTGTATAATGGTAATCCAAGTGCCTCAGCAGCAGCTTTTGCACAGGCAAGCGAAACGCCTAATGTAGCATTAGCACCTAAGTTTGCTTTATTTTCTGTTCCATCTAAAGCAATAAGAAACTGATCGATTGCAACCTGATCAGCAGCATCAAAATCAATAAGCTCATCAGCAATTTTTTCATTTATATTTTCAACTGCTTTGAGGACGCCTTTTCCGTTGTAACGGGATTTATCTCCGTCTCTCAATTCAACTGCTTCGTGTTCACCGGTTGAAGCACCGCTTGGAACAGCAGCTCTTCCGATTACACCACTTTCTAATATTACTTCTACTTCTAAAGTGGGATTACCTCTCGAGTCTAATATTTCTCTTCCGTAAACATCTACTATTGTGGTCATTTTATCTCCTGATTCTTTTTTTTCAGTTTAAGTCAAATAGTTAAAAAATATCTTGTCAAAATTAGTTAATAGTATGAAAGAATTAAAGTGAAATGGTACAATTGGAGGAAAACTGATTAAATTATTACTGAATTATCTAATAGTATCTCAAGACAATGATTCTAAACTTATAATGAAGGACTATTGCATAAATTTTCTTAATAAAACCATAGACCAGTAAATCAATTAACTCTATGCATTCGTTATTATCCCCATAAATAAATCCGCTTTAAGACAAGCCCCGCCAACTAAAGCGCCATCGATATCTTTCTGTGAAAGAAGTTCACTTGCATTATCAGGCTTTACACTTCCGCCGTATTGGATAACTAAATCTTCAGCAATGTCGCTTCCGTATTTTGATGAAATTAATCCTCTTATAAATTCGTGAACTTCCTGAGCTTGTTGAGGCGTTGCAGTTTTTCCTGTTCCGATTGCCCAAACAGGTTCATAAGCTACAATCAACTTTTTCATTTGTTCAGATGAAATTCCTTCTAATCCTTTTTCAACCTGTCGCTTTACTACATCTTTAGTTATTTCTTTTTCACGTTCTTCAAGAGTTTCACCAATACAGAAGATTGGTTTTAATCCTTGCTCAAGTGCTTTTTTGATTTTTTTATTTATTGTTTCATCGCTTTCGTTAAATATTGTTCTGCGTTCAGAATGTCCCAGAATTACATACTCACATCCAACCGACTTTAACATTGATGCAGAAATCTTCACCTGTAAAAGCGCCTTTGTCTTCAAAGTGCATATTCTGGGCACCGAGTTTTATAATACTTCCATTCACAAGCTTTGAAGCTTCTGATAAAGATGTGAAAGGCGGACACATAATTACATCACAATTAACTGATTTGTCTTTGAGTAATTCTTTTAAGCTTTTTATAAGATCTTCACTTTGCTTAAGATCGTTGTGCATTTTCCAGTTGCCGGCAATAACTTTTCTACGCATTTTTTCCTCTTTGTTTTTCAAAATCGTTAAGCAAAATTAAAGAAGAATCTGATGGATTTAAACTCAACGCTCTCAGCATAAAATTTAATTACTTTTTTCTCGCAAAGGACGCAAAGATTTTTCGCAAAGCTCGCAAAGATTTAACAAAATCTTTAAATGTTCTATTTTAAGGATAGGTAATATTTTAAAATGAAATCCAAAATCTCCAAACAAGTTTTTATTTTAGGAATGGTAAGTCTGTTCACGGACATCGCCAGTGAAATGCTTTATCCTGTTACCCCTATTTTCCTTACGGCTGTTTTAGGATCATCTATGGCTGTTGTAGGTATTATTGAAGGAATTGCTGAATTCATTGCAGGAATTCTTAAAGGATATTTCGGCAACCTTTCCGATAAAGTCGGGAAGAGATCAATCTTCATTACACTTGGTTATGGAATTTCGGCAATAGCCAAACCTCTGCCGGGAATTTTTCAAAATGTTCCCACGGTTTTATTTTCAAGAGTTTCAGACAGAGTTGGAAAAGGAATAAGAACTGCGCCACGTGATGCTTTACTTGGAAGTTACAGTCACGGAAATTCAGGTGCGGTTTTTGGATTTCACAGAGGAATGGACACGCTTGGTGCGGCTATCGGTCCTGTGGTTGCTTTAGTTCTGTTACATTTCTTTCCTGAAAATTTTCAATTAATATTTTTAGTTGCGTTTGTGCCTTCAGCTATTGCTGTTGCTTTTACATTATTTGTTAAAGATAAACCTGTTCCTGCGAAACATATCAGCAAAAAAAATTATTCTGAGTTTTGGAAAAGTGCACCTTATAATTATAAAAAATTGGTTGTGCTTTTAGTTGTTTTTTCATTTGTAAACAGCAGTGATGTTTTCCTTATTCTTAAATCAAAAGATATATCAAACTCAAATTCATTGGCTATCTTCGGTTATATATTTTACAATTTAGTTTATGCGGCATTTTCTTATCCTCTTGGAGGCTTATCTGATAAATACGGAAAGAAAATTGTTTTTTCAGCGGGATTGATAATTTTTTCAATTGTCTATTTAGGATTTGCTTTTGTTGATGATATTAATCTTATCTGGATTTTCTTTGCACTTTATGGAATTTATGCTGCCGCTACAGAAGGTGTTTCTAAAGCCTGGATTTCAGATTTGATAACCGATGAAATGCGTGGTTCGGCAATAGGTTTAGTCACTATGCTTTCTAGTTTTGCTGTAATGTTTGGTTCATTCCTAACCGGAATTTTGTGGGATAAATTTGGTTCAACAATTCCTTTTCTGATATCCGCAATTGTTAGTCTGATAATTGCAATAGTTCTTTTCATGCAAAATCCAAAAAGGAATTTAAACTGAGAGGCAAGTTTTGTATTAAATTTTCATCAAATAACTTTACTTCAATTTTACTATTTTTAACCCAATGATTTTCAATCTTGCAATCTTGAAATGACATAATTTTGTAAATATCAAAAATGCGTTCATCCAAACAAAATATTGCTGTTATTGCCTTAAGCGGTGGAATGGATAGCTGCGTTACTGCAGCAATTGCAAATCTTGAATATGAACTTGCATTCGCGCACATCAATTACGGGCAGAGGACGGAAAAACGAGAGCTGAAATCTTTTAATGATATTGCAGATCATTACAAGGCTAAACATAGATTGTTAATTGATTACTCCCATCTTTCAAAGATCGGAGGATCTTCACTAACCGACAAAAATATAGATGTAAAAAAAGCTGATCTGGATAACAAAGAAATTGCCTACCGGCAGGAGGTTAGTCTTATGTTCCCTTCCGTAATGCAAACATACTTTCAGCTTGTGTTAGTTGGGCAGAAGCATTAAATGCAAAAGCCGTTTTTATTGGTGCTGTTCATGAGGATTCATCAGGTTATCCTGACTGCAGACCGGATTTCTTTTCAGCTTTTGAAAAAATGGTAGATCTTGGAACGAAACCTGAAACAAAGATTAAAATTGAATCGCCAATAATTCTTTTATCAAAATCTGAGATAATAAAAAAAGGAATTGAACTTGATGCACCTCTTCACTTAACATGGTCTTGTTATCAAAATGAAGATGAAGCCTGCGGAGTTTGTGACAGCTGTGCACTAAGACTAAGAGGTTTTAAACAAGCCGGATTTGATGATCCGATAAAGTATAAAATTAGACCGGAATATTCATAAAGGAAATTCAATGAAAAATAAACGTAAACTTCTAGAAACATTTGAGAACAAATACCCAAAGCGTGATTATGCAGTAACCCACAAAGCACCGGAGTTTACTTCGCTTTGTCCAAAAACCGGTCAGCCGGATTTTGCAACAATTACTGTAGAATACATTCCTGATAAATTATGTGTTGAATTAAAATCGTTAAAAATTTATTTGAACTCATACAGAAATGACGGAATATTTTTTGAAAGTGTTACAAATCAGATTCTTGATGATCTGGTTGCAGTAACAAAACCACGCTATATGTTAATCACTGCAGAGTTTAATGTGCGCGGAGGAATTGCTTCCATGATTGAAGCTGAGTATGAAAATCCTGATTTCTTTGATGAAGAACCGTTTTAGTATTTGATTTATGCTAATCCGCTGCAGAAAATAAACAAACTTTCCTAAAGGGCAGAGACGAACTCTTTCAGAGGTATGACAGAAAAACTGATCCTTTAAGGTTCAGTATGGAATACAGTCTGTTTGTCGAAGCAACTATTCGAAAGATCACTGCCGGAAAGAAATTTAAATTTGTTCTAGCATCTGCAGGAAGTTTTGCAAGGCGTGAATTATCTCCGTATTCAGATATTGACTTGATGATTATTGCAGATTCTATTGATGAATGTAAACAGGATATTTCGGATTTGATCACTTCATTATGGGATAGTGGAATTGAAGCATCCAGCACTTTACGCGAACTGCCTGATATTCAAAAATATCTAACATCTGATCTTCACACATTCACTCAGTTTTTTGAAACACGTTTTATTCTTGGAAACGAATCTGTTTACAAAAATTGGAACAAAACTCTTGTAGAATCATTTGATGATAAAGACATTGTTAATCTTCTGAATGAGCTTTTTAACGATGTTCAAAGACGATACGATAAATACGGCGACTCACCCAAGGTACTTGAGCCAAATATAAAAATGTCTGCCGGCGGTTTGCGTGATCTGCAAGCTGTTGAGTGGATGTATATGATTACTACAAAAAATATAATAAGTTCTCAACAAGAAGCCTCACAGGTTGAAATTTTTGTTGAACATATACGCGATAATAAATTTACAACTCCAACCGAATGTATTAGATTGCTTGAAAGTTATAAATATCTTCTTGGCATTCGAAATTTTCTTCACCTGCACACAAACCAAAAAACCGACAGATTTGAATTTACTTATCAGTTAAAGCTGGCTGAAACATTGGGTTATTCAAAAGACAATCCTCTTTCATATATGAAAGAATATTTCAGGGCATCAACGGTTATAAATCGGTTTACAAAATCGATGATAAAAAAATATACAGATGAACTTTCCAGCCCTATTCCGGATTCTCTTGCAATAGAAATTGATGATGACTTTATCATTAAAGGTAAAACAATATCTTATGTTTCAAATTCACCTTTAACTATGTCTGATATACTCCGTGCCTTATATTACCGCGGATTAAACTCAGCCCGATTTGATGAACAACTGCGCGGAAAGATAATTGAAACTGTTGAAGATTTTCATGAAACAAAACGTACGGAATCTGATTCTTCGGTTTTCTTCAGAGAAATTTTAAAGCTAAATAAAAATGTCGGACAAACTCTTTCTGTTATGAATGAACTTGGCGTTTTAAGTGCTTTCATTCCTGAGTTTGGTGAACTCAACGGATTTATGCAGCATGGAGTTTATCACTGCTATACTGCCGATGAGCACACTATAATGACAATCCGTAATCTTGAAAAACTTGCTAATGATGATTCAACTTTGGGAAAAATATACTATTCCTTAAAAGACAGAGGAGTCCTTCATCTGGGGCTGTTATTCCACGATATTGCAAAACCGATAAACATTTCCGGTCATGAAATTATCGGCGTTGAGATGTCTGCTTCAATTATGGATCGTTTAGGTTACAGTGAAGAAGAAATTAAAAAGGTCGGTTTCCTTGTTGAAAATCATTTGATAATGGAACAGGTTGCATTCAGAAGAAATTTAAATGACGCTGAAACTTTAAACTCATTTGCAAGCAGATTTGATTCACCACAGGACCTCGATCTGCTATATCTTGTTACTTACGCTGATCTCTCTGCGGTTAATCCTGCTGTCTGGACGTCCTGGAAAGCAGAACTTCTTCTGGAGCTTTATCGCAAATGTAAAGTCATGATTGAAGATAAAATATCCGGGGATGAACTTCTATACTCATCCACTTATGTTTTACCAAAAGAAATAATTAAACATTCAGAAGAAATTTCTGAAGATCATGTTCAGGAACACATTGAATCTATTAACGATATTGCTTACAAAACTTTATTCACTGACGAAGAGATTGCTAAGCATATTGAAGAAATTCAGAAAGGCAGTAATATTTCTGTTATGTTCAAGACACTGCCGGGATTCACAAATATAACAGTTATAACTAAAGATTTTCCGGCTCTTCTCTCTAAACTTTGTGGTGTACTGGCAATAAATGATGCCAATATACATGATGCGAAAATCTTTACACGAAAAGATGAAATTGTAATCGATACTTTTAATGTAACAGATTTTGGAACTCATAAACCAATTGAGCCAGAAAGATATTTAAAAATTAAAAAGGATTTTAATTCTGTTGTCGCCGGTTTACTTCAGATACCGCAAGAAGTTGCAATGATGAAATCCAAATGGTGGAGAATTGAAAGCAAGTTTTTCAAACGGACTGGAAACGTAAAAATAGTTTTTGAAAGTCACGAACGATATACAATAATTGATATTTTCTCACCTGATCGGCTCGGATTTTTATATCACGTAACATCAAAAATGAACGAGCTTGGCTTAATTATTTATTTTGCAAAGATTGCAACAAAAGGCGATGACATTGTTGATGCTTTTTATGTGCTTGATCGGAACGGGCACAAAGTGTCGCCGAACGATTATGAATTAATAAAAACTCAACTCATTGAAACAATAAACCAAATTCTATAGGTGCAAAATTGAATTTTATGGAAAAAGAAAAGCCGATCGGAGTGTTTGATTCAGGTATTGGCGGATTGACGGTTGTAAAAAAATTACTTTCAACTCTTCCAAAAGAAAGTATTGTTTATTTCGGAGATACTGCTCGTGTTCCATACGGA
The DNA here is from genome assembly GCA_963714415.1 of uncultured Ignavibacteriaceae bacterium. GTDB lineage: Bacteria > Bacteroidota > Ignavibacteria > Ignavibacteriales > Ignavibacteriaceae > JAGXRK01. Next base: position 225,639 of record CAVQOL010000027.1, read on the forward strand.
TCAAAATCTAATGAAACTGTTATTGAATATTCAATTCAGAATACAAATTTTTTATTAAGCAAAAATGTTAAAGCTGTAGTTGTTGCATGCAACACAGTTTCTTCAATCGCTATTCAGGAATTAAAAAACAGATATAATGTTCCTGTAATCGGAATGATTGAACCTGGTGCATATATGGCTGTGAACGAAACAAAGAATGGAAAGATCGGTGTGATTGGAACACGTGCAACTGTTGGTAACAAGGCTTATTCCAGGGCGATAAAAAAGCTGGATTCGAAAATTGAAACTTTTGAAAAAGCTTGTCCCCTTTTTGTTCCGATTGCTGAAGAAGGATGGACTCACCACAAAGCAACGTATGAAATAGCCGAAGAATATCTAAAAGAACTTCGCGATCTTGAAATTGATACTCTCGTTCTTGGTTGTACTCACTATCCAATTTTAGCAGATATAATTCAGGAAGTTATTGGAGGAAAAGTTAAGCTGATTGATTCCGGAATTGCTTCCTCAGAAATTGTTAGAAATGAACTGGTTCGAATTGGATTGGAGACTAATTCAGCAGTTCCCGGTCATCATTCGTTTTATGTAAGTGATATTCCAACAACTTTTAAACAAGTTGCGGAATTGTTTCTCGGGCAGCCAATAAACGAAGTTATTAAGGTAGACCTGGAAGAATTGAAGCTTTAATCTGCATACTCTCTTTAACACTAAATTGCTTTTATGCATATTGGCATTAGTTGACTGCAACAAGATTTTAATGTAGATTTAGCTGAGTTTTTTCACTATTTGGGGACTTGTGCAAAAACAAAAATCTCTTGACCAAGTTAGAACTGTAATGCGTACAAGACATTACAGCAAACGAACAGAAGATGTTTATCTGAACTGGATAAAACGGTTTGTTTTATTCACTAATAAACGTCACCCACTCGCATTGACCAAACCGGAAATTCAATCATTTATAAATTATTTACAATTGTACAACGATGATTTATACACACGTATTGAACAGAGGAATAGGTGTTAGGAGCCCATTAGATTAATGGATGATAGATGAGAATTTTTTTCGGGAATATCTTCCATGGAATTTGTAATCTTTTATTTATAAGATTAAGTAATACAAGAACTTAGAGAACATTTTTGAAAACTCAAGCGGTCGGTAGATTAGAACATAATTCTTAAATAACAACCGAATTAAAGACCGTTAATTCGGTATAAGTAATAGTTAGGTCACTATCTTAAGGGAGGAAAAATGAAAAATGTTTTTATTATTTCTGTAATTCTTTTTTCATTAATATCAATAAGCGGATGTAAAAATAATTCAGTTTCGCCTTTAGAGATTCCCAATGAGAACCCTACAATACTTGCATATGAAAAATATAATGATATTTGGCTATTGAATAATCATTTACAATCAATCCGTATTTCTGAAAATCTTGTAGACACATCATACATAACGAAAGTTTCAAAATATTCTTCAGATGGATCAATGTTAGTTTTTACAGTGGATTATTATAAACAAGGCATTGAGGAGCCAATAGAAAGTGACAGAGATGATATTTTTGTTTATGATATTACTTCAAAATCATTAAAGAGATTAACCGACAATGAAAAAGAAGAATTTAACCCACAATTTGTACCGAATTCGAATGAGATAATTTATTTCGAGAAGGTAGATAAAGTAACTAGTGCATTGAAAGCAATAAATATTGATAACGGTATTGTGCGAACCATTGTTCCGTCAATTACAGATGCTTACTATTATCCGTCAGTTTCAACTGATGGGTTACAAATAACATTTGATTCCAATGAGCATGGTATAAGAGAAATATTTACTGTAAATACTGATGGTTCTGGTCTAGTTAAAATTTCTGATAATACATTGAGTGAACACAACCCGGTTTTTTCACCAGATGGCAAACACATCTACTATTATCTGTATGAAAACGATGAATGGTTTTCACCTGTTATTTACAAGTATGAGATATTCAATGGGGTAAGAACAAAATTAACGACTAAAGAACAAGCCCTTCATGCACCAATTATTTCAAAAGATAGCAAATTAATTTCGTGCCTTTATTTTGATAGAAGTTGGTTGTGGGTGTGCGTAATTGATAGTTCCGGTAATAATTTGAAGATTATTGAAAAAGGAATTGATGCTGGATTTACAAATGATAGCCAAAAAATAATTTATTTAGCACTTGATGGCATTTATGAATATTCAATAGCAAGTTCGACTATAACAAAAGTCATTGATAGAGATTTATTGATGAGGAATATTCAATTAAATCCAGTTTACAAATAAGTAACCTAACCAGCGCCTCAACCCGACCGCCATTTTAGTTCGGTGGATTTATAATTTTTGGCGTTTTGTTTTAGTTTTAGATTTTGTTCAAGGTGTTCGTTCTAATTAATTAACCTGCCTTCGGTGCTTTGCTGACGCAAGATAAGCACCTACGGCTAAATATTTATCAGTTGTGTTTTAGCTCGGCTTCCCTGTTATGGGCGGCGGGTTAGGCGCAACACCGTTATACACTTTATTAAGACTAAAATGGAAACAAAAACTTTGATTTATTTGTTTTGTTTGTTCTCGATTTTAGGATGTGAGGAAACTATAAAAAGCCCGATTATTGAGGAAGAAAAATATTATTCAGTAGAAGGCAACATCCATTTTGAAGGTATTCCAATTCAAGGAGTAGAAGTATTCTTAGAATCAATAACTAGTTTAAGCGATAGCAATGGACATTTCAAATTTGATAGTATCAAAACTGGGAACAGATTGCTCACTCTTTCTCATCCAAAATATATTCCAACAGATACTTTATTAAGAATTGACAAGAATATAATTGTTAACATTGCACTTTCTCTGAGAAGCGATTCTTTTTATCCTTGCAAAATTGGCAATTGGTGGCATTACAAAGACTTGTTTGGTGGTATTGAATATGAGTTATCTGTTCAAATCATTGATTCTGTTCAGATAGATAATGAAACATATTATAAATTCTTATATGCTGAATTTGCTCCTCATTTTACTGATACATCTAAATCCATTTATTTAAGACAAGTGAAAGCTGATACTCTATATGAATATAGCTGTGATGAGAAACAATTACTTGCACCATTTATCACAGAGATTAATCAAGAATTCGTCTTTAAAAGATGCAATGTGTATAGCACATATATCTACGATAGTTATTTATATGAATCCTATAATGATATAAAGAAATTCTACTATAGATTAAGATACGCTTTGGACGGTGATCTGGATATACAATTCCAGAGAGGGATTGGAATGGTAATATATATGAATCCTCCTTGGACAAATTATAAATTAGAAAAATATGAAATTAAATATTAAACGTGTATAACCTGCCAATCAAGCCGAACGCTTCAGTCGGTCTTGGCATTGGTTGTTCAAGGTTTTTTAGTTTTTAATTTTTGTTCTTATTAAATAATATAATCAGTTAATCAAAACATTGTCGCCGTAAACCGTTCAGCGTCGGCTTATCGGCAACGCCGTTATAAAATGCGCTTTGCGCCATGCCCCTTGCTAAAGTATATACTTACTCAAGTCTCTGTCTTTTATAATTCTATCTAACTTACTCTTTACGTATGCAGCATCAATATTAACAACATCTTCAGGAAGTTTGTCAGGCACCTCAAATAAAATGCTGTCGAGTAAGGTCGTAAGAATAGTATGCAATCTTCTGGCACCGATATTTTCCACCTGTTCGTTAACGTGAGTTGCTATTTTCGCAATTTCCTTAATCGCATCTTTCTTGAAATTTAATTTAACTCCTTCGGTTTCTAGAAGTGCAGAATATTGTTTTAGCAGAGCATTCTGCGGCGTTGTAAGAATTTTAACAAAGTCATCTTCGGTTAAACTGTTAAGCTCAACACGGATTGGGAATCTTCCCTGAAGTTCAGGGATAAGATCAGATGGTTTTGAAACGTGAAATGCACCTGAAGCAATAAAAAGAATATGGTCTGTTTTTACAATGCCGTATTTTGTATTAACCGCCGAGCCTTCAACAATCGGAAGAAGATCGCGCTGAACACCTTCGCGGGAAACGTCAGGACCCTGCCCTTTTCCGCCTCCTGCAACTTTATCAATCTCATCAATAAAAACTATTCCGGAATTTTCAACTCGTTCAATTGCTTCACGCTGAACCGCTTCCATATCAATCAGTTTAGCCGCTTCATCCTGTATAATAAATTGTCTTGCTTCACGAATGGTTGATTTTCTTTTTTTCTTTTTCTTCGGCATCAGGTTACCCATAATTTCCTGAATATTAATTCCCATATCATCCATTCCAAACGGACCAAGCACCTGCATACCAAAATTTGCCTGGGCAGTTGCATCAAACTCAATCATCTTATCATCCATTTCGCCGTTTTTCAATTTTGCCTTCATCCACTCGCGTGTCTTTTGATTTTGATAGGCTTCATTGTTCTCTTCCTGCGCCTGCTGATCACCTGTAACTGCCGGTTGAGTTTTCTTAACCGGAGGAATTAGTATATCAAGTATTTTCTCATCGGCAAGTTCCTCAGCTTTTCCCTGCACTTCAATCGTTTTTTCTGATCGCACCATATTAACACCGAACTCAACGAGATCACGTATCATAGATTCAACATCTCTTCCCACATAACCAACTTCTGTAAATTTTGACGCCTCAACTTTTACAAAAGGAGCGCCGGTAAGTTTTGCAAGTCTGCGTGCAATCTCTGTTTTTCCTACTCCGGTTGGACCAATAAGAATAATATTATTCGGCATAATTTCTTCACGAAGAATATCGGAAATTTGCTGTCGTCTCCATCTGTTACGAAGTGCAATAGCCACAGCACGTTTTGCATCTGTTTGCCCTATTATATAATTATCAAGCTCTTTAACTATTTGTGTGGGTGTTAAATTTTTCGTTAATAACTTTGTCATTTAATCTCTTTCCTTTAATAAGGAACAAACTAGAGTTTGTTCTTCAATTTTACTCTACTATTTCTACATTTATTTTATCATTTGTATAAATACAAATATCAGATGCTGTTTTCAATGCCTCAGCAACCATCTCTTTTGCAGAAAGTTTGCTGTGTTTTATTAACATTTTAGCAGCTGCAAGTGCGTACATTCCGCCGGAACCGATTGCCACAATTTTATCATCGGGTTCAATTACATCGCCATTTCCGGAAACGACAAGAGCAACATCCTTAGAAATTACTGCTAGCATTGCTTCGAGACGTCTTAGGTATTTATCCGTTCGCCATTCCTTGGCAAGTTCAACTGCAGCACGATTAACATTTCCGCGATATTGCTGAAGTTTATCTTCAAATCTTTCCATTAATGTAAAAGCATCTGCCGATGCACCGGCGAATCCGCATAATACTTTTCCATCGGCAATTTTTCTTATCTTCATTGCATTGTGTTTCATAATAGTGTTTCCAATAGAAACCTGCCCATCACCGCCTAATGCAGCTTGTCCGTTATGAACCATACCAATGATTGTTGTTGCTTTAAATTGTTCCATTATAATTCCTTGTTAAATTTTAATTTCGATTTTCCAGAAAATAATCTGACCGGGAAAATTCTTGAAACTCTTTTTTGATAATTAATATAATCATCACCAAAAACTTTTGCTAATTTCTTTTCTTCATACACAGAGCCGATATAAAAATAGACGACAAAACTTACAAACATTGTGAGATAAAACAAGTTCATTTCTGCTCTGAATAAAAGGAAAAGAATTGAAAATAAATAAATAGGGTGACGAGAAAATTTATACGGTCCTTCTATTCTGAAAGTCATTTTTTCATCAAGTTCATTTTCATCATATTCGTTTTTCAGAAAACGATCAATCTGTGCCAAGCCGAGAAATTCTCTGAAGCTGATATATTTAAAGCACCAGAACACTCCGACTAAAGATATTAACTGCAATCCAAATACTATCAAATCGTAAGGATAATTCAATTCATAAATTAATAATGAAGGATGAGGTCCAAATTCCCAAATAAGATATAATCCAATAAACACTAAAATATTATATATCAATCGGTAAAAGGCAATATACTTTCCGAACTTACTTTTTATAAATGTTTTAAATTGAAATGAAGCAAGCAGTGAATGCGAATACCCGTACAATCCAAACAAAAGAATTAGAATTAATACATCTAACAAATAATTCATCACATAACTTGTTTACGTAACCTGGCTATGGGTAATTTAAGAAGATCACGGTATTTAGCAATAGTTCTTCTTGCTACCTGTATACCTTCCTTATTCAATATCTCGGCAAGTTTGTCATCACTGTAAGGATTTTGTTTGTCCTCGCTGTCAATAATTTCTTTTAATCTCTCTCTGATATGTTTGTTAGATACTTCTTCTCCCTGATCTGTCGGCAATCCTTCGCTGAAAAAGTATTTTAATTCGTGAATGCCCTGCGGACTCTGAACATATTTACCATTAACAACACGACTTATAGTCGAAATATCCATATTGATTATTTCAGCAATGTCTTTATAGATCATAGGTTTTAAGAATTTAGGACCCTTATCAAAAAAATGATATTGAGTTTCAAGAATTGCGCGCATAACTTTTACTAATGTTTCTCTCCTTTGCTGAATACAGGCAATAAACCAACGAGCAGACTCAAATTTTTCGCGAAGAAATTTATAAGTTTCTTTATCTCTCTGATTTTTCTTGATCCGTTTTTTAGAATCAAACATTTCAAGATAACTTTTATTTATCGTTACCGAAGGCATGCTTTTATCATTCAACGTTATTATCCAGCTATCGTCGAGCTTTTCAATAAGAAAATCCGGAGTAATTTGGTTCGTTTCAATAAGATCGATGCTGCCTTCGCCCGGTTTGGGATTCATACTTTGAATCAGCTCAACAGTTTCTTTTAGTGCATCATCAGTCAGATTCATTTTCTGTTTAATAAAATCAAATCTTCGTTTTGCAAAATCATCATAATAATCTTCAAGCATTTTAATTGCCAGGTACTTGTAATACGAATCTGCATTAGATTCCTGAAGCTGTACCAGTAAACATTCTTTGAGAGATCTACAGGCAATACCAACCGGATCAAATTTTTGAATTTTTTTAAGCAACTCTTCTGCTTTATCCAGTTCAATTTTAATATGATCAAACATATCAAGTTCTTGAACAATGCTAGCCAGGTCACGCTGCAGATACCCATCTTCATCAAGATTGCCAATTATTTCTTCGCCAAGAATTGCTAAATCTTCATCGAGGTTTAGCATTCTTAACTGATCTGTGATGTAATCTTTCAGACTTCTACGTGATGGTGCAATCGGAGTAAAGAGTTCTTCATCATTACTTCTATTAACACGATCCTGATCATAATCATCGTCATTCATATAATCTTCAAGATCAAATTCATCATCGGAATCTTTAACTTCAGTTTCTTCTTCGCTATCAGAACTTTTTTCAGAATCAGTTTCGGAATTCTTATCCTTTTCATCCTGCTCAAGAGACATATCCATCTCTTCTTCCAATAGAGGATTTATCTCCAATTCGGTTTTAATTCTTTGCTCAAGTGCAAGGTTATTCAACTGCAGAAGTTTCTGATACTGAATCTGCTGAGGTGAAAGTTTCTGCTGCTGGGATAATCTTTGATTTAGTGATAGCATACTACTTACTCAAACTGTCTTTTAATTGTGAATACCATTTTTCGCCGTATAATCTTGTTAATGATTCTTCGCAGAATTCTGCGACTGTAACATTTTCTTGTTTACCTTTTTCAAGTGCCGGTTTACACTCTGAAAATTCTTCGTACCTTAAAACCTCTCCGCCAAATTTTGATACTCTTATAGGAAAAAGATGACAGGAAATTGGTTTTTGAAAATCAGTCTTTCCTTCCAGAAAAGCTTTTTCAATTCCGCATTTTGCAATATCTCCATCAAAATAGACAAAAACACAGGCTTTACGATTCATACTCTTAAGCATATATTCATTATCTACAAGATGATAAAAACCGTTTTGTTCAATTTCATCAATATGCAATTGCGGTAGATAAGGCTTAATAAGTGGTAAAATCTCTTCAATTTTCTTTATTTCTTCAGGTTTTACAGGTGCACCATAGTCGCTTTCAAGAGTGCAACAAGCACCTTTGCATTGCGATAAATCACAAACAAAAGGTGTATCGGTAATTTCTGTCCTTACCAAAACCTCATTTATTGTTAAAATTTTACCAAAAAACATTGGAATAATTTTTGTTAGAATCTTTGCTTTAAAATATATATAAAATATTCTACACACAAAATTTACATTTCTGTTTTTTCTTTTATAAACTTCCAACTGTTTACTAAAATATTAATTTATAAACAGTTTTACAGAGGAATCCTCTTGAATTTCAACAATAAGACCATTTTAATAACTGGAGCATCGACGGGAATAGGTTACGAACTTGCATTACAGTTGTCTGAATATAATTGCAATTTAATTCTTACAGCAAGAAGAAAAGAATTACTGGATGAACTTTCCAGAAAAATATCTGGTAAATGTAAAGTGATTTCTTATCAGTCAGATGTTTCTGATAAAACTTCCGTCAAACATGCTTATGAAATAGCAATTAGTGAATTCGGAAAAATCGATATCGCTATTCTTAATGCAGGCATTGATCAGAAAACCAGAGTTACAAATTTCAATTCCGGGGATGCTGAGATAACTATGGGTGTTAATTTTTTTGGACTTGTCAATTGGATAGAACTCTTGCTACCAGAATTTATGAAAGAAAAAAGAGGTATGATAGTTGGTGTCACCAGTCTTGCCGATGTTAAAGGATTTCCCGGAAGCGGATATTACTGTGCAAGTAAAGCAGCGGCAAGTCATCTTCTCGAAAGCTTAAGAATTGATCTTAAAAAATATGAAGTAAAAGTTATAACCGTTAAACCGGGTTTTGTTAAAACTCCTATGACTGATAAAAATGATTTTCATATGCCTTTTCTGATTGATGTTGATAAAGCTGTAAAAATAATTCTCCAAGGAATAGAAAAAGAAAAACGTGTTATTGAGTTTCCATTAATGACAAGCTTGAGTACAAAATTATTAAAGTGTATGCCTTATTCAGTGTTTGAATTTTTACTTTCAAAAAAACTAAAAAAGAAAAAATTATAGGTCGATTAATTTTTCTTTTTTTATATTGACAGTACAAGAAAATTTTGAGATGAAATGAAGAAAATTCTTTCAATAATATTTGTTTGCTCATATTTTATTTTCCCGCAAGCTGACACAACTCTGATTCTAAGTGAAATTATGTTTATACCTCCTTCAGGCAATAATGAGTTTATTGAGATTTTTAATTTAAGCGAAACCGAAAGTGTTGATTTAAGCGGGTATAAGTTCAAATATTCCACAGCCGGGATTGATATATTCATAGATGCCGGTTTTGGGACCATACTTCCTCCACGCTCTTATGCAGTTGTTTTTGAAGGAGACTATGATATCACTACAGGAATTTATTCGGGCTTAGTCCCTTCAAGTGCTCTAATATTAAAAATATCAGATAATTCTTTTGGTTCAACTGGAATGACTAATGACGGGGCTAGACCAACGTGGTTGATTAGTCCCGCTAATGACACGATCGATGCATATATTTACAGCGTTCCACAATGCCACTGCAATTTCAGATGAAAAAATTATTCTTAACAGAGATTCGTCGCAAACCAACTGGGCAAACTCAATAGTAATAAATGGTACGCCTGGATTTAAAAATTCAGTTTCACTTACTGAGTTTGATCTGCAAATGGTTTCGCTGAGTTTTTCACCCACAGTTTTAATTCAAGAAGATGATGTTACAATTACAGCTAAAGTAAAAAACCGCGGGAGTAATATAGCAGCCAATTATTCAATTGAAATTTATAATGATTTGAATCTTGATTCTGTCGGAACATTAAATGAATTAATTTATTCCTCGAACTTTACTAATCTAAATCCTGGTGATTCAATTGAAGTACAGACCTTTCTATACAATCTAGCTCAAGGTGAATATCAAATAATTGCTGATGTAATTTTTAATGAAGACGAAAATCTTAATAACAACAAATTAATGAAACGATTTACAGTTTATCCTCCCGCTAACAATTATAATGATATCGTAATAAATGAAATAATGTATGCACCGCTTTCTCCTGAACCGGAATGGATAGAATTATATAACAGAACTGATCAAACAATAAATTTAAAACGGTGGAAGTTTTCTGATGCTGCAAGCACTGTAACTATAACAACTCAGGATGTTTTCGTTCAACCGAATAATTTTATTGTGCTTACCGCCGATTCTTCAATTTTAAATTTTTACGATGTCCCGGTTCAAATTTTACGACTTAGCCTTCCTGCTTTAAATAACACGGGAGACAATGTTGTAATAAAAGATTCGCTTGGAGTGATCATTGATAGTTTAACTTATTTACCTTCCTGGGGCGGAAACACAGAAGGAAGATCACTCGAAAGATTTTCGGTTGATGATCAAAGTACGGTTTCTACTAACTGGGCGAGTTCAATCAGCCAATTTAAAGCAACTCCGGGGAAAATTAATTCCATCACTCCAAAAGTAAACGATCTAACAATTTCAAAATTTTCACCAACACTTCCCTATTCTATTATTGGAAATGATATTGAACTTAAAGCTCTTGTTAAAAATATAGGACTAAATAATTCCGCAAATTTTAATCTTAAATTTTACAAAGATGTTAATGCTGACTCAATTCCAGAGCCGTTAGAATTATTGGTTTCACTTGCACAAAACGGAATAATGGCCGGAGATAGCTTAGAAATACTCTATTCAACAAATCAGTTTGATGAAGGTATAAACAATTTTATTGCTCACATAGAAGATACTATTGATGACGATACATCTAATAATATTGCTTTTACAAAAGTAACCGGTGTTCAGATCAATGAAATTCGAGGTGATATTGTCATCAACGAAATTATGTATGCTCCAATTTCTCCCGAACCCGAATGGATTGAGATTTTTAACCGCAGTGATAAAATAATCGATCTAAAAAATTACAAGATAGCAGATAACAATGATACTGTTGTTGTGATCACTCAATCTATTTTGCTGAATCCAACTGAATATTACGTAATTGCATCAGATTCATCAATCAGAAATTTTTATAACATCCCTTCCGGTATTACTTTCAAAACGTTACCTGCACTTAATAATACGGGCGATAAGATAATTCTTATTGATTCGCTTAACAGGACAATTGACTCACTGGAATATTTACCTGCATGGGGAGGGAGTAATGGAAACTCACTTGAAAGAATAGATGTTGAATTATCATCGATTGATTCCTCAAACTGGAAAACATCAACAAGTATATTTAAAGCAACTCCCGGTTACATAAATTCGGTGACGAAAAAAGACTTTGATATGGCTGTTACAAATATTTTGTTCGATCCGAAATTTCCGTTGAAAGGTGATGATGTTGAAATATCAGCTTTTGTAAAAAACTTAGGAAAAAATTCCTGCAACATTTGATATTCAACTTTTTGAAGATACAAATCTTGACTCAATACCTGATCAACTGATTAGTCAGTTAAATCAGATAAACCTGAATGCAGACGATTCAAGTGAAGTTTCATTTTCATATTTCATTAATAGTCTGCTAGATACAAAGGGTTTCTTTGTAAAGATTTTATTTATAAGTGATCAGGACACTACTAATAACTACTATTACAAAACTATTGAACCCGGATTTCCGGCACAATCAATTGTGATAAATGAAATCATGTTTACTCCGCTCGGCGGTGAACCTGAATGGATAGAACTTTTTAACAGATCAGAAGAAGCGATTAACCTTTTAGGATGGAGTGTGAAAGATATACTTACAACTCCTGCAACTGCTCTAATCAATTCCGATTTGATTATTCAACCCGGCTCGTATGTTGTTTTGACTAGAGATTCGTCGATACTAAATTTTCACAGGTTTATTCCTTCATCAATTTTCAAAATAAGTCTTCCTGTTCTTAATAATGATATTGACGGAGTAATTCTTAGAGATCAACGCGGATTAACTATTGATTCTGTTCTTTATAACAGTCAGTGGGGTGGAATAAATGGTTATTCACTGGAAAGAATTTCTGTCGATGCACAAAGCACCTTGCCTGTTAACTGGGCTTCTTCAATTGACATAGAACAAAGCACTCCCGGAAGAATTAACAGCATTACACCGAAACAATTTGATATAAGAATATCGGGGCTGAGATTTGAACCAAGATTTCCTGTGAGCGGTGATGATGTTTTTATTATTGCAGATATTAAAAACAGCGGCACATCTAGTGCCGATAATTTTATAGTTGAATTTTATATTGATACCGATTCAAACAATGTAATTGATCTTTTGCTAAGTTCAGTTTCATCAACAAATTTAAATGCGGGTGATTCGATACAAATTATTTCTTCATCACCATTACAAAACATTCAATCAAAAACAATTGCCGCGGTAAGAGTTATCTTTGAATTTGATGAAGACACATTAAATAATTATTTCGAGAGCACAATTCAGCCCGGGGAAGCACAAAATATTATTATAATAAATGAAGTAATGTATAATCCTGCTGATGGCGAACCGGAATGGATTGAGTTCGTGAATGCATCAGGTATGACGATCAATCTTGCAAACTGGTCTGTTAGTGATGTTTTAACCACTCCTTTAAAAAGCTTTATTACAACAACAGATTTTCTCGTAGAGCAAAATGAATATTTCATCATTGCCCGAGATTCAACAATTTATAATTTACATCCCGATATTGAAGCAAAAGTTTTTTATGCAAACTTTGGAACTTTAGGTAATACATCAGACGGTGTTATTATTTATGATTATCGTGATGGAATTATTGACAGTTTATTCTATCGTTCAAGTTGGGGAGGAAAGAAAGGATATTCTCTCGAACGAATTTCTATCGAAGGAGAGACAAACGACAGTTTAAACTGGTCGACTTCTCTGAGTGTTAATGGAAGCACTCCCGGAGAAGAAAATTCGTTTTCAGGAATTCCATCTTATCCCCGAAATGCACTTACTATAAATGAAATAATGTTTGATCCGGAAACCGGTAACAGCGAGTTTGTTGAATTTATTAATATGAGATAATGATTCCGTTAATGTTGGCGGATGGAAAATTGAAGATGAGAATTCAAACTTTTACAGATTGAGTGATATCAGTTTTACAATTCCACCGCATTCATATTTTATTCTGGCATCAGACTCAACAATTTTAACACGATTTAATCTTTTTGATTATCCACATTTAACAATAGTCGGCGCATCGAGTTTGGGACTGGTAAACACAGGCGAACTTATACTATTAAAAGATGTGAAGGGAAATATAATTGATTCTGTTTGGTACTCTGATAAATGGCACAATAAAAACATAACTATCACAAAGGGAAAATCTTTAGAAAGAATTAACCCGTTATTGAGCGGAAACGATCCTATGAATTGGAGTACAAGTGTTGATTATTCAGGTGGAACACCGGGAAAAGTGAACAGCATTTTCGCAGAAAACCTAAATAAAGAAAAAAATATTTCCGTTTCACCAAATCCATTCTCGCCGGATAATGACGGCTTTGAAGATTTTACTATTATCAATTATAATCTTACTCAAGCAACTGCACAGGTACGTGTTAAGATATTCGATAACAAAGGAAGACTTTTAAGAACACTGTTAAATAACGCTCCAAGCGGACAAAGCGGTTCAATTATTTTTGATGGACTTAATGATGACGGTCAGGTTTTACGAATAGGAATTTATATTGTTTTCCTTGAAGCTATGAATGATAATGCAGGTATTGTCGAAACAATAAAAACTGTTGTGGTAGTTGCAAGAAAGTTGTAATAAAAATCAAAGATGAAAGCTTGCAGTTGAAGCTACAATTCGGTTAATTATTCAGATTGATCTTCAATTTCTTTTATAATTTTTTTAGCTTCAAGCACCTCTGAGCAAGGAACTACAAGTTTTATTTCATTTATAATTACATTTTGTGAATCTCCTGCAGCACGAAACAGTGAATGATCACTTCCACCTAAGTGCATCGGAGTGGCTTTACGATTGTAAATGAATGGATGTAGTTCTTCATTCTCTAAGCATGATTTAATATAATTTACCAGTGCCTCATCCGGTGAACCGAATACTCTTGCCATTCCTTCAACAATTTCATAACTGGAATGTTCATCACATAGAAAGATATTATTCACTCTAAGGCCGCATTTTTTACAATACGCCTGGAGACATATCGTGCATACACCGGCAGCATCTCTTTCTGAATGATTTATACATTGAACATCATCGATAAAAAGACTGCCGCATTTGCCGCAAAACTCAGAATCAGCGCTCATTTCGTTGCCGCAATAATCACAAAATATTTTATCAGGCATAAAAACCGTATCGCTTTCTAATTAATCCCCGACTTAAAAAAGTCGGGGTGATAAATATCTTTTATTAAATATAATGGTACATTCAAAATAAAAAGAGAATCAACTAAAACGCTGAAACAAATCCTATTCCAAATCTACCGTATTCCTGTGTAAAGTTATGAGAATACTCAGCAACCAATCTTATATTTCTTCTTAACATATAACCAAAATGTCCGGAAAATGTTTTAATGTCTAAGTGAGCTTGTTCAGATTCAATCCAATTAAACAATCCTGCTGTATACCATTTGCTGTCATCACCTTCCGGGCGATAAATAAGTTCTGCAAATGCTCCACGGGTTTTATATTCCAATGATATTGTTTCACTAATCCAACTGGGATAAAAGAAAGGATTATCATCTTTTCTTTCAACATATTGCAGATTTAATTCAAGCGGATCAAAACTAATAGTTGCATCACCACCAAACATCGTAACTTCGTTTGTCTGTTCAGAAAATTCAGAGCCAAACGCATTCTCTCCTGATTCTTTTCCAAAAAATCCAAAACCACCCAATCTGAAATACTCACAGACATCCTGAGAAATTCTTCCCATAAAATTTTTATACTTATCATTGTCAAAGTTTCTGAAAACATTTGCCTCTCCTATTCCGGTTCCATTTAATACCTCAAAAATGATATCCGTACCAGATTCAAAGCCGTAGGTAAGCATAATACCACGATCGTATGTAAGGTTGATGTTCGAATGCCCGACCTTTGTTTTATATATTTCATAATCATCAAAAGTCAAACGAAGCTCACGTTTGAATAAAGGATCGGAGACCTGGAATTGTCCTACATAAGCATCAAGTTCACTTCCAAAGAGATCATTAAACATAATGAAGGCATCTTCTACTCCAGCAACTTCACCTCTTTCGCTTAAAAAGAAGTAAAAATAATATGCTACATCGGGAGCGATTGCACCGCCGGATAAAAGTTTTACCAGATATGGAGCTGTAAAATCGGCTTGTTCGGTGTTCTTGTTGTTGTATGTAACATAGCCTTCCAGCCTGAGTGCGATTGGAAGATCTCGTATTAATGAAAGTTCCGGATCACCTGTATCAACAAAATATCTCGGTGCATCCTGATCTTTGAGTAAAAAGCCGTTTCCAGCAAACTCATCTCCAAAATCTTTTAATGCAGGAAATTGTGAGTGACACGTTTTACAAGTCATATTATATTTTCTTGCAAATGCAGGAATAGCAAGAATATCACTAGCAAAAAATGTAACAATGACGAAAGATAAAACCGTTATTGTAAATGTTTTTTTCATTTTAATCCTCAGTGTTTTGTACTGTTATTCCGCACCTGCTTGCAGCAGGCAAGGCTGATGCGAAATTTACTATTATATTTAATGGATGCCGGATCAAGTCCGGCATGACAAAAAGAAATCAAGGTAAAACTGTTACAAAAGTCGAATGTTCATTGACTTTTATTATTTCTTCTTCGTCATCTGGAACATTCAAAAAATCTGCAACTGGTTTAACTAATTTTTGATAGTTAAGTACAGCGGTAACTTTTAATTCACCAGGCGCAATATTATTTGGAAGAATAAAAGTAAAATATTCAAGCTTTGTCTCACGTGGTCCAAGTCTGTAATCAACACCGAGCGATTTAGTATTCCACTGTTGTATTGTTATTCTTCCTTGCGGATCGAAATATGGCATCCTGAATATTCTGTTGCCGATTGGAATTCCATCACGCTGTACACCTTTAAAGTTTGGATCATTCTTTGCAATTCCCATATCCTGATAACCTAAAACATCTGCACTTATAGTATATTCTTCTCCATCAAAACCTTTTTTATCTACAGGCAAGTGATAGGTTTTTCCTTTTGCATCAACAGCTTCAACATTCATCCAAACAATTCTATCTTCAACAGATCCTGTTGGAAATTTGTGTCCGGTTTTCTGATTGAATAAAGCCACAGTAAACTTAATTGTCTCACCGGGCTCAGCTTCTCTGATATCTGGATGAATTCTTAATTCAATTGTTCCTTTAACTTTACCTGGATCATGTGCTCCATGAAATAAATGTTGCCAAACGTCCGGATATTTATTTCCCATAGCAGCAGAGTAACCTTCGGCTTGCGTCATATGGCAATTCTGACATTTCACACCTTCTTTTGAATAAGGTCCTTCTTTCCATTCAAGATGAGTTGATTTAACCCAAATACCGTAAGGGCTTTTTTCATTATGGCATGCTCCACAAAATTCTGCGGAACTCAGAAAATCAGATTTCATTACCTGATGTTCTGGAGATTCGCCTGTTCCACGCGGACCATATTTAACATCACCTGGATTTGAGATAAAATTGAAGTTAAACGGTGTATCTCCTTCAAATCCGGTAACCGAATGGCAAAGTTCACAAGATACAGATTCATTGGCACGGGAGTTCATTTCAGGTTTTGGCGGTGGGACATCACCAACGAGAAAAGAAATTGGAGCGTGGCATCCATTACAGCCTTCTTTTACTTCTCTAACTACGGGATCTTTTTCGGCATGTGGAATAGCAAGTTCAAAGTATTCTATTTCATCCCAATGATGTGTATATGCTTGTGACATCATCGCCTGTTTCCACTGTTGATAAATATCAACGTGGCAGGAAGTTCCACAAAACTGTGGGGTTTTATATTCATCATACTTTCTTGTTCCAAGTGCTTCAGCACCAGCTTTAACCTGGGCATAAGAAGGACAAAGAAATAATATGGATAGAATAATAGTGAGCTTTTTTTTCATATTTACCTCCCAGTAAATTGATATATGAATCGAAATTGATTAGAAATTTCTATTATATAATTTTTTGAGTAAGACAATAAGATGTTTAGTTGCTTGAATAAGCAATAAGAGGATAGAGGGAATATAGAAATAAAAAAACTAATCAAAATAAGTTCCCTTAATACATTTAAAAACTAAGTAAATCAATAATCAAAGTCATTATTATTTTTATAATATAATAAACAAAATTTTATATTTTCACGTTTATTTAATTTGATAGATTATAATAATTTTGGAAGATAAACCGGCAGGATTTTATTGGCAAAAGTCTGAACTTGGGATAAAGATAGATTTAAGATTAAAAAAAAGGACGACGATTACTCGCCGTCCTCAATAAATATTCTTAGAGAATAATTATTTTTTGTTACCCCTTATTATTTTCTGCTACCCCTTTTAGTTCCGCTTGCAGACCCAGTTTCTGTCCCAGGACCATAACCTGTGCCGTCTTTAGGACCAATTCCATCATTGCCTGTACCGTCGCCAGGACCATATTTATTTCCGTCAAATTTATTGACATTTCCTTTTTTGGTTGCCTGTTTAAGAGCAGTTCCATCGCCTTCAGAATTAGCGGCATTATCATTAATACCGTCACCATCTTCATCAACAAATTTCTTTAATGGTTTTTCATCACCCTTCAAAGCTTTTGCTTCACCGCGTAATTGTTCTCTGGTCATTGTACCCTCATTAGTTCTGGTCAATGTTCCCTTTTCTTCACGAACTTCAAGTCGGTTTTGTGTCTCTGCGCCTTCATTTTTAAGTTGAGTTTGCACTGCCTCTTCATCCCCTTTTTTCTGTTCCTTTGTACCATCTTCCTGAGCAAAAAGATTGGTTGATGCGAAAGCTATTGCAATTACTATTGCCAATAAGCTTAAAAGATTTCTTGTTTTCATTTTACAACTCCCTGTTTTGTTGTTTGTTATGTTTTGGTTTAGTTATTCCAATAGCCGTGCCATTGCCAAAATTAGCTATTATTAAGTAATAATTTGCCTTTTTTGCTATATGTTCGACTTTATTGACGAATTAAAACGACCTAATAGACGAATTAAAACTATCTATTTTTATTTTATATCAATCAAATATTAAAGTAATTTTGTATATGAAGAATAGGTTTAAACTGAAGCCCAAAACAGTTGTTCTAATAGCAGGAATAATTGCTATGATTATGTTTACATCATCATTTATTGAACTTAATCAAAGTAAAAAGGAAATTTTTCAACTTCTCTATGAGCATTCCTCTGCTCTCATAGAATCAATCATACAAAGCAGCCATAATACTCTTAATTCAAGTTTTGAAATTGAAGACCTAATAACAGATAGACTTCTTAACGATGCCAGACTAATAAAGCGATTAGATCATACTAAATTACTTAGTAAAGACGAATTAATTAAGATTGCCAGGGAAAATCAACTGTATCATATCAACATTTTTAATGAAAAAGGCAATCGTGTTTTGTCCAATTTAGAACCTGAACTGGATTTACAAGGCAATGAAAATAATAATTGGTATGATGAATTATCCTCAATCCTTAATGGAGAGACGGATGAACTTATAATCGGACTACAGAGTTTGGAATTTGAGCAAGGTGAAAGATTCGCTGTCGCAATTTCACGCACAAACAAAAGAGGAGCCATAGTTGTTGATATTGATGCAGAGGATTTTCTTGAATTCCGAAAAAAAATCGGTATCGGAAAAATTCTTCAGGAAATGACAAAACATCCTGGAATTGAGTACATAGTATTACAGGATACAATAGGAATTCTTACCGCCAGCGAAAAAATTGATACTCTCGAAGCCATTCAGGGTTCAGAATTTCTTATGCGGGCTTTGCTTACAGATTCAACATTCTCAAGGATTACTGATTTTTCTTCAAAAGAAGTCTATGAAGTCGTAAAATCATTCAAGATGGAAGATGAGATAGTTGGTCTTTATAGAATCGGAATTTCACTTGAAGCTGTCCGACTTGTTGAATCGCGCATTGTAAGAAGACTAATCATTATCTCCGTGATTCTCGCAGCTATTTCAATAATTGTGTTAAGTATAATTTTTACAACACAAAATCTCAAATCGGTTTCTGAAGAGTATCAGAAAATTTAAAACACTTGCTTCTTCTGTTCTTGAAAATATGGGTGAAGCAGTTATTCTTCTTGATAAGGATAAAAACATCACCCTTTTCAACAAATCTTCTGAAATTCTTTTTAATGAAAAGGTAGAAAATATTATTGGAACAAATATCTTTAAATTCAAGAAAAACATTTTAGAATTATCCGATCAAAATTTTTCCAATTTTTTCCAAACTGAAAAATATTTTGAGAGAGAAATTAATCTTAATAATAACGTGAAATATTTGTTGCTTGATATATCAATTATTTTTGATAATAATAATCAGGCGGAAAACTTTATTATCGTTATTAAAGATATGACTGAAATAACACAGCTTGAAAAAGAAGCAATAAAAAATGAAAAACTTACTGCCATGGGCGAACTCGCCTCTGGAGTTGCTCACGAAATAAGAAACCCGATTAATGCAATTGGAATGATTGCACAAAGATTAAACAAAGAGTTTTCTGTATCTTCACATCAAAATGAATATAACGAAATAACAGGACTTTTAAGAATAGAAGTAACCAGGATAAATAAAATCATTACTCAGTTTTTGAATTATGCGAAACCTTTGGATATTAAAACAGACAAAGTTGATCTAAAAAAATTCTTTCAGGAAATAAATCATCTTTTTGATGAGCAAGCAAAACAAAAAAAAATCAGGTTTATGGTAAAAGGTGATGACACTAAAGAATTTGTTTTTGACGCTGATTTGATTAAACAGGCTTTAATGAATATCATTCAGAATGCTTTTGATGCCGTAAATACAAATAGTGAAGTAAGCGTAAATTATAATTATCACCCGGACAAGCTTTTTATTGAAATAAAAGATACCGGCAAAGGTATTCCTGATAACGTGCAAAAAAGAATTTTTGATCTTTATTTTACCACCAGGAAAGAAGGAAACGGATTAGGATTAAGCATTGCACAAAAAATAATTTCTCAGCACAACGGCTTAATTCAGTTATCAAGTACTGTAAACAAAGGAACAACTTTTAAAATAATTTTGCCAAAGCTATGAAAGACTATTCCATATTAATTGTAGATGATGAAGAATCGCAAAGAAATGTTCTCAGCGGATATCTTCAGAAAAAGGGTTTTAAAATATTTTCTGCTTCATCGGGTAACGCAGGAATTGAATTAGCAAAAGATAATATGATCGATATAGTTTTATCTGATTATAAAATGCCCGATAAAACCGGACTCGAAGTTCTGGAAGAGGTTAAAAGAATAAATCCCGAAATAAATTTCGTTATCCTGACGGCTTATGGAACTATTGAAAATGCTGTTAAAGCAATGCGGCTTGGTGCTTACGATTATATATCAAAACCCGTTGATCTGGATGAACTTGACCTTTTAATTGAAAGAATTATTGAAACAAAAAATCTTCGTTCCGAAATAAAGCTTTTAAGAACTCAGCTCTTCGATAAATTTAAGATTGATTCTATTATTTCAAACTCGCCAAAAATGGAGGAAGTTCTCAGCGTTTCATCAAGAGCTGCCGATAGCAAAGCAACTATTTTAATTACAGGTGAAAGCGGAACAGGAAAAGAGGTTTTGGCAAAAGCAATTCACTATATAAGTTCCAGAAAGAATCAGCCTTTTATTGCCGTTAACATTCCTGCTCTTCCCGAAACTTTGCTCGAAAGCGAATTATTCGGACACGAGAAAGGTGCATTCACCGGTGCAGAAAAATTAAAGAAGGGAAGATTTGAGCTTGCCGACAAAGGCACAATCTTTCTCGATGAAATTGGTGACGTTCCTTTAAATCTACAGGTTAAGTTTTTAAGAGTTCTACAGGAACAAAAGATAGAAAGACTTGGCGGTACAGAAAATATAAACATTGATGTAAGAATAATTACGGCAACTCATCAGAATCTTGAGGAAAAAATTAAGGATGGAACTTTCAGAGAAGATCTTTTCTACAGACTGAATATAGTTTCAATAAATATTCCTCCTTTGCGTGAAAGACGTGAAGATATTCTTCCTCTTATTGAATATTTCATAACAAGTTATACAAAGGAAAATAATAGGGAAAAAATCGAAATATCAAAAGAAGCAGTTGATTTGCTATTAAAGTATAATTATGCCGGTAATGTAAGAGAGCTTGAAAATATAATTGAAAGAGCAGTTGTTCTTTGCAGAGATAATATTATTACGCTTAATGATATTCCAGACAGCGTTAGGGGATTAAAGAAAGAATCGATGTTAAAACAATCAGAAACAGCGCCATTGGCTGAACAAGTGGAAACTCTTGAAAAGAAATTAATATTTGATGCTTTGAGCAAATCCAACGGTAATCAGACTCTTGCAGCTAAAATACTTGGTTTAACTGAAAGAAACATTCGTTATAAAATTCAGAAATACGGAATAAAGAAATAAACTAAAAACCAAAACTTATTGAAGCCGCATAAAGATTATTTGTATAATCATAAAAGTAATCATTCGATTCATTTTTAATATAATTCCATCCCGCCTCGAGAGATAATCCATTGATCATAAAACTCATATCAAAGTTTGCAATAATACCAAAAGCAAAAAGTTTATCTTCGCGTAAATAGTCTAATGAGTTTCCTGCTGTATCTGCCACCGGAAGAGAAGTAAAGTTCCTGGTTGAATGTTTTCCTTCAATACCGACCATCACATATTGATTGAAATAATGTCTTAATGTACCGCCATAAGTAATTCCATCATTCGAATATATATCGTTAAAAATTTCTTCTTCGTAAAAAATAAAATCTTCCCTATTGACAAAATACCTGCTTTCGGAAACAGGATTTTCTCTTAATACCGCATAAGCGTTAATTTTTGTTCTTTCCGTTAACATTTGTCCAACATTAAATGTAAAGATGAATAGGGTTGCATCGTTTGCATAATCAGGAATGTTATATTTCATTACTATAATTTTTAAGATCTAACTCGCCGCTGCCAATAATAGTTGTTCCTGATTCAAAATTTGATATCCATCTTGCAAAAAATTTATTTTCATAATGTGAAAAAAGCGGGAAGTTTGCAAAATTATTTCTATAAAAGACATATCCGGCTTGCAGATAATTATTTTCAACAACAGTATGCCGGTAATTAATATACGCCGAAAGTTGATCTAAATCGTAAATATCAAATCCATTGCTATTATTTCTTAAAGTGAAATTTACACCAATATTAAGAGGATTATCATCAACAGATAATAAGCGCGTATTAACTATACCGAACTTATTTACCATTGTATTTTTAAAATCATTTGTTACGAAGTTTATGAAATCTCCCTGATAATAAATCTGAAAATTATTTAACTCACTCTCTGCATTGTAAGCTGTTTCTAGTGAAAAAGTGTTAATAAAGTCTGTTTCTTGCTCATGGTTATTATAAATATTATCATCGTAGTATCCTTCATAACCAATGAAAAGATTGAACTGCGCAAATAAAGATGATGAAAATAAAAAAATGATGAGGAGGGTACTAAAAATGTTATGTTTCATATAATGTTGCTCTGATTTTAAATTTTACTTCAAATACTATCTATTAAAAGGTTGTCCGCTACCGGTTCCCCCGCTTCTTTTGCTCTTGCCCGATCTTTTACGAAGTTTATCAAAACTCATTCCGCCTTGTCTCGTATCACTAATGCCGTCGCCATCTTTATCGATAAAAATATCCTTCTTTTTTCTTTCACCCGGACGGTCTTTTTCTCCAGAGTCTGCTTGACCCACAGAATCTTCTTTATCCTGAATTTGCTCCTTTAGAACTTCCTGATTTTTGTTTTTTGATGTATCGGGAATCTCGTAACTATTTGCATAGCTGAAGGAAGCAAATAAAAATATTATAACTAATGCCTTCATTTCATTTTCCTCAATACAAACATACACAAACGATGTGCCGTGTAAAAATGTGTTATATGGCTTTGATTGTTAGATTTTAAACTTATAATCGACAATTTAGTTCAATGCTCCGACCATAAAGTCGAACTTCAAGTACAATTTTAAGCTAAAAAGTATTTATGATGAGTTCAAAATTAACTATTTTCAGCTAATGTCTTATCACTTTTCAAGGAGTCGAATATGAAAACCATTCTTTTGATTTTAATCGGGAACAGAAGGAACGCAGCAGTTCAGGTTCAAAAAGTTCTAACCGGATGGGGATGTATGATTAAAACTCGGCTTGGTATTCACGATGGTGTAATGGAAAACTGTACTGATGATGGTCTTCTTATTCTTGAACTCTATGGTGATAGAAAAAAGATGGAAGAACTTACAAGAAAAATTTCACTGATAAATGGTGTCTCATCAAAATTAGTTGACCTATCAATATTCGGAGAGTCGAAAAAGAAACCGGTTAAAAAAACAGTAAAGAAAACTGCTAAAAAACAGTAACTATGTTTTCTTAACGGGAAGGATTATTCTAAAACAAGTTCCCGGTTTGCCAACTGTTCCAAGATGCGAAGGACTTTTGACTTCAATGGTTCCTTTATGCCTTTCAATAATTTGTTTAACAACAGGAAGCCCTATGCCCGCTCCTTCGTATTCACTTAATTTAATATTGGAACCCCGGTAAAATTCTTTAAATATTTTATATACTTCATTTTCCGGTATTCCAATTCCATCATCACATACATTTATAATCAAATCATCGTCTTTATTTTCGAGGGTAACTTCTATAACTCCTTCAAAATCCACATATTTAATAGCATTATTGATTAGATTTGATATTGCGATTTGCATTAAAAAACTATCTCCATAAATCGGAACTTTTTCTTTTCTGTTATCAAGAAACTTAATTGAAACATTCTTTGCTTTTGCATTTACCATTTGATGATCAACGGTCGATTGGATAACCACATCAATCATCATGCTTTCGTAGGCTATCGAATCAAGCAATTTCATTTTAGATATTTTAAGAATACTGTTTATTAATTCAATTGCTTCATCGGATCTTCTTTTTGCACGTTTTAATTTTTCTTCAACTACTTCATCAAGTGGACCCAAAAATTTCTGGAGAATAAGATCAAGATAGGCTTGAACAGCAGCTAACGGAGTTTTAATTTCATGAACAATTCCCATAATGTACTTTTGCTTTTCGGTTTCTGCTGCATTTATTTTATCTATTGATTCCAATAATTGCTGCTCACGCATATATAATTGCTTAGCCATTTTGTTAGCAATTAAAACAACCATAAAAATCATAAAAGCAAAGCTTAAATTTAATGCCAACACATAGTTAAAATTCTGGTATAAATGAAACGGTAGAAACCCGTTAACATGATGGTGAAATAAAATTGAGTAATACTCTCCCACGGTTATTCCCCAAAATGCAATTACTATTACAACAGCAAAAACATAGATAACAAATCCCGGTAAAATTAAGCTTCCCACAATCATATGTATTACAAAAAATATTACTATAGGTGACTCCACGCTGCCTGTGTAATAAACAACAAGCATTAGTGCAAACAAATCGAAAATCATTTGAATAATCGATAGATGGAATGGGTTGAAACTTTTTGAGTCATGCTTAAGAAAACGTCTGATAAAATAAAAGTAAGAATTATATAATAGAATGGAAACAGTAATTAATAAAAGGGCTTTTTGCTGATCATTCGTTAAAACAACACCAAGAATGTATTGAGGGATGAAGATGGAAATGAGAAGCATTAAAACTGCACCATAACGCAGTTTTATAAACCACAAATTTCTTTTTTGAATGGTTAACCAAAATTCTTCATAATGACTTGCCCATTCAGGTACTAATTCAAACATTGGTTTTCTACTATCATTAAAAAATAAAACCAGGCAGAACCTTTGTAGTAATTACAATTTATTCTGCCAGGTTTAAATATACAAAGTTAAGCTATATATTTTCCTCTCTTCACATAGTGTGTGTGAAGAAGTTTATGTGAAAGATGTCCGCAAGGTCCATCTTTTAAGAACTCATCATAAATTTCAACAACGTGTTTGTTTTCGTGAGATTTTCTTACAGGTAAAGATTTATCCTCATCATAAATAGCTTTTGCTCTTAATTTACGAATCTCTTCTGTAGTTGGAATTGGCTGTCCGCCGCCGCCGATACACCCTCCCGGACAAGCCATAAATTCAATGAAATGACATTCACTGAATTTACCACCGGCTTTTATATCATCCATAACTTTCTTTGCATTTGCTGTACCGTGTGCAACTGCAATTTTAAGTGTTGCACCTTTTAACCAGTTCCAATCAGGAACAAGATGTTTGATAAGATCAGGAACCGGACCGACTTCAGTAATTGGTAGCTCTGCATATTTAATACCTTCGAATCCTCTGACCGGTGTTATATCAGCATTGGCAAAAACATCTTCAACTTTCTTTCCGGTAACAAATTCAATAACAGTTCTTAAAGCTGCTTCCATAACACCGCCGGTAGCACCAAATATCAACCCCGCACCTGAAGCATCACCAAATGGATCATCAAAATGCGATCGAGGCATTTCAGGCAGATATATTCCAGCTTCCTTAATCATTTGAGCAAGTTCGCGAGTGGTTAAACCATAATCAACATCCTTAAATCCTGAATCAACCATTTCTGGTCTGTTACACTCAAATTTTTTAGCTGAACAAGGCATTACTGCAACTGAAACGATATCTTCCGGATCAATTCCTTTTTTCTGTGCATAAAATGTTTTTATAAGTGCGCCGAACATTTGCTGCGGCGATTTTGCTGTGCTGAGGTTATCAATATATTCAGGATAAAAATGTTCAAGATATTTTACCCATCCTGGTGAACAAGATGTAAACTGTGGAAGTGCAACTTGTTCTTTTTGAACAAGAGCTTTGTACAATCTTAATATGAGTTCTGTACCTTCTTCAAAGATTGTTAAATCTGCTGTGAAGTTTGTATCGAATACAACATCAAAACCAATACGTCTCATTGCAGTGTTCATTTCACCGGTAAGTGATGTTCCTGGTTCCATTCCAAACTCTTCGCAGATTGCTGCTCTTGGTGACGGAGCTGTTTGAATTACAACATGCTTTTTAGGATCATCAATTGCAGCCCATATTTCATCACGCGGATCGTTTGCACGTAGTGCGGAAGTAGGACAACGATTAATGCACTGACCGCAGTTGATACAAATAACTTCATTGAGCGGTTTATCTAAAAATGTTCCGATATGTGTATTATGACCTCTGTCAACCGCTTCAAGAACACCAACTTCCTGTAAATCGATACAAGTTCTTACGCAGCGCTTGCACAGAATACATTTATCCATATCACGCACAACCGAGTATGAAGAGTTATCAACTTCATATCTTGGTTTTTCGATATGACCAAAATTATAGTGATCAACTCCATATTCTTTAGCAAGTGACTGAAGCTCGCAATTATTATTTCTGAAACAGGAATAACATTCACCATAATGTTCACTTAACAATAAATCAATAACATGTTTTCTTGCTCTTCTGACTGCATTAGTTGTTGTTTTTATTTTTATCTGCGCAGTTATCGGGAATGCACAAGAGGCTTGCAGAGTTCTCATTCCTTCAACTTCAACAACGCAAACTCGACAAACACCTGCAACACAAAGATCGTCGTGATGGCAAAGTGTTGGAATATGAATCTGATTCTGTCTACAAGCTTCAAGAATAGTTGTTCCAAATGGTACCGTAACTTTCTTTTCATTTATTTCTATAGAAACTGACCCGCCAATATGTTCCGGATGTTCGGGTTTTTCAATAACATGCGGTTTCTGGCTAACAGGTGCTCTTAGCATCTTTTTATTTTCCATTTTTTCCTCCATTACCGCGGTTAAATATTTCATCTTTAAAATTTTCTAGAATTGATATAAATGGATTTGGGCTTGACTGTCCTAATCCGCATTTAGAAGCTATCTGCATAGTACTGCCAAGATCTTTAAGTTTATTAATCTGCGCAAAAGTGTATTCGCCTTTTTCAATCATTTCAACACCTTCAAGCAGTTTTACATTACCTATTCTGCAAGGAGTGCATTGCCCGCAGGATTCTTCGACAAAGAATTCCATAAAATTCTTAAGTACATGAAGCATGTCCCTGCTTTCATTAAATATGATAACTGAACCGCCGGTTGGTACGTCTTCATAAGCAAAGGTTCTGTCAAACTGAGATTTGGGAATGCAAATCCCAGAAGCTCCGCCGATCTGAACTGCTTTAGAATTTTTTGCACCAACAAGTTTTAGAAGATCCGAAACTTTTGTTCCCCAGGGCAGTTCATAAACACCGGGTTTTTCACAGTCACCGGAAACAGAAAATAATTTTGATCCGGATGATTTATCTGTTCCATATAAACTGAACCACTTTCCGCCTTTTATAATAATATGAGAAATAGCAGCAAGAGTTTCAACATTGTTAACAGAAGTAGGTCTGCCAAGATATCCGGTATTGATTGGATACGGAGGTCTGTTTCTCGGTTCTCCGCGGTGTCCTTCGAGCGATTCAATCAAAGCTGTTTCCTCGCCGCATACATAAGCACCGGAACCAAGAAATACTTCGATATCAAAATTAATACCTTCTTTACCCAGAATATTTTTACCGAGAAGATTGTCTTTTCTCATTTCTTCAAGATAATCTTCAAGGGATTTTAACAGATATTCATACTCTCCTCGCAGGTAAACTATTCCAAGCTGAGCCCCAATGGTATAACCACCGACCACCATTCCATCAAAAATTAATTCCGGATATTCAATTAATAATACGCGATCTTTAAATGTTCCGGGTTCACCTTCATCGGCATTACAAACAAGAAATTTGCTATCTGCTTTAGCAGCAGCAGATAACATCCATTTTGTGGAAGTTGGAAAACCTGCACCACCTCTGCCTTTAAGTTTTGAATCTTTTAATTCAAACAAAATGTCTTCACGAGACATATTTAAGTGCTTTCTTTATTGCTTCTCCTCTTTTGTAATCGGAGAATATAACAGGTCCGGTTCTTTTCTTTTTAAT
This sequence comes from uncultured Ignavibacteriaceae bacterium, assembly GCA_963714415.1. Taxonomy (GTDB): domain Bacteria; phylum Bacteroidota; class Ignavibacteria; order Ignavibacteriales; family Ignavibacteriaceae; genus JAGXRK01. The sequence continues at coordinate 253,881 of CAVQOL010000027.1, forward strand.
ATTTTTCATTTTCATTTCTACTTTACCTTTCCTAAAAGTTCAACGGCTTCTTCAGGAGTAAGATTAGTATATACCCTATCGTTTATAGCCATTGCCGGTCCCATATCACACAAACCCAGACAGTTGGCATATTCAGCGGTAAATTTATTGTCCTTTGTTGTTTCACCAATCTTAATTCCAAGTTCACGTTCAATTGCATGAACGATAGCTTTTTTGCCTTTCATGTCGCAGGAAATTGTTTGGCAAATTCTTACAAGATTTCTTCCTTTAGGATTTGAATTAAGAAACGCGAAGAATGAAATAACACTGTAAACTTCAACGGGGTGAATGTTAAGAAGTCTTGCTACTTCCTGCTGAGCAAAATCGGAAATGTGCCTGTGTTTTTTCTGAATTTCATGAAGTATCATAAGAAGCGAAGAACGATCATCGCCATATTTTTTAACGTAGCTCTCTATTTCTTCGGAGAGAGCATTTTTTTCTACTACCAGCATTTACTCTACTCCTTAATATTTAGTTTTAAAAGTTTTTCAACTTTATCAATCAATGTTTCAGGTGAGATTGGTTTTTCAACAAAGTCGTCAACCGGAACCATTTCACCAGCTTCAAACTCCAATCCCAATGTTTTAGATACAGAAGTATACATTAAAATTGGTGTTTCTATTTTATCTCTTCGAAATTTTTGAGCGAGAAAGAAACCATCATCCGGCTCGTTCATCATAACATCGAGAATGATTAAATCGGGTTTTTGTTCAATAACGATTTTATAACCGTCATCAGGATTATTTGCTGTGATCACTTCATATCCTTTTGAAGAAAGGACTATCTTGCTTGCATCAATGATATCAGGATCATCATCAATAATTGCTATTTTAGGCATGTTATCCCCTGGGATAATAATAAATTATACTAATTAATTGGTTTTTTCCATCGGCAAATCAACATAATAAATGCCACAATTATTCAGTGTGAATCATCTTTTTAAGTTAATTAAACTTAATATTTAGTACTTTATTTCTTAATTATAAGAAAGAAAATTTCTTAATTGAGAAATGACTTTTATGGTCTTTTAATGTACTTGCCGAATATGAAATAATGATTCTGTTAAACTTTTTTCTTAGATGTACTCTTTACTTATTAAATAAGTTTTTATAGCTTAGTTAAAATATTTTATGCGAGGTGATAAAATGATTAGAATGTCATATACTTTGCTGCTTTTAATAACTGCTTTTTTATTTATCGCCTGTGATCAGTTCCGTTATGAAAGTTATGAACCTGAAACTACAGCAGCTTATTATTCTCCTGAGAGTCCTTTTGTTATAATTTCTCCATCTTATAAAGAACAGTTTAGACCAGGTTCTGACCTTATAGTTAAATGGGACACATACAAGCCTATCAGTTCTGTTCGGATTGATCTTTACAAATCAACTACTTTTCTATTTAAGCTGACATCCCGTACAGAAAACTTAGGTGAGTTTAGATGGAGAATACCTATAGATTTAAAAGCGTCTGTTAAATACAATGTAAAGATTTCAAATGCAGATGATGAGAGCGAGTATGTAATCAGTTATAATTTTGGAATTTATGAATAGAGGTCTAAACTTCGTAGGACTTAAATAAATTATTTAAAAAAATCATTAATTCAAAAATTCTATTCAACTATTGTAATTAATTTAAAGATTTCCTTACTTTTTATACAATTCAAAAATCCTGTGCCATTGCCAACCATATTTCCTGTTGAACCAAATTCTGGATAAGGCCCATTGACTGAGGTGGCATGAAATATAAATATTCCACCAGCATCTTTGAATAAAGAGCTGTCAATTTCAAGGAAATTTTGCTTGGTGACGAGCTGCGTCTCTTTATATCTAATTGTATTTGTGCTTACAATAATATTAAAAACATGATAATCTGCATTCCCATTAAATGATATGATTAATTTATCACTGATTTTCATAGTGTCTTGAAAATTATAACGGATTGAGGAAATTGAATCAGGAAAATTTAATAATCCCAATAGATAACCGGACGTACTGACTAAAGTGAAATACTTGGAATTTAAGTCCAATATTTCCTCTTCCTGAGAATTATGAAATGTAATAGTCCCGTCATTTGTAATATTCGTTGGTATGTAAGGGAAGATTGTATCATTATCGACTAAAATATATTTAAGATTAGCAATAGGATTTGTAATAAGAGTACCACTAAAATAAAGATTTAAATAGCCTGTTGTATCTATAAAACTTTTTCTTGAATAAATATTTATTGTAGCCATCATCGTATCTTCTTCCGGACTGTCAATTGTATCATCACAGGAATTGAAGAAAAACAATCCCAAAAAGACAATAAAAATAAATTTCTGGTTCATATACACACCTTTGCTAGATTAAAAAATAAAAAGATTGAGAAACGGCGATCCATTATTTGACTATAAAAAACAGCTTCGAAATTGATTTCGGTCTTATGCAGTATAAAAAACCTTTTCCATCACCATACATATTACCATTTGAACCAACTTCAGGATAAGGTCCTCTGTAGGAATATATATAATCTATATAAAGTCTGCCTTCATTCTCAAAAAAAGTGCTGTCAATAATAAATTGTCTTTCTTTTGAGACTAATCTAATTGATTTATAATACTCACTTCCCCAAGACATTGAAATACCTGCAATGTAATAGTCACCGTTGCCATTAAATATAATTTTAAGAGTATCACTTATTCTTAAAGTATCAGTGTAATTAAATTGAACTGAAGAAATTGAATCAGGAAAACTTAGTAGTCCCTCTAAATAACCTAAATCAGTAATCAGCTTGAAAGTTCGTGGATTAATATTTAATATTTTCGAGTTAAAAGGTGATCTGAAAGAAATTATTCCTCTATTATTCAGATCTGGTTGTTGGGAAACTTCAACTGTATCGGAATCAATCAAGACATATTTTAATGAAGAAATTGGGTTTGTGATTAGTGTACCCCAAAAAGAAAGCAATTGTATTTGATCAGTTAATGTCGAATCGTGATACGAATCAATTAACATCACATCTATATTAGCCATCATTTTTGTGTCTTCAACGCGGGTAACTTCAGAATCGCAAGAATAAAAGGTAAAGATTAAAATCCCAACTGTCAGAAAAAGTATTTTTTGTTTCATGACCTGCCCCTTTCATAAAAAGTAAATTTTTATTTTACCAAATAAGAGATATTTGGTTATTTATGCCAATAAACTCACTTCTATCTCAAAACTATCTTATTACAAGAATTTAGTCAAACCTAAAAATTACCCCGTATAATTTAATTAGTTTTTACAACAAATATAATTTTGTGAAACGGTTTTGTTATAAATCTGATAATAGAATAATTATTGCAATAAAAATTCCAAAAAATACCTGAACTAAAACACTTCTTTTTGATAGTTTTTTACTAAGTAATCCAAACGGAGTCCATTTAAGCCAGGTCCATTTTTCAGGAAGTTCCATCTGAAGAAAAACATAATATAAAATATCCTGCACACCAAAGATTTTCAGAACAGCTGATGAAAAGGAAATATAGGGATTGAACAAAGCAGCGATTAAAATTAATAAAGTTAAATCAAACATAAGTTGCGTCACACGATATGATCGTATGATTACTTTCTCCGGCATTGTTTTACTCCGTCTTATAAGAGTAAAGTGATAACCTAGAATATCATACAGATTTGATGTTAGAATGAAAAAAACTGGAACAAAGTAATTACTAAAAAACATTGCCGTGCCGGAAAGAATAACCAACAACAAATTCAATCCGACAAGCTTATATCTTAATATGCTTAAAATTTCTTTCATCCTAATTTGAAATATATAAAGAAGTGTCTGGATTATTGTAGGAAATTAAAAGGAAGGTAATAATTTTCTTAAAAATTGATAAGCCTAAACCTATTCCGCCTATGTTTTTTTTCCTTTCATTTTTCCCCACTCAACTATGGCTTCCTTAAAAAGAGTTAATGCACCAGGAAGTGCGTCATTTACATATGATGAAAGAATACCATAATTTACAACAGGAACATCCATTAACAGTGCTTCATTTATACGGGTTTGCATTGCACGTTTTGTTATTTTACATCCGTCACAGTGAACTATAAGCTTATAATCCGATAGATTTTCCGGAAGACTTTCACTTTGAATTAAATCAAAGTTCAATTCTTTTTGTGATTGATTGCAAAGCCAGTCCTTAATTTTTGTTTTGCCATTATTTGGATGATTTACACATGCCTCAGCAAATAATACTTTGTCATCGTTCTTAAGTTTTTTAACTGACTTTAATCCTCTTACAAAAAATGGAAGATTAGATTTCTGACAAGCAATCAGGATTGAAAAAGTTGTAACTCTAACTTTATCAGATACAAGTGAGGCAATGTTATTAACTAAATGACTTTCAGTAATTATCAGATCAGGATATGATTTCAGATTATCCAAAGTTTCCTGAACTTCAATATCCTTACAAATAATTATTTTGGTGTTTTTATCAACACCTTCTTTTATCGTTTGAATGTATGATGAAAGTAATTTATTCTGTTCTTCCGATAAATCCGAAGGAAGAACCATAAGTACAATTTCATTGGCTCTCACTAAGTTTTTAAATGATGAAGTTTCATCTTCCTGAGGAAGCATTCTTATCATTTTACGTTTAAGTTCTTCAAAACCTACTTTCTCTTTACACGAGACTTCAAAATGAATTTCCCGCAGTTCTTTCAATTCATCAAGTAATTCCGAATTTATACCAAGCTCAATTTTATTAACAACAATTATATAACAGACATCTATTTTATCAAGGTAAGCAATTAGTTCTCTTTCTTTGCTGGAAAGTTAATTACGTGCATCAACAAGTAGAAGCACAAAATCTGCTGATGAAATTGTTCTGATAGTTTGAGTAATTCTTCCGCTTCCTAGTTCACCTTCGTCTTCAATACCAGCAGTATCTACAATTAAAACAGGTCCATAAGGGAGGAGCTCCAGAGGATTCTTAATTGGATTAATTGTTGTTCCGGCAATTTTACTGACTTTAGTTACGTCTTTACCAATTAGTGTGTTCACAAATCGGGATTTTCCTACATTCCTTGTTCCAACAATTGCAATCTGCGGACGATATGATAACGGTGATAGGTTCAATTCTCTCCTGACTAACAAAATTTGTTTTGTAGGAATTTGAATGATCAAATCCCAGCTTAAACAAGAAATTAGCCCAAAAAGTGTTCCATCTAATAAAAATTTATCAGATGGACAAAAACAATTGATTTTACACGATAAAATTATTTCACAATTGTTCAGTAATTCCAATTACAAAAAAAAGTTCTCTGTTTTAGGAATCTGAGAATATTAAAACATTAATAAATGAGTAGGAACTTGATTTATTAAAGAACCATTAGTTGTAACACAAGTTTCTCTAAAAGTTTGGACTAGTACGAATTGGTTATAAAAGTGCCCGCAGAAATTCATTTTAAATTATGAAATTGTTATAACACATACTTTCTTAGTGATATTCCTGACAACAATATTGCTAATAATAGTAATTTTAACACTTAGATTAGAAAAATCCGACCAAAATACTAAATTAGTCGGATATTCTCTTTATTCTCTGACACAGGTTTGCACCCTTCAAAAGGTTGATGCACCTTATGTATCACGTTAAATTTGAACGTTCAATTTTGTTCCACAAACTAAGAGGTATCTGTTTGAGATCATTTGTAAAGCTATTTATATTTTTAATGATGATTGCATTGGTAGGCTTTACCATAGTAGCTAATGAAGAAGATGAGATAAGTGCATCAGAAGCAAATGATGATTTGATCTCCGAGACTATTGAGTTAAATTCTGTTAACTTTTCAATGGTAACATTAAATGAAATGGGGACTATGAAATCATCCTGGTATGGACCTGGATTTCATGGCAAAATGACTGCAAACGGTGAGATTTATGACCAGATGTCATTAACCGCCGCTCATAAAAGCTTAAAATTTGGAACTCTTCTTAAGGTAACAAATCCTAGAAACGGTAAATCTGTTGTGGTTAGAATCAATGATCGAGGTCCTTACATAGAAGGTCGTGATCTTGATCTTTCCAAGGCAGCCGCAATAGAATTAGGACTTATGAGAAGAGGTGTGGCAAGGATGAAGATTGAGAAAATTCGTGTAAATGATATAATTTCACCAATAATTGCCATAAATTAATAAACTTTTTTAGTTCTAGAAAAAGCCGCATTACTAATGCGGTTTTTGTATTTTAAAGGCACTACTTTTGATTAAATAGAGAATAACTAAGTCTTATTAACAAATTCTTATAAAAATGGAGATATCATGCGGTTCAAAATCATTCTTTCTGCTTTAGTGGTAGTATTATTTACATCCATTGCTTTTTCACAAATCTCAATTAAAGTCGGAGCTGGTGCCGGTTATGTTATACCTTCTGGCGATTATGGCGGAAGTATTCAGGATTTTTATTTAGGAACAAAATATGGTCTAAGCAGCGGCTATAATTTCCACCTCAAAGCAAAAGCATCTTTATTTACTTTCGCAGTTAAAGGTGAAATTGACTATTCATCTTTCAGCAATATAGAAGAGTGGGAGCCAGATAAAGAAGAAGAGGTTATTCAAAAAATCCTTTCATTTAGAGTAGGACCAGAATTCAGGTTCGATATACCGCTTATGCCGTTCACTCCGTATGCTGATGCTTATGTATCTTTAAATAGCATTTCCGGGTCGTTTCAGTTTAAAAGTCGACCTGATGGATTACCAAGTGATAAAATTGATATGGAATCTACAACAAGAATAGGACTTGGATTTGGAGGTGGAGCAGAAATCACAATAGGTCCAATGATGTTCTTAGATTTAGGAATTCACTACAACCTGGTCAATCTTTTAGGAAAAGAATATAAGACGTTAGATAATGCAAACCGAATAGATGCATATAAATACCTTAATGACGATAAAGATCCTTTATACGGTGTTGATGAAGATGAAAATATTGTATCGGATTCAAGATCAATCAATAATTTACAGTTTACAGCCACTATACTAATTGGATTTTAATTCCTGAGTCGTCCTAAAATAGGTTGACTGTTATTTAAAGAACCTCTCCATTAAAGTGGAGGGGTTTTTTATTTCACCACATTTTTATCAATTATTAAAAACAATTCTTTATTTTTGAATACCATTTGAATTTAAGTAGCTGCAGATTTATGTCTGCGTTCAAGTTTTATCATCAAATTCAATATTTATTATGAAATTAAATCTCGGTTGTGGAAAAGATATTAAAGAAGGTTACATAAATCTTGATATTGTGGATTACGGCGGCAATATGATTCACGATATAAACTCATTTCCATATCCATTTCCTGAAAATCATTTTGATGAGATTTATGCGTCCACATTCTGGAACATCTTAAATAATTTTAACAAAACTATAACTGAACTTTACCGTATTCTAAAACCAAATGGAATTCTTATTGTTTATGCTCCATTCTTTCTGAATACAAAATATTTTGGTGATCCCGACCATAAAATTCCTTTTTCAATCCGAACATTTGATAATTATGAATACATTGGTAACCGAAAGCTTAAGTTTTACGAAAAATGGAAATTAAATCACCGTACAAACTACGAAACCGATGCACAGTTTGAAGTACTGGAAAAGAAATTTATCACTTCACACTTTACTGCACTAAAATGGATGGATTTTATTGTAAATCTTGAACCGGTTATTTATGAAAGATTCTTTGCAGGAATTTTTTCACCGGAAGAGGTTTATTTTAAGTTTTTTAAGTTAAGAGCAGTGAAATAAACTTTAAACATAATCTAAAATGTAAATAAAAGGGCAGTGAAATAAACCGTAAACATAATCTAACACTTCGAAAATAAATTACTAACCTGATTTGTATTGAATAGTTAAGACAAAATTAACTAAATTTCGCCGCAAATTTTATTCAACAAAATCTTATAGGAATATGAAAAAATATCAAAAATTTATTTTACCGACCTTATTAGTTGTTTTTCTTGTTCTGATTTATTCAGTCTATTTTTCAAAATCTAATGTGCTGGGTTCATTTAGTGACTTTGATGTGAACAACAGTGCGGTAAAAGATATACGCGTTTTAGTACTACAGGATAGAGGCATTCAAAAAGATATGCGTGGTGGCGCAGTTTTTTATGCCGCTGATAAAAATAATACTGTCTATCCTGTATCAGCAGATAAGATTCCCCCAGGATTAGAATCCGCCGAAACAGCTATCTTAAGAGGTCATCTTAACAAAGATGCATTTCATGCTCACGATGTGCTGATTGATTAGCTTTAATGAAAAATTTTGAACTCGTATCGAACTATAAACCTTCCGGTGATCAGCCGGAAGCAATTAAACAGTTAGTTAAAGGGATTAATAGGGGCGACAAATTTCAAACTCTCCTCGGTGTTACCGGAAGCGGAAAAACTTTTACAATCTCTAATGTAATTCAGCAAGTAAATAAACCTACATTAATAATTTCACATAATAAAACGCTAGCCGCACAGCTTTATTCAGAATTCAAATCTTTCTTTCCAAATAATGCAGTTGAGTTTTTTATCAGCTATTACGATTACTATCAGCCGGAAGCCTATGTTGTTTCAAGTGATCTTTACATAGAAAAAGATTTTTCCGTTAATGAAGAAATAGACCGTTTAAGATTAAAAGCAACCACAGCACTTATTGAAGGAAGAAGGGATGTAATAATTGTTGCAAGTGTAAGCTGTATTTACGGTATCGGTGCGCCTGATGAATATGCCAAGCAAATCATCTTTGTAAAAAAAGGTGATAAGATTGATAAGAAAAAATTTCTGCGCGAACTTATTAATATTTATTTCACAAGAAATGATGTGGAATTTGGGAGAGGAACTTTTCGTGCCCGCGGTGATGTTGTGGAAATAATTCCCGCTTACCAGTATGAAGAAGGCGTAAGAATAGAATTTTTTGATAATGAGGTCGAAAGAGTTACTATCATTGATACAATAACCGGAAAAGTTATAAATGAAGTTGAGTCGGTTCCGATTTATCCGGCGAAATATTTTGTAACTGACCGCGATAAGATGCAAAAAGCAATTTACAATATTGAAATTGAATTAGAACAACGACTAAAAGATTTAAGAGAGCAGGAAAAATATCTTGAAGCACAAAGATTAGAACAGAGAACAAAGTTTGATATTGAGATGATGAAAGAAATTGGATACTGTTCAGGCATAGAAAATTATTCCCGTTTTATGGATGGAAGAGAATCCGGCTCAAGACCTTTCAACTTATTCGATTATTTCCCGGATGATTTTCTTCTCGTAATCGATGAATCACATGTTTCAGTTCCCCAGCTTCGTGCAATGTATAACGGTGACAGGAAAAGAAAAGAAACCCTTGTTGAATATGGTTTCCGTTTGCCTTCTGCATTAGATAACCGTCCGATGAAATTTGAAGAAATAGAGCAAATGTTTGACCAGGTAATTTTTGTAGGTGCAACTCCAAGTGATTATGAACTTGCTAAAAGCGGCGGAGTTGTTGTTGAACAAATTATTCGTCCAACCGGATTGCTTGATCCTGAAATTGAAGTCCGACCGATAAAGGGACAAATTGATGATCTCATAGGTGAAATAAGAAAACGTGCTGAAAAAAAAGAACGAACTCTGGTTACAACTCTTACTAAAAAAATGGCGGAAGATCTTTCAGATTATCTTGATAAGATTGGCGTTCGGGTTCGTTACATTCACAGTGATATTGTTTCACTTGAACGCGTTGAAATTCTTCGCGATTTAAGACTCGGTGAGTTTGATATTCTTGTAGGAGTAAATCTTTTAAGAGAAGGACTCGATCTTCCAGAGGTTTCATTAGTCGCGATTATCGATGCTGATAAAGAAGGATTTTTGCGGAGTGAGAAATCACTTATGCAAACTGCAGGAAGAACAGCACGTAACGTTAACGGCAGAGTAATTATGTATGCTGATAAGATTACTGAGTCAATGCGTAAAACAATCGAAGAGACGAACAGAAGAAGAAAGCTTCAGAAGGAATACAATGAAGCAAATGGAATTATTCCAACTACAATTTATAAATCAATGGAAGAAATACTATCATCTACTTCTATTGCAGATGTGAGAAGAAAAGATGATAAAGAAACATTCAGCTTTTTAAAAGTTGCCGAACCGATATTAAAGTATATGAGTATAGATCAGAAAGAGGATTTAATTGAACAGTTAACCGAACAAATGTATCAGGCAGCAAAAGATCTTGAATTTGAGAAAGCAGCCAACCTGCGAGATGAAATTCAAAAGCTAAAAAAGATGGTAGGACTGATTCTTTAAGATTCACAATATGCGGTTGGCAGTAGACAAATCATAAATAACTTTTTCCAAAAATAGTCCTGACGGTGGTGCAGTAAATTTCGCAGGTTCATTTGATTTGTTATTTAGATAAAACAAAATATCCTTTTCAGATTTTCTTCCTCTTCCAACTTCAACCAAGACACCGACAATTCTTCTTACCATTTTCCATATAAAATGAGAACCTGTAATTCTGATTAAAATTAAATCGTCTTCCTCTTTAACCTCAATATCATCGATAACAACTTTTGTGGATTTTTCTTCGGGATCATCATCACTGAAGGATGAAAAATCATTCATTCCAACAAATAATTTTGATGCTTTTTTAATAGCATTTACATCCAATTTATCTTTAATCCACCAAACAGTGATTTTTCTCAAATGCATTTCTTCGTTTTGATATTTTATATAAGTAAACTCGTGATTTTGCCGAATGACGTGCGTGAAAGTTTTTATTGGTTTTTTCTATTTCAAGAATATTTATATCGTGCGGTAGAAGGTCATTAATTTTTATTTTGATAATGTGAGGGACAAGATCAGTGTCAACATCAAGATGAGCCACCTGACATAATGCATGAACTCCGCTGTCTGTTCTTCCGGAACCTTGCAGATCGACAAAACTATCACCAAATATTTTCTCGCAAGCTTTTATCAATTCACCTTGAACAGTACGTATATTATGCTGTTTCTGCCAGCCCGAATAGCGTGTTCCTTCGTATTCAATTAATAGTTTGAACCGTGAAAAACTTTCTATTTTTTGATTTGAATGATTGCGAGGGTTTTTTATAAAATGTATTTTTTGTTCGCTTACTTTTAATCATACTTTTACTCAGCGAAGTTTCACTGTTTCCTCAGCATAATCGAAAGGTGTTTCATAAACTCTTACTTTAATGTGAGAAACATTTTCGGGAAGTGAAGTCTTCTTTATCTCACCCAGAAGATATAAACAAATATTTTCGACAGTTGATTGGAAATCCACAACTACTTTTTTTGAGTTCATTTTTTCTAAAAATTCAAGAACGATTTTATCATCTTTATGTACCATAAATGCATGATCAAGTTTTTCAATTATTGGATTGATGATTTTTTCAACATCATAGTAATCAATGATCATTTCATTTTTATCGAGTTCGCCTTCAAATTCAACGAGCATTTTGTATGAATGACCATGAATGTTTTTGCACTGACCAAAATGCTCAGGTAGTCTGTGCCCCATTTCCCATCTGAATTCTTTTGCAATTTTCATTACACACCTTTCATTTCAGGATGCCAGATATATTTATGCATCTGAAGTTGAAATCTTATTTTCAGTTTATCTTCTAATATCCAATTTACTAAGGTTACTGGTTCAAGTTTTCCGAACACTACGGAGAATATAACTTCACATTTTTCTGTCAATGAATGCTTTAGAATTTGTTCTTTACTCCATTCATAATCTTCCCTATCGCCGATAACAAATTTAACTTCATCGATTGGTTTCAGATACTTTATATTCTCATATAAATTTTTCTTCATCATTCCGCTTGATGGACATTTCAGATCCATAATTATTTTTACGCCTGGATCAATATCTTTAATCGTAAGGCTTCCGCCTGTCTCAATCATTACTTCAAAGCCATCATCACATAATTTTTTCATCAGTTCAAGAGCATTCATCCATCTGGACTAACGGCTCACCGCCGGTAATTTCAACTAGTTTACAATCGAATTTCTTTACTTCTGAAATAACTTCATCAATAGAAAGATCTTTTCCCTCATAAAAGGCATATTCTGTATCGCAGTAAGTACAGCGGAGGTTACAATAGGTCAATCTGACAAAAACGCAGGGCAGTCCGGCTTTGGAGCTTTCACCCTGAATCGAGAAATATATTTCATTTACCTTAAGCATATTTTCTCTGTTTTGGGTCGTTTTTCAAACTTTTACTGTAATTCGGGCTGTTAAATTACTAAAGGAAAATTTGACATCAAATGAGTGAATCTATATATTTGTTCTTCGTTTTTTATCATAATTAAGGTTTTTAAGGAATGGCGCATCATAAATCGGCAAAGAAAAGAATTAGATCATCTGAAAAAAAGAAAAATTCAAACAAGATGGTTGAGTCTAAGATTAGAACTTACTACAAAAAGACTTTGTCTGTTACGAATAAAGAAGAGGTTGAAAAGTTATACAAAGAAGCTGTCGCTATTCTTGACAGAAGCGTTGTAAAAGGCAAGCTTCACTCAAATAATGCTGCAAGAAAGAAATCCAGACTCACAAAACATTTAAATAGTGTTAGTGCTGCTAAATAGCTGAATCAAAATAGTTTTCATTTTAAGGCTCTTGGTTTCAAGAGCCTTTTTTATTTTGTATGAACATTTAGGTGTAAGGAGTTTTATTATGTCAAAAAAAATTATTATAACAGGTGCAACCGGATTTATAGGTAAAAAACTATGCAAGGCTTTAGCTGATCGTGGTGATGAAGTAACAATTTTTACTAGAAACGTTGAATCAGCAAAGAAGGATTTCCCTTTCATTAAAAATTTTGTTAAATGGAATTATAAAAATCCTGATGAGTGGAAATTTCATATAGAGAATAAACATGCTGTTGTTCACCTTGCAGGAGTAAATCTATTTGCAAAAAGATGGAATGAAGATTTTAAAAAACAAATCATCGAATCCAGAGAGCAGAGTACAAAGAATCTTGTATTATCTATAAAGGATTGTAAGATCAAACCTGAAGTTTTTATATCCGCGTCAGGTGTTGGATACTATGGCGACAGTGGAGATACATTTGTAGCTGAAGAATCAACCAAAGGAAATGATTTTCTTTCTGATGTATGTGAAGTCTGGGAACGTGAATCACTAAAAGCTGTTGAATATGGAATCAGAAGTGTTCAAGTAAGAACCGGGTTAGTTTTAAGTCCTGAAGACGGCGCATTAAAGCAAATGTTACCAACATTTAAATTTTTTGTCGGAGGTCCATTAGGAAATGGAAAGCAGTGGGTTTCATGGTTACATATAGATGATATTGTTGGAATTTATATTCATGCAATTGATAACACAAACTTAAGAGGACCAGTCAACGCTGCATCGCCCAATCCTGTTAAAATGAAAGAATTTGCTAAAACACTAGGAATAGTGCTGCGTCGCCCATCCTTTTTTTCTGTCCCGGAATTCGTAATAAGATTTTCTGTTGGTGAAGCCGCGGATGTTGTGTTATCTGGACAAAGAGTTGATGTTACAAAAATTTTGAGCAGTGGATACAAATTTAAATTTGAAAATCTCGGAGAGGCTTTAAACGATTTGTTAAAATGAAAAAGGGCTTCAAACGAAGCCCTTAATAATTCTGTGTAATAATTTTAATACCTGTAATAATCAGGTTTGAATGGTCCTTCAACAGGAACACCAATATATTCAGCCTGTTCAGGAGTTAACTCATCTAAGACAACACCGACTTTCTTTAAGTGCAATCTAGCCACTTTTTCATCCAGATGTTTTGGTAAAGTATAAACTTGTTTTTCATATCTGTCAGAATGATTCCAAAGTTCAATCTGAGCAAGAGTTTGATTTGTAAATGAGTTAGACATTACAAATGAAGGATGACCGGTTGCACAGCCAAGATTAACTAACCTACCTTCGGCAAGAACAATAATATCGTTTCCATCAATCGTATATTTATCAACCTGAGGTTTAATTGTATTCTTAGTCTTACCGTAATTTTTATTTAACCAAGCCATATTAATTTCATGATCAAAGTGTCCTATGTTACAAACAACAGCTTTATCTTTCATAACTTTAAAGTGTCTATCAGTTACAACATTTTTATTTCCTGTCGCAGTTACAATGATATCTGCTTCTTTAACAGCATCATCCATTTTCTTTACTTCATATCCTTCCATAGCTGCCTGAAGTGCACATATCGGATCGATTTCGGTAACAATCACTCTAACATTGGCATTCTTTAACGATTCGGCGGAACCTTTTCCGACATCTCCGAAGCCAGCTACAACGGCAACTTTACCTGCAAGCATTAAATCAGTTGCTCTTCGCAAAGCATCAACCAAAGATTCGCGGCATCCGTATTTATTATCAAACTTAGATTTTGTTACAGAGTCATTGACATTTATTGCAGGTATTGGAAGTGTTCCATCCTTCATTCTTTCATATAATCGGTGAACGCCGGTAGTAGTTTCTTCTGAAACACCTTTTATACCGACAGAAAGTTCAGGATAATTATCAAAAACCATGTTTGTCAAATCACCGCCGTCATCAAGGATCATATTTAATGGTTTGCTCTCATCTCCGAAGAATAATGTCTGTTCAATACACCAGTTAAATTCTTCTTCGTTCATACCTTTCCAGGCAAAAACAGGAACTCCTTTAGCGGCAATTGCAGCGGCAGCATGATCCTGAGTTGAAAAGATATTACAGGAAGACCAGCGAACTTCAGCACCAAGATCAATTAGTGTTTCAATTAATACAGCAGTTTGAATAGTCATATGCAGACAGCCTGCTATTCTTGCATCTTTCAGTGGTTTTTTATCTTTAAATTCTTCTCTCAAAGACATCAATCCGGGCATTTCAGCTTCTGCAAGTTCAATTTCTTTTCGTCCCCATTCAGCAAGTGAAATATCTTTTACTTTGTAAGGAAGTGACAAATCAATTTTCTTATCTAACACCACACTCATTTTTATATAACCTTTTCTTTTTTTTAATTACTTATCGACACTTAATTTATTGAAAGTTCAACTAAATATAAATGATTTTTTTAAGCATACTTTTTAAATACCGGGACGAGATCTGTTTTTTCCCAGGTAAACTCATTTTCTGTTCTGCCGAAATGACCATAAGCAGCAGTTTTTTGATATATAGGTCTTCTAAGATTTAATCTGTCAATTATTCCAAGTGGAGTAAGATTAACTTCTTTCTGAATCATTTTAGATATTTCAAAATCAGGAATAACCCCGGTTCCTTTGGTATCTATATAAATAGAAACAGGTTCTGCAACACCAATTGCATAAGCAAGCTGTACAAGACATTCTGTTGCTAGTCCTGCTGCAACAATATTCTTAGCAATATGTCTGGCGGCATAAGTAGCAGAGCGATCAACCTTTGAAGGATCTTTACCTGAAAAAGCACCGCCGCCATGAGGAGCCCAACCACCGTAAGTATCAACAATAATTTTTCTTCCCGTTAGTCCGCTATCACCGTGAGGACCACCAATTTCAAATCTTCCTGTTGGATTAACATAATACTTAGTTTTATCATCCAGAAATTCAGCAGGAATGATCGGTTTAATTACCTGCTCAATAACATCTTCTTTAATTTTCTGCTGACTTGCATCTGCGTCGTGTTGTGTTGAAACTACAACAGCATCAACTCTTACAGGTTTTTTATTGTCGTCATATTCTACAGTTACCTGTGATTTAGAATCAGGTCTTAAATATGGCATTACACCATTGTACCCTTTTCTGATATCCGCGAGTTTTTTGACAAGTTTATGAGCATACATTATTGGCATCGGCATAAGTTCGGGCGTTTGATCGCAAGCATATCCAAACATTATTCCCTGATCTCCTGCACCGCCTCTATCAACTCCCATTGCTATATCTGGTGACTGAGAATGAATTGCATTAAGAACTGAACATGACTCAGCATCAAACTTATAATCGGCGCTTGTATAACCTATTTTTTTAACTGTAGCACGAACTACATCCTGAACTTCTACATAAGATTTTGTTGTGACTTCTCCACCGACTAAAACTAATCCGGTTGTTACAAAGGTTTCGCAGGCAACTCTTGCATCGGGATCATCTTTAATTATTGCATCAAGAATTCCATCGGAAATTGCATCTGCTACTTTATCGGGATGACCTTCAGAAACTGATTCAGATGTGAATAAAAACGACATACTAATTTATCCTTTAAAGTGAATTTTATTGCTCAATTTTGATTTTCAGGAGACAAATTTAGCCAATCTCATCATGATATACAAAAATAATTTAGGTGGATTTTGCTATCTTTATTCCAATCTTAAATTAAATAAAAAACAAAATAATGAGTTAATTCCAATGTTTACCAGGATCACTAAACTATTTGACATACAGCATCCCATCATTCAAGCTGGAATGGTTTGGGTTTCCGGCTGGAAGCTTGCTTCAGCAGTTTCAAATTGTGGTGGACTCGGTTTGATCGGTTCCGGATCAATGAAACCCGATTTGCTAAAAGAACACATACAAAAATGTAAAGCTGCATCGGATAAACCGTTTGGTGTAAATATTCCGTTACTCCGCAGAGATGCTGATGAACTTGTGAGAGTGACAATAGATGAAGGAGTAAAAATTGTTTTTACATCTGCTGGGCATCCAAAAAAATATGCTGCTTTATTGAAAGAAAATGGAATTAAACTTGTCCACGTTGTACCAAATATTAAGTACGGATTAAAAGCACAGGAAGCCGGATGTGATGCGGTCGTCGGTGAAGGTGTTGAAGCAGGTGGACATAACGGAGCAGATCAGCTCACAACCTTCGCACTTATTCCTCAGCTTGTTGATTCCCTCGATATTCCTGTTATTGCAGCAGGTGGAATTGCTGATGGTAGAGGAATATTAGCCGCACTTTCATTAGGTGCCGAAGGTGTACAAATCGGAACGCGCTTTGCTGCTACTGTTGAGTCATCTGCTCACGATAATTATAAAAGTAGAATTGTTGTATCCGGTGATGTTGATACTGTGCTTGCATTTCGTAAAATAGGATTGGTTAGAATGATGAAAAATGATTTTGCACTCCGTTCACTTAAAGCAGAATTGGAAGGCTGGAGTGAAGAGCAGCTTAAAGACCTTCTCGGAGCAAAACGTGAACGTATTGGCATTTTTGAAGGCGATGAAAATGAAGGAGCAATGGAAGCCGGCCAAGGTGTCGGTTTGATTAAGGATATTCCGACTGTTAAAGATTTGTTTGAAAGATTGTTAAGGGAATTTGAAGAAACATATAATAAAATTAAGACAATAGAACACGGATGACGCTGATTCAACTGATTAACACAGATTAAATCCGTTGAATTAGTGTTCTATTTCTCCATTTCAAGATATTTATTTACGACTTCATCAACATTTTTAGCGGTTGGAAAGTATGAATGAATCTTTCTCAAAACTGCTTCTACAACTGAATCGGGACAACTTGCACCGCTAGTTAAGATTATATCAACTACATTTTTATTCGGGAGAAAATTCTCCGTTACAACTTCTTTGTGTTTCTGAATATTAAAATGACTGATTGACTTATCATTTAAGATCTTCTCTCCAGATGATATGAAATATGTAGGAAGCTTTTCGTTGCACAATTCAACAATGTGAGATGTGTTGGAACTATTATATCCACCAACCACAAGTGCCAAATCAGCTTTTTCTTTAAGCAAACCGTACGTTGCCTCTTGATTATCGTAGGTTGCATAGCAGAGCGTGTCGCGCGTATCAGCAAAATGTTTCTTAATATTATCTGCACCGTACTTTTTTATCATGGTTTCTTTTAGCAGATCGGCAATTTCCTGGGTTTCTGTTGCAAGCATTGTTGTTTGGTTTACAACTCCAACTTTTATCAAATCTTTTTTTACATCAAATCCTTCGGAATATTTTCCTTCAAATATTTTGAAAAATTCTTCGGCTGGCTTCTCATTTAGTATAAATGATGTAAGTAATTTTGTTTCTTCAATATTTCTTACAATTACAGAAGCTGCATTAGTTTTACTGTGTGAAAATGTGGCTCGTGTTTCTTCATGATAATGTTTGCCGTGAATAATTACGGTGTGATTTTCATCTCCAAGCTGATTGCTTCGGTTCCAGACTTTTTCAACAAAAGGACAGGTAGTGTTATACTTGTAAGGATTAATCCCCAGGTCATTTAACTTCTTTTCAATTTCAAGGGTTGTTCCGAATGCAGGAATTATTACAATATCCTCTTTCGTTAATTCATCCCAATCAATTATATGATTTCCGGAAGTATCCATTAAAAATTTTACGCCAAGCTTTTCCAGATCAGAATTTACTCCTGGGTTATGAATCATTTCACTGAGCAGGAAAATTCTTCTACCGTGATTTTCTTCAATTGTTTTGTAAGCTATCTCAATTGCATTTTCAACACCATAGCAAAATCCGAAATGACGTGCTAGGTAAAATCTAACCGTACCAAAATCCAGCAGTGTGGGTGCAAAATCTTTTTTTCTGGGGTCAAGGTCTTTGCGTGCGTTTTTAATTTTTGTTATAAATGAACTTCTATAAAAATGTGGTATGTCGAATTTTTTCATAATCTATTAAAATATTTTATTCCTAAACATAAACAGAATACAAATAGTTCTTATCGTTTTAATTTCTGAAAATCGCTTCCTTTTCGGGACCTGAAATCTGCATATCAATTACAAAGCCTTCTTTTGAGGCTCTGTTAAACAAAAAGAAACCAAATACAAAAATAAATACTACTGCATAAAGGTAATTCGCAGTAAGAAAAAAGGCAACCAAACCGAAAAGACCTGCACCTTCCAGCATTGCCCAGCAAATAATTTTGAATATGCGATATCTAGCCATCTTATCATTAAGAGAATCATTAGGAGAAACTTTCATTAAATTCTGATTATAAACAAGTCTGGATAAAAACATCATAATCATGCCAAAAAACGGAACGACAAAAAGAAATATGCTATCCAGTTCCTTATTAAGTGCATCACTTCTACTCTCAACAAGAAAAAGAAAAATTACGAAAATAAAAATTTGTCCTGCTGCTATAGCTAAAAACAAAATATTATTTAACTTAAAGCCCGCGTTAAGATTATTAGGCTGACTATTATTCATTTCGATTACCCTATTTAATTTCTTAATTTAACCAGTGGTTTTATATATTTGCATTCCAAATTTAGAGACACAAGATGAATTTATCAGAAAAGCTTGAAAAAATAAAATCAAAATACGATCAGATAACGGCTCAGCTTTCAGATCCAGCTTATTTGCATGATTATAAGAAGCTAAAAAACCTAAATAAAGAGCGAAGTAATCTTGAAGAACTTGTAACTGTTTACAATAAGTATTCCTCAGTAATAAAAAATATTAAGGGAAATGAGGAGATAATTAATACAGTTAAAGACCCGGAAATGGTTGAACTTGCCGAAACAGAACTTGAAGAGTTGAAAGAACAAAAAGAAAAACTTGAAGAAGAAATAAAAGTATTGCTTCTTCCAAAAGATCCAAACGATGATAAAGATATTATTATGGAAATTCGCGCTGGTACCGGTGGAGATGAAGCTGCTCTTTTTGCCGAAAACTTATTCAGAATGTATTCCAGGTATGCTGAAATTAGAGGATGGAAAATTGAACTTATCGATTTAAGTGAAACCGGGTTGGGCGGGATAAAAGAAGTGGTTTTTTCTATAAGCGGGAAAAATGTTTACGGTGATTTGAAGTTTGAGTCCGGCGTTCACAGAGTACAGCGTGTACCTGAAACTGAAGGAAGTGGAAGAGTTCACACTTCAGCAGCTTCGGTAGCTGTTCTTCTTGAAGTTGAAGATGTAGAAATAGATATTAATCCAAGTGATTTGAAGATTGATATTTTCCGTTCAGGCGGTGCAGGCGGACAGAATGTAAATAAAGTTGAAACTGCTGTTCGAATGACTCATCTACCCACCGGACTTGTTGTTCAGTGCCAAGATGAAAGATCGCAATTAAAAAACAAGTTGAAGGCGATGAAAGTTTTGAAAGCAAGACTTTATGATCTCAAATTGAAGGAGCAGAATGAAGAACAATCTGCTAAAAGAAAATCTATGGTTGGAAGCGGAGACAGAAGCGATAAGATCAGAACTTATAATTATCCTCAGAACAGAATGACCGACCACAGAATTGGACTGACATTATATAATCTTGCTAATATTATGGAAGGTCAGATTGATGAATTGGTTGAACAATTAAAACTTGCCGACCATGCTGAGAAGCTACATGCTGCGGAGGAAAATTAACGAGTGTTTTTTTGAAAATAGTTTGAAATGGGGTTTGTTAAATGAATTTTCCCCCTATATTTTTTAGAAAATCAAGTCCTTTGGATTGCAATCAAACTTATATCATCTTCAAAAGAATCATTACTAAAACTTTTTATTGAACTTTGAATTTTTGTTATAAAATTCTCACTGGCAGATAATTCTGCTAACATATTTTTAAAGTTTTCTTCACCGAGCATATCACCGGCACTATTTCTGGTTTCAGTAATTCCATCAGTTATCAAGAAAAGAATATCGTTTGGTTTTAATTCAATTAAAATATCTTGATAGTTGCCTTCTGCAACAAATCCCAATAATAATCCTTTTGACTGAATTTGAGTTATTTCATTAGTTCCGCTGTTCTTTAAGAAGAGCGGCATATCACCCGCACCGGAATAATTAATTGTTTTATCTTCTTTATTAATTAATAAAACTGAAAGTGTAGCGAATACTTCGGAAATTTTTGAATCATTATAAACTGCACTATTAACTTTATGAAGTATTTTGCTCGCAGAAAATTTATCAGCGTTTTCAAGGATGCCACGTAAAGAAGTTCTGACATAACCGGCATATGCAAATGCAAAATACCAGGCACCCCACTTTTTGCCCATGACATCACCTAATATTATGGCAAGATTATTTTTATCCAATTGGAAATAATCTATAAAATCGCCGCCTGGAATTCCTTTAAATGGAATGTGCCATTGGTGAATTTCAAATCCCTCGATAATCGGCACAAAATCAGGTACTACTTTTGCTCTAAGTGAACTGGCAGCCTGATGTAATTCAGATACAATTTTTCTTCTTTCATTACCGAGACTGTTAATAATTGCAGTTACCTTTGCAACAACAACTTTAGGACCAGCAGTTTTTAAAACATAATCTGTAATTCCAAGGTCGTAACCGTCAAGAATATCTTTTTCCTCGCCTTTAGCTGTAAGATAAATAAAAGGAATATTTTTAAAATCATCATCAGCAAGAAGCATCTTTCTGAATTGAAAACCATCGGTCTTTGGCATCATAATATCTGAAATAATAATATCGGGCACATAATTTTTTATTGCAGCCATAGCCTCATCTACATTTGATGCTATAGTACATTCAAATCCGGCTTTATCAAGATTATACTTGAACAATCTTGAAATAGAAGGGTCATCATCAACAAAAAGAATTTTAGTTGATCTTTCACTAAAAGATGAGGCTAAATTTTTCTTAACACCGTACAGTTTATAAATTTCAGACCTTCTAAGTAATGCCTGAACTTTTATTAAAAGTTCATCAATATCGAAGGGTTTTGTTATAATATCATCGCCGCCAACTTCCATAGCCGTGGATTTGTCTTGAAGTGAACTTTTTGCAGTAACGAAAACGAAAGGTAATTGTCTGTGATTTTCATTTTCACGAACTTTTTTACAAAATTCAAATCCATCCATTTCATCCATTGTAACATCACAAAGAACAAGGTCTATGTTTTGAGTTTCAAGCGCATTGAAAGCCTGTGATGCGTTTTCAACCTCAATGGAGTTATAATTATTCCTTCGGAGGTGATGACCAATCACTTTACGGATTGTTAAATCGTCATCAATTACCAGGATTGATTTTGTTACAGATGATGCCATTTTATAGTATTATCGAAAAAAAATGCTAACTATTATCGGAAGAATTTGGAATATACAAATGTCTACGTTAGGAATAACTTTTTACTGCTTCTTCCAAAGTTTTAAAGGATTCAAAAACCCTGTACATTCTGGTAAGTTCAAACATCGAATGAACCGAAGGTTGAAAGCCAACTAATCTCAAATCACCGCCTGCACTAGTGACTTTTTTCAGAGAAAGAACCAGGGCTCCGAGAAAAGTTGAATCAATAAATTCACAGTATGAGAGATCTACAACTATCTTTTTCCAGCCTTCTTCTATTTCTTTAACAAGAACATTTTTAAAATTTTCTGCTTCTTTTAAAGTTGCCCTGAATAAATTAACAGTAAGTATAACTACATCTCCCTGCACTTCTTTTGAAAATTCCATAATTTCCCTCTGAAATATTAATTTCTGTTTTCTATATGATATTTTTCCATTAAACGATAAATCGTAGCTCTTCCGAGCTTAAGTTTTTTTGCTGCTACTACAATGTTTCCATTGGTTACTCTCAATGCGTGTCTTATAGCTTCTTCTTTCAATTTTTCAAAAGGTAAAATTGTTTCGTCGCTGAATAAAGGACTACTAGTTTCAATATTTGCACTATCTTCCGTAGCCCTCAGATGAGAAGGTAAATCATCAACATCAATTAGGTCCGAATCTGTTATTATAATACATCTTTCAATGGTGTTCTCAACTTCCCTAACATTACCGGGCCAGTTATATTCGTAAATAATTTTTAATGCCCGTTTAGTAAAGCCTTTTATATGCTTATTTAATTTTTCACTGAACTTCTTAATAAAATGCTCGGCAAGTATAAGTATATCACCTCTTCTGCTTCTTAAAGGCGGAATAGATATAGGGAAAGAGTTTAATCTATAGAAAAGGTCTTCCCTGAATTCCTTATTCTCAACTGCATGCTTCAGATCTCTGTTGGTAGCAGAAATGATTCTGACATCTGTTTTAATAAGTTCTGTTCCACCAACTCTTTCAAATTCTTTCTGCTGAATTACACGTAGCAATTTTGCCTGTAGAAGCATTTCAAGTTCACCGACTTCATCTAAAAAGATTGATCCGCCGCGTGCAATTTCAAACTTACCGAGTTTTCTTTGATGAGCGCCTGTAAATGCACCTTTTTCATGACCGAATAATTCACTTTCCAAAAGTTCTCTGGGAATGGAAGCACAGTTAACCACGACAAATGGTTTATCTTTTCTTATTCCATTATAGTGAATAGCTCTTGCAATTAATTCTTTACCGGTGCCGCTTTCTCCGTAAATAAGAACGGTTATATCATTATCCAAGACTTTCGATACAAGTTTAAAAACATCCTGCATTCTTCCGTCGGCAGAGATTATATTATCAAAACTATATTCCTGTTTTACATTCTCCCTAAGATTCTGCAGTTCTTTGGTAAGGTCATAATTTCTTATGGCGTTTTTTATTGATAGTTCAAGCTTCTGCTGATCGATCGGTTTGGTGAAATAATCGTATGCGCCGTAACGAAGAGAGTCAACTGCAACTTCAATGCTTCCCTGAGCAGAAAGCATGATTACAGGAAGATTTTCATCTAATTGCTTGATTTTTTTTAGGGTTTCAATACCGTTAGCTCCCGGCAACATTATATCAAGTAAAATAAGATCTGGTTTTTTATTCAGATTTTTAATAACATCTTCTCCATTGGAGTAGATTTCAACCAGGTATTTCCACTTATCCTTAACCCAATAAGAAAGCAGTTTAGATATTGCTTGTTCGTCATCAACGATAAAAATGAGTTTTTCCAAAACAGACCTTAATTTTATCTTTCTTTAATATTTTTTAAAAGTTTAAGAATTACAGTAGTTCCTCTTTTAGGTTCACTCTGCACTGTTATTAATCCTTTGTGCAAATCTACGATTTGTTTCACAAAAACCAATCCTATCCCTGTGCCAATCATCTCTGTTTCTTGCTTTCTTCCTTTATAGAACTTCTCAAAAATAAAAGGCATCTCTTTTTCGGGAATACCAATTCCCGTATCTGAAATAATTATTTCAACTTCGCGATATAAATTACTAATAATTACAGTTATTCTTCCGCCAGAATCAGTAAACTTAACAGCGTTATTCATCAAAGCTTGTATTGCCTGACCAATTCTTTCTTTATCTGCCTCAATGATTATTTTTTCTGTAAGAATTTCCAAAGTAAAAACAATATTCTTTAACTCTGCAAGTTTACGATTTTCTTCTGCTATTGATTTTGTTAATTCAACTATATCGAACTGAGTTTTATTAAGTGTTATAACGCCTGCTTCCATTCTGGAGAGGTCTAATACATCGTTGATAAGCTTTGCAAGTCGTTTTCCTTCGTTAAGTATTATTGAGTTGAACTCCATCCTGAGATCACCGGTCATTTGTGGATCAGAATTAATTGTTTCAGAAAATCCTACAATTGATGCAAGTGGTGTACGAAGCTCATGAGATATATTGGATACAAATTCGCTTTTCATTCTGTTCAATTCATCCAGTAAAGCTTTATGCTGATTTGAACGGGCTCTTTCTACTTTGATCAATCTTTCAGATTCAATTAAACGAGGCTCCAAATCTTTTAGGCTGGACTCAAGTTGTCTTATTATAGTAATGTTTCTTCCCACACCAAGAAGTCCAATTATTCTGTTATCAGAGAAGATTGTCTTAACATTCAAGTCAACATAAACCTTTTTTTCATACTTGGTTATGAATGTTGCTTCAAATTTTCCGTCGCCCCTGATTTCAATAATTTTTGACAATTCTGAATTTGTATAATTAAGAGTATCTGTATCGAGAAAATCAGTTAGATGCTTCCCAATAAATTCATCGGCTTTGTAATCAAGTAACTCAGCGCCGGGATTATTTATTGATAAAAAACATCCTTCGTTATCAACAATAAATACAATATCGCCCGAAATTTCATTTAGCTCTCTGAAAAAATCTTTCCAATTCCCCATTTCTAAAAGCTTCAATGATGTTAGTAAAGACCTGTCAGAATTGAAATTGAGAATAAATTTACCAATCGCTTTTATCTGAGCATTAAAAAACTCCATTTGATATTGAGGAATGTTTTTTTGTTTTTCTGAATGTGAGTATGATAATAGCAAAAAAAAGTTACGTTCATTTTTTGAAAGTTTTATTTGCTGATAATGATGCAAGTAACCTTTTCTTTCACTGATCTCGTTATTGAAAGATGATTCTACTGCAGCAGATACATCTTTCTCGTCAACTATATGAAGCAATTCATTAACATAAATTAATATTTCGGGCAGGATTTTGGAATTACCTTTACTTGCTAGATTAACAAGTGAGTAACCATCAAAATAAAGAAGAGATGCCTCTTCGGCTGAGGTATAATCTTTTAAAAGCGTAAGGATATTTTCGATAAAATTTAGCATTGAATTACTAAGATACGTGGTTAAAATATAATGATTTTGATTTTAAATCAATCATTAAAGAAAAGAAGTTTTTTACAACCCCGAATTGATATTTCAAT
The DNA here is from genome assembly GCA_963714415.1 of uncultured Ignavibacteriaceae bacterium. Classification (GTDB taxonomy): domain Bacteria; phylum Bacteroidota; class Ignavibacteria; order Ignavibacteriales; family Ignavibacteriaceae; genus JAGXRK01. The sequence continues at coordinate 279,368 of CAVQOL010000027.1, forward strand.
TTTTTACATTTTCTTTCTGTAGAGCTTCATAGTAACGGCGTATAAGGTCTTCAAAATCTTTTTTATAGCCTTCACGAACTGCACGATTTAATTCGTCTTTAATTTTGTTTTTACCCTTATCCGATGAAAGATTCAGCTCAGAAGGTGATTGCCGAACAATGCTCTGCCCTGTTTCCGATCTTCTTTCTTTTTCAAAATCTCTTTCATTAATAGATCGCTGAGCATCAATCAGTTTAGATAATATTCTTTCCTGTTTTTGAATTAGGTCATCATCAAGTCGTTCTGTATTCATATCGGTAATAACTTCCTGCATTTGCTTTACAATATTTTCCAGGTCAGCAGGAATTTTTTTCGATTCACCGGAAAGTTTTGCTTCTTCATTTAACTGTTCGAGGGATTTTCTTATAAGGTCTTGCTGCTGACCAAGTCGCTGAAGATCTGCCAGCTGTTCAGAAGTTGGATTTCCCTGCATCATTTGCTGAAGCATTTGAGTCATATTATTCAAAGACATTTGCTGTCCGCTCATCTGCTGAAGCTGCTGCATAAGCGACATCATTCCGCCTCCGCTGCCTCCTTGCATCATTGATTCCATTGAGTTTTTTAACATTGAAGCGGCTTCATTTAAATGTTTCATCGCTTCACCCTGAGTAATTGCTGCAAATGGTCCATTACGGTTTTGCATAGATTGTGTCGATATATCCATTTTTTGATTTGCATTACCAAGCGCTTTTCCCATTTCCGGTGAAACAGCAAAAGTTTTTTGAGAGAGATCTGAAAGCTGCTGTAAAAGACGATTAAGATTTTGCTTTAAACTATTTTGCTGTTGTGCATTTTCTGTGAACTGTGATGAATTCGGATCGAGTCTTTCAGATTGTTTCTTTAGTTCTTCCTGCTGCTGAGATAACTTAAGAAGGTTATCAAGTATTCGCATCATATCAGTAAGCACCTGCATCTGGTTCTGCTGCATCATCTGATCTTTCATCTGCTGAAGCATTTCCATCAATTGTTCCATATTCTGACTCAACTGCTGCTGATTCTGTTGTGCCTCCTGCATCTGGTTTTGTTTCATTTTCTTTGATGCTTGTTTAGACAGTTCTTCATTCATTTGCTTCATGAACTCTTCAAGAAGTTTTTGCATTTCCTCAGACGGCATATCTTCTATCTCGTTCATCTTTTCGGAAAGTTCTTCCATATTTCCGGATAGTTTATCCAACTGTTGTGAAATCTCATCCTGCTTCTTACTTAGCTGCTCAGAATTTTTTCTGATTATTAGCATCACTTTGCTTTGTTTGCTCACTTAGTTCTTGCTGCTGCTCAGTTATTTGTTCAGTTCTTTTCATCAGTTCATCAAACTTTTGTTCAACCTGGATTCTTTTAAGAAGGTTAAGTGTTCGTTCAATACTTTTTTTGAAACGCTCTTCATCAATCTTCATATTCTGCATTTCATTCTGTGTCATATTCCTGTTCATCTGTTCGAGCATATCTCTTAGTTTTTCCATCGCTTTTTTCATCTCGTCGCTGGTAAGTTCGCTCATCAACTCCTGAAGCTCCATATATTTTTCTAAAGTCTCTTTCGACAAGAGATCATTTTTCTGCAATTCCTGCTGCATCTTCTGAAGATTTTCACGAACATCACTCATCTTTTCCTGGAGTTCTTCAAACTTATCAAGAGCTTTTTCAACTTTTTCTTTTTCTTCCCAGGTTAATTCTTTTTTATCCTGCTTCAAATCCTGATCAATCTTTTCTAAATCTTTTCTTAGCTGTTCTGCTTCTTTAAGGGTTTTACTGAGTTCATCAACAGCTTCATTCTGAACTTTATCAACTTGAGTAAGTAATTCATCTAATGAAGGCACTCGGACATTGAAGACCGATGTTTTCGCTGACTTAGGTCCACCCACATTGTCATTATCAAAAATCTCTAAGTAGTAAGAATAAATATCATCAACAGCAGGCAGAAGCTGTGTGAGATTCCAGACATAATTAATGTCAACTTCTTTTTGTGATGACTGAATTGGAATTTCAATGGAAGTGAATTCTTCCTTTAGCTGTTCATATTTTGATCTCGATAATCTATAATAAAGCAGCAGTTTTGTAAATCCGAAATCATCTGAAATTCTTGCACTTAGAGATACACGATTATCACTTCCGAGCGAAATATCCTTTCCGGGAAATAATAATTCAATTTGCGGGAACTCATCGAAAACAGGTTTAATAAAGTATGTTATAGCATTTTGATTCTTGTTATTTTTTTTATCACGGATTATTATTCTGTACGAAGTTTCTTTTCTAATCCTGAAATTTCCTTGTGCAATATTATTATCTGACTTTAATTCAACTTGAGTTGTGTCATCAAATTCAATAAAGGCTGATAAGAGTTCTTTTGTAGATGAAAGCGAAATATCAATCCTCGAACCAATAAGCGCAGTAATATTGCCATTATCTTTTTGTTCAAATGGAGGAATTTTTGAATACGCTGGCGGATTTATTTTGAATGAAATTGTCTTAATGATTGGTCTGTCTACCACATCAATTCTGTAATTTTCACTTTCAAGTTCATCAGCCCGAACAAAATAATTAAATGATGAACGAACAGATGCTACTTCAAACATGTAATCTTTGAGAGAATCCGCAGTCAACTTAAATTCCGAGTATTCGGTTTGTTCATCTTCTTTAGTAAATAAAATTACATTAGCAGGCTTGTCACCATAAATTTTTATTTCTATTTCAAATGACGATCCTTTTGTTATTTCGGCATTACCGGGTATAACTTCAAACTGAAATCTTGCCGGTGGAATAAACTCACGATCGAATTGAATCAACCTGCCAGATGCTTCAGTTAATCCTGGAATGAGCAGAAAGAATAAAGCTGCAAATAATATAGATACAGAAAAATTTATAACCGGTTTTTTAAGAGAATCAAATTTAATAACGGAACCGAACTTAATAGATTTCGTTTTATCATAAACACTTTTAAAGGCGGCTTCAATAAGAAAAAATGAATAAAGATGTGAGTCCTTCACTGCTAAAAGCTGCATTGCATTTTTCAGATCATCCTTAATTTCGGGGAAATGAAAGCCGACTTTTCCTGCAGTTTCTAAATAATTTCTTTCAGTAAAAACATTAAAGTATTTAAACAAAGGAACGATAACATTAAAAAGTAAAAGGGCAAGAACTGTAATCAAAAAAACAAAAAATAAAATTGTTCTTACTAATGACGAAAGATTTCCTAGCAACTCCACAAAACTGAATAAAGTAAAAAGTGAAATGCCAATCAATCCGGTTTTCAATAAACCAAGAAGAATCAAACGCAGATATTCCTTGCGGTCAGTAAATTCTAACCGGTTAATTATTTCTTTGTAATATGTTGATTCAATATTCATTTTAATGATTGACTCAATGCAAATACGACTATGTTCGTTCCAAACTTAAGAGCTTCCTCTCTAGTTTCTGGAGGATTGTTATGAACTTCAGCATCCGCCCAGCCGTCACTGGGGTTAGATTCATACGTATAATAAACTGCTAGTCGTTCATCGATAAATATCCCGAATCCCTGCGGTGGTTTTTCATCATGTTTATGGGTTTTCGGCGGACCGTTTTCAAACTTATAAACGATGTTATAAACAGGATGACTAAACGGCAATTCAATAAAATCATTTGCCGGAAAAACTTTTTTCATTTCGCGTCTTAAAGCATTATCTAGACCATAATCATCATCAATATAAAGGAAGCCGCCGTTCTCAAGATATGTTCTTAATCTTTTTACATCATCATCGGAAAAGACTACATTACCGTGACCTGTCATAAATAAAAACGAATAAGAAAATATTTCATCCGATGAGATATCAATAAACTGGTAACGTGCATCTACCTTAATATTCGTATTCTGTTTGATAAAATTTAACAAATTCACTTCTGCTGATGGATCATTATACCAATCAGCACCACCGCCATATTTCAAGACGTGCAATTGAAAATGCTCCGGTTGATTGAGCAAAATACCCTAGTGGTATTAAAAAGCAGTAAAAGTAGTATTATTAAGTATAATTTCATCAATTAATCAGCAATAATGTATCAGAAAGATATGAAATCTTTTGGGGCAAAATATAGTCATTTTAGAAGTGTAGAAATAAGAAAGGCGACTTCTTGAAATCACATCTTAAATAACTCGAGGATGTCTTAAATGGGTAAGTCTCATTTCGGCCCCTACAAGTGTACTTCTTAATCAGTCTAATTGGAGATGGGACTTCCTTTCAAGTAATGCTTTCCGTTTCTTCTCCGGAAATTTTTCTATTGCATATCGCAGCATCGTCCTCGGCATTGTTTTATAATGCTTCTTTAAGAACTTTTCTTCCGTCTTTAGATCTATTTTACCTATCTCTCTCAGCATCCAGCCTACAGCTTTATGAATTAAATCGTGTTTATCGTTAACCAATATTTCGTAAATCTTCAGAGCATCTGTAAAATCTTTTTTCTTTATAAAAGTAAAAGTTGATAGAACTGCTATTCGCTTTTCCCAAAGATCATTTGACTTAGCAAATTTGTAAAGAAGACTTTTTTCTTTATCCAGTAAATATTCACCAAGTATTTTCGGGGCGGAAAGATCAACTAAATCCCAGTTATTAATTCCTTTTCTATAATCAAGATAAAATTTTACAATTTTTTCTTTTTCATTCTCATCAGCTTTCTGAAATCTTTCAACAAGAATTAAGCAACGCAATTAATCTTTCTTCATGATATTTTGAAGTTATAAGTTCTTTAAGTTCATTAAAAGAAAGATCTTTAAACTTTTTTGCGAGTTGTCTCTGAACAGGAACTACAATTCCAAGAAATATATCTCCTTCAGCATATTCACCTTTACCGGTTTTAAAAAACCTTTGAAGAAATTGTGCTTTCTCCGGATTTGATAGTTTCTTTATGTCTTTTCTAAATGTTGATAAACTCATTTAAAGATTTCACCATTTAACCTAACAGTTAACATTATAACTAAAATAGTTCGGCGTTTAGGGTCTGTTACGAAACATATATTTGTCATTTCGACCGGAGAGAGAAATCTAAAGAATGTTCAAAGATTTCTCAGTCATCCGTCAACCGACGGATTCCTTCGAAATTACAAATTAATTTATTTAGTAGTTTCATTAAGCCAATTAGTAATTATATCCAATGCAACCGGCGAAAATGTTTCTTCAATTTTTGCATACTCAAGAGGCGAACCGGTTTCTGCTGTCTGAAACAAATGATTTAATCCGTTCAGTTCTTTCAAAGTAAAATCTTTATTTCCACCTTTCTTCAAGGCTGCCTCAATTGCGGATAAATTTTCTTTTGGCGGCACCTGTAAATCTTTCTCTCCAATTATTGCAAGAACCGGGCATTTAACTTTCTCAAGTGTTGGTGCAGGATCATATTCAAGGAAATATTTAAACCAAGGTGTTAAAGCTACTCTTAATTGCATATTAAGAAAGGTTTCAGGATCACCAATTTTTTCTTTTTCTTCCTCGGTCATTTCCATATACTCTTTCCAGAAAAATTCCTTAATGTTTTTTTCTGCCACACTCATATCATCAGTATTTTTAATTTCCTGATAAATTTTTGATGAAAACTCCAAATTTTTCTTTATTTCCTCTGCCGGAGTTCCGCTAGCTTCTTCTATTAATCTTGACTGAAGTAACAATATTTCTTCACCAGATAATCCGGGTCCAGCCATCAAAACAATAAATGCCACATCATCATTCTGCACTGCAGCCATTGGTGCAATTAGTCCGCCTTCACTGTGTCCGATTAAGCCTATTTTTTTCAGATCAATTTCTTTACGAGATTTTCAAATACTCAATGCCTGCTAAAACATCCTTAGAAAAATCTTCTGTTGTAGCTGATTGAAAATCACCTTCAGATTCTGCAACGCCCCTGTCATCAAAGCGAAGAACAGCATAACCGTTTTTTGTTAAGTGATCTGACAGAACGAGAAACGGTTTATGCCCAAGCAATTCTTCGTTACGGTTTTGCGGACCTGAACCACTGATTAAAATCGCAACTGCAAAATTGCTGCCTTCCATCGGATACGTGAAAGTTCCTGCCAAAGTAATACTGTCCTGTACGTTTTCGAAATAAACATCTTCGCTGATATATGAAAAAGGTTCTTTCGGCTCTTGCGGACGGTTAATTGAAGTTGCTTCATCAACTTTATTTATAACAAGATCAAATGATTGTCCGCCCTGATTCCATTTACCGGTAATGAGTTCGGTTTCCCAATCTATTACTCCATTATAGCTTCCAGCAATTACTTTTACATCTACAATAATTGAATCGTCAATTAAGGTAACTGATTCTGTGGGAATATCTTTTGCTCCTTGACTCGGACTATCCATTTTACATTCATAATTTCCTTCATCGTCTTTAACAAACTTAAAAACTATAGGAAGTTCAACTGTTTGATTAATAACAAGATTACCTTCCCATATTCCAGTTAAATCTTTTTTAGTCTGTGCAGAAACATTTAACTGAATAAGTAAGAAAGAGATGACTACTGCGAATAATTTTATAAACCTCTTCATAATTGCTCCTTTGTAAAATTAAGAATAACATTATAGGTTAAATGATATGCTAGCAATAAAACTTAATTCAAAACGAACTTTAATTTTGTTATATGCAAATTTACTCAATTAGACTATTGCGTTGAAAGAAAAAATGATGATAGACTAATTGCGGAGACTATTTTCTAAATAACCAGACAATCAATGAAATCAGAATGCTGATAATCAGCATTGTTGTGATTGGAATGTAAAGCTTGAAATTTGGTTTGTTTATAAAAATATCGCCGGGAAGTTTTCCCAAAGGAAGTTTGGAAAGCCACGGCCAAAAAAGTCCGGCTAAAATTATTATCGCACCGATTAGAAGAAGATACTTTTGCATTTTGCTCATAACTCTGATAAGAGATGATTATAAAATTCTTCAATCACTTCATTATAATTAAAAGCCAGTTTCATAGCAGATAATTCATCACGCGAAAAATAAGCGAGTCTTTGCCCTTCTTTCAAATTGATTTTTTCTGGTTGAAGATCAATTCTTTTCCAAAAAACGTGATCAATAAGTTTTTCACTTTTATAAGTTTTAAACAAATTTATATCCCCAACTTTCAATTCCATTTCTTCGAGCATTTCCCTTTTAACTGTTTCTTCAGGGATTTCACCAGATTCAACATGTCCACCCGGAATATCCCACATATTCGGAAACGGAATATCAGGTTTATTATCTCTCAACAGCATCAATAATTTATTATTGCTGTTTATTAGCAGTATTCCGGCACCAATAATTTTTGTCATAACATTAAGTACATTATTGCAATATTTTTATCTCAAATAATTTTTCCAGAGCAAAAGATATCTGAAAAAGGGACATAGTTATCCAAAGACAGTCTTGATTCTATGACTAAAATTAATAATAAATCGGAAATAATTATAGCTGGTGGATGTGGCAGTTATACGAAATGAAATGATTAGTGAAGGGCTTCATCTAAAACTTTTAAAAGTTCATTTTTACCAAAAGGTTTTACAAGGAATTTTTTTGCACCGGCATTATAGAATTCTTTTATCTTTTCTTCAATATATTCGCTTGAGATTATAATCATTGGTCGTTTATAAGGATCATTCTTTTTGATGTCTTTACAAATAAGCATTCCCTGAAGCCAGTAATTTTTATTAACATCAAAAATGATATAGCTGAAGTTTATATCGCGAATATACTCAAGCTTAAAATCTCTTATCGAGTAATTAACAATTTCAAATTCCTTTTTAAGAAAAGCTTTAATTAATTCATAGGAATCACCGGAATCGTCTAGCATTAAAATACGTTGAGAATTTACGAGCTTATCTTCTTCGGAAAATATTTTCTTTTTAAAATTAAGATTTTGTGTTAAAGGAAGCGTGAAAGTAAAAGTTGAACCAACACCTTTTATACTATCAACGAGTAAAGAACCGCCTAGTCTTTCAATGTATTTTTTGGCTAAAGCGAGTCCTAAACCATTTCCTTCAAAATTACGACCAATGTTTAAATCTTCCTGGCTGAAAGGTTGATATAAATGATCAAGATAATTAGTGGAAATTCCTACTCCGGAATCTTTAACTTTGCACACTGCAAGATCGCGTTCCTCAAGGACATCAACTTCTACTTCAACAAATCCCAGATGAGTAAATTTAATCGCGTTGCTGATTAAACTGTTAAATGCATTTTCAACACAATGAATATCTGCATCAACATATACTTTTGGTTTTGTAAAATTAGTTCTTAGCTGAAGATTTTTTTCCTGTGCGGCTTTCTTATGATTAGGCAAACAACTCTGAAAAAATCCTATAAGATCTATAGTTTCTATGTTCATTGTATAATTGCCGGCTTCAAGCTGGGCAAATTCAAGCATTTGAGTAATACTTTTGAATAATCTTTCACTACCGCTGTGAAGATTATCGAGATATACTTTTTCTTCGGCGTCAATCTTGTCAGCAAGGTTATCTCTGATAAGAGAGGAATATCCTAGAATAATGTTAAGCGGTGTTCTTAGTTCATGGGATAGTACATTAAGAAAATTATTTTTTAATCGTTCGGCTTCCTTATTTGCTTCGCGGGCTTTTTTTACTTCCTCCTCCGTTAAAACCATATCGGTTATGTCTTCGTGAAATAGTACTAAATACTTATGACCGAAATTGTTTATGGAGAAAACGCTTGTTTTAAGAATGGGAATTGCACCATCTGCACTATTAAGCAGTGCATCAGTATAGTTGCTTATAGTATGATATTCTTTGCCGTCAAATACTTCAGTAATTATTTTAAATATTCCATTCTCCTTTAAAACATTATCTGAAAAAACCGAGTATTCAGATAATTCATCCAGATGATATCCCCACGTAATGATAAAAGCTTCGTTTACATAAATAATTTTACCTTCATCATCAATTACCTGTACCGGATTGCGCAGGTTATCATACAGCATTTCGAAATATTTAATTAACTCACTGATCATATTAGTTTATTGGTAGTGTAATTTCAAATGCAGTTCCAACAGGAATATCAATCAATTGAATTGTTCCTCTGTGCCTATCGACTATACTCTTGCAAAGAAACAAGCCGTAACTGGTTTTACCTGCACTGAAAAGATTAAATATATTATCTCTTAACTCTTCCGGTATTCCCGGACCATTATCTTCAACCTGGATATTAATTAAATTATTCTTAACAAACGATTTAATTGTTATTGTTGCGTCCTTCTTTGCTTCAGCGGAATTAGTAAATAAATGAACTAATAAGTGCTGAATCTGTTCTGAATCATAGCTGCACAATTGAAGATTATTCAATTTCGTATCAAAAGTTATAGACTGAAATTTTTTCATCGGAGAAATATACCTGATAACAGATTGTATAGTTTTATTCAGATCTCCGCTATCTTTATTCAGATTCATGATAGAAGTTTCCATCAATACCTGAGCAAATTTCTGGATTCCACGAATACTATCAATTGCCACTTTTATTTTTAGTTTTAAGCGATCGAATAGAAAAGTATCAGCTTTTGGGTTTGCAAACTCAAATTCCTTTTGCGACTTTTCAATCACACGCATTAAACTTTCATTTTCCAATAAAGCAATGTGCACCAGCGCTTGCAAAGACTGTCCGATTTCGGAATCTATACTTGACTTAAGAGCTTTTCTTTCAGCCTGAATAAGCTGTGTATTTGCTTCCTGTAAAGCATTGTTTGCATTTAACTGTGCATTATACAACTGTGCATTTCTTATTGCTGATGCTGCTTGTCCTGCAAGTATTTCAAAGGTGCTGGTTATTTCTTTTTCCTGGATCTTATGCAGATGACGACTATCAACGTATATTACACCAATTTTATTTCCATCGGTTATTAGCGGGGAGCATAGAATTGTTTGAAGATCAAGACGAAAAATACTTTTACTTGTATCAAAGTTAGTGTCGCTTTGGGCACCTTCAATAAATCTTGATTGTCCGTGATAGAAAACATCTTCAACTACAGAGGTGCTGATATGAAAAAGACTTTCCGGCAGTTGTTTATTGTTTGAATCTAAACCAAGCTTATATTCAAGTTTTCCTGAAGGGTTTTTCAGAACAATAAAACCTCTCTCGGAGTTGGTAATTCTAATTGCGTTTTTAAGGACGAGTTCCAGAACATCCTCAAGAATAAGAGAACGATTAATTGTATTGAGGATGTTAAGTATTACTTCGAGATTTTTTGCACGTTCGGAAGTTTCATCGAAGTCAGGGGAGTTCTTTAATCCGTCATCAACATTTTTTTTAAATTCTGTGAACTTCATCTGACTATCTTTTGATTAAACTAAAAATATCGCTAAATGAATCCGTTACTTTAATAAACATTATATACAATACTTATGCCAAATAAGTTAAGCATTTTCTTGCGATTAATCGCGTAAAAGCTTGTAAGAAATGAACCATTCCCAGTCATTTCCTCCTTTCCACCAGGCTTTTGCCACTCCACCAGAAAGTGTGGATTCAAGATTATACCAATGGCTGAACATAATATTTAATTGTGCTCCAACATCTATCCACTTATCTGCATTGGGTAGATTTGTAATTAAACCCTGGCTGAAAACAGAAAAATTAATGTTCTTTAAGTAGTGTCCTAAAATTTCAGGCGAGTCAAATCTAATTGGTGGAAACATATTTGATATCATCAATTTTAGGAAATTATCCGTAGGAATACTGTAAATCGGAACGCCCGGAAATCTAAATACTTTTTCATATTGTCGAACAGGTTCATTTTCAACTTCCCTGTTACCAAATCCACCAAAGAAAAACTGGCCATGAAGAATGTTTTCATTCAAATGATGATAGCCCGCAGAAAATTTCCATCTGAAAACATTGTGCGGTATAAGATATAGTGAATAATTGTCCCATTCTATATAAGATCCGGGTGCAACTTCAAATTTCTCCAGATCTGCACCAAAGGTCATAATACTAAATCTAAAATGATTTCCCTGTTCAAAATCAAAACTGCCTATGGTTCTCCTTAGGTCTTTATAATCAAATTCTGTTTTGAAAACATAAAAATCAGGTTCGGAAACTTCAACAAGGTTATCATTTATATATTTTGTACCTGTATAATAAGACAATTCAGTATTCTGCTTTATCTTCAGCGGATTATCATATAACCAATAATCATTATGACCAACAGCAAATCTGTTTCCTATAGTTCCGCGCTTTCTTTCATTGAACAAATCAAAAAAGTCTGTCGGGTTGTGTTCAAAAGCAAAGTAAAATGTTTGTTTAATGTCATATTTTAATTTGAGATGATATCTTACTTTATCCTGCAATTCTTTAAATGGTGAAACACCGGCTTCGAGAGAAATTTCGTTTCTTAGAACAGGATCAGCAATGTATGCGTAAAACCCAAGCACTTTGCTTTTCTGAAATCCAGATATTATTGGAATAAAAGTTTGAATCTTAAGGTTATTAAAACTGCTGTAGTCTTTTTCTCGAGTAAATTGAGATTGATCAATATTTTCTTCTGCGTTTGGTAATGCCCAATCCATTACTTCGGGATTTTTATCAAGAACTTTTTGTCCCAGATAATTTATTGCCGGTAAGCGTTGAGCTTTAGAATTAGCAATCATTACAGGCTTCATACCGTCAGAAGTAAACTCAAAGGCAAAGAGCGAATCTTTGGAAATAAATAAAGGTTTAAATAAACCGGTTAAAGTATGAGTAACTGCGGATATTTCTCCTGTTTCAAGATCGCAACGATAAATATTTGAAACACCATTAGTATATGCATTCCAGAATAAATATCTGTCATCATCGGACCATGACGGATTTTCTGGAGAACCTGTCGAAGTTAATGTGTTGAATTGAAATTTTCCACCCTCATCAAGTTTTGTAACATCGGATATAACAATAGATTGTTGACCTGATGCTCTATGAATAACTGCCGCAAGAAAATCACCACTGTTATTAATTGCAAGCTGCTGAATTTCATCACCATTTTCAAAAACAACCATTGTTTCAAGAACATCAAACGGAAATTTTGATTTAACAAGAATTGCTTTTGCATTATTATGTTGAATTCCCCATAATTCATGCTTTTGAGATGAAATTGTAAGGTGTCCTGTTCTGCAATCTTCAAATAGCATTCTGTCAGTATCATTTTCAATATCATACATGCGAATATCGCGGTAAAGCTGATTATTATTTGTTGTATGAAATACTAATCCTAAACTATCATCATAAGCAGTGGAAGCAACACGAATAGCACTTGGTGATGGTAGAGAAACAAGTTTTCTTGAAGTAAAATTATTAATGTTAAATATTTTAAGAGTTGCTAATTCACCGGAGCGGTGATAACCAAAAATTATGGAGTTGAGTTTTTTTGAATAATATGGCTCCGTTACAAAACCATAAGTTTCCTCTGAAAGTTTTTGTAAAGGTGTAAGAGTTGAGGCCTTAAGAATTTCAAGGTTTTTTAGCTGGAATTCTCTTTCTTCCTTAATAAAATTATTCCAGGCATCGCTAAAACTAATTTGAAAAATTCTTTTAAACTTTCCTTTAAAACCCGGATAAAATTCCGATTCGTCTGTCGAAAACCATTGAAATATTTTTTCATTTCCATATTTAATTGCCAGATGAGTAGTAAATCTTCCGCCATAGATATAATAAAGTGTTTCAATCAGAAAACTTTCATGACCCAAATTTCCATCGAGATAAACATCACCGGGGAATTCCTTATTCTCAGCAACAAGACTTCTAAAATACATTTCATCAAAATTTCCGAGTACACGTCCGAAACCCCCGCTAAACCATGTTTCAAGATACACGGCAGAAGCTTCCTGTTGCCATCTTGGAGTATATCTGTTGCTACCTGTAATTAAACTGAAAAGTATTGTGAGGGGTCTGTTTTTTTCAGGATTAACCTTTCCAAAAACAGATCTAAAAAAACTTTCAACATTTGAAGCACCATCATTTACAGCTATATGCACAAGTTCATGGCTTAACAACCACTGAAATCTCTCATTATAAGGAACAACTTCATATCCGGGTTCTAATGGCTCAATTTCTAGTCTAATAAAGTTTAATGGAATAGCTGTTGTACCGGCATATCCGTAATCACTTGCGTCATAAGTATTAATAACAATTCTCTCCGAGGGTTTATAACTGAAAAGTTTTGAAATTACTTTAAGCGCATTTTCTGCTGAGGCAAGAATATGACTAACCAAATGTGAGTGCGAATCACGATATATACATCTGAAGTTTTCACTATCCACCACGTACCAATTGCCATATTCCCGCTTACTGATATGAATACTAAATTCTTTATCATTATCCCCCTTTTCATAATAAGCCATAATATCTTCTATTGTCAGATGGAAAATCAATTCGGTGTACTCATCATAAGGATAAACTTCAATCTTATTTATGTATGGACTTGATTTAGATTCGATAATAGAATCTTTAGTAAGAATTACATCCCAGAGAATGAGATGCAAATTATTTCCTCTAAAAAAGTTTGAGAAAACAGGAGCTTTAGATGAAGAAGAAATAGTAACTATTGACTTCTCCTCTTCTTCTTTGATTTTTAGTGTTATGGAATTTCTAATTAGGGATGTTTCGCCGGACTCTTCAGTATATTTTAATTGATCACGTGTAACCACCTGAAGTCTGGTTGGGCTAACCTGTATAACAATTTTTTCCATTGAACTGTTTAAAAGTTCTAATGTCTCTAACAAAGGAACTAAAAACTTTTCATTTTCCGTAACAGGTGGTCGTGTTAATTGAATTGCCTGCTGCTTTTCCTCACCCGGAATTGTTTTAACTACAAAGGGATTACCAGCAGCAAAGGTTAATTGCTCTTGATGAAATTTTACTTTAAGCTCTTTTGAATCATTCTCGAAAGAATAATCAATTTTAAGAACATCCAGCAGTTCATTAAGTGAAATGAATGTATCACCTTCACTATTCTCTGCTGAGATTAAAAATGATTTGTCACCCTCAGTTACCGTTAATTTCGAAGATTCCTGTGAAAAGGCGGATACTGAAAATGAACAATAAATGATAAAAGAAAGAAGGATCTGATTTTTCATGAAGTGCGTCAATAAAAACAACAAAAATTTTTGCCAAAGATAGTCTATAAAATTTTGAGATAAAAATAAAAAAGCCTTCTATAAAAGAAGGCTTAATTAAAATTCAGAGTTTGAAATAATATTATCTTACGAAGATATATCTTGTTCCAAGCTCTTCAAGCTGTGAATTTGATCTTACAAAGATATATCTTGTTCCGAGCTCTTCAAGCTGTGAATTTGATCTTACAAAGATGTACCTTGTTCCGAGCTCTTCAAGCTGTGAGTTTGATCTTACAAAGATATACCTTGTTCCAAGCTCTTCAAGCTGTGAGTTTGATCTTACAAAGATATACCTTGTTCCGAGTTCTTCAAGCTGTGAGTTTGATCTTACAAAGATAAATCTTGTTCCAAGCTCTTCAAGCTGTGAGTTTGATCTTACAAAGATATATCTTGTTCCAAGCTCTTCAAGCTGTGAGTTTGATCTTACAAAGATATATCTTGTTCCGAGCTCTTCAAGCTGTGAATTTGATCTTACGAAGATATATCTTGTTCCTAGCTCTTCAAGCTGTGAATTTGATCTTACGAAGATATATCTTGTTCCAAGCTCTTCAAGCTGTGAGTTTGATCTTACGAAGATATATCTTGTTCCAAGCTCTTCAAGCTGTGAGTTTGATCTGTTATGAATCACTCCGTTATTTGCCGATTCATAACCAATATTAGTAGAAGTAGCCTTCTCTAGAACAACAGCAGGCTGATCAACACGGTATCTTTGAGCTTCTTCCACATTGGAGGATAGCTGTGCCATTGCTGAAGATATAAATAGCAAGCTGGCAATGATAGTAAAAAATAGTTTATGCATAGCACCCACCGATAAATTAAATATTGATAAAAAAATGACACAATTTCAAATTAAAAACCGATAATTCACCCCCGGTTTTGAAATAGATACTATAAACCTAGCGAGGTTATGTTCTCAACGTTAATGCCATGCACTTTTTGTTCAAATTTTATAAAAAATCAAGCTTTTTATCAGGACAGGTAATTTTTACACTTCGGGGTCGGGAAGAAGGGGTTTATTGTAAAAAATATTTACAACTTTTAAGGACTATAAATAGATTTATTTTGCAGTTTTTAGAAGATTATCAAGTTTTGGTCTGGAAATCCCAAGGAGTTTTGCAGCTTGCGATTTATTTCCACCAACCTTTTCAAGAACCCGTTTAGCATAATACCGATCAAGTTTCTTTAAGTCAATCGCAGCATAATTCAAATCCATTCGAATCATTTGCGGTGTAACTTCGGGTATATTTTTATCAAGACTGTTTATAGGTACAGTGTTAATTAAAATTGAAAAATCTGCAAGTGATAAACTTCCATCTTCAGATAGAAGAACGGCTCTTTCAATTGTGTTTTTTAATTCACGAATATTACCGGGCCAGGAATACGCTTTAAAGAAATGAGTTACTTCCTTATTTATCTTTTTAACTGACTTACCAAATTCTCTGTTAAATTGGTCAATAAAAAAATTCGCTAAAAGAACAATGTCTTCATCTCTCTCTCTAAGGGACGGTAATTCAATTGTAACAACATTTAATCTGTGGTATAGATCTCTTCTAAACGAACCGTCTTCAACCATATCTTCAAGATTTTTATTCGTTGCTGAAATTATTCTTGCATTGATTGGAATATCTGTAACTCCACCCAATCTTTTAATAATTTTCTTTTCAATAGCCCGGAGAAGCTTTGCCTGAAGGTTTAAACTCATATCTCCAATTTCATCAAGAAACAAAGTTCCCTCACCCGCTAATTCAAAAAGTCCTAATTTTCTATTACGGGCACTGGTAAATGCTCCAGCTTCATATCCGAACAATTCAGATTCCAAAAGTGTTTCCGGTATTGCAGTACAAATAATATCTACGAACGGAGCATTCTTATTCTTACTATGGTTGTGAATGGCTCTTGCAAATAATCCTTTGCCCGAACCTGTTTCCCCAAGCAATAAAATATTTGATGTGCTTTTTTCAGAGACTTTTTTTGCCAGCCCCAGAACCTTTGCAAAATTAGGTGAATGACCGACAATAGATTCAATACTATTTAATTGAAAATCTAAACCGGTTAAATAATTTTCGGAAGTTATATACTGTCCGTTTTCAATTATTTCTTTTAGTCGTGAAATAAATTTTACTATTTCATAAGGGAAAATGTATAATTCATCAAAACCAAATTTTACTAAAGAACTAACAAGCAATGCATTGTTATTCCTGATCACAATGATGATCTTGTTATCTAAAATCTCTTTTCTTACTTAGTACTTCGGCGATGAGTTTTGAATCAATGTTTTCAATTTGAAGAATAATAATTGTATCCGGCTCGGCTACAAATTGGGTATAGTTAGTAAAGGCAATCGGAATACTCTCCAGATTCAATTGCCTCAAAGCAGAGTTGATGGAACTTATATCTTCAAGGTCGGAATATATTTTAATGTTAACTTCTTGCTTCTTCATTGAGCATAAGCCGGGTTGTTGAAAGACTTTAATCCATCAAAAACTTTTTTTCTTTCTTTATCATTAAGGTATTTAGATCTCAAATCAGATTTTTTAATATTATCTGCTATGTAATTTAATAATTCTGCCGCATACATCAGGGGTTTTTTTGCCTTATTTATAAAACCTCGCTCAATATAGGATTCTGAAATTGCAACAAGCACTCTCCACGTAAGTTCGGTTATACTTTCGTTTTCAATAATTGCATAGGCTCTTTCAAAATGTACGAGAGGCGGAGAAAGTCTTTTATCTTTGTGTTTTAAAGCTATAATTCCGAAAAAATATTCTCTAATTGCATTTAATAAAAAATTATTTTCAAGATCTTCTTGAATGTTGTTGCTAAAAAGCAAATCTAAAACTCTACTATGTTCATCATCAGTAATTTTAGGTGTTTGATTAACAAATAAAATCATTACTTCTGTAAAACTTCTTTTTTCACTAGTATTGAGATATTCATTTAAGTAACCACTAATTTCATTCCAATTACTTTTTCCCCCGGATAAAAGATCATTAAAGATTCCTAATATTGAAAGGTTTAATGAATGTAGGCCTGGGAAATCTTTCCCTTCAATACAGGTTTCATATTCACGGATAATTTTAGTTAATGTATTATTATCATTTAGCTGATAACTAAGTCTGCCCATGTCAAAAAGTGCATTTGCCTGTTCTTCATAATTTTCTAAACGATTAAAAACATCAATAGCATTTGTAAGACAATCAAACGACTTCTGATATTCACAAATAATTAAGTAAACCTCCCCAAGATTCATAAGAACAACAGCACGATAATTTTCATTCCCTAAACTTGAAAATATTTGTTCAGAACGCATCATCTGCTTAACTGCTATATCAAAGCTAAATTTATGTTTATAATAATTTCCGTAATTTACCAACATAATAGCTTCTTGTTCTAAATTACCAACCGATTTATTTATCCTCAAAGCATTATCCCAATGTTCTTCAGTTTTTTTGCTATCACCAAGCATGCTATAAATGTTTCCAATGTTTAACTCTACCCCGGCAACTCTTCTTGGCAACTGAGCTTTTTGGTACATATTAACTGCTTTGCTAAACTCATCTATAGCAGAATGCAAGTCTTCCTCAACATAAACTTTAATCATACCCAGAAGATTATAACATTTTCCTTTTTCTTCATCCGATGTGTTTTCACTATTCAACAGATCAATTGCTATTTCTTCAGCTTCTTTATAATTATTCTTTTCAAAGTTCGCATAAGCTATTTCAACTAAGACTTTTTGTCTTGTTGACAGTTCAGGACTTAATTTCAACAATTCATTTAACGTTTCTATGCCTTCATCAATTTGTCTTATTGAAATTAAAGAACTGCCTTTAATAAACATCAAATCTTTTTGGGAGTTTTCATCAGTAGTATCAAGGTTGATTTTTCCAAACAATTCGAGCACTGCATTAAAATCACTTAATTTGTTCAATGTTTTTATAAGTTCGATGTGAAGACTTGTCCTTATATCATCATTTACATCCAGCAATAACAAATCTTCAACCAATTTCTTTTTGTAACTATAAGCAGATAGATTTTCAGCTTTTTTAATTTCTTTATTGATTAGCTCAACAACTTTAAAAACATCACCTGCAAGTTCATATTGTCTTGCATGTTCAACAACGTTAAATCCGGGTAAGACGCGTTTTATTAAACTGGCTATGATCAGATGATATTTCTTTTTCTCATGTATTGTGTTATAGATATATCTTTTAAAACTATCAGAAATAATATTAGGTGAATTGCTTAGACTAAGAGGATTAATTATGTTTTTGTATAGAAGGTTTTCAAGTATTTCTTCAATTTCCTTTGAGGATTTATTTAATACTGAACCCAACACCATCTGTTCCACAGAAATATTAAATGCAGATACTAGCTGAGCTGTTCTCAGTTCATCTTCTGAAAGATTACTCAATCTTAAGCGGTAAACTTCTTCATTAGAACCACTAAGAGCTTCCTCAATATTGCCTTCGTAAACAAACTTGACTTCTCCAGCTTCGTACCTCATTACGCCGAGGATTAGAATATCTTTTATAAACTGGACAACACTTCCCGGCAGCAAGTCAGCGTAGTCCAAAATTACTTTTCTGAGTTTATGCTTGGGAAAATTTGGATAATAGCTTAAATCTAAATATTCTGATAATTGTCTGTCTGTAAAGGGTGTTAGATGAATATGCAAAACATTATATAATTTTTCTGTTGCATAATCAAACTCAGATGATTCAGCAACAATAACTTTCACTCTATTTATCTGCAGAATCTGTAATATTTGGTTAACGGCTTCTTTTGCAAATTCATCATATAAATTATAGTCGTCAATCATCAGTAAAAGGTTTTTATGCTCTGTAACCCTTGTTAAAAGTGCTTTAAGAGTATCGGATATTTCAATTTCATCAATACTGAATAATTGTTTTATATATTCCTGGTCTTCAGGTGAAACGCTATTGAATATATGGTCAGTGGAATAACAACTTATGAAGAAAAAAACGAATTAATTCTACACCTGTTTTGCGTCTCGAGTTTTCAACATATACTGTCTGGGAATAAATTGAATGTAACTCCGAAATTACCTGTGATTTTCCAGCACCACTGAATCCCCTGAGTGAAAATATTTCATTACTTTTTTTATCATTAAGATAAGTGTTAACAATGTTAAGGATATCTTTTCTGCTGCTTAATACTTTGGCGGGCAGAAAGTCTTTGGTTAGTTGAATATTAATTTCAATTCCCAAATCCGCAAGTACCTGAAGAGCATCTGTATATCTTTCCTGAGGATCTTTTTTTAACAGTTTTTTGACGGTATCAATTAACTGATCGGAATGATTCGTCTCAGGAAATTCAAATTCTGATTCGATGTGTGCTTTATAAATATCAAGCTCTGTCTTGGCATTGAATGGAAGTTTACCATAAATAATACGATAAAGGATTATTCCCAGTGAATAGAGATCGACAGAATGATCATGAATCTCTTTTTTTAGTAATTCGGGAGCAATATATTCTGCAGTCCCGCGTACTTTATTATCATAGTCGGATAGTATATAACGAGCAAAACCTAAATCAATTATTTTGACTTCAGGGAAATCATTAATAGAAGCCACTAAAACGTTCTGTGGTTTTAGATCATAATAGATATAATTTGATTGATGAAGATAATAAAGCACAGAGCAGATTTGCTTGATGATTGAAACCAGTTTTTCATTTTTGTCCAGAGATGGATACTCAAGAAGTTCAACGGAATCAAATCGCTCAAGAGTTATGTAAAAAGAACCCGTTTCAATATCTTCGTCTTCTTCATCAATGGTTAAAATATTACCGATATCATAAGCTTTAATAATATTCGGATGATCCAATTTTTGAAGTGTGAAATATTCTTGTCTGAAAGCATCTTTCTCTTCCTGCAAAACATTTGGAGGAAGAATTTTCATGGCTATTTCTTTTTCCGGAAATTCTGTATCAATTACACTGAATACTTTACTTCTTCCTTCTCCAAGCTTTTTCTGTACTATATATCGTTGATTAATCATATTTAACTCTGGGGTTATAGTATTCTTTTATTTTTTTTCCGAAATCATTAATTGTTAGCAAAGTAATGATCAATAATAAGCCGGGTAATAATATCATCCACCACGACTGAGAAATATATTCCTGCCCGGATTGTATCATCGAGCCCCATGAAGAATATTCATTTCCCAATCCAAGTCCAAGATAGCTTAATGCTGATTCTGCAAGTACAACGTTACCAAATTGGAAAGTTATATTGACAAGTACAGATGCTAAAATCAAAGGCATAACTTCTTTTCTCATTAAACTGGAAGATGAAACTCCCAGTAAAGTTGAAGAAATAAAAAAATCTTTTTTCTTAATTGAACTAACTTCACCTTTAACCAATTTAAATAAACTCATCCAACCGGAAAAACCAAGTACAATAATTACTGAAATCATATTATTTCCAAATAGAGCAAGCACAAATATTATTAGAAATATTATTGGAAACGCTAAGAATAAATCAGTCGTTCTGTTCAAAATTAAATCAAGCCACCCCGATTTGTAACCGGCTAAAAATCCAAGCAGTAATCCTAAAATAAAAGATATTGCAACTGCGCCAAATCCTATAAACAAAGATAACCTTGTTCCGTAAACTAATCTTGTAAAAATATCACGCCCAAATTCATCTGTTCCTAAAATAAAAAGCCTTGATGTAAAATATTTCCCATTTTGCTTTTCAATCAACTCAGATGAAATCTTTTTGACACTTCCCTTTTGATAATAAATCAAATCGTTTCCAGAAATGTATGCTGAATCGCAATAAACCAACTCGTTATCAAACGACAATTTTATAACACTATTCTTCAAGTTTATAAATTTACTAACTTCATCAATATTGTTATTAATATTTTTATTTAAGTGTATTTCTTTAACACTACTAAATGGCACAAGTAATTTTGTGACAGAAATATCTTTGTAAAGATCCGGATTTCTATCGGTTATCAACGGGGCAAATAGAAAACCATATAGTAGAAGGATAATGAAGGCAGCAGATAAAAATATTTTCTTACTTATTAATACATTCTTTTTCCGTAAAAGAATTATTAGAAATACAGGAATTAGTATAAACAGCAAACCTCCGAGTAGATGATCAATTAATGCCAAGTCAAATTGATTGGCAGCTGAATTTATATCAACAAAAAGAAATTTGATATACGAGCCAAGTAAATCCAGAAGCTCGAATATTCTTTCAAATCTAATTATGAAAATCAGCAGCCAGATAAACGAAATAAAATGCCATATTTTAATTTTTAATTTCATTACTGAAGTAGATCTTTTACAAGTCGTTTATCAATTTTAATTTTAATTAAATCGGCTATAAGATTTGAAATTATCATTAATGAAGCAGCCGCAATTGTACAGCCGATAACAAGCGGATAATCTCTTTCAAATATTGCAGAGATTGTTAATCTTCCCATTCCCGGCAGTCCGAATATAACTTCAGTAATTAATGCGCCGCCGAATAAAATTCCAAGTTCAATTCCCGCAATTGAGAGAAATGGTCCCAATGTATTCGGAAAAATATGTTTGCGTAAAATTGTTTTTTCATCGTATCCCATCGATCTTAAATTCATTACAAAGTTATGATTATAAATATCATTCATATTGTCACGAAGGTATCGGTAGAAAACTGCAATCCCTCCTGCTGATAATGTTATCAATGGTAAAATTAGATGAGAGAAATAATCCATTATCCGACTGAAGAAAGGAAGTTCGGAATTATCCAATGATTTAATACCAGAAGTTGGAAATAAGTCTAACTGAACGGAAAAAATAAGTATTAAAAATAAACCAATTACAAAAGAAGGTGTTGCGTAAATAACCAGACTGAATTTATCTGCGATTCTATCGAACAATCCGTTTATTTTTTTTACAGATCTGATTGCCAGCCAAAAACTTATTGATGTTTGTATAATGAATGCGAGCAAAGTAAACAATATTGTGAATGAAAGATATTCATATACAACACTAAAAACAGGTGAACGATAAGTATATGATGATCCAAAGTCACCTGTAAAAAGATTTTTTAAGAACGATATGTATTGTTCAAATGCTGATTTATCCAGACTGAATGATTTACTTATTTGCTCGGCTAATTGGGGATTGAAATCTGGCGATAAAAATTTTTGTGCAGGATTTCCGGGAGCTAATCTCACCAAAAAGAATACAAACGTAACCACAAGGAACAGTACAACAACAGAAGAAAGAATCCTTTTTACCACTGCTCCCGAAATGATTTTATTCATAGTTCTATTAGTTTAATCTCCAAT
Organism: uncultured Ignavibacteriaceae bacterium; assembly: GCA_963714415.1. Lineage (GTDB taxonomy): Bacteria > Bacteroidota > Ignavibacteria > Ignavibacteriales > Ignavibacteriaceae > JAGXRK01. The sequence goes on from CAVQOL010000027.1 coordinate 301,815, forward strand.
CCAATAAATGCTGAACAGCACCGAGAGGATTTATTTCGAAAGTTTTTACTTTTTTATTTACAGCAACAATATTATCAATCCAGTAAAGAAAAGTTATCGGCTGATCATCGTAAATAATTTTTTGAAACTGCTGATGTAAATCTTTTTCTTTTTCATAAGATACTTTTTGTCCGAGTGCATTAATGATTAAATCCAAATCTTTGTTTCTGTAACTCATAAAATTGAATGGGGCAGCATCAAGGTCAGAAGACCAGACCATTTGATGTTCCAGAGGAATCTGAATGTAAAAAGCTGCAATCCATGCATCCATACTTTTATTAAAAAGATTATCAATCAATTTGTTCAGTTCGATTGTTTCTATTTTAACATCAATACCAACTGCTTTTAGATTATCTTTTATAATAGTTGAAGCAAATTGTCTGAGTGGATTTCCTCCCGGGACATAAAGTGTAAATGAAAACTCAATACCTTTTTTATCAACTGTACCGTTGTTATTTGTGTCAGTCCAACCTTCCTGTTTAAGAATTTCTTTTGCTTTCGCTGAACTATATTCTAATGGTTTTAAATTATCATCAAAGAATTCTACAAAGATTGGTGAAACCGGAGTAACTGCCGGTTGACCAAAATTATTTAAATATTCATTCAGTATTTCATCACGATTTATTGCGTATGATAATGCTCGCCTGACATTTGCAGAGTTAAAGAATTTATTATCCTTTACTTCACCGGTTTCTGAAAATATTTTTGGATCAATGTGATTCCAGCCGACAAAATCAAATTCCCTCCCTTTAACAGGAACAATATTAATATTTTCGGACTCTATTAAACCATCAACGTCATTGGATTTTATTTGTTCGGCTACGTCAATCTCACCTTTTTTCAACTGTGTAATACGTGAATTATAATCCGGGACAATTTTGAAAACCAATTCTTTTATCATTTCCTCGGAATAAAGAAATGATGAAGGATCGGCTTCAAGTATTATCACTTCATTTCTCTCCCACTTTTTTAACTTGTAAGGACCACAAGTAACCGGATTAAAATTTACATCGGCAGTTGGAATTTCATCGTAATTATATTTTTCAAATATATGCTTGGGAATTATTGGTAAAACAACATCTATCAGCTTAACATTCTTATTTGGTATAAAATTAATTTTAATCGTAAATGAATCAATAACCTCAATTGATTTGGACATATCAATGCTTAAATCTTCATTCAAATACAACTTTTCAAACGTTCCATAAAATTTACTCTGAACCTGCGGATTGGAATAAAGATCGAATGAATATGCTACATCTTCGGCTGTAACTTTAATTCCGTCAGACCACTTAACATCATCTCTTATAAAAAATTTTAGTGATGACGAATCATCCGACCATTCCCACGAATTAGCAAGCCAGGGTTTAACATCAAGATCACCTTTGATTTCATTCCAGTTTATGCGCACGAGACTAAGAAAAAGAGCATCGTCTATACTGCCCTCATCAACGCTGAATGCATAAAGGGGATTAATTGTTTTTATATCAGCAGATATTCCGATTATCAGTCTATCAGTTGATATTGGTTCATCCTTTTGGCAGGACACAAAAAGGAAGAAGAGGAAAAAGATACCTGTGGAAAAAAGTCTGATGTTTCTCATAACAGTAAAATAATAAGGAATAATTGTGATTTTAATTTATTATTTTGCCCAACAATAACAAAAAAACTTTCTAAATGCTCAATGTGAATATTGCAAATATTTCTGTTAGTGTTCAGGGCTCGTTCAGGGATTTGTTATCCAATATCTCATTTTCGATCCCGCAAAATTCTGTATATACAATTCTCGGGAAAAATGGAAGTGGAAAATCTACTCTTATCAAATCTCTAACAAGTTTGCTTGACAGCAGATTTTACAAAGTAAAAGGCAGCGTTAAATGGAATGATGTAAATCTTCTCAGTTTAAAATCAGAAGAACTATTGAATATTCGTAAAAACGAAATAAGATATGTATTCCAGGATTCGATTAATAGTCTTGATCCATTAAAAAAAGTAAAATATTATTTTGATAATACTGAATGTAAAAAGGAAATATTAGAAGAACTGCTTTACGAATTTCAACTTCCTGATTATAACTCAATGATTTTAATGCATCCTTATGAATTGAGCGGCGGGATGCTGCAAAGGTTAAATTTCGTTCTGGCTTTAGCTGTAAATCCGCAGCTTATAATTCTTGATGAACCAACATCTGCAATTGATTCTGTAAATTCATTGTTATCACTAAAAGCCATTAAAAACTTTGTGAATAAAGAAAATAATTCTGCCTTGATTGTAACACAGGATATTTTATTCGCACAAAAAATAAGCAATAAAATTTCTTTTTTGAGTGAGGGAACTTTAACTGATTTTATTGAAGTTGATGAGCTAATGAATTCTAATGATAGTCATATCAATTCTTTTCTTAATGCTTATAAAGAGTTAAGCAAATGAAAACTCTACTAAAGACAGAAAATCTACATTACGATGCGCCTTCAAATGAAGTATTTAGTAAAGGAAAGAATCTTAGAATATTAAATAATATTTCATTTGAATTATTTGAAAATGAAATACTTGGTATTGCCGGTGAATCCGGCAGCGGGAAAACAACCTTAGCAAAATTATTAGCCGGAGTAATTTTTTCTGATAATGGAAAGTTAACTTTTAATTTTAACAATGACTGGTCTGGAATAAAGACAAAACCAGTTCAAATTTTATTTCAGAACAGCAGTGAGATAATAAATCCAATCCGCAAGGTTGGAGAGATAATTGAAGAAGCAGTAAAAATAAAATTTGGTGAAAAAGTAAATTCTGATGAAATGACAATAAGTTCTCTAAGGTTGGTTGGATTAAATGAAGGCTTTACTGAAAGAAGAGGATTTGAACTAAGCGGCGGTGAGCAGCAGCGCGTTGCACTTGCAAGAATAATTTCAGTTGAACCGGAAATATTGATTCTTGATGAACCTTTTTCGGCTCAGGATGTTGAATCGCAATTAAACTTTTTAAAACTTATAAAAAAAATATCTGACGAAAAGAAAATTACACTTATTATAGTTTCACACGATTTGAATTTATTAAAATCAATATGTAATCGTATAATGATATTATCTAAGGGTGAAATTGTTGAGATTGATGAAACAGAAAAAATATTTTCTGCACCAAAGTTCAGAATTATACCAAGCAGCTTATAAAAGCTTCATCGCTAGAAATTAGATAATTAAAAATATACTCCATTAGAGTGCAAAGCAAACCAGGGTTATTTATACAAAACATAGAGGCAAGGAAATGCCTCTGATGTTTAATTCGAGATCAACGTGAAACAAAATTTATTTGAACAGTAAATCATCTTTTTACTGATTCTGCATGTCCATTCTGCACGTAAAGAGTATATGTAAACTCCCTTGGCAGGTATATAGAAGGATTAAAATATCAACTGAATGATTACCAGCTGAATATTCGTTCCATTTGTCAATACTTCAATTTCTTCTGCCAAGAAGTTATCACAACACTCTTATGTTAACTAATCCAGTTTCTTTTATGAGTAGTGTATAGATTGTGCTGATGGGTTAAAGGGATTGGGGTAATTTTGATAGAAATGACTAACCATTTACCTGCGTGGATAATCCTTGTTTACATCGGATATCATCCTATTCCGACAACAACTTTTACCGGCAAATATTCACGATACACTTTGCAAATCCAAGATTCATCGTAAGCATCCATCGATAAACTGGTTGAAGCAATGAGTCATCCGATTGCGTAGTCCGCAGTTCTAAAAGAATATTAAGTCCAGGAATAATCAAAAGAATGTCATTCATAGCATCAATTTTCGATTTGTGACAACACGAATCTATAATTGTACGAATTGCCATTCTGGGAAAGTAGATTGTCGACTGAATCGATTACTAATATCTTGCTCACTGCACAATTGTCTTCTTCTGGATTATTTCCAGCATCTGATTTTAAAGTAATTATCTACATGTAAATGCTGACAACCTAAATTAAAGATGCAGAATCCAACTTTCTTGATCTGTTATACTTTCAACTTCACCAAATGCATATATTAAACTTTACATGCAAAATATTGCCATCGCAATCTAGATACAAGATCTCGTTCAATGCTTCGTCAATAAAAGTAATTACGTGTCATGGGAATAGGTATAATGTGTCAATAATCGCCAGTGTGCACTGAATTAGGCTGCTGTGGAAAGGATAAACACAGCGTATAAGTATATAATGCTAAAGTTATGATTTTGAAATTGTTCTTTTTCATTAAACTATTTCATTAATAAGCTTCATTGAAATTTTATGAGCTAAGTACAATCCGGACTGGAAAGAAAAAGTCCGTAAAGCAATAAAAATGTTCGAGACTTTTTCAGTTTTAAACAGTTCATCCGAAAGAGAAGTTGAGTGGACGGAGAATATTTGGATATGATTTACCACCTCTCTTCCATCGCAATACAGATAGAGAAAGAGTAAAAATCCGCCGCTGGTGGAATACCAGTTTTACTGCCATTAGATTACCCTTTCTAAATGGATATAGCAACAGATAATAGAAATTTTCCGGAGAGTGGAATTATTTTTTTATCAAATTATAAAGTCGTGATTAACGGTGGGTTATTCGAATCTGATTTGAAAATAATTTATTTTGTTAACTTTCTAAACAACTCCACATCTGTCCTCGTTGTTACTTTAAAATTAAAAACAGATCCTTCAACAATATGAACTCTTTTCCCTGTTCGTTTTACAAGAACTGATTCATCCGTTCCAATAAAATTTTCTTTATAAGCTTTGTTCATAGCTCTGAGAAGATCTTTGTATTTGAAGATCTGCGGCGTTTGAACATAATAAACTTCATCTCTGTTCAGATATTCTTTAACTATTTCATTTCCTTTAATCAAAGTATCTTTTGCTTTGATGCAAACCAGAGCATTTCCTTTTTTCTTTGCAGTTTTTATTGCATTAGTTAGTATTTCATTTGGAAGTAATGCACGTGCGGCATCGTGAACAACAATTAGATCATTTGGCTCTGCTTCTGATGATAATAGTGCATTGTAAACAGAATCCTGTCTTGTTGCACCGCCTTCAACAATAAGTTTTAGTTTGGTGAGTTTGTACTTTTTTCACAAGCTTTATCAGCATATCAAAATATTCCGGTTCGGCGGCAACAATTATTTTATCAATCAGCTTACTCTTTTGAAAAGTCTGAAGTGTGTATACGATTAACTCTTTACCATTAATCTTAAGATATTGTTTAGGAGTGGCAGTACCTTTTAAGGTATTGCCAGCTCTTAAACCTTTACCACCGGCGGGAATTATTGCAATGGTTTTCATATCATTTTATAAAATGAGCATTGCATCGCCATAGCTGAGAAAGCGATATTTTTCTTTTAATGCTTTTTTATAGCCTTTCATCATAAAGTCAGTCTCAGCAAAAGCTCCGGCAAGCATTAACAATGTTGATTCCGGAGCGTGAAAGTTTGTAATCAACTTACTTGTAATTTTGAATACATAAGGCGGATAAATGAACTTATCAGTCCATCCTTTTCCCTGTTTAACAAAACCATCAGCGGTTGTGCTTGTTTCCAAGCGCACGGCAAGCGCTAGTTCCTACCACAAATATATTTTTTTTGTGATGCATGGCTTTATTAATTACATCTGCAGAGTGCGCAGAAATTTCATAATACTCAGAATCCATTTTATGCTTTGTAAGATCTTCCACTTCAACCGAACGAAATGTTCCCAAACCTATATGAAGAATTACGGGAACAATTTTAACTCCCTTTTTCTCAATTTTACTTATAAGCTTATGAGTGAAATGAAGTCCTGCTGTTGGAGCGGCAACTGCACCATCCACTTTAGCGTAAACAGTCTGATAGTTTTCTTTATCTTGTGGTTCCGGTTCGCGTTTTATGTATGGTGGAAGCGGAGTTAATCCTAATTTTTCTACTGCATGATAAACTCCGGTTTTATTAAAACGAACAGTTCTTCCTCGTGAAGTAGTATTATCAATAACCTCACACCAGAGATGATCGTCGAAATAAATTTTATTGCCAATTCTAACTTTACGAGCCGGATCAACAATAACATCCCAGATACAATCTTCTTTGTTTAATTCACGCAACAGAAACACTTCTATCTTTGCATTAGTTTTCTCTTTCTTACCAAACAATCTTGCCTGAAACACACGTGTTTCATTCACAACCATCACATCACCCTCTGCCATATAATCGACAACTTTGGTGAATTTCTTATCTCCAATTTCCCCTGTCTCACGGTTTAGAACCATAAGTTTAGCTTTATCCCTTGGACTAACCGGATATTTTGCGATGGCTGTCTTGGGTAAATTGTACTTGAAATCTGTTAATTTCATTCTTCCTGCCTTAATTAGTTATGTTTATGACAAGGAAAGAACCGGAAACTTAAAAACATTTCCGGCTCAATCCTTAATTAATTTATTATTTCTTTTTTGATGCTTTAGCTTTGCCAGCTTTTTTAACTGTCTTCTTTACTTGTTTCTTTGCTGGTTTAGATTTAGCTTTTTCATTAAGAACCGCTCTGGCTGCAGCTAATCTTGCAATCGGTACTCTGAATGGAGAACAGCTTACATAGTCCATTCCTACTCTGTGACAGAATTCCACGGATGAAGGTTCTCCTCCGTGTTCGCCGCAGATTCCGACTTTAAGATCAGGTTTGGTTGATCTTCCTTTATCGGTTCCCATCTTAACAAGTTGACCAACACCTGATTGATCTAATGCCTCAAACGGATCGTTTGGCAGTATTTCATTCTGAACATAAAGCGGTAAGAATTTACCTGCGTCATCACGTGATAAACCAAATGTAGTTTGGGTCAGATCGTTTGTTCCGAAACTGAAGAACTCTGCACGTTCAGCTATTTCATCAGCGGTTACACAGGCACGGGGAAGTTCGATCATTGTTCCTACAAGATAACTGATCTTCTTTCCTTTTTCCTGCATTACTTCTTTTGCTACTCTTCTAACAATATCTTCCTGAAGTTTGAATTCATTAACATGACTTGTTAACGGAATCATTATTTCAGGTTTTACTTTCATACCTTCATTAGCAACATTAACTGCTGCTTCGATGATTGCACGAGCCTGCATTTCCGTTATTTCAGGGTATAATACACCTAAACGGCAGCCTCTGAATCCAAGCATAGGATTGAACTCATGCAGACTTTCAATCTTTTCTCTTAGTTTGGTTTCAGATATTCTCAATGCATTTGCAAGTTCTTCTATATCTCTTGCTGAATGCGGCAAGAATTCATGCAAAGGCGGATCTAAAGTTCTGATTGTCACTGGATATCCATCCATAGCTCTGAATATTCCTTCAAAGTCTTCTCTTTGAAGAGGAAGAAGTTCAGCCAGAGCGGTTTTTCTTTCAGCAACTGTATCTGCAACAATCATTTTTCTTACAGACATAATTCTTTTTTCGCCAAAGAACATATGTTCTGTCCGGCATAGTCCGATACCTTCAGCACCAAAAGCAATAGCATTTGATGATTGATCAGGCTGATCAGCATTTGTTCTTATGTTCATTGTTCTGATCTTATCTGCCCAGGTCATTAAGCTGTTGTAAGTATTGAACACCGGGGAATCTTTTGCATCAAGAGTTTTAGTTATAAGAACCTGAATTACCTCAGAAGGTTTGGTTTCAAGTTTTCCTTCAATCACTTCACCGGTAGATCCATCTATTGAGATGTAATCACCTTCTCTAACAACGGTATCCATTCCATCAACAGTGATGGTTCTTTCTTTATAGTTGATCTTTAATGCACCGCAACCTGCAACACAAACCTTACCCATTTGACGTGCAACAAGTGCAGCGTGGGAGGTCATTCCGCCTCTTGCTGTAAGAATACCTTCTGAAGCGTCCATTCCTTTAATGTCTTCAGGAGAAGTCTCAATTCTTACAAGAATAATTTTATCACCGTTCTTAGCCATCTCTTCTGCATCCTGAGCACTTAATGCAACCTTACCAGATGCAGCACCAGGACCGGCATTTAATCCTTTAGCAAGAAGTTTTCCTGATTCAACTGCTTTTCTTTTTTCTTCAATATCGAAGATTGGTCTCAGTAATTGATTCAACTGATTTGGTTCAATTCTTAAGATCGCTTGTTCTTTAGTAATTAATTTTTCCTTCACCATATCAACAGCCATTTGAATAGCCGCAAATCCGGTTCTCTTTCCAACACGGCATTGAAGCATCCAGAGTTTTCCTTGCTGAATAGTGAACTCAAGGTCCATCATATCTTTATAGTGTTTATCAAGTATTTTTCTGTACTTATCAAGCTCTTTGTAAAGTACAGGAGACTCTTTTTCAAGTTGAGCAATTGGAAGAGGAGTACGTGTACCGGCAACAACATCTTCTCCCTGGGCATTAAATAAATATTCACCGTAGAAAACATTTTCGCCAGAGGCAGGGTCACGTGTAAATGCAACACCTGTTCCGGAATCTTCTCCCATATTTCCAAATACCATTGATTGAATGTTAACAGCAGTTCCCCAGCTGGCAGGAATGTTATTAAGCTTGCGGTAAACAATTGCTCTTTCATTCATCCATGAATTAAACACTGCACCGGCAGAACCCCATAGCTGTTCCATTGGGTCATCAGGAAAATCATTTCCAGTTTTTTCTTTAATTGCAATCTTGAACTCAGCGACTAATTCTTTCAAATCGTCAGCTGAAAGTTCGGTATCAAGCGTAATGCCCTTTGCTTCTTTCTTTGCATCCATTATAACTTCAAACGGATCGTGTTCGTGCTTGTCAACAGGCTTCAACCCGAGCACTACATCACCATACATTTGGACAAATCTTCTATATGAATCATATACAAAGCGAGGATTGTTTGTTTTTTCAATTAATGCCTGAACAGTAATATCATTCAAACCAAGATTTAGAACAGTATCCATCATTCCCGGCATTGATGCACGTGCTCCTGAACGAACTGAAAGAAGAAGAGGATTTTTATGATCGCCAAATACTGCGCCCATTTCCTTTTCAACTTTTTTAAGAGCATCAACAACCTGAGATTTTAACTCTTTAGGATATTTCTTTTTGTTATCGTAATAGTATGTACAGAGTTCTGTAGTAATTGTGAATCCAGCTGGAACAGGAAGACCGATATTAACCATCTCGGCAAGATTTGCACCTTTACCACCGAGAAGCCCTTTCATATCGGCTTTTCCTTCAGCTTTTTTGCCTCCGAAGAAGTAAACGTATTTCTGAGTTTTAGCCATTTGTATAACCTCCGTAGTGTTTTATCGTTTAGCTAACTATTATAATTAGTCGTTTAGTTTATTAATTAAATATTGTTTGAATGATTCTTCTTCATCCACACATAATTTTATTTTCAAATAAAAGATATCAATATCATCAAATTCTATTGAGTATTTGATAAGCTTAACTGCATCTTTCTCCGTTGTTATAACAGAGTGAGAGTTTGTTGCATAAAATTCTTTACGAATCCGCTGCACTTCTTTAGATGTATATTCTTTATGATCTCTAAAAATTATCTGATTATTTACTTCAACTCCCGATTGTTTAAGAACCTTTAGAAACGATTCGGGATTAGCAATTCCTGAGACAATCAATCCTTTCTGTCCGTCAAATTCTTTAATACTGTATTCAATATTTTTTGCAACATCTACAAAGCCTATTGCCTCATAGTATGAAGTAAAAACCTTTTTATCTTTTAGGAAAACTTTTCGTTTAGGAATTATTTCTTCTTTATCAGAAAATTTTCTGTTAAGTATTACTACATCGGCTCTGCTAATAGAGTCAAAACTTTCTCTCATAATTCCTGCCGGCAAATGATTATGAACAAATATATCATAGTTGTTGAAAAAATTTTGTTCAATAATTAAAAGATCAATATCCCGCTTTATCCATCTGTGTTGAAATGCATCATCAAGTACAATCGTATCAACACCTGTATCTTTAATCAGTCTTTTTGCTCCCTGAACACGTCTTTCACAAACCGCAGCCGGAACCTTTGTCTCACTTGCAGTGTGATACATTTCATCACCGGATTGATCAACTGTTGAAAGCATTTTCGTTTCCATCTGACACAAGCAGATAACCAATTGATGATCTTCCATATCCACGGCTTAATACACCAACTTTTTTGTTAAATGATTTTAAAAACTCAACAAGATAAATTACCATTGGTGTTTTACCTGAGCCGCCAACTGTTAAGTTTCCCACAGATATAACTTTTGATTTAACCTGAACAGCTTTAAAAATATTCTTGTCAAAGAACAGATTTCTTAAACGGATAATAAATCCGTAAACAGGTGCAAAAGGAAGCAGTATGAATCTTAAGAAATTCATTTTTATGAAAATCTTCCTGCTTCATTTTGCAGTTCAATCAATTTCTCTTCACAGTTTAATATCATTTCCGATGTTTCTTCGTAACTTAAATTTTTATCAACGTAAATTGGTTCCGAATAAAAAGCATTAGCCTTTGTGAAGAAATATGGAACATGGAATTTATCCCAACTCTTCAACAATTTCTTTTTTCTAAATCCAATTCCAAGAAGCACCAACGGTATTCCGCTTTTCTTTGCAGTTATTACAGCTCCGGCTTTAAATTTATGAATCGGTCCGCGAGGTCCATCAGGTGTTACAGCAATAGAATATTCATTCTTTGCATAATCAATCATAATTCCAAGTGCCACATCGCCGCCTTTGCTGCTTGAACCTCTAACCACTTGATAACCCCAATGTTTAAGCTGCTTTGCAAGAAGATCGCCGTCTTTGCTTTTGCTTGTTAACGCTGCAGAATTTTTTCTGCCATGCAAATACCAGGAAAGCAGCATTGTTTCGTGCCAAAAAGCAATTACATAATTCTGATTGTTTTCCTCTAATCGATCTACAACTTCTTTATTCTTAAAATTTATCCTCAAGGACTTACATAATAAATCAACACTATAAGTAAGGAATATATTCCCAACAAATCTTAATGTATTCTGTTTAATCTCTTTAAGCTTCATTAATCAAATTATAAATTGATTTTGCTGCATTTGCAGAAGCATTTTTCTCACCAAGCTCTTCTCTGATTTCACCAAGTTTTGATCTCATCTTTTCGTATAAAGAACTGTCTGATAATATTCTTTTGCTTTCATTATAAATTTTATCTGAGTTCACATCTCCCTGAACTAATTCCGGAACAACATTGTCATTAAGGATGATATTTGCCATTCCAATGTTTTTAAGTTTAACCAAAAATTTTCCTATCCGGTAAGTTATACCGCTTGTCTTGTAAACTATGATCATCGGAAGCTGCATCAATCCTGCTTCAAGTGTTGATGTGCCGGATTTTATAATTCCAAATTTTGCATTCTTAAAAAAATCATAGGTAAAGCCTCTTATTAAATTAAACCTATGATGCTCTTTATATTTTTCAAACAATTTCTCATCAAGATTTGCAGAACAAGCAACTACAACCTGCAGATTAAACTCGTCCGCTAATCGTGTGGCGGCTTTTATTGTTTCAGGAAATATTTCTTCTATTTCGTGATTTCTACTTCCAGGTAGAATCAGTAATATTTCTTTTGATTGATCAAGGTTAAATTTTTGTTTCAATTCATCTTTTGATAAAAAACTATATTGATTCAATCTCTCAATAAGCGGATGACCGACAAACACCGCATCAACATTATTTTCTTTATATAGTTTTTCTTCAAACGGAAAAACAACCAGCATTTTTTTTACAAGTGCACGAATTTTTTTTATTCTTCCACTACCCCAGGCCCAAATCTGCGGAGAGATATAATAAATTATATCAACATCATTTGCTTTAAGCTTCTTGGCTATGTTCAGGTTGAAGCCGGGATAGTCAACCAACACTGCATATTTTGCTTTTCTTTTTTCAACTTCTTTAAGTATATCACTTTTAACTTTTTGTATGAAAGGAAGATGTTTAACAACTTCTGCAAATCCCATAAAAGCCATTTTGTTGAGATGGTAAATAATTTCAACACCGGCTTCTTTCATTTTTTCACCACCGATACCAAATAATTTAATATCACTATCAAGAGTTTTTAATTCTTTAACAAGTGCCGCCGCATGAAGATCACCTGATACTTCACCGGCAATAATCAAAATATTTTTATTCTTTATTTTATTCATTACAAAATGTTATTAACTCTCAGATACCATTTAATAATAATTAGTAATGCAACAGTTACGAATGCCTGTAATGTTCGTGTCTCAGACTTCAATCCCATATTTAATTTGAATGTCGGTTGTTCAACTCCATCTACTGTATAAGGAGTTAATCTTGGAAAAAACCGCGGAACATTCTGCAAATAATTTTGATACGAACTTGTAAATTTCTTTTCAAGGAAAGCTTCTTCCTCTTTAACAATAAGATGATATTGCAAAACAAAAAATAAAAGTGCTATTATCTGCAGATAAGGAAATAAAGCAAATGACATTATGCCAAGCCCAAAGTACATTAAAATATTTCCGACGTAAAGCGGATTACGAACGTATGCGAAGGGTCCGCTAATTACTAAATAAGTTCCGCCGACACCACCGGTTGTTCTTGTTTCGCTTCCAGCCCAGCTTACACCCCACAATCGAATTAGTTCCCCGCAAAATGCAATAACAAAACCTATTATTAAAGTTGCTACGGTTGCGTCTTCAAATACCAGCATAAGAATAAGAAACGGTATTGGTGTGTAGCTTCTATAATTAAAAAACTTTTTCGCTAATTGTGACATTTAATTATTTTTCTTTCTCTTAATCATTATTCTAATTTCACTCAACTATATATGCTGCACGTCTTTTCAATTCTGCCTGATGACCTTTTCTCAATTTTTTTCCTGTGATAAGATCATCAATCTTTTTTATAACACTAGTAAAATCTTTGAACGGTGAATATGAAATTCTTTCCTTTTCACAGAATTTCAAGAGACCATCTTTAGCAAAGATGTAATCGCAATACTGCGCCGATTCTTTATCTGAATTCCCATCACCAATGTAAAATGTATAATCATCATCACTACTGTTATCAAGTATATGATCTCTCTTGCAATTTGCCGATGTAGGAAAATCGGGATTAAAAAACGGATAGCCAGGAATTAATTTTCCTGAATTATCGAGTGAAAGATTATTTGCATAATATTTCAGCTCATTTAAATTCTCACGTATGAATATTCTTTCAATGTAATAATCAAAGCCATCACTTAGGACAACCAGTTCAATATTTTTTTCTTTGCAATATGCAACCAGCAAATGAAAGGTTGTGTCTATTTTAAGTTCATCAATAAACGAGTCAAGCTCATTCCTATCAACTGCCGGAGTTGAACCACAAAGCAAATCCCAGCATTCGCGAGATGAAATTCTGTCGTTCAATAAATCATCAATCACCGGAAGCACCTTTTCACTATCACCAAACCTTGTAAAGATTGAGTCTCCGATATCCTGCTCTGTTATTGTGCCATCGAAATCAACAAATATTTTCAGTTCACGTTTTTTCACTTAGGACTGACCACCATCTTTCTAACTTCAATATAATTTCCAGCTTTGAATCTATAGAAATAAATTCCCGGTATAAGGTTTTCATCTCTGAAAATTATTTCGTGACGACCTGCAGAATATTTTTGTTTTGGTATTTCCTTAATCAGTTCAACCTTACTGTCAAAAAATTCTAATATAACATTTTCTTCTTCAGGTAAATAAAAACTTATTGTAGTTGAATCCGTGAAAGGATTCGGTAAATTCTGCGCAAGCACAATGCTGCTGGCAGATTCCAAATAATTTATTTTAACAAGATCATAAACGGTTGACGCGTCATTGCCATCTTTTTGAACAACACGATAATATAAAGTCCCGTATGTATTTGGCACATCAAATAGTTCATAAAAATTAACGGAGCGAATTTCATTTGCTTCGACAGTTCCAATAAGACTCCAGTTAGCAAATCCCGTATCTGATTGAACAGTTCTTTCAATATTATAAAAAACTTCAGGTGATTCATTTGCAGCATACCAGCTCAATCTAATTTTTCCATCGTCAATATTCGCTGAGAATCCAAGAACCTGTGAAGCATAAGTCCCGGTATTAAAAATTTTCTGAGCATAAATTTCATTCTTTCCTTCACGCTTTTCTTTAAATACTGCAATTGCACCACCGGAACCGTCAGGAACAAGATTTAAATAGCTTTTTTGCGAGTTATGAAATGAACCAAGAACAACAGAAAGACTATCCCACATTAATTTTCCCTGAGTATCAATTTTCTGCACATAAATATTACCATATACAGAATCTACTCTTCTATCAATCCATGCAACGATTAGATTTCCTTTTTCATCATTTATTATTTTCTGTCCAAACTGATCTCCTTTAAGATCAATTACGGAAATGCCGTCTTTCTTCCACAGCGGCTTACCGTTCTTATCAAACTTCTGAATGAAAAGATTTTTATCATTTTGAAATTCATTTGTCCACGTTACATAAATGCTTGAATCGATTAAAGCAGTTTGAGAATTAAGTTGATTTCCATTTAATGATGTTACTCTCTTTCCACCAGTTCCCCAGGGAAGATTTCCGTTTCTTGTAATTAGCTGATGATGAATTTCTTTTTTCTGTCCCTGATATTGAAAAGAAAGATAAACCGAATTACCAAAACGATTAACTGTATAACTCAAAACATTATTAATTGTGCTTGAAATATTAACCGGTTCTTTGCCCCATTTTTTAATGTTATTTTCATCAACATAGGAACCACGTAAAACACTTTTACCTGAAAAGTTCTCAAGCCAAAAAACAAAAGCACCACCTTCATAATCAGCAACAACCGAAGTTTTACTTTTTCTACTGTTAGATTTAAATAGCCATGATTCATCTGAACTTTTAGACAAAGATGAGCCGCTCTGATCAAGAAATTGATATTCGACTAAATAATCGCCAATAAAACCCGGTTCACGCATTAGATAAGAAACACAGATTATTCCGTTTCGATTAATATCAATAGAGTAATCAAGTACTTCTAATTCATTTTCGGAAATATTCTTACCCTCACTTTGCCATAATCTTTCACCGTTCTTTGATAACTTCTGAATAAACAATTGATCCGGTTTATCCTTCACTGCACTTTTCCAAAGAACATAAGCATTTCCATCATCATCAGTAACTGCAACCGGAATTTCTTTTCTTCCGGTTAATGTTGAAACTGTTTTTCCATCGGCTCTGAAACTAACTTCACCGTTTTCATTTGTGTGAATAAAAAATATATCACTGACATTTCCGATTTTTTTATCTTCCCAAAAAACGAACACGCCGCCGTTTCTATCATCAAGTGCAGTAATGTTGATCGGATCTTTGGGTCCATTAACAAGCTTTGTGTTCACCGCAGGATTGCTGACCCATTGTGCCTGAACAGAGAAAACCGGTAATAAAATTGTCGGTAAAAGTAAAAATATTTTTTCCAGCTTATTTAAAATCATACACTCTTCTGATCTTATCCCGCGATAGCATCAACATCTTCACTAAATCTTACACTTACTAATTTGGAAACACCTTCCTCCTGCATTGTTACGCCATAAAGAGTGTGCGCAGCCTCCATAGTACGCTTGTTATGTGTAACTACAATAAACTGCGTATCTTTACTGAACTCGTGCAGGATGCGTGTAAAGCGATCAATATTTGCATCATCAAGCGGAGCGTCAATTTCATCGAGGATACAGAATGGACTTGGCTTCACAAGATAGATGGCAAACAATAATGCAATTGCAGTTAATGTTTTTTCTCCTCCGGAGAGAAGTTCAATTGATGTTGGCCTTTTACCTTTAGGTTTTGCAATAATTTCTATTTTTGCTTCAAGCGGATCCTCGTTTTCTTCAAGCCGTAAATCTGCTTCATCACCCGGATCAAACAAAGTTCTGAATGTCTTTACAAAGTTTTCCCGAATCTTTTCAAATGTTTCCATAAACTGCTTTTGGGCAGTATTATTTATTTCCTCAATAGTTTGTATTACATCTTTTTCTGAATCAATCAAATCGTTTCTTTGCTTCAATAAAAAATCGAGTCTTTCTTTTTCCTCTTCATACTCAGAATAAGCAAGCAGGTTTACCGGGCCAAGTGATTTTACTTTTTGCTTGATCTCATGAACTTCACTGCTTCTTTCTGAAAAATTAAAAGTTTCAAGATCATCAAATGATTTTTTCTCAAGTGTAAGAGAATAACTCTCTTCAATATTTTCATATAAATTCTGAGTTTTAATATTCAACTCATTTAACTTCATTTCGGTTAAATGAATTTCTTCTGAAATTTTATCTCGTTCTATTCTTAAAGCTTTTAAAGTGTTTTCTCTTTCGCTCATTTCTGCACGAAGCGCCTTATATCTCGTATCAATTTCAGTTTCACTTTCAATTATTTCTTCTTTGGCTTTTTCCAATCCGGAAAGTACAATTTGATTTTCTTTTACTAGAGAAAGAATGTTTTCACTTTCGTTTGTTGAATCGCTGATATCAGCTTCACGCTTCTCAATTGACTTGCGAATATTGGAAATTGACTCTTCAGCACGTTTGATAGCATTTCCAGTATTTTTCTTTTCGCCTATTAGTCTTTCTAATTCAAGATTCAACTCGTTTATGTGATTTCTTGTTGAGTTGAATTCTTTTTCTTTCAGCATGAAATTTTCTTCTAACAAACTTCGTTTACGTTCTTCTTCATCTCGAATGCTGTTTTCGGTAAAAATTAAGGATTCAAGCTGATTGCGTTTTGTATCGAACAGATTAGCCTCTGCGGCAAGATCCTGAATTTCCTGTTGAATTTTTTCAGCCTCATCATTGGCTTTTTGTTTTTCAAATTCAAAACGGGAAATCTGCTTATCAACGTTGTTAAGATCGTTTATTAGGAGTCTTCCTTTTTCGGATAAAACCTTAAGATCAATTGAGCCTATTTTTTCTTCTGTTTCTTTTATTTTATTCTGCAGTTCTGCTAATTGTTTTTCTCTTACAGGAAATTCTTTTCTTAAATTTTCAAGAAAATGTTTCCTGCCAAAAATAGTATCATCAATCTGAGGAGCTGATCCAGCTTCAACCACACCATCAGCGCCGAGATAATCTCCATTTAAATTTGTAAAGTTAAATCCCGGATATTTTTTGAAAAGAGTGAAGGCGGTATCGAGATCATTAACTATTACAGTATTGCCTAAAACTTTGTTAAAGAATGGAATCCATTTGTTTTCGGTTCTGACAAAATCCTTAGCCCAGCCTAAAAATCCTTTTTCCTGTTCAATCTTTTTTGCCTTACGCTTCCGCAGATAGCTGGATATTTTATCAATAATATCTTTATTGGTCGCTTCTGCTAAATCAGAGATATAAAACGAAGCTTTGCCAATTTCATTATTTTGCAGATACTCTATTCCGTTTTTCAGATCATCAAGAGTTTCAACAAGAATATTGTTGAGATTATTCTTCAGTGCTGCTTCAATAGCAAACCGATATCTTTCCTCAGAGTCACCGATATGAGCAAGAATTGTACTTTCACCTTTTGCCCATGATTGATTATCGAGCAAAGCTTTAGCACCCTTTGAAACTCCTTCAAGATTATCTATCAGTGATTGAATAAATTCAGTTTTATCTCGAAGATTTTTAATTATGCTTTTATCTTCAAGTTCTTTATCCTTAAGTGCAGAAAGTTCATTTTCACAATCTTCTTTTTCTTTTTGTTTTGCTAAGAAGAGAGAATCAGCTTGTTTTAAACTTTTTCCTATTTCTTGTTTGTCATTTCCGAGTTCCTCAAGGTAACCGACTGTTTTTGCGACATTGCTAGAAAGTATAAGAATTTTTTCGTTCAGCTTATTTATTGCCTCTGTCTTTTGCTTAAGCAAATCTTCAGTATTGTGTAATTCGTTTTCTTTTCCGGTTATCTCTTTAAATTTTTCTAGTAAAACATCTGATTGAACTTTAAGTTGAACTCTCTTTTCTTCAAGAGCCGAATCCTGTTCTTTCAGTTTACCTTCAACTTTCCCTCGTTCCAGTTCTTTTATCCTAATCTTTTCTTCAATTTCTTTAATGTTATCATCGCCTTTAGTCACAGTATTTTCTGATTCGGTCAATTGAACTTTAAGTTCTTCAAGTTCTTGATTGAATCTTTCAATATTACGCTCTAAAGAACTTTTTCTTTCTTTGTTAAGAGAAAGCGAATTTTGCGTGTTGTAAATTTTTTCAGTCTGAAGTGAAAGTTCTGATCTTTTCTGCTGAAGTTCTGTTTCTATTACTAAAAGTTTTTCGCGATGCTCTTTTAATTCATCATCAATTCTGGAAACTTCTGATTCAATCTGAATTTTCTGTTTTAATAATTCCTCTTTCCCTATCTTTGATTGCTGGGTCTGTAAAGTAAATAAAGCTAATTCTCTTTCTGCAAGATCAAGTTCAAGCTCTCTCAGTTTAGAAGAAAGATTATTATGCCTGTCAGCTTTTTTAGCCTGTCTCTCAAGCGAGTTTACTTTTTTCTCAACTTCAGAGACAATATCATTTACCCTGGTTAGATCAGCTTTTACATCATCAAGTTTTCTAAGTGCCAGTCTCCTTCTCAGCTTATATTTATTAACGCCAGCAGCTTCTTCAAACATAGTTCTTCGCTCATCGGCTTTATTGCTTAATATGGTTTCAACCATTTTAAGTTCGATAACCGAATAAGCATTTGCACCGATTCCGGTATCCATAAAAAGATTAGTAATGTCTTTTAATCGGCATATGTTTTTGTTGAGAAGATATTCGCTTTCCCCGGATCTGAAAATTCTTCTTGTAATTGTAATATCAGAATATTCAATTGGAAGAATTCCTTTTGTGTTCTGAATTGTTAATGAAACTTCTGACATTCCCATCGGCTTGCGCGTTGCAGTTCCGTTGAAAATAACATTCTCCATTTTATCACTTCGCAGCGCACTGCTTTTCTGTTCACCAAGACACCAGCGAATTGCATCAACAATATTTGTTTTTCCGCAACCGTTCGGACCAACGATAGACGTTATACCTTCAACAAACAATACATTGGTTTTCTGTGCAAACGATTTAAATCCGAATATTTCAAGTTTTGATAAATACAATTTGTTTATCCGATAATGTTAAACTGCTTTAATGTTAACATCAGGTACTGGATGACCGAGTTGTTTACCTGGAAGTAAATTAAGAATCCGCCAAACACAGTGAGGGAAAGTAAAATGCTGTAAAAATAAACCGGCCCTGCGCTAACATCATAAATCACATAAATGCCTTTCATCAATCTGTGAATTAACCAGAATGTGAAAATTGCAAATACGACAAAGAAATAAATATTGGCTATATCTGCCATTAGCAACCTGTATAGAATTATACCGACAGGAATGAAAAGCACCAAGGGAAGAAATGCCCAAACAATTACAAAAAATGCGCTCGATAAATAAACTTTCGTTTTAACAAACATTGATGCAGATCTCACAATCAAAGTAAGCAAGACTATGGCGGCAATGAATAGTATTGATAACCAGACAAGCGAGCTTAAAGGATTCCAGGCAAAATATCCTGCCGCGAATAAAAGATTTGGACTTCCGAATGAGAGTAGAATTTTTTCAAATAAAATGTTAGTCTTTAAATAGAATAGAATATTGCTTGTTAGAAGTGCAGCTGTTATTGCAATAATAACCGCAAGAAATAATGAATGATATGCAGATAATATTCTTTGATCTCTCACATCGGCGAAAAAGTTATACGGACGAAGTAAAGCACGTGATGCATCTTCCCTGAACTTCCTGCCGGAGTTCACAAGAATTCCCAACGAAATTGCAAGCAGAAGTCCCAAAACAATAAATATCATTGGTGCATCATCTTTACTACTGCCAATTGGAATTGTAACTTTTTCTGTGTTCATCAATCTTGCATTTACCACTTTATAAGCAAGACGTGATACGTCTCTATCTGATCCCGCTAAACCAATATTATAAACCAATCCAGCATCATATCCTGAAAGGAGAGAAGGAAAATCGCCTTTAACATCATACATTGTGTTTATAAAGAAAGCACTTAATTTTACTTCTTCTGCAAAATTAAAAAGTTCATCGAAGTATTTTGCCTGAGCTTCGTATGAATATTCATTTACATAACCATCGGTTTCGCCAATATTAACTGTATATGTTGCTTCACTAATAAAAAATCTTCCTGCACCTAATTTTTCTTTAAGTTCGACAAGATCATTTTTAATATCATTAGTCGAAATATTAAAAAGTTCAATGCCGTAAAGATCAATATTTTCAATTTGGTCTATATCAAATCCGACAAAGGATGCAAAGGTAAGAAATTCATATTGTTCTTTAACTTTTTCACCAAGATCCGTAAGTAGTGACCTATGAGAATTAAAACGTGACATATAAGAACTTCCAAAACCGACTGCACCAACGGCAGAATAACCTGAATAAGCTTTAAGAAAATTGCTAAGAAAATTTCTGCTCCTTACCATAAAATTCTGATCGTTTGCAAGTCCTTCCGGAATCGAACCAACTGGAATTTCAATGAAGGCAATTAATCCAACTTCTTCACAAAGTTTCAAATAATAAGGATGAGGAACTGACTTAGAAAATCTTACAGCATTAAATCCTGTTTCTTTTATGAGTACGAGATCTTTCTCCATCTGAGAGTAAGATGAAAGACTTCCAAATTCATCAGACGACGGAAGATAAGTTACACCTTTCAAGTTACATGCTTTATCGTTTAAAAGAAGATTATCATCTTGTAATCCTAATTCAAAAAGAGCAATTGACCTGTCAGTCAAATCAATAAGCTGATTACCACGGTATAGTTCAAGTCTGATGATATAACTGCCGGGAGTTTCAGGCGACCATAAAATTGGATCATTAATTAAGATAGACTGCTTCACTTCAAATTCACGATTCAGTTTCAATTCAAACTTAAAATCATTGCCGCTTATTTGAGTTTTACCATCGGGTGAATATGCTTTTACTTTTAAAGTAAAATTATTCGCTTCTTCAACTGTGTCATCAGGTTTTTTGAATTCTTTATTTTCAATAACAGATCTTATTTCGACAGAAGCTTTTTTGTTTGAAAAGTTAAGCGATTTCTTAAGCGTCACTTCCTCAATATTTATATTTGGAGTAATATGAAGAAAGACATCACGGATAATTCCGCCAAAGTTCTGCGGAAATAAAAATCTTTGCTTAAGGGGAATTGTGTTTTCAGAATCTAATTCGTAGCTGAGTTTAACAGAAATTAAATTCTCTTGATCAGATTTAAGTATATCTCTTGGCACATCAATACTGAAAGGAAACTCCCCGCCGGAATGCCTGTAAATAATATTTTTATTCAGAGAAATATCTGCGGTATAGTTTAAACCGAAGAATACAAGCTTCATTCTGCTGCTATTTATTTCTGAAGAAGATAGCTTGAATGATTTTTCAAAAATAAATTCGCCTTTGCCTTGAAATATTGACGGAACACTTACACTTACTTTATTTTGCTTTTCGTCATCGGCAGAATAGACTTTCCATACACCGTTAAGTGAAATTATTTTTCTTGAATCGGTAATGTCAAAAAACAACAGGTCAGGTGAATTGATCTTATAATGAGGCAGGTCCCGAAAGATAACCTGAGAGGATAAAAGCGGTTGAAATGCTATTATTGCAAAAAGAACTAATCGAATTATGTAATTAAACGCCAAAATGTTGATTTTCATATCCAAATTGCTGAGAAATAAACTTACAAATATAGCGTCAAATCGAGGGGAATGCAATGTAAGAAACTATAGATTAAGCGTAATCTAAAGAAAACTTCAAGCATGAAATTACAATTTGCTTTAATTTGGTTGCGGCTTACTCAAAACATAAAGATTACGATTGTGATCTGGATATGAGGAGGTTAAATATACGGTCTGCAATTTAGAACAATGAATCATTTATTTTACGAAAGCATCAAATTGTTAAAAATTTAAGAAGTATTATTATGAATTCTATAAATGAAATTAAGAAGCTAAAGATTAATAATTACATAAAAATTGGACAGTCTGATCTTGATGAATTAATCTCTCGATCTAAAATATTATTTGAAAAAGATACTTTGATTTCTAACAAAATTAGAATACTGCAGCTTGATAACTGCATTTTTTTTCAAGAGATGACTGGCAAAAGAGAATTTCTCGTAAGAAAAATGAAAGACATAGATACCGCTAAGGAACTTATGGCAAAACGAATGGAGATTTACGAAAAAATGTGGGATGGCTGCGGGTGTAAAGTTGATTATTACTCATAAAATCTATTAAACTACCACAATTCAACTTCTTTCTATTAGCTTCTTTTTTAATTAGCTTCGCAAAAAGTTTTTCTCATATTTAATTTCAGTTATTAGCTGCTGGATACCCTTTATGGAATTTACGAATGAAATAATTTTTGTAGGTGTCCATAATGATATATTAAAACTTCTTATTCAGATTTCTATTCTTCTTATAGCTGCAAGGTTTTTTGGTGAGATTGCACAGAAATTAGGTCAGCCCTCTGTACTTGGTGAAATACTTGCAGGAATAATTCTCGGTCCTTCTTTACTAGGCAACATCTTCCCCTTTATTCATGGCTGGATAATACCGGTTACTGAAATACAAAAAAACTTACTAGAAGTAATTACTCTAATCGGGGCAATGTTTTTGTTACTAATAACCGGACTTGAAACAGATCTTCAACTAATAAAACATCATTCTAAAAAAGTTTTGGGAATTGCTCTTGGTGAATTACCTTTTTCATTGATATGCGGATTTGCCTTCGGTTTTTTTATTCCAGACTCATTTCTCGTTGATCCAAATCAAAGAATAGTATTTGCACTCTTTATCGCTATTGCCATTTCGCTTTCTGCAATACCGGTTATTGCAAAAGTGTTGATAGATTTAAAGTTAATAAGAAGGGATATTGGTCAAATTACTCTCGCAGTGGCAATGTTTGATGATACTGTCGCCTGGATTTTACTTTCTATTGTGCTTGGACTTATAGGTGGAGAAGTTGTTTCTGTTGGAACTATTAGTTACTCATTCTTCAAAGTTATCATGTTTGTCGGACTAAGCTTTTTCATTGGGAAAATTATTGTCAGACATCTATTGCATTTCACACAAAGCAGAATTTCTTCAAGGGATAAAATACTTACATTAATTATAGTATTTAGTTTTGGACTTGGTGCTATAGTCCAGTCAATAGGTCTTGAAGCAGTCCTTGGAGCATTTATTGCGGGAATTATTTTTGCTCAGTCACCTGCTGTTCCAAAAGGATCTATTGATAAATTAGAGAGCACTACTTTCGGTATTTTTGCTCCAATATTTTTTGCCAGTGCAGGATTAAAGGTAAATGTTATTGATCTGTTCAGAACTGATTTCATACTGATAGGCATAGGATTAATACTTGTAGCTATATTAAGCAAATTTATAGGAGCGTATATTGGTGCAAGATTTTTAGCAAGAACTAATCACTGGACAGCATTAAGTTTTGGTGCAGGATTAAATGCAAGAGGTGCAATTCAAATAATAGTAGCTACAATAGGTTTATCCTTTGGGATTTTATCACAGGAAATTTATTCACTTATTATTATTACTGCAGTAGTTACATCACTTATGGCACCGGTAATGCTTCGATGGACACTCAGTCATGTAAAGCCTGAAGATGCTGAACTTACAAGGCTTCGGCAAGAAGAATTATTAAAAGATAACATATTAAATACTGTTCACCGTGTTCTGCTTCCTGTAAGAAAAAGAGAAATCGGTCAGGCAACTCCTTCTAAAATCATAGAAGCAAAAATACTGGAAAGAATTGGCAGAAAAACAAATCTGAGTGTTACTCTGTTTACCATAGCCGAAGAAAAAGAAAAAGCTGAAAGCCAGCAATTTCTTAACACTCTTGGAGGCTTCTTTAAAGAGTTATCAGTAAATAAAAAAGTTGTTGTAAGAAAACAAACTCTCGAAGGCATTTTAGATGAAGTAAAGAAAGATTATGACCTTCTTATTATCGGTGCCACTGAGAGAAGTAGAAGTTCAGATATGATCTTTAATCCAATTGTAGATAATCTTGTTAGATTCTCCCCTTGTTCAACTATTGTCGTTCAAAGCAGCAATGTTTCCGAAGATTGGAGCCCAAGCAGAATTCTTGTTCCAACAAATGGAAGTTTGGCTTCCAAAAGAGCAGCAGAGGTTGCTTTTGGAATTGCATATCACGATTATGACCAGGTTCATATTCTTAACGTTATTGAAGCTAAAGAAGACTATTCTGCCTCCTTAGACCTGGAAGGAAGCTTAAGAGAACGCAGATTAACTTTTGCACATCAAACGGTTGAAGAACTAAAAATACTTGGCGAATCTCTGAATGTAAACACTTTCACTGAAATTGAAATTGGCGGAGAACCCGGTTCTGTGATTTTAAAGATGTCCTCTGAAAAGAATTTTGATCTCATCGTTCTGGGAACTGATATCAGACCAGGGGCAGACAAATTATATCTCGGTCCGAGAGTGGAGAAAATTCTGAATAATTGCACCTGCCCTGTACTCGTGGTTAATTCTGTTTAGCTTTTTAGTTATTATACTCTAATTCACTACAACCAACTTACTAATATTGCTTTTCCCCATATCTATCGTCAACACCTTGCGTTTATTATCAATCAATGCCTGCCTGTCACCAAATGCCTGCGCTGTTTTTAAAACTCCAAAAGTCATTGATGATGAAACATCGTTAGAGACGCACCGAAATGCGTCTCTAACTAATTAGTGCGATACTATTTTATTAGCAGCATCTTCTTACTGTCAGAATAACCATTTGCCTGCAAAGTGTAAATGTAAACTCCGCTTGGCAAATCGGAAGCATTAAATTCAACTGAATGATATCCAGATTCTTTTGTTTCATTTACTAATACTGCAACCTCATCGCCCAAAATATCATAAACTTTTACTTTAACTAAACCAGTTTCTTTTATTGAGTAGTGTATAGTTGTGCTTGGATTAAATGGATTTGGATAATTTGTAAATAACTTATATTCTTGAACAGGAACATTTTCTCTTATCTCCTCTTCTCCACTCTTCCATAAGTCACCAATTCCATTGATGGAAACTTGATCGGAATAAACAGATTCTTTATTTGTATTATCCACAGCTTTCACTTTATAGATATATTCTGTTCCAGGAGCAAATTTTTTAGGTCTGTCTACATTATAATCTGTCCAGGTATGAGTAGGGTTTGCGGGATTATGAGTAACCGTTGCCGCTATCATTGCGCTTCCCTCTGCGTATTTCCAAATTTTATATGATTGCAAATCTGGTTCAAGACTTGTTTCCCAGGTTAATTTTGGGTGATTATTTGACCACGCTATGCCTAAATTTTGCGGCTTGGAGGGTGGCGAACTAAGACAACCAATCGAATCAGTAAAAAAATTGGCGCCATATATACCGTTATTCTTACTTACAATTTGAAAACCCGAGTTTGTGCTTGTTCTATTTTTATTATAAGCTGGTGGATTGCTCCAAGGTGTAAAAATCTGGTTGTAATCCGTTTCAAAAAAATCTTTTTGATTACCAGCAAAATCATCTGTAAAGAATCCACTATTATCAAGTACTCGATCCCAATAATAATAGCCATCTGAGAAGTAAGCATAAACCATTTCTTGTAGTTCATCCCTTCCACCTACCCTGTTAACAGCATTTTTAGTAAGGATTGGCAAATGAGATGAAAGAGGGCCAAAAGGATGTACTTTTTCCCAATCAACTGGTCCCCCAATTCCAGTAGGTCTGGGTGCCCAGCTATAGACAATCCAATCCCACAATCCATCTGCACAAACTATGTCCATATGATTTCTACCATATGCTTTACTTTTTACATGATAAACTAATATTCCTTTACCTTTATTTTTATCATATATACTATTTTTTTGATGGTTTGCTATAATAAAAAATTCGTCTGGGTTGGAATTTGGATTACCAAGAGGATCTAGAATTGGAATTGGAATACGAAATGCCGAACCTCCCGTGTGGTAATCGCTGATATTATCAGATTGATTATAAAAAATATCTGAATATGATCTATAGCCTAATAAATACATTTCGTGTGGATTCATTGCGAGAGAACCTCCACCTGTAGGCATTAAACCAGCACCCCTTTGATTTAGCCCGCTTCTAAGTGGACACCAATGCACTTCAAAATTATGATCACCACCAAAAAGATAGTGCCCATATTCATGAGCTAACAATCCCAATTGGTCTTCGAAATTATAATTCCCATTTTTACCAATATTTAATGTCATCCCAATCGTTGGTATTCTTGAGGTAATTATAGTGCCCTCATCTGTTGAATAACTCCAAGACAAATCATTATTCAAAGCCCCATATCCTCCCCAACTCACCCCTATGTTTCTCCAAATTATATAAACTGCATCTACATATCCGTCTGTTTGATTATAAATCTGATTATATTCTTGCATCATATTCCAATTGTCAAAATGAGAAAAGTATACTTGTTGTTCAATCGAGTCGATGACTTCTTCATTTTTGTTCCCCCAATCTGATGTTATCGAACCAGGAATAACGATTAATTCTGGATGCACATATCCGATTATTACATTTTGACCATTAGACATTTCATAGAAGTAATTGCTAATGGTATTCGGATTAAATGGTGCTTGCGAAACACCTGTACCTATAAAAGTATTCCACCATACCGGTAATGAATTTTTAGGCCATATAGGATTGAGTGTATCTCTATTATCATCTTCAAATTGAGCAAAAATACAAAGTATCTTCATATTTGCTCCATTCAAAGTTTTGGCTGGTGCATATCTGCCACCCACTTGTGGTGGATTAAAAACGTAACCTCTGGGAAAAACTTGGTAAACATTTTCTTCCATTCCACATTCAAACTCAGTCTGTGCCAAAACTGAGTTGATAAATATCAAATAAATTAAAAATAATTTAATGCTCATTTTTAATTCCCTATTTTAATAATGTAAATTTCTTAGTTAGTTTTCGCCCGTTATAAAAAACGGAATAAAAATAAACTCCACTCGACATACCCAATTCATTCGTATTTAAAGTTACTGTTTGATTTTGAATCTCCTCAAGATTTTTCCGATAGACTATTTTACCCAAAAGATCATATATCGTTAGCTCTGGTGTATCATTAAATGCTGAAGATGGAAAGACCAAATCAACTTTTGTTAGTCCATTAAATGGGTTCGGGTAATTTTGAGAAACACTGAAACTGCTTGGATTTAATGGTTCATCATCATCTATTCCGACTAAACTTCCGTAAATAATCCCAATAACTTTTGCATAATTTAAGACGGCGTAACTTCCATCGTCATACTGCTTAAATATTAATCCGATTCCATCTGCCAAATGAAAAGAATAGTAAGTGTAGGAATCGTCAAAAATTGTTACTCCTTTTACAATCCTCCATTCGTTA
This sequence comes from uncultured Ignavibacteriaceae bacterium, assembly GCA_963714415.1. Lineage (GTDB taxonomy): Bacteria > Bacteroidota > Ignavibacteria > Ignavibacteriales > Ignavibacteriaceae > JAGXRK01. The sequence continues at coordinate 329,269 of CAVQOL010000027.1, forward strand.
AACACAAACTCATAATTTACATAATAGCATCTTGCAAATAGAGTATCAACTAAAGGATTATAATTCCAGCTAACTGCCCAATTATCTCCTTCAACAGCATCCGCTTTGAATAATAATTTCTCTTCAGGCTCACCACCAAAAGAAGCAGATAAAACATTTCCTGAGCTGTCAACTCTACAATCCCCAAATTCATATATTGGGCCCTTAAAAGTAAAATACTTCTCGCCATTTAGATAAATAGTATCTCGTTCAATCTTCTCAAATAAATAATAATTACCGTCATAAGTTTGGTATTCATTCCCTATCGCAAGTGGCAAAAAATTAGGCTGCTGTGGAAAATTTATTTTGGTTATAAATAATACGGCTAAGATTATATTTATAATTGTTCTCATTTTAACTCCGATAAATAAAAATTAGATTTTAAATTACATCTATGTAAAACCGGTTGGATAGTAATAAATCTTAAATGTTGAGTGCTCAGTGTTAAATGAGCAGGAATAATTTTGTAAGAATAATAAAACTTGATAAGTTTCATAAGAATGAATGATGAGGGAGTATACATAAATCAGCAGCATCTCCCCACCCCAGAAAACTTGCAGAGAGAGAGAGAGAGAGAGAGAGTAAAAAACCGTGCCAGTTTTAATGCCATTAGATTACCCTTCTAATTGGACATTACAACGCTAAGAAAAATTTTTAATAGAGTCAAATTAATTATTTTGTTAGTTCCTGCCACGAATAAGTATTTTTATTTGTTCTTGATTGAACTCAATTTATTTTTTTTCATTTTAATCATAAGATAAAATTTAGCAGATCACTTACAGATTTTTTATTCATATCAATCGTCAACATCTTGCGCTTATTATCAATTAAAGCCTGCTTGTCACCAAATGCTTGAGCCGTTTTTAGAACTCCAAAAGTTATTGATGAGTTTTCTTCGCCGGAATTATCCGGAATTGGTAAATCATCCGGCATATCAGCAAGAAGCTGAATGAATAATCCGTTTCCCTGCATCACCTTTGTGCAGTTGTCCAGTTGAATGCAGAAATCTTGGTCCGTAACCAACAGTAGCAGGAATTTTATATTTCTTCTGGATTTCCGTTCTTAGTTTCTGTAAGTAGCTGATTGGTTTCTATATCAGGTTTAAGATATGCCTGTATTGAAACATAACTTTTGCCTGCAACACAGTTTGACAAAAATGATTTTAAAACTTCATTCAAATTATTGCCTGAGAAAACTCCATAAACTTTAATGCCATTTTCAATTAAAGTTGGCTTAATTTCAGGCAGCTTGCCGGTTTCTTTATATTCTTTAACAAACTGTTTTGCAATAACTTTAGCCTGTTCCACATTCGGCTGGTCGAATGGCTGGATTTGCATTCTCCATCCTGCAACTGCAGTTGCAAATTCCCATCTAAAGAATTCTGCTCCAAGATCGTAAAGATCATTCCATTCTATTTCGATAACAGGGAAACCGCTTTTCTTAAGTACATCAATCTTTTCCTGATTTGATGCATCATCTTTCAATCTGATTGAAACGAATAAACGATCTTTTCCATAAAAATCCGGGCTAAGCAAATCTTCACCATCAACAGGAAGAATTCCCTTTCCATTCTTTCCGGTGCTTTCTGCAATAAGCTGCTCAACCCAGGAACCAAAACTTTTTATTTGCTCTGAAAGTATAAATGTAACTTTATCAATTCCCTGTTCAGCAAGTTCACCAAGAATGCAGCCAAGTTTAGCACTGATATTATTTTCAGTTGAAAGTTTTGACTGTTCTGCAATTGCTTCCGCACTATCCAGAAATTTGTTTAGATCAACACCAACTAACGCTGCAGGAACACAGCCAAAAAGTGATAGCACTGAAAACCTTCCGCCGATGTTTGGATCATTTAAAAATATTTTTCTGAAATTTAGTTCTTCAGCAACTTTTTGAAGTCCGCTTGCCGGATCAGTTATCGCAATAAAGTGATTCCCAACTTTTTCTTTTCCTACTTTATTAGAAACGTGGTTATAGAAGAATTTCATAAATGAAAAAGTTTCAACCGTTCCGCCGGATTTAGTTGAAACAATATAAAGTGTTTTTTCAGGATTGAGTGTATCTGCAAAATCTTTCACCACACCGGGATCAGTGCTGTCCAATACGGCAAGATCAAGATAACCTTCCTTCACTCCGAATGTTAAGCGAAAAACTTCAGGTGCCAGACTCGAGCCGCCCATTCCAAGCAGTAAAGCGTGAGTGAATCCGTCTTTTCTGACTGATTCAACAAAACTATTAATTTCGCTTATTGCATTTCTTGTTGCAGAAGGACTGACTAACCAGCCCAAACGATTAGTAATCTCGGTGGGATCTTTGCTCCATACAGAATGATCTTTCTGCCAGATTCTTTCAACAATATTTTCTTTTAATAATCTTTCAAAAGTTTTATCTACATCATTTTTAAGATTGTTTAATGAGATTTGGATCATTTCATTTTTCTTTCTTTAATGTTTCAACTTTTTCAGAAATACTTTTTAACAATGAATCGAATGAATCAGCAAAAGCTTTAACTCCGTCTATCTGAAGTTTATTTGTTATTTTTTCTATGTCAATTCCAAGTGCTGCTAATTGCTGAACTTGTTTTTTTGCTTCATCCAATCCTTCAGAAAGAGTTGATGCAATTTTTCCGTGCTCAAGAAATGCATCCAATGTCGCAGGCGGAATTGTGTTAACAGTATCAGGACCAATCAAATCATCAACATAAAGTGTGTCCGAATAATTCGGATTTTTTGTTCCTGTGCTTGCCCATAGTAATCTTTGAACCTTTGCTCCTTTTTGTTTTAACTTTTTCCATCTTTCACCGGAAAAAATTTCTTTAGACAATTCATAAGCAATTTTTGAATTTGCAATTGCTATTTTTCCTTGTAACTCCTTATTTCCTTTTGCTTCAAGTTCTTTGTCACAAGCAGTATCAACACGACTTACAAAAAACGATGCAACCGAAGCAATTTTACTTATATCGCCATTGTTTGCATCAAGTTTTTCAAGTCCTTTTATATATGCTTCCGCAACTTGCTTATAATTTTCATTGCTAAAGATTAAGGTTACATTAACATTTACTCCGCTACCAATTACTTCTGTAATTGCAGGTAATCCTTCCTGCGTCCCGGGTATTTTAATCATTATGTTGGGACGATTAAGAATCTTAAATAATCTTTTAGCCTGATCGATTGTTTCACTTGTTTTATATGCAAGTTTTGGACTTACCTCAATACTAATAAATCCATCAAAACCATCTGTGTTTTTATAAACGGGAAGAAGAAGATCAGCTGCCATTCCAATATCTTTTAATGCCAGTGCTTCATAAATTTCTTCTGTTGAAAGATTTTTATAGATAAGTTGACGAATATCATCATCGTAATCAGTACTGCCTGAAATTGCTTTATCAAAAATTGTCGGATTGGATGTCATTCCTCTCAAACCCGTATCAATAAGTTTTTGAAGTTCACCGGAAGTGATTAAATCACGTTTTATATAATCAAACCATATTGACTGTCCGAGTTTAGCAAGTTCAATCATTTTTGACATTTCATATCCTCTTTGTTTATTTTGCCTTGAGATTTTCTGTGCAAAGTTAAATATACAAAAGGAATTATTTAAGTCCGGTAATTTATTTTATTATGCAAATGCCAATACGCAATAGAGATACATTATTTAATATCAGAACTTATGGACTGATAGTAGTATATATTGTCCTGCTTTTAATTTCGGGGATTTATGATTTGCAGATTTCTCAATCAATAGCAAACCAATATGCGGGATGGGCAAAGGTAATTGAGGGGTATGGAGAACTCCCGGGAATTATTACATTACTCACTGCGATTTTTATTTATCACCAGAAGAAGAGACATTCATCTAACTCACGAACGATATTATACGGCTCTATTCTTCTCTATTCTGCTTTTATGCTTTTTACTTATGCAGGATATTTGTTGCTGAAACCTTTTATAAGTTCAAGTTATTGGGTCCTGATATTCGGTTTAGTTTTAACCCTCATTTCTTTTTTACTAAATAAGAAGTTAAAAATAAATTTTTCAGAAAACGCTTTTGTTTTTTCTAAAATCTCATTGCTAATGGGAATATTTGGTTATGTATTATTTGTCCAGCCGCTAAAAGTATTTTGGGGAAGAATAAGATTCAGAGATTTGGATGCACTGTATTCTAATTTTACTCCCTGGTTTTTACCAAACGGAATTACCGGAAATGATTCATTTCCATCTGGTCATTCCGCAATGGGATTTGTTCTTATTTCATTTTTTGTTTTATTTAAAGACAAAGGATGGATTAAAAGATATGGGGCTTATGTTTTTATTTTGATGTGGGCTTTTGCAGTTGCTTCAAGCAGAGTGATAATTGGAGCACATTTTCTTTCAGATGTTGTGGTAGGATCTGCAGGAATAATTTTTAGTTATTTATATTTTACACAAAAAGACAGAACGAAGAATATTTAATTACTTTCTTTTGCTCTGCCAATATTTCCGACAATTTTTGTGTGTTACTAATCCAAGTATTATTACAATCTTCTTAACAGCACTGTTCATTGATAGACTGCAATCACTTTTTCTTCAAACTTGATGAAACAACTTCAAATACTTTATCCTTCAATGAATCATAAGAATGATCTGTCGGATAAACAGGTTTAAGAAATTTTACATTTACTTTTTTCCAGGGACGAGGAAAAATTTTACCCGTCGGCAGCGCATCGTACGCGCCGTCGATAGCAACCGGAACGATCGGGATGTTTAATTCTCTTGCAAGAATTGCAAATGTTTTTTTGAAATCGCCAATATTACCGGTTTTAGTTCTTGTGCCTTCCGGAAAGATGATAATATTTCTTTCTTTTCTTAGAACTGATGCAAGTTTTTGTAATGAAGATTTGAGATCACTTAAATCCATTACTATAACATTATTTTTGTTAGCAACGAATTTTAACCATCGCTGCTTTATGTGTTTTTCTTTTGCATAGAAATAAGTTTTTTTCATCAACTTGTTTTTCAGAAATACAGCTACAAACAAACCATCAAAAAAGCTTTGGTGATTAGGTGCGAGAATAAAAGGACCATCTGGAATATTTTCTATTCCTTCGCCTTTAAGTCTGAAATAAAGTCTTAGAAATACTTTTGCTGAATTCTTTATAAGATTATGAGTAAACCAGCTTTTAGGTAGATCAATATCTAACTGTTCTTTTAAAATACTTCCCCAATCAATCGCTTCAGTACTCAAATGAGTTTTTGTTTCTTTAACATGTTCACTCAATTTTGAAATGTTTGAATAAGAGAGCAGTTCATTCTCTTTCATCTTTATTCCAAATGTTGATTCCAGATAAACTAAAAGATTTAACTTATCGAGTGAATCTAATCCCAAATCAATTTCCAGATGATCGGCTGGATGGACTTTACACTCTTTATTTGTTTCAATGAATTCTTTAAGCAACTGGTATTCACGGAAATCTGGTTCCTCGATTTTTTGTTTTTCAGATTTTAATGTTGTTTCAAGATTTGGTAAAAGGAATCTTTTAAGTTTGCTCAATCTAGTTCTGGGAAGCGGTTCATTGATTATCGAAAACTTCATCAGTTTTTTATACGGAGTTACCGATTGATTATATTTATCAATTACCTTCAATCTAAAATGCTCTTCTAAATTTTCGATTCCGCTCTCACTAACTTTTTGAAAATCGGGATAAATTACTGCGTGAAGCATGTCAGATTTTTCGAACACTCCTATTTCACTGACCAAATCTGTCATCCCAACAATTTTAAACTCAATTTCTTCAGGATTAATATTTTTTCCGTTTGAAAGAATAATAATTTCTTTTTTTCTTCCTGTAATGAAAATCCTGTTCTCTTCATCAAGATATCCCAAGTCACCAGTATAAAGCCACCCGTCTTTTATTATCGCAGCAGTTTCTTCAGGACGATTGTAATAACCTTTCATTACATTTCTTCCACGGTTGACAATTTCACCGTCAATAATTTTCACTTCGTTTGTCTTTAGTGGCTGACCCGCAGAACCGGGAAGTACTTTACCCGGTCGTGAAAATGTAATCATTGGAGCAGTTTCCGTCATTCCGAAACCTTCAAGCAGTTCGAAGCCTAATGTTTTAAAATCCTTCGCTACTTCAATATCCAGAGCAGCGCCGCCGCAGACCATATATTTTATATGTCCACCGAATTTCTGATGTGCAGCTTTAAATATTTTCCTGGAGAATGTAAGTGAATTTCTTTTCTTAGCAATCTTGAACAACAACTTCGCGATACCGCTTTTATTTATTTTATCTTTTATTCCTTTGCGGATTAAATTATAAAATCGGGGTACGCCGATAATAATATTAATTCCGTTGTTCTGAAGTGTGTTCATTATATCTTCCGAAGCCATTGATGGCGAAAAAACAGCAGTCGCTCCTGTGTGAAGTGTAACAATAGCAGTTCCAAGCAATGGGAAAATATGATGCAGAGGAAGAAGGATCATTACTTTATCTTCCTTTTTATAAATTTCTGCATCAGTTGTAACAGATTCAATATTAACAAGAAGATTATCAAACGAAAGCATCACGCCTTTTGGTGAACCGGTTGTACCGGAAGTATAAATAATCACAGCCGTTTCATTCAAATCTTTTTGAGGAAATTCAGTGACACCTGCTGCTCTTTCAATTGTAATCTCATCAATATTCATCAGGCTTGGTTCGTAAGCAAGCTCTTCATTTGCTTTAAGAATTACCTCTTTTGTCTGGTTTGAATAGAAAACAACTTCAGGTTTACAGTCATTCAAAATGTATGCAACATCTTCAGATGAAGACATAAAATCAATCGGTACAACACAGGCATTTTTCTTCCAGCCTGAGTAAAAAGCATAAATCCATTCAGGTCTGTTTTCAGAAAATACCGCGACTTTGGAAAGATTATCCTTTTTAATAATGGAAGCATAAGAACCAACATTCTCAATAAGTTCTGAATAACTTATTTGCTGGTCTTTCCAAATAATAGCTGTTTTTTTATGATCTTGTAAAAACAATGAAACCTCGTAGTTTTAATTCTTCTTTGAGTTGTGAAGATATTAAAATATAAATTTAAAACCACTAAATTTTTTATAGCGATTGACTATAATTAACTATATGAATAATATTGATATAAATAATTAAGGTATAAAATGAGTGAACAGGAAAAACCAGAAATCGGATCAATAACGTGGATTGATTTAACAGTTCCGAATGCTAAAGAAGTAAAAGATTTTTACAGTAAAGTTGTGGGCTGGAAATCAAATCCAGTTTCTATGGGCAATTATAATGATTTTAGTATGATTGCTCCGGAAAGCGGTAAAGTCGCATCGGGAATTTGTCACACAAAAGGAGTTAATTCAAAACTTCCGCCGCAATGGTTGGTTTACATCACTGTACAAAATGTTGATGAGAGTGCAAAGACCTGCAAAAATAACGGCGGGGAGATAATTGTCGAAGCCAAGAATATGGGAAATTACGGAAGATATTGTGTGATAAAAGATCCTGCTGGTGCAGTTTGCGCATTATTTCAGCCACTGTAATTTCTTTTGTAGGGAATGGACTCTTTACCTACTGCAGGTAGGACGTCCATTCCACTTTTTGTTTTTTATTTATCTCTTTTCGGATCGGTCTAGAGACCGATCCCTACATTTTTAGTAAAATCCATAATTAGATTTTTACTACACCCACTTTTATTAAACAGGATTTAATTCGTTCAAACGTTTTTTGAATGTTGTTATCCAATCCTATTGAAATGCGAACAAGTCCTTCGCTCAATCCCATTTTTTCTTGTTCTTCTTTCGGAATTTCAGACGATGTGCTGTGTCCCGGTGAAGAAAACAACGTTTTAAAATATCCTAGACTTACCGCAAGATATCCGACTTTTTCATTCTGCATTTCAGCCATGAGAGCATCTGCTGTTTTTACATCACCTGCATCTATTGCAAGTATTCCACCAAATCCAAATCCTTCATTCCTGATTTCATTTAATAATTCATAACCATTATGCGTTTTTAATCCGGGGTAATAAACTTTAAGACCTAACTTTTGAAGATTTTCGGCGAGATAAATTGCATTCTCGCTGTGTTTTTTTATTCTAATATGAAGTGAGTGTAAATTCTTTAATATACTTGCAGCACGGTGGCTATCAAGAACTGGTCCAAGTAGCATTGCTGCTCCGGAATTTATATCCATAAGCTGATTAATAAATTCACGTGAACTGCAAACACAACCAGCTACACAATCACTTGTTCCATTAATAAATTTTGTTAAACTGTGAATTACAATATGTGCCCCAAGATGAATAGGAGTAACGATGAAAGGACTGAATGTATTATCAACAACAAGTTTAAGATTATGTTTATCGGCTAATTTCGCAAGCCCTGAAATGTCAGCAATTTCTAATAGAGGATTACTGATTGCTTCACAATAAATAATTTTGGTTTTATCTGTTATTGCATTTTTAACAGCTTCAAGATCCTGTATATCAACAAAGCTTACATTTATGCCGTGATTTGGAAGAAAATTTTTAAAGAAAGCATAAGTCCCTCCGTAAATCGTTCTGCCTGAAATTATCTCATCACCGCATTTACAAATTTGTAGAATTGTACAGGCGATTGCTGCCATCCCGGATGATGTTACAATTGCCGCTTCAGAATCTTCCAGCTTTGCAAGTGCATCAGCCAGAAATTTATTTGTCGGATTCCAATGACGGGAATAAAGAAAGCAGCCCTCGATTTCGTGATCAAACAGTTCCTTCATAGTTTCGGGATTTAGGAAAGTATAAGTTGATGAATCCGTAATGGATGGATTCACATCCCCGTATTCGCCAAATACCAAATAATCCTGAATTTCAACACTCGGATCGAAGTGATGCATGATTTTTCTCCCTTAATTAGTCAATGTGAATTTTTGTATTAAACTTCACCGCAGACAAAATAAACATGGTATTAATTTTGCTGACGCCTTTAATCTTTGTGAGTTTCTCAAGCAGGAATTTCTCGTACTGTTGAATATTTTCAACTGCTACTTTAAGAATAAAATCTTCTTCACCGGCAACGTGATAGCATTCAAGCACTTCATCTACTTTTTTGATATGCTTAGTAAAGGCATCTATCGAGTTCATCTGATGTACAGCCAGCGAAACAGAAACGAAAGCAAAAGTTCCTTTTCCAATCATTTCGGGATTAACAAGAGCAACATATTTCCTGATTACTCCGTTACTTTCAAGCCGTTTGACTCTTTCCAGCATTGCCGGTGGTGATATTCCTACTGTGGTTGCAAGCTGAACATTTGTAATTCTCGAATCATCCTGTAAAATGTCAAGAATTTTTTTATCAATTTCGTCTAGTTTCATAGCAATATTAAAATTAGTTTTTTATGATTTATACTTAATAAAATACGGTTTTATTAATTATCTTTCAAATTAAATTATGTAATACAAATATTTACCGAATATCAAGAACTTGCTTGCGAAAATGCTTATGAAATACGAGTTTTGAAACCAGCATATTATAAAAAATATTGGAAAACGTTAAAATGAACGAAAAACAATTAGCAGCAGAAAAATCAGTTGAGTTTATTAAAGATGGGATGATCGTAGGGCTCGGCACAGGCTCTACAGTTAATTTTATGCTAAAGAAACTTTCTGAAAAAATTAAAGATGGATTAAAAATAAAAACTGTTGCAACTTCAAAACTGACATACCAATTAGCTTCTGCATTAGGTATTGAAGTAGTGGATATAGAACTTGTAAACAGAATTGATCTTACAATTGATGGAGCAGACGAGGTTGATCCGAACCTTAATGGGATTAAAGGAGGCGGAGCTGCTCTTCTCTACGAAAAGATTATTGCCGGCAATTCAACCAAAAATATATGGATAGTCGATTCATCAAAACTTGTTAAGAAATTAGGAAAGTTTCCCTTGCCCGTTGAGGTTGTTCCTTACGGATCAAATTTCTTATTCTCAAAGTTTGAAAAAATGAAATTCAATCCTTCATTTAGAAAATTTGAAGGCAATAATTTTATAACCGATGGCGGACATTTTATAATTGATCTTAACCTTAAAGTAATTGATGATCCGATTAGATTAGAAAAAGAGTTAAAAAAATATGCCGGAATAGTCGAAGTGGGTTTATTCACAGGTATCGCTGATATGGTAATTGCAGGTAAGGGAGAAAAAGTAGAAATACTAAAAAAATAAAAAAGGCGAACCATCCCGTAAGATGATCCGCCTTAGGCTGATAACAAAATTTTTAGTTATTTATCAAAACCCATTTTCTTGAGTTCCTGGGTAACTTTTCTTGAGTTCAGATAGCCAAAGAGTATCAACAAACCTAAGAAAATGATTACCCCAATTTCAGTTAATCCCATTTTCCTCTCCATTATGATCTATAAAATTATTTTATCTTACAGTAAAATTTTGCAAGGATAGTGCCACTTGTAATTTTTTAAGTCGGTTTGAAAACTAAAAAAATAAGAAGGAAATATTTTGGAGGAAGATTATTCAAAGTAAATTTTACAGGAGACATACTGTTTTTTACTTAGTGAACAACCACATGTCTGAGGATTAAGAACTGGATATGAAGAACATCTTAATAAAATTATTAAAGAGAATTTTTGTTAAAAATTGATGTCTTTCCCTTATTCAAAAACAAGCTAAAAAGGTTATTCTTCTAATTAAAATTCATCTTTAAGCATGTACATTTATTATTTTAGTGATATGTTTTCACCAAAAGTTAACCAGACCGAAGCTTTAGCACTTGGAGCAAAGGAATGTATTGCTGCAATTAATGAAAACAGACAGCCACTTACCAGCGGTTATGATGGCTTAGATGTTGTTCGCTTGCTTGAAGCAAGTGATCTTTCACTAAAGAATATGGAAAAGATGATTGAAATAGGTAACTCGCTTTTAGTAACATAAATACATTATACTCTCAGTAAAATTTTTATGGGAAATAAAAGTATTAACAATGTAAAACTAGGAAACAACGTAAAGATATTTGATTTTGTTAATCTCTACGGCTGTTCAATTGATGATAATACCAAAATAGGAACCTTTGTTGAAATTCAGAAGAATGCAACGGTGGGAAAAAACTGTAAAATATCGACACATACTTTTATTTGTGAAGGCGTACATATCGGTGATAATTTTTTTGTTGGACATAACGTTACTTTTATAAATGACAAATATCCACGCTCAGTAAATGCTGATGGATCAATGCAAAAAGAAGCTGACTGGCACGTTGAAGAAACATTTGTAAAAAAAGGTGCCTCAATTGGTTCTTCGGCAACCATTTTATGCGGAGTTACAATTGGTGAAAATGCAATTGTAGGTGCTGGAGCAGTTGTCACTAAAGATGTACCACCCAATACTGTTGTAGCAGGAGTACCGGCAAAGATTGTAAAGAAATTATAGACTTACGGATGTAAGTCTTCTAAGGGAATTAAAATGGGGGACCTTTCGTTTTACTTACTTAGCAGAAATAATACACCAGATGCTAAAGTAAAAAAGTAAATATAAGCTAAAATCATCTTCATCAAACCGCCCTCAAGTTTATCACTCGACTTTATCTTCACTTCTGCATAATCAATAATATTGGATTTGTCACAATAAGATATTTCGTCTGCAAAAAATAGTTTTGATTTGTTAGCCATGATATTACTTTTTTTGCTAATTAGTGCGAATTTTGTGCCATTTAGAGATGTTTCGTAAAATGATAAAATTACAATTGTGCCTTTTTAAATGGAATCTTTTACCTGTAAAATTCTTATTTATGTAATAAAAATTCGTTGCCACGTACCAAATGTTGAGCACTAAAAAGAGCTGGGAGTTAAACCAACACCATCTCAAATTTATCTATACAGAGATCACTGAGATTATTTCTCCCGGATTATCATTATTCTTCTATTTGTTTTTCGTCCTTCGGCAGTGTTGTTATTGGCTATTGGGAAATTGTCGGCAAGTCCGTATACTCTTAGCCTGCCTGATTGAATACCTTTACTCACAAAATAATAGTACACTGCACGGGCTCTTTCCTGGGCTAACCTTTTAATGGTTGTAACTTCACCCTGGCTATCCATATGTCCTTCAATTCTCCACTGAGAATTAGGATCAATATTAATTAGATCAGCAATTCTATCAAGTTCTGAATAAATACTCTGGTTGAACCTGACACTACCATCTTGAAATGTTTCATCTCCGGGAAGAAGTATTTCATTTATCCGAACAGGAGAAACTAATTCATCCTTTTTATCTTTGGGCTCTGTTAGTATGTCAATTGGTGGAATTTCCTTAACGGGTTTTTCATCCGGTTGATCAACAATCACTTCTGGATTCTTTTCCGGCTCAGGTATTGTTATAATTTTTTCCTGTGCCGGTTTTATTCCATCGTAAATAGTTTTTTGAATTACATCATCTGACTGTACTAACGAATACGATAAGCCAAATAAAATATTCATATATGAATCTTTATTAGTCGAAGCTGCAATATCATCCAGATAATCGGTTACGGCTAAACTGTAATTTAGACCGGCAGACAGATCAATATTTTCATCAACTCTAAATTTAAATCCCAATTCAGGAGAGATTGAAAAAAAATCTTTGTCGTAGATACCTTGCTCATACGCCCATGCATCTTCACCTTTATTATTTTTCGGATTGAACACGTTATATGTGAACCCAAGTCTTACATACGCAAAAAATCTTTTTGTAAATAAATAACTATACTCTGAGAAGATTCCTGGAGAAATTATACTTGTAGAAAAAGTAGGGGAAATTTCTCTTAAACCATCTAAGGAGGCGACAGTGGTTCTCTGATCTTCACCTTTTAATTGTTGATAACTAAACTGAAATCCTAGTCCAACTCTGTGTTTCGCGGCTGGATAAAGGAAATATTGTACTCCGCCTCTGAAGACAGGTCCATAATTTTGTTCCTTGTAATCTGTAAAACCAATACTCAATCCGCCATCAAATGCGAATGAAAACTTCTGCTTGGGAAAATCAGTTTCAGATTGAGCGAATACAACACTTAAACTGAAAATAAAAATTATGAGTAAATAGATTCTCTTAAACATATGTATCCCCATGATCAAATAATCAATAAAAATCAAACTAGTGTAAAATTATCAATTAAATTCATTAGAAATAAGTCATTAATAAAAAAAATGTAATCATTAAGTTCAGTGGTTTCTAATATTAAAAAAACTAAGAATTATATTGTTATTTTTAGATTCATATAAGCATTTAGAAATAAGGAGAATCGAAATGAGTGATTTACCAAAACAATTTCAAAAGTTTATTGAAGACTACCCTGAAGTTGCAAAAGCTTATGAGCAACTTGGTACAGCAGTCCATAATTCCGGTACTCTTGATAATAAAACAAGAGCACTAATAAAACTTGCCATTTCAACCGGTGCTCGTATGGAAGGAGCTGTTCATTCTCATACAAGAAAAGCACTTGAGGCAGGACTAAGTAAAGATGAAATTAAGCAGACAATTTTGCTTGCTTTACCAACCATTGGTCTTCCTTCAACTATGGCTGCTATGAGTTGGGTTCAGGATATTACTGACAGGAAAGAATAAGTTTGTTTAAAGAAAAAGTTGTCTCAGACGAAGTAAAGGGTACAGGGTACTCAATAAAATTATCATCAAAAGCAGAGAAGCTTACAGCATTGTGGGCATTGAGTGAATCTGCTCTCGGCGGCATTTTGCATGCTTTTAAATTTCCTTTTCGCGGGATGATCATCTCAAGTGTTGCGGTTATACTCATAAGTATGATAGCTAAATTTTCAGATAAAAGAGGGCAGATTCTTAAATCAACTTTTCTGGTAATAATCATCAAAGCTGTTATTAGTCCATATTCACCAATTACGGCTTATCTGGCAGTATTTATCCAGGGACTACTTGGTGAACTGTTCTTCCTTACAAAAAAATTCAAATTCATTTCTGCACTAATGCTTGGTATAGCAGTTTCTTTATTTAATGGCTTTCAGAAAATAATAGTTTTAACTCTTATCTACGGTGAAACATTATGGAAGACAATTAATGATTTTCTTACATACGTTGCCGAAGAATGGTTTGTCTTCTCTATAAAAGATCCTATAAATTTTAGTTACTTGTTAATAAGTTTTTATGTCGGAATTCACCTTTTGGCTGGAATATTTGCAGGAGTTTTAGCATATCGGATTCCCAAAATTGTTGATGAAAAACTGAAAAAGTCTGATTTGTTTATACCTTTAGTTGAGCAAGCAAGTCTTCAAACTAATATTAGGAAGCCCAAAAAGAAAAGATGGTTCAAGCCTTCTGCGTTAGCAATTTTTATTTTATCGGTTATAATAATTTTAATAACTTATCTTTATCCCGATTCTGATAGGTTCGATGCAAAAGCAATTCTGATTATGCTCGGTAGATCGTTACTGATTATTTTTATATGGTTCTATTATCTTGCCCCACGAATTAAGAGTTTTATCAGCAACTATTTAACTAAAAAACAAAACAGGTATTCGAAAGATATAGATGCAATTGTATCGACTTTTCCAACTTTAAAAATTATCATTGTTTCTGTGTGGAAAAATTCGGTCAAAACATAAGAGTCTGAAAAGATTAAATTATTTTCTTATTACTAGCTCTTGCATATCTTTTGATGGATTACAAAAAAGACGAACAGCCTTCTATTCAATGAGTTGATATTAAAAAGTTGGACTTGTTTTTTTAATAATTTATCTTGAAATGAAAATGATTTATGTTTTACACAATTAAAATATTCGAGTTTAATTATGAGTAAAGTTTACTTTTATTTTAGATTTATTACCATTATAGTTTTGGTTCTTACAATAAGCCCTAATCTTTTTTCACAACAGGAAATAAATTTGGTTGAGGGAGTATTGATTGATTATGACAAATGCGGATTCTTTTACGACGATGAAAAGAATTTTTATGCATCATCAATAAATAATTGGGGATACAGTTATGATAGTCTGCTTGCTGATCTTGAAATATGGAAATTAAGTCCCTATGTAAAAATTGATTCAATTGGATTAAGCGTTTTGGGAAGACCATTATGGAGACTTACAATAAGTGATGACCCCGAAAATATTTCTGATAAACGAACAGTTTATGTTCATGCAAGAACTCATCCTCAGGAGACAGAAGGATTTTGGGTCACCGACGAAATGATAAAAATTCTTATATCAGAATCACCCGAAGCCCAAACTATAAGAGAAACTTGTGTTTATTATATCATGCCGATGTATAATCCTGATGGTGTTGAATTAAACACAACACGTTATAACGCGAACGGTTTGACCTGGAAAGCAATTGGTATACTAATCCTAATGAACCAGAAGTAGCTGCACTGAAAGCAAGTTTTATAGAATTAATGGCTAAACCAAAACCAATAGAAGTTGCTCTAAATATGCATTCTTCTTCTTTGTGTAAAAGATATTTTGTTTATCATGATTCGGTGGAACTTCTTCAACTTTTGCTTTAATGGAGCAG
>CAVQOL010000028.1:0-24590 GCA_963714415.1 uncultured Ignavibacteriaceae bacterium
GAAGTAGAAGTAATATTAGAAAGTGGTGTTATCGGAAGAGCTGCTGTTCCAGCGGTGCTTTACTGGTGGAACACGAAGCAGTTGAATTAAGAGATGGCGACAAAGCTCGTTACATCGGAAAAGGTGTCTGAAAGCAGTTGATAATGTAAATGATAATATTGCTGATGAGCTTACTGATTTTGATGCAGCTGACCAGGTTGCAATTGATAGCTTCTTATTGCTTTAGATGGTACTCCAAACAAAGCAAAACTTAGGTGCTAATGCTATATTAGGTGTTTCACTTGCCTGTGCAAAAGCTGCTGGTGAGGCACTTGGATTAGTATGTATCAGATATATTGGTGGAGTGAATGCAAAAACTTTGCCTGTTCCTATGATGACATTCCTAGGTCGAGACATGCCGACAATAGTGTTGATTTCCAGGAATTTATGGTTATGCCTATTGGGGCAGAAATTTTGCTGAAGCTTCAAGGATGGGTGCAGAAGTATTCCACGTCTTAAAAAAGTTCTTTCATATAAAGGTTATAGCACTGCTGTTGGCGATGAAGGCGGATTTGCACCAAAGTTAAAAACTGACGAGGAAGCAATAGAAGTTATTCTGGAAGCAATTGGAAAAACCGGATACAAAGCGGCGTAGTAATTGAATTGCTCTTATTCAGCTGCAAGTGAGTTCTTCAGAAAAGAAGAAAATGGTATCATTTTTTCAAGGCAGCACCTGAACTAAGAAAGACCGATAGAGGAAATGGTTGCATACTGGGTAAACTGTGCTAAGCATATCCAATTGTATCTATGGAAGACTGTATGGCAGAAGATGATTGGGACGGTTGGAAGTTGTTTACGGAAACACTCGGAAATAAGGTTCAGCTTGTTGGTGATGATATTTTTGTTACAAATACTGAAAGACTTGCAAAGGGTATTGATCTGGGGGTTGCTAATTCAATTCTTATCAAGGTTAATCAGATTGGTACTTTACAGAAACTCTTGATGCATTCAACTGGCAATAGATCATGGTTACACAACTGTTATTAGTCATCGTTCTGGTGAAACAGAAGATACTACCATTGCCGATATCTCTGTTGCAATTAATGCCGGACAGATCAAAACTGGTTCAGCGTCAAGGTCAGATCGTGTTGCTAAGTACAATCAATTACTTCGCATTGAGGATGAATTG
Organism: uncultured Ignavibacteriaceae bacterium; assembly: GCA_963714415.1. Taxonomy (GTDB): domain Bacteria; phylum Bacteroidota; class Ignavibacteria; order Ignavibacteriales; family Ignavibacteriaceae; genus JAGXRK01. The sequence goes on from CAVQOL010000028.1 coordinate 1,169, forward strand.
GATTTAACAGCAATATATCCAGGTATTGATGCACTGAATTATAACGGTTAATATTTATTAGCCCGGTAGATTTTTTTGCCGGGCACATCAACTTCTTTTTATAAAGTTGAACATAAAGAAGAATTTTATAAAAAAGCGTTATCATTCAGCAAATCCTTTTGATGAATATGATGACTTCCGTGATGAAGCGTCCAAGTTATTGAAGGATCAGGGAATCAATGTAAAGTATCACCGTCATGAGGTTGGTGAAAGAGGTCAGCAAGAAATTGAGACTTATTTTTCCGATCTTTTAACAACGGCAGATAATATTGTAAGTACAAAATATATACTGTTTAACTTTGCCCGGCAAAAAAATCTACACATTACTTTTATGCCAAAACCAATGTATCATCAAGCAGGAAACGGATTACACTTACATTTTTTTCTTACCAAAAAAGGGAAAAACGTTTTCTATAAAAAGGGGGAGTACGGAAATATTAGTGAACTCGGAAGATATTTTATCGGTGGAATTCTTAAACATGGACCAGCTCTGACGGCATTTACAAATCCAAGTACAAATTCATATAAAAGACTTGTTCCCGGATTTGAAGCTCCGGTTGCATTGACATACGGACAAGGCAACAGGGCATCTGCAATACGAATTCCTAAATATGTTTCTAATCCTAAAGAGACAAGATTTGAATATCGTCCACCTGACGCAACTGCAAATCCCTACCTCTGCCTAAGCTCCATATTGCTTGCCGGGATAGACGGCCTTGTAAATAAAATTGACCCGGTTAAAGAAGGTTACGGTCCTTATGATAAAAATTTTTTAAATGATGATAGAACTGGTACTATCCATTTTCTTCCCAGAAACCTTGCAGAAGCACTGGATGCTCTAGAGGCAGATAATGCTTTTTTAAAAGGGGCGGATTATTTTCCGATGAGCTTCTCCAGCAATGGACGAATATTAAGAACGAAGAGATTCATTCAATTGGGACTATGCCTCACCCGTTTGAGTATAAAATGTATTTTAATTTGTAGGTGAAAATAATCTAACAGAAAAGGACAAATATGAGTGATACCCCAAAAATTAATTTTTGCCTTAATTGCAATGCATCTGAAAATGATATTCCGTTAGTTCATCTTCTTTATTCGGGAAAGCCAGCATTTATATGCTCAAGCTGCCTGTCTGTTCTGATTCATCAGCCACAAAAATTAGTTGGTAAACTGGATGGAGCGGAAAATATTTCACCGGCACAACACGATAATAAATAGAATTCAAATTAAGAACAGAAGTTTTTGTTGAAACTGGGAACCTGCCTGCCGGCAGGCAGGGATGCTTTTGTTAAAGTAACTTCTCTTCCACATCTAATTACTTTTCAACCTCCACCAACGAAAGCCTGCCTGACAGCAGACAGGTTGATGGAGGTTTTTTTGAAATTTTTCGACAGAAAGTCACTATTTATCAGAACTATTATCCTTAAATAATAAAATATTTCTATACTTGGGAATATCACCTCGAAAATCTAATACCTCACCATTTGAAGCATAAAATAAATTTGGGATATGTTCTTCTAGTCTAAACATATCAAAATAAAGGTTGCCATTTTTTATATGTATTTTATGTTTGGTAGTAAAAGTATCATACATTTTTCTTGAGTATGAACCAAGGTATTTATTCCAATTAGTGTCAGGCAAGTCCCCACTAACTTTTTCTCTCTCATTAAAATATAATATGGGTCTGTCAATTTTGTTAATAACATATAAAGGTTTACTTGTTTTTTCATCCAACACGATTTTATACTCGCCATCAATCTCGGGACTGATTCCACTTATGAAAAACTCTCGATTATTTATAAAGTTGAATGGAATAATTCCCATTTCTCCTTTTGCACCAAATACAGAATCCTTTAATAATAGTTCAAATTCCTGATTACCTTCTGCTATTGCATATAAACCTGAGTATTGTAATATTCATCATTGGTTAATGTGATAGGAACTTTGTCGGTAAAAGATATTTTTGATTGATTTAATAGATCTTCATTAGAATTAGGCTTTAGTTTATTTATAACAATATCAGCTATTAATTTATGAATATTGTTATGAGATGCTGAATTAGTTAAGACTGCTATACCAATATTTAATTCCGGTATCCATTTAATTACAGTTTGAAATACAACCCACCACCAGAGTGGTTGTACTCATTAACACCATTATTAATTGAGATATCAACTCCAAGTGCATATCCAATATCGCTTTTACAGAACGGGATTTTATACATTTCCCTTATGTGTTTTTTGTCCAAAATAACTTGCCCATCGTGTTTACCTTCATTAAGGTGAAGTTGAATAAATTTCGCCACATCAACAACGTTGGTATAGCAAGCTCCTGCTGGAATCATAGCGAATTCAAGTGGTATTGTATTAAAGGTTTTACTATTACCTATTGCGCGATTCTTTTCCTCTCTTATCTCTTCCCAATCAAATGAAGTATGTTCCATATCCAGAGGATCAAATAAATTTTCTTTAACATAATCTTCAAACTTCATTCCTGATTTCACTTGAATAATATAGCCGGCAAGATCCATCCCGAGATTAGAGTATGAGTATAGTTTGCCAACTTCCGATTTGAGCCAGGTATTACGAGATACTTTTTATATGTTGTTCAAACGATTCAAACTTGGTTGATAATTATTTCCAATAGGTGCTTCGTGTGTTAAACCGGCACGATGACTAAGTAAGTGTCTAAGCGTAATCTTTTTTTCCGGTTCTTCTTCGAACTTACTATTTACAGAAAAATCTTTAATATAATGTACTATCGGTGTATCTAATGAAACCAATCCTTCCTGAACAGCTATCATTACAGCTGTTGAAGTAACTGTTTTTGAGATGGACTGAAGGCTGAATATTGTTTCGGTGTTTATACTATCATCACTATCTATTTTTTTTACACCGAATGCATCTGCCCAGAGAATTGAATCTCTATCAACAATACTAATAGCTAAACCAGGGATATTGTGCTTCCCCATAAAGTATACTATAGTATCTGAAATTTCCTTTTTGAAGTTGTCGTTAATCTGTGGTTCAAGGTTAGAGCTTATGAAACTTTCATAAGAGGATTGAGCCAAAATGTCGACCGATGAATTAAGCAGGAAAGAAATTAATACAAAGAATAAGGAGTATTTTATTTTCATTGCTTTTTTCTCTTTAAATAAATTTATAATACACTTATTAAAAGTAAAAAATTTGAATTTATTTTTTGCAGTAATATTGTATTAACGGCATAATAGAATTAGGTAATGGCAAATTAATGATATAAGAGGACGATTAAATTATTAGAAGTAATATTGGCGGATTATGAAGTATGTCTAAATAATTCATAAGACTTATAGGAAGTTCTGATAGATTGATATCCCCAAAATTATTTATAAACCTCATAAGTCCTTTCATCAAAGCAAACAAAAATTACTTTCTCCATTGATTCATTCTTTTCTAAAAAATTACGTACTTCATTAATTGCAATTTTCGTTGCTCGTTCAAGAGGAAAGCGGTAAACTCCTGTTGAGATAGCAGGAAATGCAATTGTTTTTATTTCGTTTTCAGCCGCAAGCTTTAAAGAATTTTTATAACAATTCTCTAGAAGTTTATCTTCATTATGGCTTCCTCCATTCCAAACAGGACCAACTGTATGAATTACAAATTTTGCCGGAAGATTATATCCTTTTGTGATTTTTGCTTCACCGGTGGTACAACCGTTAAGAGTTCTGCATTCCTCAAGTAATTGTGGTCCGGCAGCACGATGAATTGCTCCATCAACTCCACCTCCGCCAAGCAAAGTTGTATTAGCTGCATTTACAATTGCATCAACTTTAAGTTTGGTTATATCATCCTGAATTATTTTAATTTTGGATTTCATCAATGTCCTTATTTGGTTTCAATTATTTAAACAGAAAACAAGTAATTATTTATTGCTACTCAGTCATTTTTTTAAGAACTTTAATTAATATAGTTTTGATTTTATAAAGATGACAGGCATTGTTTTCGACATAAAAAGGTTTGCACTCCACGATGGACCGGGAATAAGAACAACTGTGTTTATGAAAGGCTGTCCATTACGCTGTTGGTGGTGTCATAATCCGGAAAGCATTCGTGAAATTCCGGAGAGTATTAAAGCAAAATCATTAAATAGTTCTGTAAATGATTATTGTGAAGAGGAAGAGCTTTTCGGAAAAAGCTACTCGACTCAAGATCTTCTTAATGAAATAAGAAAAGATAAAATATTTTACGATGAATCCGGTGGTGGAGTTACTTTCTCAGGCGGTGAACCACTGATTCAGAATTCGTTTCTGGAAGAAATGTTAAAGCTCTGTAAAGAAGATGAAATTAATACGGTGGTAGATACTTCCGGTTATGCGAATTATAAATTATTCGAATCGATTTATGATTATACAGACATTTTCTTATATGATTTGAAACTTATGGATGATGAATTTCATAAAAAATTTACAAATGTTTCCAACAAAACAATTCTGCAAAATTTGGAACGTCTGACAGAACGAGGCAACAAAGTTGTAATTCGAATTCCACTTATTCCCAATATATCGGATACAACAGAAAATCTCTCACAGGTTAGTCAGTTTATCTCAACTCTAAAAAATATCAGAAGAATAGATTTACTTCCCTACAATAAAATTGCTGAATCAAAGTATAAACGGTTAAATAAGCCTTCGAAATTAGGAGAGTTGGTTTCCCAATCTGAAGAAGAACTTGAAACGATTAAATCAAAATTTGATAGTTTGAATATTGAAGTTACTATTAGAGGATAGAATATGAATGAAAGAATAAAACAATTACGTAACGAAACACTTAGTGCCGTTCCCTCAATATCACTTGAGAGAGCAAGGCTGCTTACTGAATTTTATAAAAGCGGTGAAGCTGATAAAGTCTCTGTCCCTGTTGCGCGCGCACTTGCATTTAAATATGTGCTTGAGAATAAAACTCTCTGTATAAATAAAGGTGAATTAATTGTTGGTGAACGCGGTCCTGCTCCTGCAGAAACACCGACATATCCCGAAATCTGCACTCATACGACTCAAGGATTTTGATATTCTAAACTCACGCGAAAAAATTTCTTTCAAAGTTGATGATGAAACTAAATTATTCCAGGAAAAAGAAATTGCTCCTTTCTGGAAAGGGAGATCAATAAGAGATAGACTTTTTGATTCAGTTGATAAGGAATGGATTGATGCTTATGAAGCGGGGATATTCACCGAGTTTATGGAACAGCGTGCCCCGGGCCATACAGTTCTGGATGATAAAATTTATAAAAAAGGTTTTAAAGATTTTATCACTGATATAAAGAACAGTATTAATAATTTAGATTTTTATAATGATTCTGAAGCTTTTAATAAACGTGAAGAATTAAAAGCAATGAAAATATCTGCAGAAGCACTTATTGCTTATGCAAAAAGGAATTCTTCATATCTTAAAGATTTAGCAGAAAAAGAAAAAGATACTCAGCGAAAAGGCGAGCTTGAAACTCTTGCAGGAATTTGCGATCGTGTTCCTGAAAATTCTCCAAAAACTTTTTGGGAAGCGCTTCAATATTATTGGTTCGTTCATATCGGAGTAATTACCGAACTCAATACGTGGGATTCATTTAATCCTGGCAGACTTGATCAGCATCTTTATCCGTTTTATAAAAGAGATATTGAAAGCGGACTGTTAACGAAGGAAAAAGCTAAAGAACTATTACAGTCATTCTGGGTGAAATTTCACAATCAGCCGGCACCACCAAAAGTTGGAGTAACCGCGCAGGAAAGTAATACATATACGGATTTTTGCTTAATAAATCTTGGCGGTGTTACTGAAAAAGGTGAAGATGGAGTTAATGAATTAACTTATCTTATTCTTGATGTAATCGAGGAAATGAGATTACTGCAGCCAAGTTCAATGGTGCAGGTAAGCAAAAAAAATCCTGATCAATACATAAAACGATTTTTGAAAATTATTAAAACCGGTTTCGGTCAGCCATCAATTTTTAACACCGATGCAATAATTCAGGAAATGCTGCGTCAGGGTAAATCACTTATAGATGCCCGTAACGGCGGGGCAAGCGGATGTGTGGAAACCGGAGCGTTTGGGAAAGAAAGTTATATACTTACAGGTTATTTCAACATTCCAAAAGTTTTGGAAATTACTTTGCATAATGGAATTGATCCAAGAACCGGAAAGAAAATTGGATTAGAAACCGGTAATCCCAACACATTCAAAACCTATGAAGAATTTTTTGAAGCGTTCTCTAAACAATTAAAATATTTTATTGATATTAAAATCAAAGGAAATCTGATAATTGAAAAATTATGGTCGGAATATCTTCCTGCACCATTTTTATCAATCCTGGTTGATGACTGCATAAAAACAGGTAAAGATTATAATTCAGGCGGTGCCCGCTACAATTCTTCTTACATCCAGGGTGTTGGAATGGGAACGATAACAGATTGTTTATCTTCAATAAAATTTAATGTGTTTGATCAAAAGAAATTTACAATGAACGAAATTCTTGATTCAATGAAGAATAATTTTGTGGGATTTGAGAAGATTAAAAAAATTGTTTGGAATGAAACTCCTAAATACGGTAATGATGATGATTACTCTGACCATCTGCTTAAAGAAATCTTTGAACTGTACTTTTCTTCGATTGACGGAAGACCGAATACAAAAGGAGGACATCACAGGGTAAATCTTCTGCCAACAACCTGCCACGTTTATTTCGGAAGTGTTATTGGAGCAACTCCGGATGGACGGCTCAGTGGCAAACCTCTATCAGAAGGAATATCTCCTGTTCAAGGTGCTGATAGAAAAGGTCCAACGGCTGTAATCAAATCAGCGGCAAAGATTGATCACCTAAGAACCGGTGGAACTTTGCTGAATCAGAAATTTACACCTCATTTGATGGATGATCCGGCAGGGCTTGAAGGAATTTTACACTTGATACGTGCTTACTTTAAAATGGATGGTCATCATATTCAGTTTAATGTTGTTGATGCTGAAACTTTACGTAGGGCACAAAAAGAACCGGAAAACTATCGTGATCTGATAGTTAGAGTTGCAGGTTACAGTGATTATTTTGTAAATCTTGGAGAAGATTTGCAGGAGGAAATAATTAGGAGAACCGAGCACAGCGATATTTAAATTAATTTAATCAGAGGAGAATAACTTGAACTTAAAATTCGCATCCCGATGCAAAATAATATTTGCTTTATTTATTTCTTTATCTATTTCAGTTTTTGCTCAGGACAATAACAATGAATCGGAATTATATAAATGGCTTTCATCAAAACAGGAATTAACAGTTAAGAAGATTGAGGGAGATTCTTCGTTTTCAGAATCATATGAGATATTCATAACTCAACCGATTGACCATAATAATCCAAATAGTTTAACATTCAAACAGAAAATTTATTTATCACACATTGATAGAGACAAGCCAATGGTTGTTGAGCTTGATGGTTATGGTGTAATAAACCGACCAAATGAGCTAAGCAGATTATTGAAATGTAATCAATTACGTGTTGAACATCGTTATTACGGTGAGTCGGTTCCCGATCCTTTTGATTGGGAATATCTGGACATCCGGCAATCTGCTGAAGATCATCATAGAATTATTCAAATATTTAAAGAGTTTTATAACGGCAAATGGCTAAGTACGGGAATAAGCAAGGGCGGATCGACAGTGATTTTTCATCGCAGATATTTTTCTGATGATGTAAATGCAACTGTCGCTTACGTAGGACCTATTGCTCGTTCAGTAGATGATCAAAGGGTTTATGAGCATCTAAAAAATGTTTCTACACCTGAATGCAGACAGAAAGTCTATGATTTTCAACTTCAAATCCTGAAAAACAGAGATAAATATTATCCGATGTTTTTATCTAATGCTGAAGAAAATGAATTAACGTATAATATTGTAGGTGATGAAAAAGCCTTTGAATATTCTATCCTGGAATATTCGTTTGCTTACTGGCAATGGGGCCGGGACGATTGTTCAAAGATTCCAGATTCTACCAGCACTGATGAGGAAATTTTTGATCACTTTTTAACGAATGGCGGAGCGGAATATTTTTCGGATAGAGATATAAAAGGATTCTATCCTTTCTTCTATCAGGCTTATAAAGATTACGGTTATTATGCTTACGATACTGAACCATTTAAGGAATATTTAAAATATGCTGACGGACAAACAGAATTTTTTATTCCGGAAGGAGTTACTTTAACTTTTAATCCTGAACCAATGAAAGACATGAACGATTGGGTAGAGAATGAAGGAAATAATTTTATTTTCATTTACGGTGAAAATGATCCGTGGACTGCAGCAGGAGTTTCTCTAACCGGGAAAACAAACTCTTTGAAAATGGTTCGTCCTAATGGTTCACATAGAACTCGAATAAACAGTTTCTCAGATGAAGACAAGGAATTAATATTTTCTAAGCTTGAAGAATGGCTGGAAATTGAAATCGAAAGATAATCCATAAATGTTATTACAGGATTAGAATACATTAATAATTAAATTTAAATATCTTAAATATCATTTTAATTATATACGGAGAATATATGAAATACCAAATATCGTTTTTGTTCATCTTACTATTTGTATTTGCTGCTCCGCAAAAAAATATTTTTGCGCAGGATAAACCAATACAAATTGCTTTATTTAATCCCGTGCAAATATTTTCAGAAAATACATCTATTACCGGTGTGAGACTAAATATTCTTTACGGAAAAAATAAAAACGTAAGCGGAATCGATTGGGGTTTGGTTAATTCAACAACAGGCAAACAAGTTGGTGCACAATTTGGATTTGTAAATCTTGTTGATGGAGGATTTCTTGGTTTTCAATCCGGTTTTGTAAACTTTAGTGACAGCAAGTTTGAAGGTTTGCAATGGGGATTCGTAAACTATCATAAGGGAAAAGTGAGCGGACTTCAGTTGGGATTTGTTAACTATGCCGGAAGTATGTATGGTTTACAAATAGGACTGATAAATATTATTAACCAGGGTGGTGCATTCCCATTTTTTCCGATTGTGAATTGGTCATTTTGACGATATCGGTTTTTGCCGGGGAGAGGTATATATCCTGTCCCGGCATTAATCATTAATTCAAGTACTCTAAATTACTGCTTTTAGTAGTGTAGATTTTCCACGAGCTGCCATCTTTGCGTAAAGTGTGAACTCCTGTCAATCTGTTATTCTTAAATTGAAAATTGTTAAGTTTAGTTGTCAGCTGGGTGAATTTGACGAGTGCTTCTTCTTCACTCTCTTCAATTATTTCTATTTTTTCGATTTTATAACTTAAGTCGAATTGTTCAAATATTTGCTTAACAATTTTTTCAGTACTTTCAAAAACAGGACTTTCCGGATGTATAGTTCCCATTACCGCCTCAAGATTTTTTTCAGTCATATATTTTGCATTGGCGTATATAACTGATTCGGGAGTCTTGTAACCGGAATTGCAGCTAGTAGAGATTATTATAAGTACAACAGAAAGTAAAACAATTAATAATTTTTTTCATAATAATATTTTCATTTAGTTGAATTATACTTTAAGCTCGCTTTTTACTTCAGCAAATTTTTCAACTGCAAAGTCAAGATCTTCTTTCGAATGTGCAGCTGAAATTTGAACTCTTATTCTTGCAGTTCCTTTTGGTACAACAGGAAAGAAGAATCCAATAACATAAACACCTTTTTCCAACATCTTTGCAGCCATAGTTTGAGCAAGAACTGCATCGCCAAGCATAATCGGTACAATTGGATGAACACCTTCTTTAATGTTAAATCCAACAGCTTTTATCTTTTCTCTGAAATATTTTGTATTTTCTTCAAGTTTATCTCTTAAGTGAGTTGTTGAGCTCAGCATATCAAGCACTTTTATTGATGCAGCAACAATACTCGGGGCGACTGTATTTGAAAACAAATACGGACGTGAACGTTGTCTGAGTAAATCAACAATTTCTTTTCTTGCTGCAGTGTATCCGCCGCTTGCACCGCCAAGCGCTTTGCCAAGGGTTCCGGTAATTATATCAATTCTACCCATTACATCATTATGTTCGTGAGTTCCTTTACCATGCTTACCCATAAATCCAACTGCGTGCGAATCATCAACCATTACCATTGCATTATATTTTTCTGCAAGGTTGCAAATATCTTTTAACGGAGCAATAAATCCATCCATCGAAAAAACACCGTCAGTTGCAACAAGAATATTTCTTACATTATTTGATTTTGCTTCTTTCAATTTTGATTCGAGGTCATTCATATCACAATTTTTATAGCGGTAACGCTGTGCCTTACATAACCTTATTCCATCAATAATACTTGCATGATTCAGTTCATCACTAACAATTGCATCTTCTTCAGTTAATAAAGTTTCAAACAATCCGCCGTTTGCATCAAAGCAGGATGTATAGAGAATAGTATCTTCCATTCCGAGGAATTCTGAAATTTTTCTTTCAAGCTCTTTGTGAATTTGCTGTGTTCCGCAAATAAAACGAACAGATGAAAGTCCAAATCCCCATTTATCAAAACTTTCTTTTGCAGCTTGTAATAATTTCGGGATTGTCTGCAAATCCCAAATAATTATTAGCACACATATTAAGCACTTGCTGAGTATGCATTACTTCAATGTGTGCACTTTGAGGGGAGGTTATTATTCTTTCTTTTTTAAATAAACCATCTTTTTCGATTCCGCTAAGGATATCATTATAGTATTGTTTTGTTTTATTATCCATAACTGAGTTCCTTTTTATTAATTCGATTCTGGATTCTTGATACTGGTAAAGATTATTTATCACTTAAATGTTCTTTTTGAACTGATTGTAAAAAACGATTAGTCTTTTTACCCAGTATTTCTAATTTATTATGAAGATCGTCAAATAGATTTTTATCTTTTAAAGATTCTGTTTCGTACAAGGTTTCTAAGTGGTCTATCGTTTCATCATTAGAAGCTAATGCGAAGGTTATAAATCGTATGTAATCGCTTTTGTAATTTCTTCTTCCGTAACCTTCCACAATATTGGACTTAACAGATTTAGAGGATCTTCGGATCTGACTTCCTTCCTCATATAGTTCAAATTTTGGTAGAGTTAAAGTCATCTTATGAATTTCAACAACTAATTCTCTTGCAAGTTGCCATATCTCCAAATTTTTATAGCTCATTGTTTACCCTAAAAACTTAGTATAAAACTTCAAGCATCAACTATCCTGCAACAAGTATCCAGAATCCAGTATCCAGCATCCAGAATCAAGCTTCCCAATCAAGAATAACTTTACCAGAGTTCCCCGACTTCATTATTTCAAATCCTTCTAAGTAATCGTCAATCTTAAACCTATGAGTTATAATTGGATTTATATTTAATCCGCTTTGTACCATTGATTGCATTTTATACCATGTTTCAAACATCATTCGTCCATAGATGCCTTTGATAGTTAATCCGTTAAAGATAACCTTGCTCCAGTTTATACCAACTTTTTCGGGAAGAATTCCAAGCAGAGCAATCTTACCACCGTGATACATAACATCAATCATATCGTTAAAAGCATGAATACTGCCGCTCATCTCTAATCCAACATCGAAACCACCAACCATCCCTAATTCTTTAATAATATCAGGAAGTTTTTCTTCTTTAACATTAACAGCTCTCGTAACTCCCAGCTTCTTAGCTAGTTCAAGTCTGTATGAATTCATATCTGTAATAACTACATTCCTTGCACCGGAGTGTTTAACTATTGCCGCAGCCATGATTCCGATTGGTCCGGCACCTGTTATCAAAACGTCTTCACCAAGAACATCAAATGATAACGCAGTATGAACGGCATTACCAAGCGGATCAAAAATTGAGAATATCTCTTTTGAAATCTTAGGATCACAATGCCAGATATTTGAAACCGGAATTACAAGATACTCTGCAAAGCAGCCAGGACGATTTACACCAACTCCTTTTGTATTAGGACAAAGATGTCCTCTTCCTTCACGACAGTTTCTGCAAGTTCCGCAAACAATATGTCCTTCACCGCTTACAAGTTCTCCAACTTTTACATCGTGAACATTATCACCGAATGCTTCAACAGTTCCAACATATTCGTGTCCAACGTGCATTGGAACCGGAATAGTTTTTTGTGCCCATTCATCCCAGTTATAAATATGAATGTCCGTTCCACAAATTGCGGTTTTCTGAATTTTAATTAATACATCATTTGGACCATATTCCGGAACAGGAACTTCATCCATCCATATTCCCGGCTTTGCATATTTTTTTACAAGAGCTTTCATTTTTTTCATGGTGTGATCCTTCTAGAAAAAGAGAAACTGTTAACAGAAATTTTATAAAATTTTAATTCAAAATTAGAGATTAGGTAAGTAAAGGACAAAGGAAGATTGATAAATTGAAAGATTAAAAAATTACTTGATTATTTTGGATTAGGATAAATCTGCGGTAAAAGTTTGTTTTTACCACAGATTTATTTGAGTAAAAAATCAGATGATTGAATAAAGTGCAAATTCAGTATTGCGAAGAAGCATTGGTGATTCTTTGTAAGCTTTAATCTTTTTTTGCACAAAATCCTTTTCAATCATATTTACTTTAGCGGTGGAATCCAGCCAATTCAATTCGCTATTAGTTACTTCTCCATCAGAGTATGCAAGTTTTATTGCATCTGTTAAAAACGAACGAGCAATTTTTGAATCGGAAAAGACAATAGTTTTCTTCGTTTATATACTGATTTGAAAGTAAACTGCGAATAGTTTCGTTATAAAAATCAGTTGCAAATCCTAGTTTATCGGATATCCCTTTTATTATTTCTTTTTCTTTATCGGTGAGACTTTTGTCTAACTTTGCTGTAATTAGCAAGCCCTTAAGGTAGTTGCTTCGGTCGAGAACGGGAATATTCATAATCTACCCTTTGATATTTATATTAGTACAGATTACTTAGAAAAAATTGTACCAAAAATCTATAGACTATGATTTCTCCTTTCATAAAGGTATTTTACGTACAAACCAAATGTTATTAAAAATGTAATAAAATTCTATGTAATAATACTTACATCCTACGAGTAAAAATTTCTTAATATGTTATTTCAATTGCGTCAATTTTTATTGTTTCGGATTCTTTCAGAATAATTTCATTATATGGATCAAATTGCAACACCAATGGATCATTTTTATACGTGAAAAAATAATTCTCTGCTCGTTTAGTGTTTTTTATAGTTATCACATCTTCGGTTCCATCTGAAAAAATAATTTTTAGTTTTATTTCCAATTCGTAAGTTGTCTCGTTATCCTGAACTTGATTTATTGTTAAATCAATTCTCCATTCACCTTCATCTTCGGTAATAACATAATAATTTTGATAAACCGGATGATCAGAAGTTCTTAGCCATTGATAAAAATATTTTGTGTAATCTTGTCCCGTAATTTTGTTTACAACAGAAATAAAATCTTCTGTACTTGCATTAGCATATCTAAATCGTTTATGGCCGGAATATGATTTAAGAACTTCAAAAAACAGTGAATCACCTACAGTTTCCCTGAACATATAAAGGATACATGCTCCTTTAGAATAAATTATTGGTCCGTTGTACAGAATATTTGAAGGAGGAGTTTCTTCATTCCACAATATATTATAGATAGGGAAACCGGGATTCTCCCGAAAATATCTTTCAGATTCATTTTTGAAATAAGATTTATAAGCATCAAGTCCCCAATTATGTTCAATCCATAATCCCTCACAATATGTTGCAAAGCTTTCATTAAGCCAGACATCAGACCAGTTTTCTAGAGTTATCATATTTCCACACCAGGTGTGTGCAAATTCATGTACAATTAACATTTCTTCCCAGCAATTAGGACAGAGTGAAATAAGAGTCTGGTTTTCCATTCCGCCGTAAACGAAGTGCTCATTTAAAGTTGCAAATCCGTTTTTCTCAAATGGATAAGTTCCGAACAACCCGGAGAAGAAATCCATAATGGGAATAATTTGTTTTTTGATACTATTTAGATTTGATTCATTCTCTCCCTCATTCCAATAAAAGCGAACCGGAATATTTTCTTTTGTTTCAAGATTGTTCCATTCAACAATATCAAGTTTATAATCAACCTTGGCTGAAATTACAGTTAAATAAGTCGCAATTGGATCACGACTTTTCCAATGATAAAAAGTTGTATCTGAGATTTGAGTTGAGTCAATTAAAGAACCATTTGAACCAAGTAAAACATTGTTTGGAGTTTTAGCAATTAGTTCAAAAGTTGCCTTGTCCGATGGATGATCGTAACACGGAAACCAATTTCTTGCGCCTTCAGGAGCGTTGTTTGTGAATACCATTCCGTTATCTGAAAAGAAAGAGTTATCTCTTACATTAAGATGAGAATAATATATCGCGAAGATTAGACTATCATCTTTATTTATAGTTGAATTAAAAGAAATATTAAGTTTACCATTATTGTGGGAATACCTTATAAGTGCTTTTGATTGACTGATTGGATGAATGAATGATTGTGCAGGTAATATGATTGAGTCAATAGTGATTGAAGAATTTGATGCATCCAGATATATTTCTGTTAAATCGTTTTCGGCTTTTATTTTTATTTCAATAAAACCTTTGAACGAATGTGGGAATGGTTCGATAAAACAATCATATAAATCTAAATTGAGTTTGTAATGAAGAATATCAAATCCTTTATCTTTCTCTTGGGCGTTGAGGAAAGAAAACTGTAGAAATATAAGTAAAAGAATTTTTGAAGTGATTCGCATCAGTAATCCGAATAAATAATTTTTACAATTGGAATTTATGTGACTTAATAATGAAAGGAAAGACTATATCTCATTCATCAAATTTCTTTATAATTTGTATTATTAGTTATTATACCATCACAACCCACCTTGTAACAATAAACAATCTTAGCCTTTCTTATTTCAATTTAGTATTCTTTAAGCTACATTTATACGTAAATAAATTTTACAAAAAGTAATTACTGCCTTTTTTATAAAGACTATAATTACCGATGGAAACAATGATGTTTGTTTTTGGATTGTATTTTCATTTTTTTTTTTTTTGAAATAATATTTGATATAATTATTAAACTAAAGAGGAGACAATATGGGCAGAAAAATAAAACACCCGTTTACATTCTCACTCGCACTAATAATCTTACTCTTTTACTCGAGTTGCTGCAGCACCACAGAACCGCCCGATCCTCCACTACCACCGCCGGTTGTTGAAGAACCTGTTCTTACTCTGGAACTTGATGATGCACACTGCACAGAAGCGTGGCTGCAATTAACAACAAAAGATTTAGAATTACCCGCAGAGTTAACACTAAAACAATACAACCCATCAGGTGATTCTGTAACTCAGACCTTTAGTCTGAGTACTCAAGACTCCCTACTCTACATAGATTCATTACTACCAAACCAAACATACAATTTCCAGTTATCCGGTATCTGGAATCCTGAAGCAGACAGCGAACGGACTGCAAAAAGCAATATGCTGACTGTAACAACAATGGACACCACAAGCCACAACTTTACATTTGAGATGATAACATTTGGCGGAGATATAGGCAGCAGTGTACTTTACGATGTTGCAATAATAGACGAGAATAACATTTGGGCTGTTGGTGAGATATGGGCTAAGGATGACACAAGTTCACTTGGCTACACTAAGTATAATGCTGTTCACTGGGATGGAGAAAAGTGGGAGTTAAAAGCAATTTATTATGGCGGATATGTTGTTGCAATAACATCAGTGTGGTCATTTAGTGAAAATGATATTTGGTTTGGAATTGGATATTTAATTCATTGGAATGGCTTAGAGTTTCGAGAAGTTACGATACCAAATTGGAATACAAGGATAAATGGTATCTGGGGAAGAACAAGCGATGATTTATATATAGTAGGTGGTGAAGGTAATATAGCTCACTATAACGGCAGCAGTTGGGCAAAGATAGAGAGCGGAACAACATTAAACATAAACGATATCTGGGGAGATTATAATGAAAAAACCCAGGAGTGGGAAGTACTGGCTGTGGCTTCTAATTATGGAACTGGATGGGAAAAAGAAATATTAAAAATACAAAGTAATAGTGTTGAGAAATTATCTTATGAATCATATCCTGAAATGGAACCATTACTAACCGTTTGGTTTAAAACTAATAGACAATATTATGTAGCGGGTGCCGGAATTTATCAAAAGAGAACGTTAACTGAAGTTCTGTGGAAGAACAACAACTTTGATATTACTGAATTTGCAACAACATCAATCAAGGGTGCAAATATAAATGATGTTTTTGGGGTTGGTGCTTTTGGTGATTTCTTACACTATAATGGTCTTAGCTGGAAAAGCGATTACCAAGAACCATTACTTAGCAGTGGTTCATATGGTTCAGTTAAAATTAAGGATAACCTAATAATAGCAACAGGTAGAAAGAATGATGAAGCGGTTATACTGATAGGAAGGAGGTAAAAAAGTATAGACTAAAATTTCTAATTTAAAATTTACTATTTATTAATAATTTTACTTGCGGGAGATTAAAATGAAAAAAGTATTAAGTTTTCTTTTACTTATTCTGGTTTTAAATGCAACTGTGATAACTGCTCAAACAAAATTAGTAACCGTTTACCAGAAATTAAGCGATGACTCAAGCAGTGGTACAGTTGGATTGTGGAATACAACTCTTAGTCGATTTGATGATTATTCTGTCCCACAACCATTTACCTGGACAATTGGATCATCAAAAACACTACGAGGTTATCAAGATATTTTAAGCAGCGAAAAATATAATCATTGGATAAACAATACGACAAATGAGGACAATGTTACAAACCACAAGTCATTTACAATTTATTCATATACTAATGATTTAACTTCTAAATTTGAACCCACCAACCCTGGCATAACAATAAAAACAAGTCTAGAGGGAACGGAAGCAACAGGCGGAGTAATAGAATTTAAAGACCCTTGGTTTATTGATTATCAGGATACTCAATATGCAAACCAGCTAAGAAACAGGGGAATGAATGATATTTAAACAGCCCGGCGGAAGTTTTCAAACGATACTTTGATTAATTTAATATTAAGAAAATTGAGTTGTGGAGAAAAAAATGATTAAAGAAATTTTAGTAATAACTAATCTTCTTAGCCTGAGTTTAATAAGCTGCAGCACAACCGAACCGCCTGATAATACACTTCCGCCGCCGGTTGTTGATGAACCTGTACTTACGCTTGAACTTGATGATGCACACTGCACAGAGACGTGGATAATACTTAAAACAGAAAAGCTTAATCTTCCTGCTCAGTTAACACTTACACAATACAATCCAGCGGGTGATTCCGTAGCTCAGGTCTTTGAGCTGAGCGCAAAAGACACTTTGCTTTACATAGATTCTTTGCTGCCAAACCAAACATACAATTTCCAGTTATCCGGTATCTGGAATCCTGAAGCAGACAGCGAACGGACTGCAAAAAGCAATATGCTGACTGTAACAACAATGGACACCACAAGCCACAACTTTACATTTGAGATGATAACATTTGGCGGAGATATAGGCAGCAGTGTACTTTACGATGTTGCAATAATAGACGAGAATAACATTTGGGCTGTTGGTGAGATATGGGCTAAGGATGACACAAGTTCACTTGGCTACACTAAGTATAATGCTGTTCACTGGGATGGAGAAAAGTGGGAGTTAAAAGCAATTTATTATGGCGGATATGTTGTTGCAATAACATCAGTGTGGTCATTTAGTGAAAATGATATTTGGTTTGGAATTGGATATTTAATTCATTGGAATGGCTTAGAGTTTCGAGAAGTTACGATACCAAATTGGAATACAAGGATAAATGGTATCTGGGGAAGAACAAGCGATGATTTATATATAGTAGGTGGTGAAGGTAATATAGCTCACTATAACGGCAGCAGTTGGGCAAAGATAGAGAGCGGAACAACATTAAACATAAACGATATCTGGGGAGATTATAATGAAAAAACCCAGGAGTGGGAAGTACTGGCTGTGGGGGGCAATATATTGCAAGGAACTGAAAATGAACGAGCTATATTAAAGATTAAAAATAATATTACTGCAGAATTATTAAATCCGGAAGGTACTGGCTGGCCTCTAAGTGGTATGTGGTTCAGTTCGGATAGGAAATATTATTTAGTTGGATCAGGTGTCTATAAAAAAACTTTACTAAATGAAAATTTATGGGATAGTTCCCTTATAAGTATTTCAGAATATCATACAAATGCTGTTAGAGCAAATAACATCAATGATGTATTTATTGTTGGTGCTTATGGTGAATCCCTTCATTTTAATGGCATTAGTTGGAAAAGTTACCAAAATGATTTGGGAGTGTTTTTTGGTTCTTATAAGTCATTATCCGTTAAAAATGATTTAATCGTTTCAGTTGGTTATGAATCGACAAAAGCAAAAATATTAGTAGGAAGGAGGTAATATTGATTCAAGTAAAGGTCTATCCATTTAATTAACACAATTTCAAATATTTTATAAGGGGCTCGATATGCAAAAGATAGTTTTAATTTTACTACTTGGTGCAATGTTTATACTAGAATTTTCTTATGGTCAAAACAAATTAGTAATTATTGATCAGCGAAATAGCATTAACCAACAGGTGGGAGTTCTTAAAAAATGGGAGCTTAGTAATTGGAGTAATCAGTTTAACCCAGGATCATCATTTAGTTTTCTAATAAATTCAAATCAAACATTTTTAGGTGATCAAACTGTCATCGAGAATCAAAAGTATAATAACTGGAATGATGATAAGCGTGATGTTAAGAATTTTCATTCTTTCCAGATAACACCTCTTACAAATATTCTAACTTCTAAGTTTGAACCCACCAACCCTGGCATAACAATAAAAACAAGTCTAGAGGGAACGGAAGCAACAGGCGGAGTAATAGAATTTAAAGACCCTGGTTTATTGATTATCAGGATACTCAGTATGCAAACCAGCTAAGAAACAGGGGAATGAATGAAGCGTATCCACATCCAAGAACATCTCCGTTTTATCCAAACGAAACAACGGAGTACGAGTATGACCAAAAATATAATGGTGTATTTTTATTACAAGGATACCCGAACTGGGCTCCGCCTTATTACAAAGTCGGAGTACCGTTAGAGCAGCCAATAACAGTACACGGACAAAGCAGGTTATTCTATCCATATTATTGGACAGGTGACGGAGTAAATTACGAAGATGCATATAACAACGAAACCGGAGTTGTATTTACTTCTTCAGATGCAGTTGCAAAGGCAGTACTGAAAGGTAATTTAATGTCCAGCGACTTAAATGGCATAAGCAGCAACTCACAAAGAAAATTAGTGTATACAAATTATTTGATAGATGAATATCATTTGGTTTATGAATCTATGGGTAAAGTATGGTATGCTATTATAGAAAATGATGGCGATTCATATGAAATTCTTTTAAAAGAGAATGCAAAAAATCCGTCAGTTGATTATTTGTCAGATATTAAAACTATTGTTTTTGAATATTGGGATGGTTCATTAAAATTAGGTTTTCTTCAATTTGATTTTTTCTCAAACAAAATTTATGAAACTTCATTTACAATTTCCAACAACTATAATGATTTAGGTACATTGAAACCGGTAGTATCTTGTACGCCAAATCAACAATTTGTCATTTATAAGCCTTCTTCTAGCAGTAATCTAAAGTGGAGATCACGTACAAACATTTCAAACCTATGGACTTGGTCCGAAGAACGGGATGTGCCAAATACTGATCAAAATACGCTTAATTGGGCAGTTGCAAGCAATAAATTGGCAGACTATAATATTGCATTTCAACAGGGGACTTCAACAATTTATTATATGCATGCCGATCCGGATGGTGAAAATAATTTACGATTTTGCAGTCTTACAAATCTATCAGAAGGTACGGGCTATACTCAAAACTTAAATCCTTCAGTAAGTTATTTCGGTGGTATCGATCCAATCGCAATGAGAGTAATGGTTAGCTGGACTGGTTTTCGCCAAATGATTTTAGATAAAAAATTTGCAAAGGAAAATGAATATTCGATGGTAAGGTATGCTGCTGTAGCCAAAGTAGGCTACGGAGAATATTGGGGTGGTTGGTCGGACTTCAGTCACGGAGTGAATTTCACGAATAATAACTCAATTCCTACTTCTGTTGGTTCTATACTCGCATTTAGCCAGAGTAATGGTCAATACACAAAATATGTTAAACGTGATGCGTCTGGAAATTATAGCCTTATACAATCTTTGTCTGCCAATGGAATACAACCCCTCGTAAGCAATGGAACAAATTTTAGTAATATTAAGGCAATGGTTTTCAATAACGGCACAACAATCCCGTATTTAATTCATCAGTGCACCAATGATTTCTCTGGCGGACTGCTCGAAAAAACAGGAATTATAACAGAAAATGGGATAAGCTATGGCAGAACGGGTTCTTTAGTTAAAAACGGAATTGAATTCATTTTTAACGTAGGAGATATATCAGTAGATGGTTCAATAATTAACTTTATTGAGAGAATAGATACTCTTCCTGTAAATAATATTAATGAATTGAATTCCGCAGTTGGAACTAATTATTTTAATTTAAATTCGCAAAGTGAACTTGTATTCTCAAATTACTACTATACCATAAATGGAAATTATGCTGATTCCCTGCTCGATGATCAATTCAATATTACATTTAAATGTGAATTGGTTAATGCACTAACGGATGAGGTGATTGGAGTATTTGATCAAGTCACATATAACAAATTAAATACATCATTATACTCTAATCCGAGTTATTTAGTTAATTGTTCAGGTATAGAAGCTGGCCTATATTATTTAAGACTAACAACTTCAGCAACCGATACAGTTAAAATGTTTGTTGGCGACATTCAGCGAGACGATTATACGCTGGAAAAATCAAATCTTATAAGGGTTGGGTTTATGGGGAATTTAGTTCCTTCAGCTTATAATTTAGAACAGAACTATCCAAATCCGTTCAATCCATCAACAATAATAAAATACCAAATACCGGAAGATGGATTAGTAACACTTAAAGTTTACGACATACTCGGTAGAGAAGTTACAACACTTGTAAATGAACAGAAAGTATCTGGAAGATATGAAGTAAACTTTAATGCATCTCATCTTGCAAGCGGGGTGTATATTTACAAACTACAGGCAGGAGATTATAACAACTCAAAGAAGATGTTGCTGGTGAAGTAAAGATTTTTAACAATTAATATTAACTCTTAATTAAGGACGTTGCAATTCTGCGGCGTCCTTTTTTTATAACTATAAATGCTCTTCATAAAACTTCTCTTTAATTTGCATCATCAAAAGAAAAATTTTTAGAAATACTATGAAATACATTTTTACAATTCTGTTTTCAGCTTCAATCATCATCTTTTCGCAATCAAACGACCAATGGCTGACTGAATTTGAAAAATCGGGATTCGTCTCAACTTCTGATTATAATCAAACATTGCAATACTTTCAAAATATCTCGGTTTATTCTGAATATGCAGAACTTGTAAGTTTTGGTATTTCGCCGCAAGGCAGAGAATTGAAATGTCTGATTGTCTCTAAAGACAGGGTTTTTGATCCTGTAGAAGTAAAAAGAACTAATAAACCGATTGTATTGATAATCAGTGGCATTCACGCCGGAGAAATAGAAGGTAAAGATGCCTCAATGATTCTGCTAAGAGAAATTCTAATCACAAAGGAACAAGAATATTTAATTGATGATGTAGTGTTAATGGTCGTTCCCATTTTCAGCGTTGACGGTCATGAGAGAAAGAGCAAATTCAACAGAATTAATCAAAATGGTCCTGAAGAAATGGGCTGGAGAACTACTGCTCAGGGTTATAATCTGAACCGTGAATGGATGAAGGCTGATGCTGCAGAAATGCAGGCGATGCTAAAATTAATTTCTGAATGGATACCTGATTTTGTAATTGATAACCATACTACTAATGGTGCTGATTATCAGTACACAATTACTTATGAGGTTGAAAGATTTGCTAATATTTACTCAGAAACCGCACAATGGCTTGATAAAAAATTTGTACCGTTCCTAACGGCTAAAGTAAACAAAAAAGGGTTTTTAATTTTTCCTTATGTAGCATTACGAAACTGGCGAAGTGGTCTCGATTCCGGAATAGTCGATTGGGCTTCCGGACCAAGACTATCAACCGGGTATTTTTCACTGCAGAATCGTCCATCGCTTCTTGTTGAAACTCATATGATAAAACCTTATAAGGAAAGAGTATACTCAACAAAAGCGGTGTTAGAAACAACTTTGGATTTTATCAATCAAAATTCAAAAAGTTTGGTGAAGTTAAATAAAGAAGCAGATGAAAACTCAATTAAAAAATTATATGAGGGTGAAGAGTTTATCCCGATATCTTTTCAACTCGGAGATAGTTATGAAGAAGTGGTCTTTAAGGGATTGGAATATTATCAGGAAAATTCTGAAATATCCGGAGCGGAAAAAATAGTCTATACCGATAAGCCAAATGATATGACTATTAAATTTTATCGGGATGTTAAACCTGCCGATTCTGTCCAACCGGCAAAAGCATATCTTATTCCTCAGGAATGGAAAGAGATTGTCGAGAGACTAAAACTTCATGGAGTTGAAGTAAGTCAACTTTCTGAAGAAAAAAGTTTTATCGTGAAAAGATATAGATTCAAAGATATAAAGTTTAATAATTTTTCTAACGAAGGAAGACACAGGGTTAGTCTTAATTATGATATTTATTCTGAAGAAATGATTGTTCCAGCAGGAACCTTTTTTGTATCAACAAATCAACGAACAATTCGTATCATAACGCATTTATTGGAGCCCAAATGTTCGGATTCATTTGTGCAATGGGGATTCATGAATCAGATTTTTGAACAGAAAGAATATTTCGAAGGTTATGTTATGGAAGATATTGCGGCGGAAATGTTATCAAACGATCCTGAACTAAAAAAAGAATTTGAAGAAAAATTAATTAATGACGAAGCATTTAGAAATAATTCTTATGAACGATTAAATTTCTTTTATAAAAGATCTCCTTACTGTGATAAGCAGCTCAATCTTTACCCTATTTTGAGAATCGAATAGCTTTTTGGAAATCAAACAATCAGATTCTTTGAAGTATCTGATATTAAATATTTATTGTAAATTTAGAACAGTAATTCTTACAAATATTTTAACAAATCTTTCAGGGAGAACCGCTATGAGTTACCGAATTGAAAAAGACACAATGGGCGAAATTAAAGTCCCGTCCGATAAGTACTACGGAGCACAAACCGCAAGATCCTTAATGAACTTTAAAATTGGCGGAGATAGATTTCCGCGTGAACTAATACGGGCGCTGGGCGTATTGAAAAAGGCAGCA